>CBFGLW010000029.1:0-32632 GCA_965649745.1 uncultured Mesorhizobium sp. | reverse complement strand
GATTGCCGATTGCCGATTGCCGATTGCCGATTGCCGATTGCCGATTGCCGATTGCTACTCGTTCTCACTGTACCTCGTAGCCCACCTCGGCGCTGGCGCGGCAGAGCGCTTCCCAGAACGACCGCGCGAAGGAGCGGAAGACACAGATGTCGAACCGGTCCGGGCCGGTGCGCTGGATCTGGGCGAAGATGTCGTGATGCGATGTCGAGCGTCCAGCGCCGAGCGGAAAGGTCGTCAGTGCGAAATCGATGGCGAAGAATTTTGCCAGCACCCATTCCGCCTTCGGCCCTTCGATGCGAATGATGGTGCGGCCGTGCGACAGGTCTGTCACCGCGCCCATCGCCGGCGGGATTGCGTTCAGCAGCGCTGCGGTCAGTTTTTCGCTGTCGACGATGACGATGAATTTTCCCGGTCCGATGCCGAAGGCGTGCTGGTCCGAAGCGACGACACCGCCGCCAGGCTCGTCCGGAATGCTCAGGCCCGTCACGGCGCGAATGGCGGCCGCTGCATTCTGCTCTTCGCCCGGCCAGGCGGTGACCTGGACGATGGAGCCGGGGCGGATTTCGGACAACGCCACCTCCACCCCATCCTCGAAACGCCCATGCGGGCCGGAACGATAGACAGGCTCCAGTGGCGACAGGCGCTCGATGCCGGTTTCCCTAGCCATGCATGCGACTCCCTTCAGGATCGAAGAAGTGATGGCTGACGATCTCGACCGGGCCGAAGCGCTTGCGCAGCGGGTCGGAGACGAAGGCGCGCCGGCCGTGCCGCGCCTTGCCGTTCTCCACTAGCGCCAGGGCGATGTACTTGCCAAGCGACGGCGAATAGCAGCAGGCGGTGAGGTGGCCGATCGAGCCGTGCGGGTTTTCCTCGTCCAGTTCCTCGACGATATGCGCGCCGCCGCTCAGCGGCCTGTTGTCCAGGGCGACGATGCCGACAAGCTGCAGGCGGTCCCTGGCGACGAGGCCCTCGCGGTCCATCATGGCCGAGCCGATGAAGGGCTTCTTCTTCGACAGCATCCAGCCGAGATGGAGATCGTGCGCAGTGGTGCGTCCATCGATCTCGGCGCCGGTCACATGGCCTTTTTCGATACGCATGGTGCCCAGCGCCTCGAGCCCATATGGCACGAGGCCGAACGGCTTGCCGGCCTGCATCAGCGCTTCCCAGACATGGGTTCCCCAGTCGGCGCCGCAATAGACCTCGAAGGCCATTTCGCCTGAGAAGGACAGGCGGCAGATCATCACCGGCACGCCATCGATCTCGCCATGGACGATGCCCATGAAGGGCAGGGCGGCGTTGTCGATCGCCGTGCCCTTGACGACGCTTTGCAGGATGGCGCGCGCGTTCGGGCCGCCGATGGCGGCGCCCGCCCACTGGTCGGTCACCGAGGTGACGGCCACCTTCAAATCCGGCCAGATCACATCGAGGAAATATTCCAGGTGCTGCATCACCTTGCCGGCATTGGCGGTGGTGGTCGTCATCAGGAAATCATGTTCGCCGAGCCGCCAGGTGGTGCCATCGTCGAAGACGATGCCGTCCTCGCGCAGCATCAGGCCGTAGCGCGCCTTGCCGACAGGCAGGGTGGAGAAAGTGTTGGTGTAGACGCGGTCGAGGAATTCCGCCGCGTCCGGACCCTGGACGGCGATCTTGCCGAGCGTCGAGACATCGACGATGCCGGCGCTGCCGCGTGTCGCCCTGGTCTCGCGCACATAGGCCTGCTCGACCGTTTCGCCGGGGTCGCCGTAAATCTGCGGGCGATGCCAGAGCCCGGCCGAATACATGGTCGCGCCATGCTCGACATGCCAGTCGTGCATCGGGGTCAGGCGCTCCGGCCGCAAGTCGCCGAAGCGTTCGGCCGCCAGCGAGCCGAGCGACACGCCGGCGAATGGCGGACGGAAGCGGGTGGTGCCGACTTCGGGGATCGGCTTGCCGAGCGCTGCCGCCATGATGGCGAGACCGGGCACGTTCGATGTCTTGCCCTGGTCGGTCGCCATGCCGAGCGTCGTATAGCGCTTGAGGTGCTCGACCGAGACGAAGCCTTCGCGGTGGGCGAGGCGGACGTCCTCGGCGGTCACGTCGTGCTGGAAGTCGACGAAGCTCTTGCCCTCGGCACGAATTTCCAGAACCGGCGCGGGCTTCGGGTCGCCCAGTGCCGCTGTCACGGCCGGCGGCTGGAAATCCCGTTCGTCGGCGCCCGACGCGGCCAATCCGGCGGCGAAACCCTGCGCAATCGCCTCGGCGGTCGAAAAAACGCCGTTGAAGGCGCCGGCGCCGGTCCAGTTCTGCGTCGGCTTCGGCGGCAGAAAGGCCTGCAATCCCTCGTCCCACTTCGGTTTTGCCCCGGCCTGGCTGGCCAGGTGGATCGAGGGCGACCAGCCGCCCGATACCAGCAGGCTGTCGGCATGGATGTTGCGCGCCTCGCCCGACAGAATGCCGGTCGCGGCGTCGAAAGGCTGGACGGTGATGCCTGACAGGGCCTTCCCGCCCTCGGTGGCGACGACCGCATGGCCGGCTAGCAGTTCCGCCTCCATCTCCTCGGCAATGGCGCGCATTTCGGCGGAGACGTCGGCACGTACATCCACAATCAGGACGATGCGCGCGCCGGCGTTCTTCAGCGCCAGCGCCGCGCCATAGGCGGTGTCGTTGTTGGCGAAGACGGCGACCTTGCCGCTCGGCAGCACGCCGAACTCGTTGGCGTAGCGTTTGGCCGCGCTCGCCAGCATGACGCCCGGCCTGTCGTTGCCGGGAAAGACCAGCGGCCGCTCCAGCGCGCCGGTGGCAAGCACGACTGAGCCGGCGCGGATCGTCCATTGCCGGTGACGCGGTTCGTCGGAAGCCAGCCGCTCCTGGCGGTCGCCGACGCGTTCGAGTGCGACCAGCGTGTTGCCGTCGTAGTAGCCCCAGACCGTGGTTCGCGGCAGCAGCCGCACCGTGTCGAATTCCTGCAGGTCGCGGATCGCTTCGGCTGCCCAGTCCGATGCCGGCCTCCCGCCGATCGTCTCGCCCGACCAGTTGGCAGAGCCGCCCAGCACCGGGTCGAGCTCGGCCAGGATGACACGCTTGCCAGCCTCCGCCGCCGTCCTCGCCGCCATCAGCCCCGCCGGGCCGGAGCCGACGACGAGCACATCGCAGAAGGCGTTCATGTTCTCGTAGCGGGCGGTGTCCGGCGCCTTTCCGGCGCGGCCGAGCCCGGCGGCGCGGCGGATGAAATGCTCGCAGAACATCCAGAAGCGGGTGCCCTGCAGCGGGCCGATCACCGGTCCCATGAAAGTCTTGTAGTAGAAGCCGGCCGAGATCAGCTTGCCGCCCAGCTGGTTCAGCGCGCCGATGTCCCAGGACAGCGACGGAAACCGGTTCTGGCTTTCGACGACCAGCCCGTCATGGATTTCGATCATGGTCGCGGGAACGTTCGGCTCCCGGACATCGCCACGCAGCACGGTAACGAGCGCATTCGGCTCGTCGACGCCGGCGCTCAGCACGCCGCGCGGACGATGATATTTGAACGAACGGCCGAACAGCGAAACGCCGCTCGCCAGCAGCGCGGCCGCCAGCGTATCGCCCGGGTGGCCGGTATAGGACGCGCCGTCGAAGGTGAATCGGATGGTGCGGAAGCGGTCGATGCGCCCGCCGGTCTCGGTGCGGCGGAAGCTCATGCGCGTACCCCACGCCGACCGACCGGCTTCACCGGTTTCGGCTCGGGGGCGGGACGAGCCGGCCGCACGTCGGATATTTCATGCGTCAGCGTGTTGCGCACCACGCGGATATGCATGCGGCAACCGCCGGAATGCTGCCAGATTTCGTTATGATCGCCGGCCGGGTTCAGCCGGTCGTAGACATATTCGTTCCAGGCATCGAGGTCCTGCGAGTTGGGCGCCGGGCGCTGGCGGTTGCCGTCGCCCTGATAGGTGAACTCGGACACATCGCGCGCGCCGCAATAGGGACAGGTAATCAGCATGGGAATGTTTCGCCCGATTTGGGGTCGATTGTCAGGTTTTCAGCCATCGTCAATGCAACCTTGGCGTTGCGCCCTGGCCTTTTTCATCGATCAGGATACCGCGGTGGAAGCGGTCGAGCGTGAAGGCGGCGTTGAGTTCGTGCGGCTCGTCGCGGGCGATGGTATGGGCGAAGCAGAAGCCGGAGGCCGGCGTCGCCTTGAAGCCGCCGTAGCACCAGCCGCAATTCAGATACATGCCGGGCAGGGGGCCTGCCGTGATGATGGGCGAGCCGTCCATCGACATGTCGCAGACGCCGCCCCAGGAGCGCAGCAGCCGAACGCCGGCGAGGCTCGGGAATAGCGCCAGCATTTCGGCCATGACCTCCTGCACGATCGGCAGATTGCCGCGCTGGGCGTAGCTGTTGTAGCCGTCGATGTCGCCGCCATAGACCAGCCCGCCCTTGTCGGACTGGGAAACGTAGAAATGACCCATGCCGAAGGTGACGACGGTGTCCAGAACCGGCTTGAGCGATTCCGTCACGAAGGCCTGCAGGACATGGCTTTCGATCGGCAGACGGTCGATGCCGGCGAGCTGCATGACCCGGCCGGTCGAGCCGGCGACCGCCACCGCCACCTTCTTCGCGCGTATCTCGCCGCGCGAGGTGGTGACGCCGGTGATCCTGTCGCCGTCGCGCAGGAAGCCCGTCACCTCGCAATTCTCGACGATGTCGACGCCGCGCCGGTCGGCGCCGCGTGCATAGCCCCAGGCCACCGCATCGTGCCGGGCGGTGCCGGCGCGCGGCTGCATCAGCCCGCCATAGATCGGAAAGCGCGCAGCCTTCGACGTATCCATGACCGGGATCAGCCGGGCGATCTGCGACACGGACAGAAGTTCGGCATCGACGCCCTGATGGCGCATGGAATTGCCGCGCCGGGCGTAGTCGTCGAGCTGGGCGGGCGAGTGGGCGAGGTTGAGTACGCCACGCTGCGAGAACATGACATTGTAGTTGAGGTCGTGGGACAGGTTCCCCCACAGCTTCATCGAATGCTCGTAGAAGCGGGTGTTGGGCGGCAGGAGGTAGTTCGAACGGACCGCCGTGGTGTTGCGGCCGACATTGCCGGAGCCGAGATAGCCCTTTTCCAGCACCGCGACGTTGGTGACGCCATGCTCCTTGGCGAGATAATAGGCCGTCGACAGGCCATGACCGCCACCGCCGATGATGACGACATCGTAGGCCGCCTTGGGCTCCGGCTTGCGCCAGGCCGGTTTCCAGTCCCGGTTGCCCGTCAAGGCATTCCTGAGCAGCGCCAGCGCCGAATATTCCGCCATGCCCGATGATTTTCCGTTGCGTGCCGAAGCAGACTATAGAGCAGGCTGGACCGTCAAAGCCAATATTGCGCCACCGCCTTTCGAAAGGCCGACCTCAGAATTCCAATGCGCAACGCAGCTTGCCCGGTGCGGCGAGCCTCTCTATCAATGGCGCGATTTTCGGTTTCTGGCCCGCTCGCGAGTCGCCCCGTCATGTTTCTGCGATGGATTCGCATCCTTCCTGTTCTTTTACTGGCAGCGGCGCCCTTGCTGGCTGCCGGGCCGGACGCCGCCCTGGCGCAGAGCGTCCAGCAGCAGGCGCCGGCCGGGCTGGTGGCCGAGCAGCAGGCCGTCCTGCAGTCGTTGACCGGGAAGACCGACGCCCTGGACAAGCAGATACAGGACAAGGCGGACGACGACGGCGCGCTGGTCGATATCCGCCTGCAACTCGAGGATCTGTCGCGGCAGGCGCTCAACAGCGCGCTCGCCTTCCGTCCCCGTCTTTCGGAGATCAATAGCCGGCTCGAGCAGTTGGGCGATCCGCCAGCCGACGGGCAGCCTGCCGAAGCGGAAATGGTGACCAGGGAACGGGATGCGCTGAAATCCGAGAAGGCGCAGATCAATGTCGTGCTTGCCAGCGCGGAAAGCCTGTCGCTGCGGATCAACGGACTGATCGAGAAGATCGGGGCGCTGCGCAGCGAGCTCTTCCGCAATCTTTTGACCAAGCGCTATGTGCTCACCGACGCGCTGAGCGGCGAGGTGATCTCGGACGCCGGCAAGGAGGCGGACAGCTTTTTCACCGCAATCACGTCGTGGCTGTCCTTTGCGCTGAAATTCAAGTTCCAGGCCATGCTGGTAGCGACGCTGCTGGCGCTGCTGGCCGCTGCGGTGCTGATGATCGGCGGCCGCCGGCTGTTCGGGCGGCTGTTCGTGGCCGATCCGGATGTAGCGGAACCCTCCTATCTGGCACGCCTGTCGGTGGCCTTCTGGTCGACGCTGCTGCCGACCGCCGCGCTTGCCGTGTTCTTCGTCGCGACCTTCTTCTTCTTCGACTATTACGGCGTGCTGCGCGGCGACATCGGCATCTTCCTGCGCACCTTCATGGCGATGCTCGCCATCGTCTTTTGCGTCAATCGTCTGGCCAATGCCGCGCTTTCTCCAAACTTGCCGAGCTGGCGGCTGATACCGGTCGAATCGGCTCCGGCGCGCTGGCTGGTGCATCTGGCGACGGCGATGGCGGTGGTCATCGGCATCAACAATTTCCTTGCGGTGGTCAACGACCAGATGGGATCGCCGCTTTCGCTCACCATCGCGCGCAGTTTCGTCGCCACCATCGTCGTCGGGCTGCTGTTGATCCTGATGGGTTCGGTGCGGCCGTTCCGTTTGCACACGGGAGAGTGGCGACCGTGGCCGGCGTGGCTGCGCTACTGCGCCTACGCTTTGGGGCTGTTCACGATCGGCGCGGCGCTGTTCGGCTATATCGGGCTCGCCATATTCGTGTCACTGCAGGTGGTGGTGACCGGCACGATCCTTGTCACCGCCTATATCGGCTTCCTGTCGGCGCGGGCCATCGGCGCGGAAGGCGGTTTCGGCTCCTCTTCGGCCGGCACATGGCTGGCGCAGAAGTCGAGCCTGGACGAGACCACACTGGATCAGCTTGGGCTTGCCGTCAGCATCGGCATCAACCTTCTGATCGTGCTTGTCTTTTTGCCGCTCATCCTGTTCATGTGGGGGTTCCAGCTCGGCGACATACAGGCCTGGGGCTACAAGCTGGCGACCGGGCTGACGATCGGCTCCGTGACCATTTCGATCACCGGTATCCTGACGGGTATCGTCGTCTTCGTCATCGGCTATTTCCTCACCCGCTGGTTCCAGGGCTGGCTCGACGATTCCGTCATGGCGCGCGGCCGCGTCGATACCGGCGTGCGCAATTCCATCCGGCTGATCGTCGGCTACGCCGGCGTCGCCGTCGCCGGGCTGGTTGGCATATCGGCTGCAGGCATCGATCTTTCCAACCTCGCGCTGGTTGCCGGCGCGCTCTCGCTCGGTATCGGTTTCGGCCTCCAGAACGTCGTGTCCAATTTCGTTTCCGGCCTCATCCTGCTGGCGGAGCGGCCGTTCAAGGTCGGCGACTGGATCGTCGCCGGCGACGTCAGCGGCACCGTCAAGAAGATCAGCGTCCGCGCCACCGAGATCGAGACGTTTCAGCGGCAGTCGGTGATCCTGCCCAACTCGAACCTCATTAATGGCGCGGTCGGCAACTGGACCCACCGCAACAAGCTCGGCCGGGTCGAGATCAAGGTCGGCGTCGCCTATGGCAGCGACGTGAAGCGCGCACACGAGGTGCTCTTGGAGATCGCGCGCGGGCATCCGCTGGTGCTGAGGAACCCCGAGCCGTTCGTGCAATTCGTCAATTTCGGCGCCGCGGCGCTGGAGTTCGAAATCCGCGTCTTCCTCGCCGATATTCTCAATGGCGGCACGGTGCAGAACGACATCCGCTTCGCCATTATCGAGGCGTTCGCCCTGGAAAACATCGAGATACCGTCGACACCGCGGGCGACGGTCGAAGCGCACAAGCAGCCGCCATGGCCGACGGATGACGACAAGATCGAGGCAGATTTTGCCGAACAGGCACTTGCCAAGGCCGAGGCGGCGGAAGAGTACGAGAAAAAGCGGCCGAAGCGACGCCGCAAGCCGGACCCGAACTGATCCGCGCTTTCCAAAGCCAATTGCGGCATGAATGAGGCATTCAGTTGCGGTTCACATTGCTTCCTCTATAGACTGGCCGGCAAGAGCGGAAATGCCTTGCTCAGTGCAACAGAGGCGGTGGAAACACCGAGATCGCAATGTGGAAGTCCCTCATCGCTGCCGTCGCCTTTCTCGCCGCCGGCGGCGCCGCCTTCGCGGCCAGCGCCGTGAACCGGGATTCGGAGACGCGCACCCTCATCGTCACCGAAGGCGGTTCGAAATCGGAACTCAATCTGGCGGGCGGGGAAACCGTGCAGTTCTGTTCCGGGGGCTGCTTCGTGACGCTGCCCAATGGCGACCTCGAAGCGCTCACGGGCTCGGAAACCATCGAGATTTCCGGCGGCGTCGCCAAGATCAAGTAACAAGGGGCAACTCGGAGGCCGGGTTTCCACCCGGCCTTTCTGCCTTCCCCGTCTTTTGGCGGTTCTCCGCTTTTTAGCGTTTCCATTGACCGCAGCTTAACGATGACGCGGGAAATACCCGCCCGAACGGCTATTCAGACCCCTCGCTTTAACGTTCCGTAGCCTGTTCACAGCTATGTCCGATGTGCCGGAAACGGCGCTGGGGCAGAACTGGGGCATCAAGGGCGATGGATGCGCGCTCGGACAAGAACGCAATACCGTTGGCCGTCGATCTCGACGGCACCCTGATCGCGACCGATCTTCTGTGGGAAGGTCTGTTCGCGCTGCTCAAGAAGAATCCGTTCTATCTCTTTCTGGTTCCCGTCTGGCTTGCCGGCGGACCGGCGCGCCTGAAGCAGGAAATCGCGGCCCGGATCGATATCGATCCAGCCTCGCTGCCCTATCGCCAGCCATTGCTCGAGCGCTTGCGGGCCGAACATGCAGAAGGCCGCAAGATCGTACTGGCCACCGGCACGCCGCGCAAGTTCGCTGAGGCCATAGCGCTGCATCTGGGCATTTTCGACCGGGTGCTGGCGACGGACGGCGAGGACAATCTCACCTCCGCCAAGAAGCGGGCCTCGCTGGTCGCCGCCTATGGCGATGGCGGCTTCGACTATGCCGGCAATAGCCGACACGACCTCAAGGTATTCGATGCGGCGCGCCGCGCCATCGTCGTCGCGCCGGACCGTTCGGCCGCCCGCTGGCAGGCCGCGCACGAGGCGGACAGCCTGCCGGCGCCGAAGCCGACGCTGCGCACGGTTCTCAAGATGCTGCGGGTGCATCAATGGCTGAAGAACAGCCTGATCGCCGTGCCGCTGGTTCTGTCGCACGAGTATTTCAACATCGCGCTGATCAAGGACTGCGTGCTCGCCTTCGTCTCGTTTTCGGCGGTCGCGTCGGCCATATATATCGTCAACGACTTTTTCGATCTCGCGCTCGACCGGCAGCATGTCACCAAGCGCAACCGGCCCTTCGCCAGCGGCATGCTGTCCATACCCTTCGGCATGGCCTCGATTGTCGTGCTTCTGGCTGTCGGTATCGGCACCGGCCTGTTCCTGCCGGTCGAATTCCTGCTCGTGCTTGGCGGCTACATGGTGGCCACGACGGCCTATTCGCTGTCGGTGAAGCGAATGCTGCTTCTGGACGTGCTGACGCTGGCCGGCCTCTACACGATGCGCATCCTGGCGGGCACCGCGGCGACCGGCATCGACGTTTCTTTCTGGCTGCTCGCCTTCTCGGCCTTCTTCTTCCTGTCGCTGGCGCTGGTGAAGCGTTATGTCGAGTTGCGTTCGACGCCTCTTTCGGCCGGTCAGCGCATTGCCGGGCGCGGCTACCGCACCGAGGACCAGGAGATCGTGGCGCAGGCCGGCATGGCCTCGGCCTTCTCCTCGGCGCTGGTTCTGGCGCTCTACATCGACAGCAACGAAGTGCGCGAATTGTACAGCCACCCCTGGGTGGTCTGGCCGGTAGCGCCCATCGTGCTCTACCTCGCCATGCGCGTCTGGATACTGGCGCGGCGCGACGAGCTGCATGACGACCCTGTCGTCTTCATCATGCGCGACTGGCGCAGCCAGATCGTCATCCTGATGGGCGCGCTGCTGCTCGTCGTGGGAGCGTGGCTGACATGAGCGCTCCCTATCAAAGTTTCGGCATGGTCACGCCTCCCGCGCCGCGCTTCATGCCGGCGGCGGAGGCGATAGCCCAGCTCAAGGCAGGCGGCGTCCGGCCTGGGGCTCTGCTCGGCTATGGCAATGGCAGGTCCTATGGCGATTCCTGCCAGAACCATGGCGGCACGGTGGTGGACATGCGCTCGCTCAACCGCATGCTCAAGTTCGAACCCGAGACAGGACTTGTGGAAGCGGACGCCGGCGTCATGCTGTCCGACGTCATCGCCCATGCCGCGCCGTTCGGCTTCTTCCCGGCGGTGGTGCCGGGCACGCAGTTCGTCACGCTCGGCGGGGCGGTCGCCAACGACGTGCACGGCAAGAACCATCACCGGCGCGGCACGTTCGGCTGCCATGTCGAGGCGCTGACGCTGCTTCGTTCGGATGGGCGCACCTACCGCTGCTCACCCTCCGACAATCCGCGCCTGTTCTGGGCGACCATCGGCGGCATGGGGCTGACCGGGCTGGTCCTGTCGGTCTCGGTGCGGCTGATGCGGGTGCCCTCGCTCGATATCGCCGAGAAGGCCGTGCCCTTCGCCGGTCTCGACGCCTATTTCGATCTCGCGCCGGCCGCCGACGAGGCCAACGAATATGCGGTCGCCTGGATCGACCAGCTTGCCGGCGGCCGTAAGGCAGGGCGCGGTATCCTGTTCACGGGCAACCATGCCGAGCACGGCCAGCGCACCGCCTCGCATGGCGGCGGTCGTCTCTCGGTGCCATTCCAGCCGCCGCTGACGGTCCTCAACCGGCCGTTCCTGAAAGTGTTCAATGCGGCCTATCGCTGGCGCAAGGGGCGGCCCGAAAGCCACCGCACGGGCTATCAGGGCTTTTTCTTTCCGCTCGACGGGGTGCGGGATTGGAACCGTCTCTATGGGCCCAAAGGCCTGTTCCAGCACCAGAGCGTGCTGCCGGAAGACGCCGCGCGTGAAACAGTACGGGCGCTGCTTGCCGCCGCGCGCAAGGCGGGGCAGGGCTCGTTCCTGACGGTGCTGAAGCGCTTCGGAAGCGTCCGCTCGCCGGCGCTCCTGTCGTTCCCGCGGCCCGGCTACACGCTGACGCTGGATTTCCCCAACCGCGGCGAGGCGACGCTGCGGCTGCTGGCCGAACTCGACCGCATCACGGTGGGAGCCGGCGGGGCAGTCAATCCCTACAAGGACGCGCGCATGAGCGCGGAGACGTTCGAGGCCTCGTTCCCGGAATGGCAGCGGCTGGAGACGATGCGCGATCCCGCCTTCATGTCTGACTTCTGGGCGCGTACGGCAATGGAACTGTCGGCCAGGCGAACAGTCGCGCCGCAGGCGGCGGAATGAGGATACCGAGAATCAACAGATGAAGCGAAGACCATGAAATATATAGCGTTCATACTTTTCACGGTGATGACCAACGCGGCGGCGCAGCTCATGCTCAAGCAGGGCATGATGTCGCTCGGGCCGATCTCCTTTGAGGGCGTCAATCCCGTTTTGAAGCTCCTGCAGGTCGTCTTCAGCCCGTGGGTGTTCCTTGGCCTGTGCACCTTCGTCATTTCCATGGCGTCGCATCTCTATGTGCTGTCAAAGGTCGAGCTGTCCTTCGCCTATCCGTTCCTGAGCCTTGCCTATGTCGCGGTTGCGGTGTTCGCCTATTTCGTCTTCCGCGAGGATCTGAACGCCTGGCGCATTGCCGGCATCGCCGCGATCTGCGTCGGCACTGTCCTGATCGCCCAAAGCGACCGAGGAAGGGGCGGCAGCGGCCATGAGCAGGAAACGGCTTCCCTTTCACCTGAAAAGATCAGCGAGATCGTTCGATGAGACATATCATTTTCGGCGGCGACGGTTTCGTCGGCCGCCACCTTGCGCCCAAACTGGTTGCCGATGGCCAGGAGGTCATCGTCGCCGACATCGTCAAGAGCGACCTGCCGCATTACCGCTCGGCGAAGCATGTCCGTTGCGACGTCACCGATCCGGCCTCGGTGGCGGCTGTCGGCATCAAGGCCGACGACATGGTCTACAACCTGTCGGCCAAGATGCTGTCGCCGATCCAGGTGCGGGCGAAGCGGCATGACTTTTTCTACCCGGTGAACTACCACGGCACCGTCAACATCGTCGAGGCAATGGACAAGGCAGGCGCGCCAAAGCTGGTCCATTTCACCACCGACATGATCTACGGCCACACCGTCACCTATCCGATGACGGAGGAGCATCCGGTTGCGCCGCTCGGCGAATACGGTATGTCGAAATGGGAAACCGAGCAACTGGCCTGGAAATGGCGCGAGAAGGGGATGAGCATTTCACTGTTCCGGCCGCGCCTCATCATCGGGCCCGGCCGGCTCGGCATCCTCGAAAAGCTCTTCAAGCTGATCGACTGGAACCTGCCGGTGCCAATGATCGGCTCGGGCAAGAACCCGTACCAGTTCATCTCGGTGTTCGATTGCGCCGAAGCCTGCCGCGCCGCCTGGAAAGCCGGCGTACCGAACGAGGCCTACAATCTGGGCTCGCTCAACCCGCCGCCGGTGCGTAAGCTGCTGGGCGACCTGATCAAGCACGCCGGTTCGAAATCGATCCTGGTGCCGACGCCGGGCTGGGCGGTCAAGCGCACGCTCGATCTGCTCGATGCGATGAACATGCCGATCATGGACCCGGAGCAGTATCTCATCGCCGACGAGGAATGCGTGCTCGACGTCTCCAAGGCCGAACGGCAGCTCGGCTGGGTGCCGCAATACCGCGACGAAGACATGCTGATCGCCGCCTACAAGGAATACCGTGCCAAGAAGGACGGCCATGCCGTCGCCGCCAAACATGTGCTTGCAGAGTAGGGCTTGAGGAGAAGAAGATGACTGTCATGACCAAGCCTGAGCGCACCGCCACGCGCGCTGTCGTCGATGCCCCGTCGCTTTCGCCGGCAACCGTCAAAAAGCCCGACCTGATCAGCGTCGAGCAGGCGAAGGCGCTGGACGTCGCGCGCATCACCGACCTGTTCAAGGACCATCTCAACCCCGGCCAGATCCACTTCATGAAGCTGCTCGGCTTCCACAAGGTGAAGATCGAGCGGGCGGAAGGCATGTTCTATGTCGACCAGAACGGCCGCAAGATCCTCGATTTCTTCGGCGGTTTCGGCTCGCTGGCCTTCGGCCACAACCACCCGCGCATCCTCGATGCGCGCATCAAGTTCCAGGAGGAGAAGCGGCAGGAGATCGCCATCGCCTTCATGTCGCAATATGCGGCGGCCCTGGCACACAATATCGCCGCCTGCTCGCCGGGCGATCTGGACATGGTGTTCCTCGGCTCGTCCGGCTCGGAGGCGATGGAAGCGGCGGTGAAGGTCGCCGAGCGCGCCGCAGGGCCGAAACGGCCGAAGATCGTCTATGCGGAGAACTCCTTCCACGGCAAGACCAAGGGCGTGCTTGCCGTCACCGACGGGCAGCTCTACCGCGCCGACTTCAAGGTCGCGGACAACACCGTGCGCATTCCCTTCGGCGACATCGACGCCGTCGAGCGAGTATTCCGCAACGATCCGGAGATCGGCGTCATCGTGCTGGAAACGATCCAGGGCGGCGGCGGCATCATCCAGGCATCGCCGGAATACTGGCAGAAGCTGCGGGCGCTGTGCGACAAGCATGGCGTCATCTGGGTCGCCGACGAGGTGCAGTGCGGCTACGGACGTTCCGGGCGCTTCTATGCCTTCGAGCACTACGGCGTCGTGCCGGACGTGACGGCGCTGGCGAAGTCGCTGGGCGCCGGCAAAGCGGCGGTCGGCGCGATGATCGCCAGGCGCGACATCTACATGAAGGCCTACGGCACGCCGAAGACGGCGATGATCCACGCCATGGCGACGTTCGGCGGCATGGGCGAGGCCTGCGTCACCGCCATCGAGGGCATCAACGTTCTGTACGACGAGGGGTTGATCGACAATTCCGCGGCGACCGGCGACTATCTGCTGACCCGTCTGCGGGCGCTCAAGGACAAGCATCCCAAGATCATCAAGGACGTGCGCGGCAAGGGCCTGATGGTGGGGCTGGAATTCCACGACTTCTCGCAGACCCTGCCGATGGTGCTGCGCCCTGTGGTCAGCGTGCTGGACGACAAGCTGAAAGGCTCGCTCTCCGGTTTCGTCGGCGCCTTGCTGCTGCGCGACTACGACGTGCTGGTGGCCTTCACCGAATACAACCGCAACGTCATCCGGCTGGAGCCGCCGCTGATCTGCGGGCGCGAACATGTCGACCGCTTCATCGAGGCGCTGGACAGCCTGCTGTCGCGCGGCATCGTCGCCATCGTCAAGGATTTCGTGAAGAGCCAGGTCCGGTAGGAGGCGGTTCCTCCGAACCTCCCTCCAAAATCATAAATGGAAAAAGCCGGGCATTGCCCGGCTTTTTCCTTGTCAGTTCGGTCCGGCTTACTGCGCGGCGGCTGCACCCAGCCCCAGCGCCGCGGCGAATTTGGGATGCACGAAGGCGTCGTAGCACTCGTCGAGCTTGATGCGGCGGTGGTTCGCCAGCGGCTTTTCGTAAAGCTTGTAGAGTTCGGCGTTCGAGGTTGTCGGCGGACAGGTGGGATAGAGCACGATATCGGTATCGGCGACGGCGTGGTCTTCCTGCGAGCCGGGCGGCGGCACCGCGCGCGTCGGGTCGGCGCCGATGGCGATGTACCTGGGCGCCAGCCTGTTCATCAGGTAGGGGAACGGATTGACGAAGTTCAGCGACATCATCGTCTCGAAGCGTACGCCTTTCGCCGCTTCCAGTGCATGGATAGAATCGACTGCGCGGCTCGTCGTCTCCAGATAGACGAGCTGGAAATCGAAATTCGAATAGAAGATCGGTGTCGGCAGTTCACCGGCTTCCACGAGATCTTCGTAGAACTGCCGGTGCTCGGGATAGAAGCGTAGCATGTGATCCACCCGTTCGGCGACGCCGCGGCGCATCGAAACGTCGCCGAGCGTGCCCAGATTCGGGCTTTCCAACGCAACATTCTTGACCGCACCGATATAGGTCCTGGCTGCACGCTCCACGACCTTGATCGTGGTAGGCAGCGCAATCGCAGCGGCGAGCGCGGCAACGGTGACCAAGAGCTTCGGCTTCGGCAGCAAGGCAGGTGTGTGCAACAGGATGCCAAGGACGACGGGCCAGAAGAAGATGAAGGCCTGGCTGCCGGTGTTCTGGGTTTCGAACAGAATGCCTGCCACGATCATGGCGATGAGCCAGAATGGCCCGCTATTGACGGCGGTGGACAATTCGGCGGCGCTGCGGTTGCGCCAACCCGAAACGAACTGGCGCGTCAGCGTCGCCCTGTCCGACCACAACAGCACCAGCGCCAGGAGGCCGGCCGGCGCGATGACGCCGAAGCCGTTGGAGGCGGCCTGGAAGAAGCGCGGGCCGATCGTCTCGCTGTTGAGGCTTATCAGGATGGCGATGTCGATGATGTAGCGGCTCACCATGCCTGTCAGGAGCTCCACGAGCGCCAGCATGGCCAGGAATATGCCGGCCGAAGCAAGGGCGTGCCGCAGCGGCAGGCGGCCGGCCAGCAGCGCAAACGCTGCGATCAGCCCGCCGGCGACGAAGCCCGTGATCTTGAGGAAGAACAGCGCCGCCATGGTGGCGATGACGATGACGGTCAAAAGCCTGCGTTTCTGCACGAATACCAGCGCCGCGACCAGCACGTAGATGAGCTGCGAGGCATGGCGGTTGTAGATGCCGAATCCGTCGGAGCCGGGAAAGGGATAGAACTCCCTCGTGTTGAAAGGCAGCAGCGCGAAAATCAGGAACGGCACCAGAAGGCCGAGCGCCGTCAGCCGCGAGCGACGATCGACGTCCCACAGGATCAGCGCCATAAGCGGCACCGTCACCGGCAGCAGCGACCAATGCGCGATCAGCGTCGGATGGGCGTTCGGGAACACGGCCAGGAAGCCGGAAAACAGATAATAGCCGAGCGGCCCGACCGGCGTGAAGAAGTCGGTGACCGGGACCTGGCCGGAGGCGATGCGGTTGGCCGCGTCGTAGTAGACGAAGACGTCCCAGTACATGGAGCCGATCGGCAGAACGAGCGGGATCGCCGACAAAATCAGCACGGCGAGCACGGCCAGGGCAAGCAGCACCAGCGGCGACGCAAAACCCGCACGCGACAAGAACGAGGTCCGTGTCTCGCTGCCATTCGCAGCCGTATTCATGTCCCGCTCCGTTGCCCTGTATCGCCGGCCCACCGTACACGTTCTGGACGGCAGCCGGGTTAAACCCCGAAATTCTCCTAACAGATCGTTGCCACGAAAACGTTAATGCCCGCCGGTAACCGTTCGTTAAGGTTGATGGGCTGGGCGGCCTTTCGCTCGACAGGTCGCGCGCCGTTTCCGCCATGTCGCAAACAGGCCGAAAGCGCGATTGCCGGACAGACTAATGTCCGGCAGGATCGGCGACGCGGCGCGCCGGCGGCGGATGCGAAGTCGCTTTCAAGGTGAGGCATGGCAGAGTTTCCAAAAAGAGCGAAGGTCGTCATCGTCGGGCTGGGCGGCATCGTCGGCGCCTCCGTCGCGCATCATCTCATCGAGCGCGGCTGGGACGACATCGTCGGCATCGACAAGTCGGGCATCCCGACCGACATCGGCTCGACGGCGCATGCTTCCGACTTCTGCTACACGACCAGCCACGACTTCCTGTCCTGCTGGACGACGCTCTATTCCATCGATTTCTACGAGAAAATGGGCCATTACGCCCGCGTCGGCGGTCTCGAGGTCGCACGCGTCGGCGATGACGAGCGCATGGCGGAGATCAAGCGCAAGATCGCCTCCGCCAAGGCTTTCGGCACCCGCGCGCGCCTGATCGAGCCGGCCGAAATCAAGGAAAAATTCCCGCTCATCGAAGAGCATCTGGTGCAGGGCGGGCTTTGGGACCCGGATGCCGGCCTCGTCATCCCGCGCTCGCAGACCGTCGCCGGCAAGCTGGTCGACCAGGGCGTCGCGGCCGGTAAGCTGCAGGCCTTCGCCAATACTTCGGCGACCTCGCTGGTGATCGAAAACGGCCGCATCAAGGGCGTGGTGACCGGACGCGGCACCATCATGGCCGACCATGTCGTGGTCTGCACCGGCATCTGGGGCCGGCTGACGGCGGCGCTCGCCGGCGAGGACCTGCCGGTCATGCCGATCGACCACCCGCTGACATTCTTCGGCCCGTACACGGAGTTTGCCGGGACCGGCAAGGAAATCGGCTGGCCGCTGCTGCGCGACCAGGGCAACTCGGCCTATATGCGCGACACCGGCGACCCGAAGACCGCCGAGGGCGGCCAGATCGAATGGGGCTATTACGAGGAAACCAACCCGCGCCTTTGCCATCCGCGCGACCTGCTGGAGAAGGAGCAGGCGCGGCTTTCGCCCTCGCAGCGCGATCTCGACATGGAACAGATCCTTGCGCCGCTCGAGCGCGCCATGGAACTGACGCCGATCCTCGGCGAGCTCGGCTACAATGAGAGCCATTCCTTCAACGGGCTGCTGCAGGTGACGACGGATGGCGGTCCGTCCATGGGCGAAAGCCAGAAGGTGAGGGGCCTTTGGTATGCTGTCGGCATCTGGGTCAAGGACGGCCCCGGCATGGGCAAGCTGATCGCCGACTGGATGACGGACGGCCGCACCGCGATCGACCACCATCAGATCGATTATGCGCGCTTCTATCCGCACCAGATGGACGAGCAGTTCATCTGGGACCGCTGCACTGAGACGGCGATGAAGGTTTATAACCCGGCGGTGCATCCGCGGGAGCCGTTCTCCAAGGGCCGCAATGTGCGCCGTTCGCCTTTCTACGAACGCGAGAAGGAACTCGGCGCCTATTTCATGGAACTGGGCGGTTGGGAACGCGCCCACGGCTATGCCGCCAACGAACACCTGCTGGAGAAATACGGCAACCGCGTGCCGGTGCGCGAGAACGAGTGGGACAATCGCCATTTCTGGCGCGTCTCCAATGCCGAGCATCTGGCGATGAGCGAGGATTGCGGCATCGTCAACCTGTCGCATTTCTCGATGTACGACATCGAGGGGCCGGACCATGTCGCGCTGATGGAGTGGCTGTGCGCGGCCAGAATCGGCGGCGACGCCAATATCGGCAAGGGTATCTACACGCACTTCCTCGACGACGAGGGGATGGTGCGGGCCGACTTCACCGTCATCCGCATGGCCGACCGCTGCCGCATGATCGACGGGGCGGACGCCGGACCGCGCGACTTCCACTACATGCGCCGCGTTGCCGAGGACAAAGGCTTCGATGTCACCATCACCGACGTGACGGAGAAATACGTCACGATCGGCATATGGGGGCCGAATGCGCGGGCGACTCTCCAAAAGGTCGTCGAGGATCCGGACGGACTGACGCCTGAGAATTTCCCGTTCGCAGCGATTAAGCCTGTGCGGATCGGCGGCAAGGACGTGACGGCCTTCCGTATCTCCTATGTCGGCGAACAGGGCTGGGAACTGCATATGCGCTACGAGGAGGGGCTTGCCGTCTGGGACGCGCTGCGCTCCACCGGCGTCATGCCGTTCGGCGTCGAGACCTACGCCAACACGCGCCGCATGGAAAAAAGCCTGCGGCTTCAGAACGCCGATCTTCTCACCGAATACAATCTTCTGGAAGCCGATCTCGCCCGCCCGAAGGTCAAGGAGGCGGATTTTTGCGGTAAGGCGAAGCATCTCGAATACCGCGCCCGCGAGCACCAGCCGGCGATGCTGTGCACGCTGGTGATGACCGACAATGTCGATGCCGGCGGCGTGGCCCGCTATCCGGTCGGCATCATGCCGGTGATGGACCCAGCGACGGGTGAGACGCTGGTGGATGAACTCGGCCGCCGCTCGTTCACCACCTCCGTGGCCTATGGCCCGACCATCGGGAAAAACATCGCGCTCGCCTATCTGCCATGGGCGTACTGTCAGGAAGGCCGCAAGCTGCAGGTCGAATATTTCGGCGAGACGTTTCCGGTCGAGGTCGCTGCCGTCGGCTACAAGCCGCTCTACGATCCGGAGAATGCGAAGCCGCGGAGTTGATATTCCAGGCCTGCTGGTGGCGTTGCCCTCTCCAAATTGTGATGGGATGACAGCGCAGCCTCAGTCTTGAGAGGGTTCTCGCAGCGTAAAATCGGCGTAGTCTTGCGTTATGTCTCGTCTGCTTCGGTTATGGCGGGTTCTTGTGGGCAGCGCTCTCGTTGCGCTGTCGTTTCTTGTTGCGGCCCCGCTGCAGGCGGCCGAGCCCGTCGATGTCCAGCTGGTGCTCGCCGTCGATGTGTCGCTTTCCATGTCGCCGACGGAACTCGAAATCCAGCGGCGCGGGTATGCGGCGGCGCTTACCCACGACACCGTCCTGCAGGCCATCGCCGACGGCGCCTATGGCAAGATCGCCGTGACCTATGTCGAATGGGCCGGGTCGGCGACGCAGCATGTCATCGTTCCCTGGACCGTCGTCGCCAACAAGGCCGATGCCGAGCGCGTCGTGCAACAACTCAGCGCCGGCCCGCCGAACAGCGCGCGGCGCACGTCGATTTCCGGGGCGCTCAGCTTCGGCGGCGATCTGTTCGCCGAGAGCAATTTCCAGGCGGTGAAGCGCGTCATCGACATTTCCGGCGACGGGCCCAACAACCAGGGCGCGCCGGTCGAGTCCGTCCGCGACGATCTGGTCGAGCAGGGCATCACGATCAACGGGCTGCCGCTGATGACGCGCGGCGGCTTCACCAGCATCTACGACGTCACCGATCTCGACCGCTACTACGCCGACTGCGTCATTGGCGGTCCGGGCGCTTTCATGATCCCGGTCAACGACTGGACGCAGTTCCCCGAAGCCATCCGCCGCAAGCTGGTGCTCGAACTGGCGGGTCCCGCTTCGCCGCACTGGGCAAGGGAGGAAGCGGCGAATCCGCCAGTCTTGCTGGCGCAGCAGAAGCCGGCCGCGGACTGTCTGGTCGGCGAGAAACTATGGCGCAACCGCACCTGGATGTACGACGACACCGACCGGTAGGGGGCGGCCACGGGCCGCCTGAAAGCTCTCGATTCCTTGCGTCGATCAGGCGGCCAGCAGGTGTTTGCGGTCGACGCGCTCCTGTTGGGGCGAGCGGGCATAGAGCTCCCGGTAGCATTTGGAGAAATGCGACGCCGAGACGAAGCCGCAGGCCACCGCCACCTCCACCACCGGCATCGACGACTGGATCAGCAGATGGCGGGCGCGGTCGAGCCGTATCTCCAGATAATAGCGGGCAGGCGAGCGCCCCATTTCGGTGCGGAACAGCCGTTCGATCTGGCGGCGCGACAGGTCGACATGGTCGGCGATCTCGACCAGCGAAAGCGGTTCGGCCAGGTTCGATTCCATCAATTCTATGATGCTGAGAACCTTGGAGTTCTGAACACCGAGGCGCGCGCGCAGCGGCAGCCGCTGGCGGTCGCTCTGGTTGCGGACGCGATCCGTCAGCACCTGCTCGCAGACGCGGTTCACAAGGCTCTCGTCGAAATCGTCGCCGATCAGCTTGAGCATCATGTCGAGCGCGGCGGTGCCGCCGGCGCAGGTGTAGATATTCTGGTCGACCTCGAACAGGTCGGCGAAGACGTTCGCCTTGGGGAAAGCCTCCTGGAAGCCGGGAAGGTTCTCCCAGTGAATGGCGCAGCGCTTGTTGGAGAGCAGGCCGGCTGCGGCCAAGACATAGGCGCCCGTGCACAGGCCGCCGACGGCGACGCCGCGGTTATATTCCTCCCGCAGCCAGGCGAAGGCGGTCTTGTTGTGGTATTTCTCGACATCGATGCCGCTGCAGACGATGGCCATGGACGGACGGTCCGGTCCCGCCATCTTCCTGCGTTCATCCTCCAGAGAGGTGGTGACGGCGCATTCGACCCCGTTGGAGGCGCGCACCGGCTTGCCGTCGAGGCTGGCGAGGCGCCATGTGTAGGCCTCGTAGCCGAGGATGCGGTTCGCCAGCCGCAGCGGGTCGAGCGCCGCGGCAAACGCCACCATGGTGAAATCGGGAATAAGAAAGAAGACAAACGACCGCTTGATCGGATGTTTGACGGCGTTCACGGGAAACCTCTCGCAGCCATGACGCGAACAGAATGTCGCGATCAGCAAAGGCATCAGGAAAAGCCTTTGTTGTCAATTGGCTAGGAAGCTACACCGGAACAATATTTGCGACATGGGTCGCAAATGGGCAATTGGCGGATTTCCGTGAATTTCCGCGTGTAGCCGGCGGCAGTACAAAGCCGCCTCGATCCGGTCGAAGCGGCTTGAAGGTTTTTCAGCCAGACGGAACGCCGGGACGGATCAGGCCAGGAAGCCCAGTTTCGCAGCCGCGACGGCGCCGGTCTGGCCGGGCATGGTGCGGGAAAGGCGCTGACGTTCCAGCGCGGTGGTGAGGTTGGTTTGGCGGCGGGAAAACAGACGGGCGAACAGCTTCATCTCAAACTCCATAGGGTTGCTCAGACGGGTCGCCTTCGCGTTGTGGAGTGGGGCAGCTCGTTTGCGGCGCGGATATAGGCCTGTGTTTGGGAAAACCCGATCGCAAAAGCGAAGCGCTTGATATGAAAAGCGACATGGGATGCCCGGAACGGCAATTCGGGGCGTCCAGAAATGAAAAAAGGCCTGCCGTTTCGAGCGGCAGGCCTTCAAACCGGACGACAGTGGGTCATTTTGCGCCGGCCCAGGTGCCAGCTCCGTGTTCACGCACGCGGTTATCTCTGACCTCCGGCCAGCCGATATCCTTCTGGACTTCCTGCGGCAGCATGCTGATGGCGCGTTCGGTCCGGTAACGGGCGCGGGCGGCGCTGAAATCGGAAACGATGCGGCCGATGGTCGACAGAATAAACATGATCTTCTCCTTCCTCGTTTGGCCCTCGGGGCCGATGAACTTCGTTGACGCTGTTGACTATGCTCCCGGCTTGATGTTCAATCAAACGAAATGGAATGATGCTTTGTATCAGAAAAATTGAAAGGCATCCGAGATGAACGCCCCGCTCAATCACCCGCTGCCTCTGCTGGACCTGGACGTGCTGCGTACCTTCGTGGCGATTGCCGAGACCGGCAGCTTCACCATCGCGGCGACCTCGGTGTTCCGCACACCATCGGCGGTGTCGATGCAAATCAAGAAGCTCGAGGATATTCTCGGCCGGGCCGTCTTCCTGCGCGACGCCCGCTCGGTCTCGCTGACGACGGACGGCGAGATGCTGCTTGGCTATGCGCGGCGGCTGCTGGCGATCAACCGCGAGGCCGTTTCCAAGTTCATCGTGCCCGACATTGTCGGCGTCGTGCGGCTCGGCTCGCCGGACGACTATGGCGAGCGCGTGCTGCCGCATGTGCTGAAGCGCTTCGCCCAGTCGCATCCTTCGATTGCGGTGGACGTGACCATCGACCAATCGATCAATCTGCGCCGGCGCATGGACGACCGGACGCTGGACATCACGCTCCTGACCAATTCGACGGGCGCCGCCAACGGCGCCGAGACGCTGCTGACCGAGCCTATCGTATGGGCAGGCGCGAAGGGCGGCTGCGCCCATATGCGCGAACCGCTGCCGGTTTCGGTCTGGGAAGAGGGGTGCGCTTGGCGCGCCGGGGCGCTCGATGCGCTCGGACGCCAGGGCCGCAATTTCCGCGTCGCCTATATGAGCGCGCATACGGCTGGCCAGCGGGCGGCGATCATGTCGGACCTCGCGGTCGCGCCGCTGCCGAAATCGTTCATCACCGACGATATGGTAGAGCTTGGCTTGCCTGACGGAATGCCGACCATCGGCAATTATATCCTCGCCATGCTGGTGACGCCGGACGCCAGCGCGCCGGTGCAGGCGGTGGCCGACCATATCCGCGCGACGTTCGAGACCTTCAAGGAAACGGGGAAGTTTTAGGTCCGGTCTTCAACCTACGGCGTCATCCCGGCCAAGGGAGCGCAGCGACCGCGCGCCGGGATCCAGTCCGTGATCTGGCAGGTTCCGGCATGGATCCCGGATAAGCTCAACTCGCTTCGCTCGCCGAGCTTTCCGGGATGACGACCGGGGTTTTACTCCGCTGCGCTACGGTCGTTTTGGAAATGGCGGCGACTTTTGCCTGTTGGTGCAAATTGCCTGTTGCCGACCTATTGCCTTGCTTCCCCGTCAGAAACGCCACGATGCTGTCCCTTGCCCGTCGCGCTTCCGGCATTCGGATGAGCGGCCAGACGTGGAACATGCCCTCGCCATAGACCAGTTCCACCTCGACGCCGGCGTCGCGCGCCTTGTCGACGAAGATCAGGTTGTCGGGCGTCAGCATGTCGTGCGAGCCGGTCAGCAGCAGGGTGGGGGGTAGGATCGAGAGGTCGCCGTAGATTGGGCTGATGTGCCAGTCGGTCGGCTCCATGCCGGCGCTGTAGAGGCGGATCGCCTCCTGGCCGCCAGGAATGCCAAGCCATGGATCGGCAAGCTCGGCTTCGATGGTGGCCGGGTTGGTCAGGGAAACGTCGAGGCCGGGCGAGATCAGCACGTGGCTGCCCGGAACCGGCAGGCCTTTCTCGGCCATCATCATGGTCAGCACCACGGCCATGTTGCCGCCGGCTGAATCGCCCATGAAGACGATGTCCTGCGGATCAGTTTCCTCCAGCATGGAACGGTAGACGTCGCCGACCATGCCGAACATGTCATGGAAGTCGTGCTCCGGGGCTATCGGATAGATCGGAACGGTGAAGCCGTAGCCGAGCCGGTCCGCCATCTCGGCGATCAAAGCCCAGTGATAGGATGTGATTTCAAAGACGTAGGCGCCGCCGTGCAGGTAAAGAATCCGCTTGGTCGAGCCGGCGCGGGGCGGGATTTCATAGACGGGAAAACCGTCGACGTTGCGGGTTTCGATGCCATAGCGCTCCGTCATCCAGGCGGGCGGCCGGTGGCTCTGTCGCTTGCGCGCCTGCGCGATCCAGCGCTGCATATTCTCAGGGGTGGCGAAGGCCTTCTTGCGGCTGTGACGCAGGACAAAGGCGACGATACGGCTTTTGAGGCTTGGCATGAGGCAGAACGACAAATCCAGACAACAAAGCCCTCCCTCGCTGCAAAAGATCGTTCGTTAGCCGGAGATGTCAATGTTGACGCGGCGTCACCGCGGAGTTGTGACCGCCGGCTGCGGCTGTCCTGTTGTCAGTTCGACCGCTGCTCGACCATGACGAGCTGATATGGCTTGAAAGCGGCGTGCTGCGGGGTCCAGACATCGCCGTCGCGGTTGAACCAGTTGCATAGATACATGCCCGAGGCTGCGGTATCGTTCACCGTCATGTTGGGACCGCCGGATTTCAGGCGCACGACATCGCCGGATTTGAAGGTCTCGCTCATGGTTTCCTCCCAAGGTTGAGAGGATCATGCTACCCAAGGAGGAGCGAGCGGACAAGCAATCGTGTGCGTCCGGATGTGCCCGCCGGTTCAACTCCGGCCGCGCCGCGCGGCACGCTCCTCGCGCGAGCGGCGGCGGGGGGCGCCTTCGCCGCCCGGACCGGGTTCCGACACCTGCCGCGGCGGCAGCTTGACCTGCTCGGCGAGTTTGGGGAATGGGTCGACCTTGTTGGGCAACGCCATGGCATCGACGAAGAGCTGCTGGAAATGCGGCTCCAGCGCCGTCTCGATCTTCTCGATGCGGGCGACTTCCTTCTCGATCTCGCGGCGATGGTCGCGGTTGAGCAGCGCCATCAGCGCGCCGGTGCCGGCGGCGTTGCCGACCGCCTTCACTTCGGCGAGGTCGCAATCGGGGATCAGGCCAAGCACCATGGCGTATTTCGGGTCGATGAAGGAGCCGAAGGCGCCGGCGAAGCGGATCGTGTCGACGGTCTCGACGCCCTGCTTCTCCATCAAGAGCTTGACGCCGGCATAGAGCGCCGCCTTGGCGAGCTGGATGGCGCGAATATCGTTCTGGGTGACGGTGATGCGCGGACCGCCTTCCTGGCTTTCACGCAGCAGATAGGAGAAGGTGCGGCCGTTCTGGACGATGCGGGGCGAGCGCGCGGCAAGCGACCCCTTGACCACACCATCCTCTGAAATGATGCCGGAAAGATACATTTCCGCCACCACCTCGATGATGGCCGAGCCGCAGATGCCGGTGATGCCGGTCGCCTTCGCCGCATCCTCGAAGCCGTCCTCGTCCGACCATTTGTCGACGCCGATGATGCGATATCTCGGCTCCAGCGTCTCGGGATCGATGCGCACCCGCTCGATGGCGCCGGGCGCCGCACGCTGGCCGGACGAAATCTCCGCGCCTTCGAAGGCGGGGCCGGTGGGCGATGAGGCGGCGACGACGCGTTTCCTGTTGCCCAGCACGATCTCGGCATTGGTGCCGACATCGACCAGCAGCATCATGCGGTCCTGCCGGTAAGGGCCTTCCGACAGGGTTGCGCCGGCGGCATCGGCGCCGACATGGCCGGCGATGCAGGGCAGCATATAGAGCCGGGCGCCCTTGCTGACGTCGATATCGATCTCATGCGCCCAAAGCTGCAGCGCGCCGGAAACGGCAAGCGCGAAAGGCGCCTGGCCGAGTTCGGTCGGATCGATGCCGAGGAACAGATGGTGCATGATCGGGTTGCCGACGAAAACGCAGTCGAAAATGTCGTGCCGGTTGACGCCGCCCTCGGCGCAGACCTTGCCGATCAGCGTGTTGACGGCTTCGCGCACCGCTTTCGTCATGGCCTCGCGCCCGTCCGGATTCATCATCACGTAGGAGACGCGGCTCATCAGGTCTTCGCCGAAGCGGATCTGCGGATTGGACGCGCCGGACGAGGCAATGACACGGCCGGACAGCAGCGACACCAGATGCATGGCGATGGTGGTCGAGCCGATGTCGCAGGCGATGCCGTAGGCTTCGTTCTTCAGCCCGGGATAGAGCGCGACGATAAACGGCCGCGAGGAATCCATGTCGCGATGGATGGCGGCGGTGACGCCCCATTTGCCCTCGCCGACCTCCGGCTGGTCCGGCAGGGCGGTGCGCAGGATTTTCTGCACCTGCGGAATGAGGTACGGCGCGACCAGCAGGTCCTTCCAGCCCCATTCCTTCTCTAGCGCCAGCTTCAGGCGGTCGAGATCGCCGAGCGGCTTGTGCATGTCGGGCTGCTCGACCTCGACATAGCAGAGCTGGATGGCGGCGTTGCGTTCGATATGGCGGTCGGTGGCCGCCTTGCGCACGACCTGCGCATTGATGACGGTGTCCTGCGGCACGTCGATGACGAGATCGCCCTGAATGGTTGCCGAGCAGGAGAGGCGGCGATGCTCGGGCAGGCCGCGCACGCGCTCGTAGCGCTCCTCCTTCGGCCCCTTGGGCGAAATGTGGTCGTTGGAGGAAACGATCTTGTGCTTGGCGAAATTGCCCTCCTGCACCTCGACCTGGCAACGGCCGCAGGTGGCGCGCCCACCGCAGACGGATTCCACATAGACGCCGAGCGAGCGCGCTGCGTCGAGGATCGGCGTGCCGGCCGGAAACCGCCCGCGCTTGCCCGACGGCATGAACAGGACGAGGGGGTCGGCAGGGTTGGGATGGGCGTTCATGGGAAGCTCTCCTCGCCCCGTTTGCGGGGAGAGGATGCCGGCAGGCAGGTGAGGGGCAGCGTAACCCTTGATGAGGGAGCGCTGCCCCTCATCCGGCCCTTCGGGCCACCTTCTTCCCGTAAACGGGGCGAAGGGGTCGTCAACGCCGTGCCCATCTTTTATCCCCTTGCCAGTCTTGCCTCGCGGCCGCCACGACGCCTTCCTCCGCCCGATGCGCCTTCGCCCGGCGCGGTAACCGCGACCGGGGCAGGCGCATGGACTTCGCCCGGCTTGTAGTCCTTATAGGTCTTGATCCAGGTCATGCAGTCCTTGTCGGTGCCGGCCAGCACATTGGCGCCGCGCACGGCCTCCATTTCCTGCGGGCGGCAGGGATTCATGATGGCGCTGGTCATGCCGGCGCCGATCACCATGGGGATGAAGGCGGCGTTGATGCCGTGGCGGTGCGGCAGGCCGAAGGAGATGTTGGACAGGCCACAGGTGGTGTTGACCTTGAGTTCCTCGCGCAGGCGGCGCAGCAGCGCGAACACCTGACGGCCGGCGTCGCCAAGCGCGCCGATGGGCATGACCAGCGGATCGACCACCACGTCATGCGCCGGAATGCCGTGGTCGGCGCAGCGTTCGACGATCTTCTTGGCCACGGCGAAGCGCACGTCCGGGTCCATGGAAATGCCGGTCTCGTCATTGGAGATGGCGACGACCGGGACATTGTACTTCTTCACCAGCGGCAGGATGGCCTCCAGCTTTTCCTCCTCGCCGGTGACGGAATTGACCAGTGGGCGGCCCTTGGCCACCTTCAGTGCTGCCTCGATGGCGGCGGTCACGGAAGAATCTATGGACAGCGGCAGGTCGACAAGGTCCTGCACGATCTCCAGCGTCTGCACCAACAGGGCCGGTTCGGTGGCATTGGGGTCGACGGCGGTGACGCCGGCATTGACGTCGAGCATCGTGGCGCCCGCGGCGGCCTGCTCCAGCGCATCCTTGATGACGGTCTCGAAATTGCCCGCCACCATCTCGGCGGCCAGCTTCTTGCGGCCGGTCGGGTTGATGCGCTCGCCGATGACACAGAACGGCTGGTCGAAGCCGATGACGATCTCGCGGCTGGCCGAGGCAACGATGGTGCGGGTCATAAAGGTCTCCGTCTGGGGATATAAAGATTTCTTTATATCGCTATCTGTTTTCGATCAAGCCGCCAGGGCCGTCAATGCGCTGTCTTCACCATGTCGACCTGGGTCTCGGTGATGCCTTCGTTGAGGATGCTTTCCAGCCGGTCGGCGACCATCCGGTCGTCCGGCCGGGCCTCGCGTTTCCACGGCTGGCGGCCCTTGAGCACGCCGGATTCATCGACGATTTCGGCGACATATTCCTCCTGCCGGTAGGCCATGACATGGATGCCTGACACGCCGGGGATTTCCTTGACCTCGTCGATGATGTCGATGCAGAGCTGCTTGCCTTCCTTCTTCTGGTCCTGTGCGCCTTCCAGCCGCTTGATGACGGCATCGGGGATGTGAATGCCCGGCACGTTGGAGCGGATCCATTTGGCGGTCTTGGCCGAGGCCAAGGGGCCGACACCGCACAGCACGAAGACCTGTTCGGTGTAGCCGAGATCGCGGACGCGCTGCATGTAGGTGCGGAACATCGGCACGTCGAAGCAGTACTGGCTCTGCACGAACTGCGCGCCGGCGGCGATCTTCTTGCCGAGGCGATGCGGACGGAAATCGTAGGGCGGGGCGAAGGGGTTGATCGCCGCGCCGAGGAAAAGCTGCGGCGGGGTCGTCAGCTTGCGGCCAGACAGGAACTTGCCATTGTCGCGCATGACGCGGATGGTCTCCAGCAGCGACATGCAGTCGAGATCGAAGACCGGCTTGGCGCCCGGCTGGTCGCCGGCCTGGACGCCGTCACCGGTCAGGCACAGCATGTTGGCGACGCCCATCGCCGCGCCGCCGAGCACGTCGCCCTGGATGGCGATGCGGTTCTTGTCGCGGCAGGCGATCTGCATGATCGGGGCATAACCCATGCGGGTCAAAAGCGCGCAGATGCCGACCGAGGACATGTGGCAGTTGGCGCCGGACGCATCGACGGCATTGATGGCGTCGACCCAGCCGTCGAAGATTTTCGCGCGGTTGTAGACATCCTCCGGGTCGGCGCTGTCGGGCGGGTTGAGCTCGGTGGTGACGGCGAACTCGCCGCGGCGCAAGACGCGCTCCAGCCGCCCGCGCGAGGTGTGGCCGGGCAGCGGATCGAGCGGCAGGTGAATGCCGGCGGGGTTTTCGTCGGGTTGGAGGGGGCGGGGGGTCATAGTTGTGAAGCCCCGCATATTTCGACGTCACCCCCACCCCTAACCCCTCCCCTCAAGGGGGAGGGGGAGCTGCCGCATGCCCAGTTCCCCTCCCCCTTGAGGGGAGGGGTTAGGGGTGGGGGTAAATCCGCCGACCTGTTCGAAGCTGTCCTCGCGATCATGCCGCGCCCGCCTTTACTTCCCTCGCCGCTGCCGCCTGCGCCGTGACCCGCAGCCAGGCGGAGGTTTCGCGCAGCGACTGGTCGACCGGCTTCTGCACATTCAGGATCGCATCGCCGCGCTGCATGTTGCGCGAGCCTTCCCATGCCTTGACCCAGACGCAGGGCATGTCGGGCTCGACCTCGCAATTGCCGTTGGCACGCACGCCGCCGCACGGGCCGTTGCGCAACTGTTTGGGGCAGTTCATCGGGCATGACATGCCGGTGGAAGACAGGATGCACTGGCCGCACATGCGGCAGTCGAACATGAAGCCTTTCACGCGCTTTTCAATGAACTTGACCGGCGCTTCGACGCGGCCGTAGCCGATGCCTTTCCACAATGGATGCAGCATCAGGAAGGCATCGGCGAAGCGCGAATAGAACCATTCGAGCAGGCGCGAATGCCGCACGGCCCACAGGCGCACCGTATAGCTGCGCTGGACGCGCCGCTGCGGCGAGATATCGGCCGGTTTGTAGTCCGATTTCGGCGCCGTCTTCTTGACGACGCTGGCCTGGGTGACGCCTTCGGGCGCGGCCGGCGGCAGCGTCGCGTCCGTACCGGCCGGGCCTTTGGCGGTGGTCGACGATGTCTGGGTTTTCGGCTGGGTGTTATCCATTTTCCTTGCCGCCTGCCTTGGCAAGAGCGACAAGCCGCTCCTGCCCATATCGTGCGTCGAAATCTGCCGCCGCCTTGTCAGCCTCGGCTTCGAGGTCGTCGCCCACAGGAATCGGCTCGGCCTTGCGCCATTCCGCCAGATAGGCGTCGGTCTCGGCGGCGCCCGAGCGCATGGCCGCCATATCGATCGCCTCGGTGAAGCGCAGCGGCAGCTCACGCTTGGCGCTGGTCCGGCCTTTCCTGACGATGATCTGGGCGGGGATATCGCGCCAGTAGACGACGATCAGATCGGCCATGAATGTTCAGCTCCTGCTGTTGGAAGCATTGCCGCAAGCGATATGCGCCCGCTTCTCATGGCACGACGCGTGCGCATTCAAAAGCGACGCGCGAATGCGTCGCAAATCGAATGCCTGGCGGCGAGGATGAACGCGGTTCGAGGCCGAAACCTCAGCGCTTCAGTTCCATGATGTCGAGCTTGGATTCGTAGTACGGCGCCGGGAATTCGATGCGCCAGGCGTTGGCGCCGGTGCGGAAGGCGTAGCCGACCTGATCGGTCTGGGGGCCGCTGCCGTAACGTTTGACCGGGTCGCCGGCGATGAAACCGCTACCGAGATAGATCGCACGCTTTTCCCCGTCGTCGTAGAAACGGCCCCTGGTGCGTTGCGAGCCGGTCAGCTTCTCCAGCATCCAGCCGGACCCGTCGTCGGTGACCTTGCACTTGAACCAGCCATAGACGACCAGCGGGCCGATGCCGCCGGCCTTGATGGTGCGGCATTGCCAGTTGCCCGTCAGGTCCTTGTCGGAGAAGGCGACGAGCGGCCGGGCCAGAACCTCGTCGAGCACTTTCACCTCGGCCGGGCTGCCGGCCCTGGCTTCTTCAAGCGCGGCCTTGCGCGTGTCGCCGTATTTTTCCAGCCGAGCACTGTCGGCGGGCGTCATGATTTTCTGCACCTCGCCATCGGCCAGAGCCGGCGCGGCGGCAAGGGCAGAGACGGCGGCGAGAGCGAGCATAAGCAGGCGCATGAGGGCTCCAGTTTTCGGTGCGTCCTTCGAGGCTCGCCCCGAAAGCGAAGCGAGCCTCGAAGGACGCACGAAACAACTAACATATTGCTGTGGCCGCTTTTTCAAGCCCCGCGGTCAAATCGCCATATCCCGTGGCGCGGCGTTCGTAGACGAGGCCGAGCAGCTTTGCCGCGCGTTCGGCCACGCGGTCAAGTTCGGGGTCGTCGGTCTGGGCGAGATAGATCAGCTTTTCGTAGTTGCCGAAATAGTCCTGGATCAGCTCCGGATGCCGGTCCAGTCCGAGCGGCTTCATGAAGAACGCGTCGAACTGCCGGCACAGGAAATCGGTCATGTAGAAGGACATCATGTCGTCTTCGGCGACCTCGGCGTAGGCGTCCATGCCCTGGTAGAAGGCAAAGCAGTGCGGCCCCTCCATCCGCTCGACGCCGTGCTTCTCGCAGATTCGGTCCAGCGTCCCGCCGGTGCCGCAATCCGCATATCCGACGAAGATGTTGCGATAGCCTTCCGCCCTGGCCTCGGCAATCGCCTTGTCCATGGCGGGCGCGATGCGGTCGGGATGAAAATGGAAGTCCGCCGGAAGGCAGGTAAGGTCGAGGTGATCGAGCGCGGCCTGCTCCTTCACCGCCAGCACTTCGCGCGCGATCATGCCGCAGGCGATGACCAGCAGCCTGCCGTCCTTATCCGTCCTGTCTTTTCGTGCCTCGACCATGGAACCAGTTCAGCCGGCTTTCGTTGCTCCCCTGCAAGTCATCTAGCGAGGGAGACATCCATGAAACTGCTACGCATTGCCCCGATCGCAGCTGTCCTTTGCGCGCTGGCCCTGGCCGGTTGCGCCAACACCGTGCGCGGCGCCGGTCAGGATATCAAGAACACCGCCGATGCAGTGGACGACAGCGTAAGGTAGCTTGTCTTCCATATCTGGTGACAGAAGGGCCGCGCCACAAGACGCGGCCTTTTCCAACCTCAGGCGGAGGCGCGCACATTGTGCTTACGCTTGACCAGATCCTTGGCCGTTTCCACCGCCACGGCGGCGTCGCGGCAATAGGCGTCGGCGCCGACAGCCTTGCCGAATTCCTCGTTGAGGGGCGCGCCGCCGACCAGAACGATCAGGTCGTCGCGAATGCCTTTTTCCTTCAGCGTGTCGATCACGACCTTCATGTAGGGCATGGTTGTGGTCAAAAGCGCCGACATGCCGACGATGTCGGGCTGATGCTCCTCAATTGCTGCGAGATATTTTTCCACGGCATTGTTGATGCCGAGGTCGATGACGTCGAAGCCGGCGCCTTCCATCATCATGCCGACAAGGTTCTTGCCGATGTCGTGGATGTCGCCCTTGACGGTGCCGATGATCATCTTGCCCTGCTTGGGCGCGCCGGTGGCCGCGAGCAGGGGGCGGAGGATCGCCATGCCGGCCTTCATGGCATTGGCGGAGAGCAGCACCTCCGGCACGAACAGGATGCCGTCGCGGAAATCCTCGCCGACGATGCGCATGCCTTCGACAAGCGCTTCGGTCAGCACCTTGTAGGGAGCCCAGCCGCGCTCGAGCAGGATGTTGGTGCCTTCCTCGATCTCCTCCTTCAACCCGTCATAGAGGTCGTCGTGCATCTGCTGCACGAGTTCGTCGTCGGAAAGCTCGGACAGGATGATCTCGTCGTCGGACATGGTATCCAGCTCCAAATGGCCGGCGCCTGCGGCCTGCTCGTATGTCGCACCAATACGTATCGCGCGACAGGCGCCTCTCCATAGCCGATTTGCGACTTTGTGCAAAAGGAAAGCGACCGGAATCCGGGCCGGCCATCGCCGGTTTTGCTTGTCGATTTTGCGACAGAGCTTGGCGCTGGCGAGCCGTTTCGAATAGGGTGCTTGGCTACGATCCGGCGAAGGTGCTGCGCAGGGCGCAGGCGGATTCAGGAAGACCTATCATGAGCGAACACGCGGCAGTCGATCAGGAAGCGTCGGGCGGGCGGCGCGGGCGCGCCGACCGGGGCGGCGGAG
>CBFGLW010000028.1:0-33442 GCA_965649745.1 uncultured Mesorhizobium sp. | reverse complement strand
CCGGTCTGGTCGGAAAGCGAAGCATTGTCGTGTTCGGCGATGAGGAGAATTGCCATGGTTTTTTCCTTTCCGGATCGCTTACAACACGCCAGCGGATTTGAGGCTGGACACCAGCTCGGCCACGGTCTTGACCTTGACGCCGGCCTTGCGGCCGCCCGGCTCCTCGGTCTTCAGCACCTTGAGCCGCGGTGTCACGTCGGCGCCGAAATCGGCCACCGTCTTTTCATCGAGCGGCTTCTTCTTGGCTTTCATGATGTTCGGAAGCGAAGCGTAGCGCGGCTGATTGAGACGAAGGTCGACCGTCACGATGGCCGGCATCTTCAACTCGACCGTCTGCAGGCCGCCGTCGACCTCGCGCGTCACCTTGGCCTTATCGCCGCTCAGTTCCACCTTGGAGGCGAAAGTACCCTGCGCCCAGCCAAGCAGCGCCGCCAGCATTTGACCTGTCTGGTTGGAATCGTCGTCAATCGCCTGCTTGCCGAGGATCACAAGGCCGGGCTGCTCAGCCTCGACCACGCCCTTCAGCACCTTGGCGACACCGAGCGGTTCGACCGCCTCGTCGACCTTGACCAGAATCGCCCGGTCGGCGCCCATGGCGAGCGCGGTGCGTAGCGTTTCCTGCGCCTGCTGCGGACCGATCGAGACGACCACGATCTCCTCGACCTTGCCGGCTTCCTTCAGGCGGATCGCTTCTTCAACCGCGATCTCGTCGAATGGGTTCATCGCCATCTTCACATTGGCAAGCTCGACGCCGGAGCTGTCGGACTTCACCCGAACCTTCACATTCGCGTCGACGACGCGCTTGACCGGCACAAGTACTTTCATCTCAACCTCACCTCTCATGATGTCGGCGTGCGCATAGCAGCGCCTGCCCGCTGGGAGTTGTCGAATGCCGACATTCCTGGCCGAATTCCAGTCTTCGGGCGCCGGACCCTGCGGTCCGGCCAGCCTCCGAAAGCGCGCGGACCGTAGTTGCGGGCAATGGACACGTCAATATGCGCCAAACGCCAAAATCGGTTGAATAATGTCGCTTTACTGGCGGCCCCAGCGGGGCGCGGGCGCCGCCTCGACAGGCTCCACCGCGCTCTTCTGCTCGACCTTGACCGAGCGCGGCGTAACAATCTCCTTGTCCATCAGAGGAACGTCCCTGCGCCGCAGGATCAGCACAAGAATGGCGCCCGCGACGATGCCGCCGACATGGCATGCCCATGACACCTGGTCCTCGCCGTCGGCTGCAAACATGACGAATTGCAGCAGAATCCACAAAGCCAGCGTTATGTATGCAGGTATGCGCAGCGGGATGCGGCCGAAAGCGAGGATCCAGATTTTCACGCGCGGGTGCAGGATCAGATAGGCGGCGACCACACCGGCAATGGCGCCCGAAGCGCCGATCAGCGGCTCACGCGAATCCGGCGCAACGAGGCCGTGGACAAATGCCCCCGCGATTGCGCATAGCAGATAGAAGATCAGATAGCGCACATGGCCCAGCGCGTCTTCGACATTGTCGCCGAACACCCAAAGGAACAGCATGTTGCCGCCGAGATGGAAGATGTCAGCGTGCAGGAAGGCGTAGGTGACGTAGCTGAAGGTTTCGGGAACGACGACGAATTGCACCGGCAGTTCGGCCGTGTCGTGGACGACGGAAGGGATGAAGCCCAGTCCCAGGACCGCTGCGACGGAGAATTGTTCGCCTCCGAGCGTCGTGCCGAGATAGATCAGCACGTTTGCCGCGATCAGCCCGATCGTGACGTATTGAACCTTGATATAGTGGAGGCTGTTGGCGTCATGCAGCGGAATGAACATTCAGCCCCCGGTCCAACCGCCCCTACGGGATCGTCAGCGGTTCTTGCCAGGAACCCATAACACATCGGCGTTTCCGTTGTCATTGACCGCGCGGGCGGCGACGAACAGGAAATCCGAGACGCGGTTGATGTATTTCAGGCCTTCGCGGTTGACGTGCTCGGCCGGGTTGGCGGCGAGCGCGACCATGACCCTTTCTGCCCGGCGCGCGACCGTACGCGCCAGGTGCAGCGCGGCGGCGGCCGGCGTGCCGCCATTGAGCACGAAGGATTTCAGGGGCTGCAGTTCGCGGTTGATGAGGTCTATGTCCTTTTCCAGCCTCTCGACCTGGCTGGCGACGATCCTCAGCGGCTCGTATTCCAGCGGCTTGCCGTCGTCGGGCACGGTAAGATCGGCGCCGAGATCGAAAAGATCGTTCTGAATGCGGGCGAGCATGGCGTCGATCTGCGGATGAGGGGCGGCCGTGTGAAGGCGGGCAAGCCCGATGCAGGCATTGGTTTCGTCAACCACGCCGCAGGCTTCTATCCGCAGATCGGCCTTGGAGCGCCGTTCGCCGGTGCCCAGCCCGGTCGTTCCGTCGTCGCCGGTGCGCGTGTAGATCTTGTTCAGCTTCACCATCGGCGTCGAATCAGCCTCAGCTTCGGGTGAAATAGAATGCTGCCAGGATCAGCACCAGGGCGATGAATTGCAGCAGCACGCGGGCTTGCATGAGCTTGTTCGAGGTGATGCCGTCGCCGCCACGCATCATGTTGACGAGGCCGCGGATCAGGACGACCACGACGGCAACCATGACGACGATGGCAAGAATGTTGAAGACGGTTGCCATAGCGGCTCCAGTTCGGTTTGCGGTCAGGCGTGGCGCGCCAGAATACGATAAAGCAGCGAGGCCGGCAGGATGCGCCTGAGCAGGACGCCGACTTTCGCCGGCATAGTTACCACATAGTGCGGGCGCGGGCGCCGCGACAGAAGCGCGTGGCGCAAAGCGGCATAGACGATGGCGGGCTCGGCCTTCAAATCGGGACGCTTGCCGCCGCTGCGCATATCTTCCAGCTGCGCCCTGTATCCGGCCCTATGCGGAGAGCGGCCGTAATCGATGTTTCGCAGGAACCACATCATGCCGTTGGCATGGATTTTCGATTCCACCGAGCCCGGCTCGATCATCGACACATGGATGCCGCTGCCGCCGAGTTCCAGGCGCAGGCTCGTCATCAACCCTTCAAGCGCATATTTCGAGGCGCAGTACGCGCCGCGATAGCGAGCCGGCAGCAGGCCGAGGATCGAGGAGCAGTGGACGATACGGCCCCTGCCGCGAGCGCGCATGACATGGACGGCGCGCCGGGTCAGGTCGTGCCAGCCGAAGAAATTAGCCTCGAACTGTTCGCGCAGCGCTTCAACCGACAGGTCTTCCACCGCACCCGCCTGCGCGTGGGCGCCGTTATTGTAAAGCGCATCCAGCCGTCCGCCGGTGCGCTCCATCACCGAATCGAACATCGCCTCGATCGACCGCGGCTCGCGGTAGTCCATGTAGAAGGCTTCGATGCCGTCGGCAGCCAGGGCATCCAGGTCCTTCGCCTTGCGGGCGGTTGCGAAAACCCGCCAGCCGTCCGCCTTCAGCGCCCGCGCGCAAAAAGCGCCGATGCCGGACGAGGCGCCGGTGACGATAATGCTGCGCAACTCTTCGTGTGGGGGAACCGTAGTTCCTTCAAGGCTTGCCATTTGCTGGAATCACTTCCCATATTCGCGGGCCGGATACAATCGCAGGACGGATCCTTGCTGCGCAACATTGTCGCCCTCAAACGCGTGCTCTACGATGCGCTCGGCCATTTCAACACCGACGATGGTTGGGCAATGGCCAGCCATCTGGCGATCACCGCGCTGATGGCGCTGTTTCCGTTCCTGATCTTCGCCACGACGCTGGCGAGCTTTCTCGGCGCGCAGGCCTTCGCCGACACCGCGGTGCATCTGGTGTTCGACACCTGGCCCGAGCAGATCGCCAAGCCGATCGCGCGCGAGGTGCTGAATGTGCTGACCGTGCAGAGGACCGATCTGCTGACCTACGGCGTCATCCTGGCGGCGTTTTTCGCCTCCAACGGTATCGAGGCGCTACGGACCTCGCTCAACCGCGCCTACCGTGTTTCGGAGACACGCGGCATCGTCTACCGGCGCGTCCAGAGCATCGCCTTCGTGATGATCGCCACGCTGGGTTTTCTGGTGATCAGCGTGCTGCTGGTTTTCGCGCCGATCCTGGCGCGCATCGCGGAGGCGAATTTCGAGTGGATCAAGCCCTATATGGGCACGATCACGCTGTGGCGGTTCATCATCGCATCGACGGTCATCGTGGCGGGCCTGTTCGCCGTGCATTTCTGGCTGCCGGCGGGCAAGCGCCGCTTCGTCTCCATCGTGCCCGGCATCATCTTCACACTGATCGCCTGGCTGATCGGCTCGACCGTCTTCGCCACCTATCTCGATCACTTCTCGTCCTATGTGACGACCTATGCCGGTCTCGCCTCGATCATGATCGCGGTGGTGTTCCTCTACATCGTCTCGGCGATCTTCATCCTCGGCGGCGAACTCAACGCCGCGATCAGCCGCTATCTGGAGGCACGGGCGCGCGTCGGTGGCTGAGCCGTGGCAAGGCTGACGCCGAGGGTGGCGATCGCCATGCCGCCGATCTGGACGAGATTGAGGGTCTCGCCGAACAGAACCCAGGCAATGACCGCGGTAGCAGCCGGCACGAGGTAAAACAGCGAGGCAACCTTCGACATCTCGCCGTCGCGGATCATCGCCATCAGCAGATAGACGGCGCCGATCGACAGGACGAGCACCAGCCACGCCATGGCGAAAATCAACTCGCCATTGATGGTGACCTTACCGGTCTCGAAGGCCAGCGACGCCAGTAGCATGATCGCCGCGCCGCCGACATATTGCCAGAAGGTCGCGGCGACGAGATCGCCGCCGGAAGCGAAGCGCTTCTGCCAGACTGTGCCGGCGCTCATGGCGAACACCGAAACCACGGCTGCCGCGAGCGTAGCCGCCGTCACACCGCTGCCAAACGCACCGAGCCTCGGCCAGAGCACGATCACCACGCCGGCAAAGCCTGCGGCCAGCCCCAGCCAGTGCCGCGGCAGGATTTTTTCGCCGAGCAGCTTGCCGGCCAGCACGGCGGTGATGAGAGGCTGCAGCCCTACGATCAGCGCCGCGAAACCCGCCGGCAGGCCGCGGTGGATCGCCCAGAAGACGCCGCCGAGATAGACGCCGTGCATCAGGACGCCGGCGCCGGCCGCATGCATCGCTTCGGTTTTCGACAGGCGTTTGGAGCCGAATGCCAGCATCGCCGCGCCGAGAATGAGGAATGCCAGGACGAAGCGTACCGCCAGGAAGGCGAAAGGCTCGGCCCAGGGCATGGCGTAGCGCGCGCCGATGAAGCCGGTGGCCCAGAGAATCACGAACGTGCCGGGGATGAACGATTTGATGTTCAGCATGAATGTCTGGCCTCGATGCGGTGCATCACTACGGACCAGAGCGTGCATTCACAACGCAAAAGCGTTGAACCTGCGATCAGTTCGGCTGGAGGCTGTCTCGAAACGACGCCTGCACAAAGCCTAGGGCGAAAGGCCGACCATGCGGCCTATGTCCTTTGGTGCGGCGCCTGACTGCCGCAGCGCCGCCAGACCGGTATCGCCCTGGCTTTTGGAAAGCTTGCGGCCATCCGGGCCGAGGATCAGGCGGTGGTGGAAATAGCGCGGCTCCGGCAGGCCGAGCAGGCGCTGCAGCAGGCGCTGGACACTGGTGGCGAGTTGCAAATCCATGCCGCGCACGACATGGGTGACGCCCTGCAGCGCGTCATCCAAGGTCACGGCAAGATGGTAGCTCGTCGGGATATCGCGGCGGGCGATGACAACATCGCCCCAGTCCTGCGGCCGGGCTTCGACGGTCCGGGTCCCGGTCAGCGTTTCTTCGGTGAATTCGGTCCACGATAGCGTGCCGCCTGCCTTCGCTGCCGCCTTTTCCATGTCGAGCCGCCAGGCGAAAGGCTCGCCCTCGGCGATTCTTGCTTTGCGTTCTTTCATCGACAGAGCTTTGTCGAGGGCAGGATAAACTGGAACGCCGTCGGGATCGCGGGGCCATGCCCGGCCGCGCCTTTCACTTCCGGCGATAAAAGCGCGGATGTCGCCGCGGCTCATGAAGGCCGGATAGACCAGTTCTTCTGCGACAAGCCGGTCAAGCGCGACCCTGTATTGGTCAAAATGTTCCGACTGTCGCCGTACAGGTTTTTCCCATTCTATGCCCAGCCATTCGAGGTCGTGGTAGATGCCGGCTTCGAACTCCGGCGTGCAGCGGGTGATGTCAATATCCTCGATGCGCAGCAGCAAGGCGCCGCCGGACGTCCGCGCCAGCTTTGCATTCAGCAAAGCCGAATAGGCGTGGCCGAGATGCAGTTCGCCGTTCGGGCTCGGCGCGAAGCGGAATGTCAGGAGGCTCATGGTCCGGCAACAAACGGGTGTGCGGCGTTCGCGCCGGATTGCTATCCTGCCCCGCTAGGAAGAGCAAGGAAACCATGCAACGTATCGCCACGCCGGAACACGTCATGCAGGGTCTGGATGCGCTTTGCGCGCTGGACCGGCGGCTGGAGGTCGTGCGCGGCAAGGCAGGGCAGGTGCCGCTGCGCCGTTCCGAGCCCGGCTTCAGGAGCCTCGCATCGATCATCGTCTCGCAGCAGGTGTCGCGGGCCAGCGCCGACGCCATTTTCGGGCGGCTGACAGTCCTGCTCGATCCGTTGACGCCCGAGGCCGTATTGGCGGCGGACGAGGATATATTCCGTGAGGCCGGACTGTCGCGTCCGAAGCAGCGTGGATTGCTTGCGGCGGCGCAAGCAGTGGCGGACGGACTGGACCTGCATCGTCTGTGCTTGCTCGACGCCGGGGAGGCTATCGCCACGCTGACCGCCGTGCCGGGCATCGGACCGTGGACGGCAGAGGTCTATCTTCTGTTCGCGGCTGGCCATTCCGACATCTTCCCGGCGCGGGACGTTGCTCTGCAGAGTGCGGTCGGCCATGCATTGGGGATCGACCCGCGTCCGCCCGAGAAAGCACTGATCGCGCTGGCCGAATCATGGAGCCCATGGCGGGGCGTCGCTGCGCGGCTTTTCTGGGCCTACTATCGCGAAATGAAGGGCAGGGACGCAGCTCCGTCCGCCTGAGCCGCAAAAAAGCTTTGAAATCATGCGTTTTTGACACGTTGTGCGGTGCGCAAAGCGCTTCACATCCATGTCACATCGGGCTTACAGTATCCGGGCTGATCGGTTCGAGAACCAAGGAGGTGAGCGAAGTGACGGTTGCTGTATCTCCGGATGGGCTGCCAGCGCTGGTGCTGAACGCGGACTACCGCCCGCTCAGCTATTACCCCTTGTCGCTCTGGTCGTGGCAGGACGCCATCAAGGCGGTTTTCCTGGAGCGTGTGAATATCGTCGCCGAATACGAGCACGCCGTCTCCTCGCCGAATTTCTCGATGAAGCTGCCGAGCGTCGTCAGCCTGAAAGCCTATGTGAAACCTTCCCGGCATCCGGCGTTCACCCGTTTCAATGTTTTCCTGCGCGACCGCTTCCAGTGCCAGTATTGCGGCACGCCGGAGGATCTGACGTTCGACCATGTGATCCCCCGCCACCGGGGCGGCGCCACCACATGGGAGAATGTCGTGGCCGCCTGCTCGCCCTGCAACCTGCGCAAGGGCGGCATGATGCCGGCGCAGGCGAAGATGTGGCCGCTGCAGAGACCCTATCAGCCGACGGTGCACGATTTGCACAATAATGGCCGTCTCTTTCCGCCGAACCATCTGCACGAAAGCTGGATGGATTATCTCTACTGGGATGTCGAGCTGGAACCGTAGGGCTTCTTACCTTGTGGGAGAAGGTGGATTGTCGCGAAGCGACAAGACGGTTGAGGGGTACCGGCTGTACGCCAACTCTTTTCCTACCCCTCATCCGACCTCGCCTGCGCTTCGCTTGGCTCGGCCACCTTCTTCCACAAGGGGAGAAGGAAGAGCGGTTCAATCCCGACCGAATGCGCCTTTGAAGGCAATAGCGCCGAGGATGAAAGCCGCGATCGCCTGCCAGCCGGCCAGCGACAGGCCGAGGATACGCAGCGCTGCCTTGTCGCAGGAAGGCGGCACGAACTTGTCCAGCGAATCCAGCACGCCATTGCCGCCGGTATCGACCGGGGCGGCGACATTGGTGCAGTCGGTCGGGCCCGGCCACCATGCCCATTCGACGCCCGAATGGTAGATGCCGAGGTAGAGGCCGTAGAGCATCAGCAGGCCGCCGATTGCAAGCAGGCCGCGCGGTATCCAGGCCGGCAGGCGCAGCACCGACGCCAGGAAGGCGAGAACCATCACCGGCACGCCGACATAGTAGGGGATGCGCTGCTCGTAGCAGAGCTTGCAGGGGATGTAGCCGCCTATGTACTGGAAGGCCAGGGCGGAGCCGACCGTCGCCGCCATGGCCACGGCAAGGAATGCCGAGACGATCGTGCGACGGTTGTCGCGGGGTTCTTGGGTGAGGGCTGTCATTGCAGTGCAATCCGTAAGGCAGATATCGTCAGAACAGATAGTGGACGATGAGATAGAGCAGAATAAGGACAGCCGCGCCGAGACCGGCGATCATGCCCAGACGTTCCTCAATGAAGTGGCGGATCGGTTCGCCATATCTGCGCAGGAGCCAGGCCAGGAACAGGAAGCGGGCGCCACGCGCCACGATGGCGGAAAGGATAAACCAGCCAAGCGGGAAGCCGATCACGCCGGCGAGGATCGTCACCACCTTGATCGGCGGCAGGTGGGCGAGGCCGGACGTGACCAGCATCAGCAGAATGATGCCGTCGCCCGAAGACAGGCGCAGCGCTTCGAACTCGTCGAATTTCCCGTAGAATTCGAGAACCGGCTTGGCGACCGCCTCATAGGCGTAGTGGCCGATGAACCAGCCGGCGATGCCGCCCAGGACCGAGGCTATGGTGGCGACAATCGCATAGCGATAGGCACGGTCGGGCCTGGACAGGGCCATCGGCAGATAGAGAACGTCGGCCGGGACCAGAAAAACCGAGCTTTCGACGAAAGCGATGAAGGCCAGCCACCATTCGGCGGATTTCCTTGCCGCCAGCGACAAGGTCCAGTCGTACAGTCCGCGAAGCATGGGTCCCTCTTTCGATGCCGCCTGTCTAGAAAGATTTAGCCTCGCGCACAATGCCAGAGGATTTCACGAATTCGACAGGACCGATGTGCGCCGTTATCGTCGCAGTCTTTCCAAGGTCTGCCGGGAAGCCGCCTGTTGACGAATGGCCCCGCAACCGTATAGTCCGCGCGCATCCGGACCGTCCGGTCCGAGCCCCTATGGCGGAATTGGTAGACGCGCTCGACTCAAAATCGAGTTCCGCAAGGAGTGCTGGTTCGATCCCGGCTAGGGGCACCATTTCCTTATCACGCGAGTTCGCTTCGCTTCCGGTCAGGCCGGCGTATCGAGAATACGCCCACTTTGTTTCATCGTCGCAGCAGGCTCCTGATCCTGTTGCGCACGAGGCGCGCCATGTTGCGGGTCTCGCGGTAGAGGTGTAGCTGCGATGTCGCCTGGCGGGCAAGGCGGTCGGTGTTGGGAGCCAGGCCGACGACGAAAGTGCCTACGGGCCGGCGTTCGCTCCACAATCGGCTCATGACCGGATGATCGGGCACCGCGCAGGAATCGGTCATGTCGATGTTCGGGTCTTCGAGATGCTGCCGGGTGACTTCGATCATCAGCAGTGTGCCCGGCGAATAGGCCGAGAGCGTCTCGTCATAGGCCGTTTTCCATGTGTAGGCGACGCCGGCCTCGACGAAGACGATCAGGCTGGCGATGGTGCAGCCGGCAAGAGTCAGGCTGTGGATGCGGCACAGGTCCTGCTCGGCCATGCGGTGGACGGCCTCACGGGCAAAGGCAGCGCGGTAGCGGTCGACAGCCATGGCGGTACGCTCGCGTCCCTTCCAGCCGGCGGCCTCCAGGGTCAGGAAACTTTCGATGGCGTGGCGGATTTCCTCGGGCCCGCGCGCCACTCTGTGCTCAAGCTCGCCGAGATCGGCGAGCCGGCGCTTCAGCCGGCGGAATTCCCGAAGATGATGCGCGCGCAGCGATTGCTTCAGATAGGCTTCGGCGTCGAGATCGCTCCGCAGGATCGGCCTCTGCACCTCGCCCGAGACGATCAGCGGCAGGCCCCGCGATTCGGCCACGGTCTTGAGAAGCGAAGCCATGGGACCCTCGAGCGGTACGTCGGGCAGTATCACCACCTTGGGCAGCCGCAGGTGTGGTCTCGAAAGCATCGAGAAGAAGTCCTCGAGGACACCGATGGGATCGTCGCGGTCGATCAGCGGCGTTCCTACGGGGCCGAACGGGCTCGACCATGTGCGCATGACCGAGACGCCCAGCGGAATGGCCGGCTTCTCCACCGAGAAGGGCACGAGCAGGCGCAGCCGGCTGCGATGTTCGTCGCCGTCCCGAATCACCGCCAGGCGCACTTCGCGATCCTCCAGCCGGGGCATGGCCGGCGCGAGGAAACGCGGATTGAAAAACACGTTCGGCTCGATGGTGCGCGCACACAGATAGTCGAGCTCTTCCACCAGATCGAAGCCCGCCGATGCCGGGTAGATGGCCAGCTTGCGTTCCGGCCGGTTGCCGGCAAGAAGCTCGATCTGCGCCAGTTCGGCGACGTCGTAGGCGAGGCCGGCAAGGCCCGAAACCATGGCGCCGGCCGGTCCGCCGCTGCTTTCCTCAATGAGCGGGACGGCTGCCATCAGGCACCTCCTCTGGCGGGGATGAAGATGGCCATGACGATGCCGAGTCGGCGCCAGACCGTGAAGGAAAGCGCCGCTGCCTCGAAAACCATCGACAGCGCCGTGGCGATGGCCGCGCCCCATAGATGCAGATGCGGGATCAGCAGGAGGCTGAGGCCAATGTTGAGGGCCAGCGTCATGGCAAAGACGAAGGCACAGATGTTCTGGTTGCCGCTCATGGTCAGCAGGCTTTCGCAGGGGCCGACAGCCGATCGCGCCACGACGCCGAGGACGAGGACGAACAGCAGGGGATAGCCGGCTCCGAATTCGGGACCGAACAGAAAGAGCATCGGCTTACCCAGAGCGATCACCACCAGTCCCATCAGGAGAGACGGCCAGAAGGTCCACGTCACGGTTTCGCGGGCAAAGGCGGCAAGCCTGGAGGAATCGCCATGGGTGAAATGGGCGTAGCGCTGGGCGACGCCCGCCTTCACGGCGAAGTACACGAAATGCACCAGCGCCAGCGTCTTCACCGTGGCGAAATAGACGGCCACGTCATCGGGATTCAGGTAGAAGCCAACCATCAGCACGTCGGCGTTGGTGAGCAGGAAGAAGAAGCTCTCGACCAGGAAGATCGGCAGCGAGATGACGAACCATCTGGCGAAATCGACCTTCATCGGACCGGCCGGGGTTTTGGCATCCATGCGCCGGGTGACGCCCGTCAACTGGGTCAGCGTGGTGGCGTAAGTGGCGGCGATGGTAGCCAGGATGGCGGTGCGTGCATCGGGGGCAAAGCCCCAGACCAGCGCCATGCCCATGAAAGCGAGGATCAGGACAGGGCGTACGATATAGGTCGGCAGAAGCGCGAACAAGGCCCAGGAGTTGGCGCGCGAAATACCTTGAAGGACGTCGGACAGGGCGATCATCGGCAGGCAGAAAATGCCGAGCAGGAACGGCACCACGTAGTAATTCTCGAGCCATGGCGACAGAAGCCAGACGCTGAGCGCGCCGATCAGCGCAATCAACGTGGATGCCCCTAGCACGAAGAGCCGGCTCGTCAACACGATGCCGCGCAATTCGGCGATCATGCCGCGCTCGCGGAATTCGGGGATGAAGCGGATCACAGAGGTGTGGAATCCGAGGCAGGACAGGCTGCCGACAATGACCATCGTCGTCCACACAAGCACAAAGATGCCGTATTCGAAGGAACCCAGCCAGCGGGCCATCAACACCTGGCTGACGAAGGCGATGACGGCGCTGACGATGCGGATGGAAAAGGCGATCAGCGAGACGCGCCCGGCTTCGCCGCGCTCATCGGCGGCGAACAGGATGGCATCGACGCGGCCCAGCAGCGGCCGGGCGCGCAGCGCAAGGCGCTGCGGCAGGAACCGCTCGGCTGTGGTGGCCGCGGAAAAGCGCACTCCGGTACTCTCCGTCTTCCGCTCAGTGTTCCCGGCTATCTACCGAAAACACCTTAAGAAACGGTTGGGTAAGCCCGGACAATCGTCGGCGCGACCGTGCGTCCTTTGATGTGCAGTCCCATGATTTGCCGGAGATGAAGGGCGATAGCCGAAGCGAGGGAGAGCCGTCGGGCAAAACCTGCCCGCCGCTTCCGAACTCTGGAAGCGGCGGGCAACGCCTCGATACGACAGGGCCTCGATACGACGCCCCACAGGTTCAAAGATTTAAGCAAACGTGCCGTGGCAGTGCTTGTACTTCTTGCCCGAACCGCAAGGGCAGGGTTCGTTGCGGCCGACCTTGCCCCATGTCGACGGGTTCTTCGGATCTCGCTGTTCCGCCGGCACGACGCGCGTATCCTCCAGCACTGCAATGGCGGCACCTTCGCCGAAATCGTCTTCGCCGGTGGTTCCGTCGATATGCGAACCGAAGGCTTCCGGTGCTTCCGGCGGAGGCGCCTCGGCCGCCTGACGCACCAGTTCGACGCGCATCAACTGCGCTGTAACTGCCTGGCGCAGATTGCCGAGCATCGCCTGGAAAAGCTCAAAGGCCTCGCCCTTGTATTCGTTCAGCGGATCGCGCTGGGCGTAGCCGCGGAAGCCGACGACCGAGCGCAAATGGTCGAGGTTGACGATGTGCTCGCGCCACAGATGGTCCAGTGTCTGCAGCACGATGGAACGTTCGACATAGGCCATGACATCGGGGCCGAACCGTTCGGCGCGGTCCTTGGCGGCGGCGTCGGCGGCCTCGGTGATGCGCTGGAGAATATTGTCTTCGGCGATGCCTTCTTCCTTGACCCAATCCTCGATCGGCAGATCGAGATTGAGCGATTCCCGCACGTCGTTCTTCAATCCGGCGACATCCCACTGCTCGGCATACGCGTTTTCAGGGATGGCCTTGGCGACGATCTCGTCGATCACGTCATTGCGCATTTCGGCAACGGTTTCGGTAAGGCTTTCGCCGTCCATCAGCTCGATACGCTGCTCGAATACCACCTTGCGCTGGTCGTTGGCGACGTCGTCATATTTCAAGAGGTTCTTGCGGATGTCGAAGTTGCGGGCTTCGACTTTCTTCTGCGCCTTTTCGAGCGCCTTGTTGATCCATGGATGGATGATGGCTTCGTCTTCCTTCAGGCCGAGCTTCTGGAGCATGCCGTCCATGCGCTCCGAGCCGAAGATGCGCATCAGGTCGTCCTGCAGGGAGAGGTAGAATTTCGACCGGCCGGGATCGCCCTGACGGCCGGAACGGCCGCGGAGCTGGTTGTCGATGCGGCGCGATTCATGGCGCTCGGTGGCAAGAACGTAGAGGCCGCCGGCCGCCAGCGCCTGCTCCTTGAGCTTCTGGATGTCGGCGCGGATCGCTGCTTCCTGCGCGTCGCGCTCGGGGCCGGCCGGAACCTCGGCCAACTCGCGCTCGATGCGCATGTCGGCATTGCCGCCGAGCTGGATGTCGGTGCCGCGGCCCGCCATGTTGGTGGCGATGGTGACGGCGCCGGGCACGCCGGCCTGTGCGACGATATAGGCTTCCTGCTCGTGATAGCGGGCGTTGAGGACCTGGAAATTCTTGACGCCTTCCTTGCGCAGGCGCTCGGCAAGCAATTCGGATTTCTCGATCGAAGTGGTGCCGACCAGCGTCGGCTGTCCCTTGGCGTGGGCCGCCTTGATCTCGTTGACGATCGCCCGGTACTTCTCTTCGACCGTCCGGTAGACTTCGTCGTCCTCGTCGATGCGCTGGACGGGAAGGTTGGTGGGCACTTCCGTGACTTCCAGGCCGTAGATGTTGCCGAACTCCTCGGCTTCCGTCAGTGCTGTGCCGGTCATGCCGGCGAGCTTCTTATACATGCGGAAGTAATTCTGGAAGGTGACCGAGGCCAAGGTCTGGTTCTCAGGCTGGATGGCGACGTGTTCCTTGGCTTCCAGCGCCTGGTGCAGGCCTTCCGAATAGCGCCGGCCAGGCATCATGCGGCCGGTGAATTCGTCGATGATGACGATCTCGCCGTTGCGCACGATATAGTCGCGGTCCTTCTGGAAAAGACGGTGCGCCTTCAACGCGTTGTTGACGTGGTGAACCATGGCGACGTTCTCGACGTCGTAGAGCGACTCGCCCTTGAGCAGGCCGGCGCCACGCAACATGGTCTCGATCTTCTCGGTGCCGTCCTCGGTGAAGATCGCAGTCTTCTGCTTCTCGTCGACCTCATAGTCCTCGGGCTGAATCTGGACGATGAAGGCGTCGACGGTGTTGTACATCTCGGAGCGGTCCTCGAGCGGACCGGAAATGATGAGCGGCGTGCGCGCCTCGTCGATCAGGATGGAATCGACCTCGTCGACGATGGCGTAGTTGTGGCCACGCTGCACCATCTGGGCGCGCTCGTATTTCATGTTGTCGCGCAGATAGTCGAAGCCGAGCTCGTTGTTGGTGGCATAGGTCACGTCGCAGGCATAGGCGTCGCGACGCTCCTCGTCGGACAGGCCGTGGACGATGATGCCGACGGTGAGGCCGAGAAATTTGTAGATGCGACCCATCCACTCGGCGTCGCGCTTGGCGAGATAGTCGTTGACCGTGACGACGTGGACGCCCTTGCCGGCGAGCGCGTTGAGATAGACCGGCAGCGTCGCCACCAGGGTCTTGCCTTCGCCGGTGCGCATTTCGGCAATGCCGCCATTGTGGAGGACCATGCCGCCGATGAGCTGCACGTCGAACGGCCGCATGCCGAGGACGCGCCGCGCCGCTTCGCGCGCGGTCGCGAAGGCCGGAACGAGGAGGTCGTCGAGGGAGGCGCCGTTGGCGAGTTCTTCGCGGAATTGGGCGGTGCGGGCGATGAGATCGGCATCCGACAGCGCCCGCATCTCGTTTTCCAGCGCATTGATGGCCTCGACGCGCGGCCTGGTCGCCTTGACGCGGCGATCGTTGGAGGAACCGAATACCTTACGGGCAAGGCCGCCGAGACTGACCATCCAATGGCCCTTTCGATTGCGTTTCCGGGGTCAGGCGACAGGCGCGCGCTGCGCCCGGTCAAGCCCGCCTGGAAACGGAGGAAACACCAAAAGCGTCCGGAACAGTTCTGGACGCAAAGTCGTTGGACAGATAAGAGGGGCCACAATCGATGTCAACGCTGCGTTATCCGGGCCTGAAACGCCAAATTTCGCCACATTCGGGCTGATTTCAGAACCCGACAATTCTCATCGGAGTCCCATTCCATGTCTCTTTTCACTCGCCGTACGCCGTTCGCCGGCCTCGTTCTTGCTACCGGATTGTCGGGCCTGTTGCTGACGCCGGCAATGGCGCAGGACGCCGCCCCGGCCAAACCGGCCGAAGCTGCGCCGGCCCCGACCGCCGTCGATCCCAACGCCGTGGTGGCGACCGTCAACGGCAAGCCGGTGACCGAGGCGGACCTTGCCCTGGCCGAAGGCGAGCTTTCCAAGCAGTTCGCGCAGCTTTCGCCCGAACGGCGCCGGGCCGCAGCGCTTTCGGCCGCCATCGAGATCAAGGTCCTGGCCGCCAAAGCGGTCGCCGACGGGTTCGACAAGGATCCCGACTTCCAGCGTCGCGCCGCCTTCCTGCAGGAGCGTGCGCTGCATGGCGAGATGGTCGAGAAGGAGGTCGTCGGCAAGATCACCGATGCGGATGTGCGCGCACGTTACGACAAGGAAATCGCCGATACGCCGCCCGTCAACGAGGTGCACGCCCGTCACATTCTCGTGAAAACCAAGGAAGAGGCGCAGGCCATCATCAAGGAACTCGACGGCGGCGCCAAGTTCGAGGACCTCGCCAACAAGCATACCGCCGATCCGAGCGGCAAGACCAACGGCGGCGACCTCGGTTATTTTGCGCCCGGCCAGATGGTGCCGGAATTCGACAAGGCTGCGCAGGCGCTGGCTGTTGGCACCTATACCAAGGAGCCGGTGCAGACGCAGTTCGGCTGGCATGTCATCAAGGTGGAAGACAAGCGCGCCCAGCAGCCGCCGGCCTTCGAACAGGTGAAGGACCAGGCACGCTCGGCGGTCATCCGCGACAGGTATTTCGCGTTGGTGAAAGAGCTTCGCGGCGCCGCCAAGGTCGACATTCCCGATCCGGCGCTGAAGAAGGCCGTCGACGAGACCGAAGGCGTGAAGTAATTCCTTCGCGAATTTTCAAGGGCGGCGCTCAAGCGCTGCCCTTTTTGATTCCATGCATGAGGCAGGAGACGAAGCCGTTCATCTCGCGATCGCTGGTATCCAGCCTGCCGGTAAGCAGGCGAGACCATGCGAAAGAGGAGAGGATGTCTGCAACCAGCAGGGCGTCTACATCGGCGGCAACCTCGCCGCGCTCCCTGGCCCGCTCGATTATCCGGGCCGTGTTTTCCCGCCGGCTTTCCGCATAGCGCGCCAGCGCCGAGGCCGCCGCTGTGTCTGACTGGGCCTCGGCGATGATCGAACGGAAGATCGAGCCGGACGGCGTGTCGCGCCAATTCGCAAAAAGATTCAGGAGGAAGACGAGCAGGTCGTTCTCCAGGCTGCCGGTATCAGGGTAGGCGAAACGCTTCTGGCGCTGATAGACGTCGACCAGCAACGCCGCCTTGCTCGGCCACCAACGATATATTGTGGGTTTTCCCGCGCGGGCGCGCCGCGCCACCGCCTCGATCGAAAAGCCCGAATAGCCGGCCTCCAGCAGCACTGCCTCCGCCGCATCCAGGATGGCGTCGGCACTATCGGGATTGCGCCGGGCGCCGATCGACTTCCGTGCAATGTTGTGTTCCGGGCTCATTGGGGCGGTCTCGCGGGTTCGGCAGATAATTTCCAGGGCATCCTACATCATCTCTTGACGAAACGAAACGGCTCGTTCTATATATGCAACGAAACGTACCGTTCATATGGAGAAGAATTGTGACTGCTTCGAACGTCTCACTTAACCCGGCCAGCCCGACCAGCACGGCTATTGCCGCCGCGACGAGGACGCGCTTCTCGCGTCCGCGCTTCGCCTTGCTTTTGCTGCTTGGCGTTTATCCGCTGATTACGCTCCTGCTCTATCTGGTGTTTCCGATGACCGAAGGCTGGACGATCTGGCAGCGCACACTGGTGATCGTGCCGGTCATGGTTTCGGCGATGATCTGGGGATTGATACCCGCCGTGCAGGCACTGTTTCGCGGCTTTCTCAATCCGCGCGCGAACTGATCGTTCATGCGCCGGCACGGGGCGTTTTCGCCTTGCGCCGGCGCGCGCTATCGGGCAAACCGGCTTGCTTCAAGAATTCATGCCGAGGCCCCGATGTCGACTGCCGTTTCCCCGCTCGCGCCCAAGAAATATCCCAAGATGCCGATCATCGAAGGCGTGCGCATGGCGACCGCTGAGGCTGGCATCAAATACCGCAACCGCACCGACCTTCTGGCAATGGTGTTCGATCCGGGCACGACGGTGGCGGGTGTCTTCACCCGTTCCAAATGCCCGTCTGCGCCTGTCGATTTCTGCCGGCAGAACCTTGCCGTCGGCAAGGCGCGGGTGCTTGTCGTCAATTCCGGCAACGCCAACGCCTTTACCGGCAGGAAGGGCCGTGAATCCACGGCCATGACCGCCGAGGCAGCCGCCAAGGCCGCCGGCTGCGCAGCGGGCGACGTCTTTCTTGCCTCGACCGGGGTGATCGGCGAGCCGCTCGACGCCGGCAAATTCAGCCATCTGCTGAAGGACCTTATAGCCGACGCCGTGCCCGACGGCTGGAGCGAGGCGGCCAGGGCGATCATGACCACCGATACCTATCCCAAGGTTGCGACCGCAACGGTTTCGCTCGGCGGCGCAGACGTGACCATCAACGGCATTGCCAAGGGCGCCGGCATGATCGCACCCGACATGGCGACCATGCTTTCCTTTGTCGCCACAGATGCGCCTATCGCCGCGTCGGTGCTGCAGGACCTTCTCGCGCGCGGGGTCGGCAAGACCTTCAACGCCGTCACCGTCGACAGCGATACGTCGACCAGCGACACGCTGCTGCTTTTCGCCACCGGAGCGGCCTCGAAGCGAGGCGCTCCACGGATAGACGACGTCAAGGATCCTCGGCTGGGCGCTTTCAGGCGCGCGCTCGGAAAAATCCTGAAGCAGCTGGCTTTGCAGGTGGTGCGCGACGGAGAAGGCGCGCGCAAGCAGATCGAAGTGACCGTCACCGGCGCCAAATCGGCCCGCTCGGCCAAGCGCATCGCGCTTTCCATCGCCAATTCGCCGCTGGTCAAGACGGCCGTGGCCGGCGAGGACGCCAATTGGGGTCGCGTGGTCATGGCTGTCGGCAAGGCCGGTGAGCCCGCCGACCGCGACCGGCTGTCGATCTGGTTCGGTGACAACCGCCTGGCGCATGAGGGTGAACGCGATCCGGGCTACTCTGAGGAAAAGACCTCGGCTTATATGAAGAAGGACGACATCCGCATCCGCGCCGATATCGGCATCGGCCGCGGCAAGGCCACGGTATGGACCTGCGACCTGACGAAGGAGTATGTCGCCATCAATGGCGATTACCGGAGCTGATGGAATTGTCCTCCACCCACCCTGCAAGCGTTCTGGCAACGGTAAGGCGCTACGAGGCCGCGGGTTTCCGGGCGTGGCCGGCGGCGGCGGTGCACTACGATGGAACGTGGGTGGTGCGGCTGACGGCAGGTCATCCCGCAAAGCGCCTCAACTCGGTTAATCCGCTCGATCCCAGTGACGTTCATCATCTGCCCGACCGGATAGCCCGCGCCAGCCGGCGTTTCGAAGCCTATGGCCGTCCGCTGACATTCCGCCTTTCGCCGCTCGCCGGTCCGGAAATCTCGGCCTACATGGATAGCGAAGGGTGGGTGCGCTTTGCAGAGTCGATGGTGCTGAGAATGTCCCTTGCCAATGCGCCGGTGGACGATGCGCTGGACCAGATACCGCTCAAGGACATCAGCCGTTTCGTCAGCGCAGCGCTCAAGGTGCGCAATCTCGATCGTTCGCTGCGGGCGGGCCTTTCGGAAATCATCGGGTCGATCCAGCCGGAGGCCGGTCTGTTCGCGGTCGAAGACGGGGGAGAAGCCCTGGCTACGCTGATTTGCGTCCACGATGGCGATCTCGCGGGGATTTTCGAGGTTGGTACGGACAAGGCGGTCCGTAATATGGGGCATGGACGCCGGCTTACGCTTTCGGCCCTGAAGTGGGCAAGGCTGCGCGGCGCGAAGGAAGCCTGGCTGCAGGTCGAGGCGGATAATGTCGCGGCGCGTGCCCTTTACCGCTCTTTGGGCTTTGAGGAGGTCTACAGCTATCACTTCCGACGTCCGGCGGAGACGTAAGACGTTGGCCCCGGGCAGCCGACGCCTGCTACTGGTCGCGGCATGTGCGTTGATCGACGCCGATGGCCGTGTGCTCATCGCGCAGCGCCCGCAGGGTAAGCAACTCGCAGGCCTCTGGGAATTTCCCGGCGGCAAGGTCGAACCGGGCGAGACCCCGGAAGAATGCCTGATCCGCGAATTGAGCGAGGAAATCGGCGTCGAGACCCAGACAGCCTGCCTTGCCCCGCTGACCTTCGCCAGCCACAGCTATGAAGACTTTCATCTGCTGATGCCGCTTTACGTATGCCGCCGCTACAGCGGCATCCCGCAGCCCAGGGAAGCGCAGGCACTGAAATGGGTGAAACCGAAGCAGCTGCGCGACTATCCGATGCCGCCGGCGGATGCCCCGCTGATTCCGTTCCTGATCGACTTGCTATGACAGCGGAGCGTGCAGACAACATTAATCGAAGATTTATCTTGCTGTGAAAAATTGAACGAAAGGGCTTTCCCGCCGGCAGCGCCGCGTCGTCAAAGGATTTTTCATGAGCCTCGACAAGGATTGGGACATGATCCGGCCAGACCGCTCTTCCCGTGCGGGAATGGGCGTTCTGCGCATAACCCTGCTTTTCGGTTCGGCGGCGGTCGCCGTGGCGCTGATGGCCATTCCTTATCTCGACGGGAAACAGGAGCGATTTATTGCCCGCAGCGACGCGGGCGGCCTCGACATGATGTCCACCGGTTCCATCCGAAGCGACAGCACCTACACGGTGCGGCGCAGCGTGCTCCAGCCCTCGCCGGGATCGGTCTGCATCATCCGCCAGAACGGTGCCCGCAGCGGAGAATGCTGAGGGTTCCGCTCACCGCCTGTTAAGGCTGCCACGTTAACCTTTCTTAACGGCTCTCTTTTATTGTCAGGCCAGGGGGAAGCGCCGATGAGCCTGTTGCAACGATTTTTACTGGAAGAAAAAGGGGCGACGGCCATCGAATATGGCATGATCGCCGCCTTGATCGCCCTTGCCGTCGTCGCCGGAGTGAGCGCGGTCGGCGAGCAGGTCACCCAGCTCTGGAATGGCAATGACAGCGAAATCCGTAAGGCGCTGAACCAATAGGTCGTCAGAAGGTCAACGGCTTTCCGGCGGATTTTCCAGAACATCCTTGAGCGAGATTTTTCCTGCCCCCGGTTTCAGCGGTTTCTGCTGCGACGCGTCAGGCGCCCAGCCGGACATCCAGACAATCGAGAACGTGGCCCTGATGCGTCCATCGGGGTCGCAAAAGCGCTCGGCGTAGATTTCAGCTGCCCGGGCGAACAGCCGCCGTGTTGCCGGCTTTCGCGGCCGGTCGATCAGAACGCTGGTTTCCCCCATGGCGCGCAAGTCGGCCATCAGGTGAAACAGCGTATCGTAGCGCACGACGACGGTTTCGGCGTCTGTGACGGGCAAGGCGAAGCCGGCGCGCTGCAGCAATGCTCCCGCATCGCGAACGTCGGCGAAAGGTATGACCCGGGGGCTGGCGCCGCCGGCCAGTTCCGTCTCGGCGACGAGCATGCTCTCGCGCAGTTCGGCCAGCGTGCCGGCTCCCGCCATCGCGCCGAGAAACAGTCCGTCCGGCCGCAAGGCGCGGCGGATTTGCGCCAGCATGCCGGGAATGTCGTTCATCGCCTGTAGCGACAGGATTGAGACTGCCAGGTCGAGCTCGCCGGGCTCGAAAGGCACAGTCTCGAATGGGGCGACCTCGCCGTTTGCACCGGCACAGAAGGCCGGATCGGCTTCAATCCTCGTCACCTTAGCCACCTTGCCGCTTGCGGCCATCGCCTCGGCTGCGCCGGCCGTCTGGCAGAACAAAGCGGCGGCGGTTTCGAAACTTCGTTCCACGGCAGACAGCCGGTCGCCCAAGTCCTCGGCAACGCGTAGCATCAGGAAGTCGGCTCCATCCGCCATGCCCGCGATGGCGCGGCGCTTGCGTTGCAGCCATAGCGATGTGTCGAGAAGTGGCTGCACTGTGCGGTCCCGTCGGCTGTTTCTTCCGTGAAGCCATGAAAGGCTCTATGGTGGCTGGTCAATCACGTGGCCGATCGGATGGCTGAGATCAAGAGCCTGGCGGGTATTGCACTGCGTTTGCCTATGCGCATCCTGTTCCCGCCGGTCTGCGCAGGCTGCCGGCGGCATGTCTCGCAGCCCGGGGTGTTGTGCGGGGAATGCTGGCCGAAACTGCGATTGCTTGAAAGGCCGTGGTGCCCGGTGATGGGCACGCCGTTCATCCACGATATGGGCGAAGGCTTTTTGTCGGCCGAGGCGATCGCCCACCCGCCGCCGTTCGAACGGGCGCGGGCGGCGGTGGTTTACTCCGGAGTGGCGCGAGATTTGGTGCAGGGCCTGAAATATCGGGACCGAACGGACCTGGCACCTTGGATGGCGCGCTGGATGATGCGCGCCGGGCGGGAACTGGTGGAAGAAGCCGAGGCGATCGTGCCGGTGCCGCTGCACTGGCGGCGGTTCTTCAGGCGGCAGTTCAATCAGTCCGCGGAATTGGCGCGGACACTCTCGCACCTCTCCGCCGTGCCGTTCAGGCCATCGGCCTTGCAGCGTGTCAAGCTTACCCGTCAGCAGGTCGGGCTCGAACGACGCGAGCGCGAGGAGAACGTGCGGGCGGCATTCCGGGTGCCGCCGGAGATGGAGATCGCGATTGCCGGGCGGCGCGTCCTTTTGGTCGACGATGTCTATACGACCGGCGCCACGGTGCGTTCCGCAACCAAAGCCCTCAGAAAGGGCGGCGCTGCCGCCGTCGATGTGCTGACCTTCGCCCGGGTGCTGCCGGGGGACTTCCGGCCGGACGACTCGGCAACTATATAGGGGTTGCGACGAGACAGGATTTGCTGACCCATGGCGGATGTGACGATCTATACACGCATGATGTGCGGTTACTGCGCAGCTGCCAAAAGGCTGCTCGACCGCAAGGGCGTGACCTATACGGAGCACGATGCGTCCTTCTCGCCGGAGCTGCGCCGGGAAATGATCCAGCGCGCCAACGGGCGGTCGACTTTTCCGCAAATCTTCATCGGCGATGTGCATGTCGGCGGCTGCGACGACCTCCACGCCTTGGATGAGCAGGGCCGGCTGGACGGACTGCTGGCCAGCGGCGAGCTGAACTGAGCTGCCGGGCATGACGATCCTGAAGGTAGCGGCGATCCAGATGCGATCCGGCAAGGATCCACAGCGCAACAGCGCCGATATGGCGCGCATGGTGCGCGAAGCTGCCGCTGCTGGCGCTTCCTACATACAGACGCCGGAAATGACGGGCGCTTTGTTGCGCGACAAGGAGGCGCGGGCATCCGTCTTCACGTCGGAAGGCAAGGATGTGGTTGTCACGACTGGACGCGAGCTTGCCAGCGAACTGGGGGTATTTCTGCATATCGGTTCGACCGCGATCCTGCGCGCGGACGGCAAGCTGGCGAACCGCGCCTTCCTTTTCGGTTCGGACGGGTCGACGCTGGCGACCTACGACAAGATCCACATGTTCGATGTCGATCTCGACAATGGCGAAAGCTGGCGGGAATCGTCGGCCTACGAGCCGGGCACGCAGGCCGTCGTTGCCTCTGTCGGCGATGCCCGGCTGGGCTTTGCCGTGTGCTACGATCTGCGTTTCCCGCAGCTGTTCCGGTCCGAAGCGCTGGCGGGCGCCGACATCCTGACGGTTCCCGCCGCCTTTACCCGCCAGACCGGCGAGGCGCACTGGCATGTCCTGCTGCGGGCGCGGGCCATCGAAAATGGCGCTTTCGTGATCGCCGCCGCGCAGGGCGGATTGCATGAGGACGGTCGCGAGACGTACGGTCATTCGCTCATTGTCGATCCGTGGGGGCGCATCGTTGCCGAGGCCGATCACGACGAACCGGCCGTCATCGTGGCGGAAATCGATCTGTCGCAATCGGCTGCGGCGCGCCGCAAGATTCCCAACCTGAAGAACGCCCGCGATTTCGCTGCCGCGAGCGGCGGCGGAGAGATCCCGACGTTGCGGGGAGCCGCATCGTGATCCGTTTTTCGCTGGTCTGCGAACGGGAGCACGAATTCGAAGCGTGGTTCCGCTCCAATGACGATTTCGACGTGCAGAACAAGCGCGGTCTGGTGGATTGTCCGTCCTGTGGCTCGCACAAGGTGCAGAAGGCACTGATGGCGCCGGCGGTCTCGACCAGCAAGAAGCAGGAAAAGGTTGCGCTGGCTGTCGGCGCGGAGCAGCGCAAGATGATGGCGCAGCTCAAGGCATTGTCGGAGAAGGTGCGCGAAAACTCCGAATATGTCGGCGAAAAGTTCGCCGAGGAAGCGCGCAAGATCCATTTCGGCGAAACCGATGCGCGCGGCATATACGGGGAGGCCACCCTGGACGAGGCCAAAGGCCTGGCGGAAGACGGCATCGAGTTCATGCCGCTGCCGGTTTTCCCGGACGACAGGAACTAGGCCGACAGCGGCCTTTTCGAGCGGCTGTCACGGTGGCCCAATCGAGGCGGCTTTCTTCCGTTGCCGCCACGCGCTAATCAGCCGGCATGAATTTGATCTGGGATTCGGCGCCCGCCCTTCTCGTCATCACCGGCACCCTGCTAGGACTGACGCTACCCTTCGGCAAGGTCGCCACCATGGCAGGCGTGCCGGCGATGGTCTGGGCCTTCGTCATCTCGTTCGGCGCTGGTGGCATATTGTTTGTGGCCATGCTTGTGCGGAGCGAGAGAATGCGGCTGACGCCGCACCGGCTGCGCTATTTCTTCGTTACGGCGGCGGTCTCCTATGCCTTTCCCAACCTTCTGATGTTCTCGGCCATTCCGCATCTCGGCGCCGGCTATACCGGCATCATGTTTACGCTCTCGCCGGTCATAACGCTTGTGTTCTCCATACTGCTGCGGGTGCGCCGGCCGAATCTGCTCGGCATTATCGGCATAGCAGTCGGTTTCGCCGGAGCTGTAATGGTCACATTGACCCGCGGCGAGGCGGGAGAACCTGCCCATTTCTTCTGGGTAATCATCGGGTTGCTCATTCCGGTCAGCTTGGCGGCAGGCAACATCTACCGGACCGTGGATTGGCCTGAAGGCACCGGGCCGATCGAACTCGCCGTCGGCAGCCATCTCGCGTCGGCGGCGATGCTGCTTGCCGGCATACTACTGCTGCTCGGTCCGGACGGCTTCCGGCATCTGGCCGACGTGCCGGCAGTGACGGCCGGGCAGGTTGCTTCGGCGGCGCTGATGTTCGTCTTCTTCTTCCGTCTGCAGGCTGCCGGCGGTCCGGTCTATCTCAGCCAGATCGGCTATGTCGGCGCGGCGGTGGCGCTGATCTCAGGCACGCTGGTGCTTGGTGAGCACTATCAGCTTCTGACCTGGCTTGGCGCCGTGATCATCGTCATCGGCGTCTTCATCACTACAAAGGCGCAGTCGAAATAGAGAACATCGTCATCTAACCGACAAGGACCGCACCTAGGCTTTGGCGATCTGACAGGAGGTCGATGACGATGAATGCGAAGTTTCTTCTAGTTGCAGCCACGATTGCAGTTTTTGCCGGTTCGGAGGCTCATGCGGAGGATGTCGGCGACGCCGTCATGCAACTGACCCGGGGCACCGTCTGGAAACCGGCGGGCGAGCTCGCGGTTCAGTTTCCGACCTTTCATCCGCAAGGCATGGTCAAAATCGGCGATGAGTTCTTCGTCTCGTCGGTCGAAATCCTGAAGCCGACGACCAAATTCCCGCAACCGAAGGACGGTTTCGACCGCGATACGGGCGAGGGCAAAGGCCACCTGTTCAAGATTTCGAAGGACGGCAAGCTGCTGGCCGATCTGCCGCTCGGCGAAGGTACGATCTACCATCCCGGCGGCATCGACTATGACGGCAAATACATCTGGGTGCCGGTCGCCGAATATCGTCCGAACAGCCAGTCGATCGTCTATCGCGTCGATCCCCAGACGATGAAAGCGGAGGAGGTCTTCCGCTTCAAGGACCATGTCGGCGGCATCGTGCATGACACGGAAGGCAAGGCGCTGCACGGTGTGAGCTGGGGCTCGCGGCGGCTCTACAAATGGCCATTGGGCGACGATGGCAAGATCGCCAATGCCGACGACAAGCCGGAAGAGCTGAGGGTCGCCAATCCCTCGCAGTATATCGACTTCCAGGACTGCCATTATGCCGGCGCCGGGCGGATGCTGTGTTCCGGGCTCAACGCCTACAAGGTCAAGCCGGACGCCGAACCGTTCCGCCTCGGCGGCATGGAACTGGTCAGCCTGAAGGACAATCGTCCGCTCTGGCAGGCGCCGGTGGAGCAATGGGCGCCGTCCGGCCTGCCGATGACGCAGAATCCGTTCTTCGTCGAAACGACGGACAGCGGCCTGCGCGCCTATTTCATGCCTGACGACGAAAAGTCGACGCTGTTCACGTTCGACGTGGACTTGAAGTAGTCGCTATAGGATTTCGAATACCGGACACAGCGGCCAGTTCCACAGGTTCAGGCCGCTTTTTCCGCCAGCACCATGTAGTTGACGTCCATGTCCTTCGAGAGCTGCCAGCGGTCGCCGAGCAGGTTATAGACCACACCGGTACGGTCGATCAGGGACAGGCCCGACGCGGTCAGCGCCTGCTCCAGTTCCTCCGGCCGCACCAGCTTGCCGAACTGGTGGGTGCCGCGCGGCAGCCAGCGCAGCACATATTCGGCGCCGACAATCGCCAGCCCCAGCGCTTTCAGCGTGCGATTGATGGTGGCGACGAACATGATGCCGCCGGGCTTCACCATTTCCGCGCACTTGTCGATGAACAGGCCTATGTCCGCGACGTGCTCGACCACTTCCATGTTGAGAACGACGTCGAATTTCTCGCCGGCGTCGGCGAGCGCCTCGGCCGTTGTCGCCCGATAGTCGATGGAAACGCCGGCTTCCGCGGCATGCAGCTTCGCCACCTCTATATTTGTAGCCGAGGCATCAGCCCCGACGATCTCGGCGCCCAGACGCGCCATCGGCTCGCACAGAAGTCCGCCGCCGCAGCCGATATCAAGGAAACGCAGGCCCTTGAATGGCTGCGCAGCGCGCGGGTCGCGGCCGAAGCGGGCGGCGACCTGATCGCGGATATAGGCGAGCCGGACCGGATTGAACTTGTGCAGCGGCCGGAATTTGCCGTTCGGGTTCCACCACTCGGCGGCGAGCGCCGAGAAGCGCTCGACCTCGCCGGCGTCGATGGTCGACCGTCCTGCCTGTGAAGACCTGGGTTCGGGCATGCTTGTCTCCTCGAAGGCCCTAGGAAGTCGGGTTTGGCATTCCGATTGTCAAGGCGGCAAGTTCCGCCTGGTGACATTGCGTGCAGGAGTCGGGCCAGGAATTCATTAGCCGGCCGCCGCGGTTTGGCTCCCGGCGCGGCATGGCGACGCCTTGCGAAACATTTTCCGTTTGGCTATGGAGCGCGCATCAGCGCTCCGGCAAATGGGAGCCGCTTCCTGTCATTCCACCAAAGGCATTTTCGTCCCATGGCGCGCATCGTGATGAAATTCGGCGGGACTTCGGTCGCCGACATCGCCCGCATCCGCAACGTGGCGCGGCATGTCAAACGCGAGGTGGATGCAGGCCATGAGGTCGCCGTGGTGGTCTCGGCCATGGCCGGCAAGACCAACGAACTGGTCGCGTGGACGCGCGAAGCCTCGCCCATGCACGACGCGCGCGAATACGATGCCGTCGTGGCGTCGGGCGAACAGGTGACCGCCGGCCTGCTCGCCATCACGCTGCAGAATATGGGCGTCAACGCGCGTTCGTGGCAGGGCTGGCAGATCCCGATCAAGACCGACAATGCGCATGGCGCGGCGCGCATTCTCGACATCGACGGCGCTTTCCTGATCAAGCGCTTCGGCGAGGATCAAGTGGCGGTGATCGCCGGTTTCCAGGGCATCGGCCCGGACAACCGCATCGCGACGCTTGGGCGCGGCGGCTCCGACACAAGCGCGGTGGCGATCGCTGCGGCGGTCAAGGCCGACCGCTGTGACATCTACACCGATGTCGACGGCGTCTATACGACCGATCCCCGGGTCGAACCCAAGGCACGGCGCCTTGCCAAGATTTCGTTCGAGGAAATGCTTGAAATGGCGTCCCTCGGTGCGAAGGTATTGCAGGTCCGCTCGGTCGAGCTTGCCATGGTGCACCGGGTACGCACCTTCGTGCGGTCGTCCTTCGACGATCCGGATGCGCCGGGCATGGGCGATTTCCTGAATCCGCCCGGAACGCTTATTTGCGACGAGGAAGAAATCGTGGAACAGCAGGTCGTCACCGGAATTGCCTACGCCAAGGACGAAGCGCAGATCTCGCTGCGCCGGGTCGCCGACCGGCCGGGCGTCGCCGCCGGCATTTTCGGGCCCCTGGCGGACGCCAACATCAATGTCGACATGATCGTCCAGAACATTTCGGAAGACGGCAAGTCGACCGACATGACCTTCACCGTGCCGTCGGGCGATGTGGCGAAGGCGCTGGCGGTGCTGGACAATGTCAAGCGCACCGTCGGTTTCGACGTGGTGCAGCACGACGAGGGCATGTCGAAGATTTCGGTGATCGGCATCGGCATGAGAAGCCACGCCGGCGTGGCTGCAACGGCCTTCCAGGCGCTGGCCGACCGCTCGATCAACATCCGCGCCATCACCACGTCGGAAATCAAGATTTCGATCCTGATCGACGGTCCCTATACGGAACTTGCGGTTCGCACTTTGCATTCCGTCTACGGTCTGGATAAGCAGTAGCATAGAGTCGGTTTTGCGTTGACGCCGGCAGGCAGGAGACTGCGCCGGCGAGACAGCCATTGGAGAAGAAGTCCGCGATGCGTGACATGGCCAGCGGCCCGCGCGTTCTGCTGAGACGGCTACGCGAGCTCATGCAAGAGCCGCTGGAGCCGCAGGACCGGCTCGACCGCATCGTTCACGACATCGCCTCCAACATGGTGGCCGAGGTCTGCTCGCTCTATGTGCTGCGCGCCGACTCGGTGCTTGAACTCTACGCCACCGAAGGTCTGAACAAGAACGCCGTTCATCTGGCGCAGCTCAGGCTCGGCCAGGGTCTTGTCGGCACCATCGCGGCCAGCGCCCGGCCGCTCAACCTGTCGAACGCGCAGGAGCATCCGGCCTTCGCCTACCTGCCGGAGACGGGCGAGGAGATATACAACTCCTTCCTCGGCGTGCCTGTGCTGCGGGCAGGGCGCACGCTGGGCGTTCTCGTGGTGCAGAACAAGACGATGCGCCACTATCGCGACGACGAGGTCGAGGCGCTCGAAACCACCGCCATGGTGATCGCCGAAATGATCGCGTCCGGCGATCTGGCGCGGCTGACGCGGCCGGGACTGGAACTGGACCTGAAGCGGCCGGCCAGTTTCACCGGCCTGTCGTTCAACGACGGCGTCGGGCTGGGCCACGTGGTTTTGCACGAGCCGCGCATCGTCGTCACCAATCTGTTCAACGAGGACAGCGACGAGGAGATCCGCCGGCTGGAAACGTCGCTCGGGTCGCTCAGGCTTTCCATCGACGACATGCTGTCGCGCCGCGACGTCAATTTCGAGGGCGAGCACCGCGAGGTGCTGGAAGCCTACCGCATGTTCGCCAACGACCGCGGCTGGGTGAGGCGGCTCGAGGAAGCGATCCGCAACGGCCTCACGGCCGAGGCCGCTGTGGAGAAGGTGCAGTCGGACATGCGCGCACGCATGATCCACATGACAGACCCCTATCTGCGCGAGCGGATGAGCGATTTCGACGATCTCGCCAACCGGCTGCTGCGGCAGTTGTTGGGGCGCGGTCCGGAAGATGTCGCCGCCTCGCTGCCGAAGGATGCGATCATCGTCGCGCGGTCGATGGGCGCGGCGGAACTGCTCGACTATCCGCGCGACAAGCTGCGCGGCCTGGTGCTAGAGGACGGCGCCGCGACCAGCCATGTCGTCATCGTCGCCCGCGCCATGGGCATACCCGTTGCCGGCCAGGTCAAGGGCGCCGTCTCGATGGCGGAAAACGGCGATCCGGTGATTGTCGACGGCGAGGAAGGGACCATCCATCTCAGGCCACAATCCGATCTCGAAGCCGCCTATGCGGAGAAGGTCCGCTTCCGGGCGCGGCGGCAGGAACTCTATCGCGAACTGCGCAAAAAGCCGTCTGTCACCAAGGACGGCGTGCCGGTCGATCTTCTGATGAATGCCGGCCTTGCCGTGGACCTGCCACAACTGGCCGAGGCGGGCGCTGCCGGCATCGGTCTTTTCCGCACCGAACTCCAGTTCATGGTGGCCTCGACCTTCCCGCGCGTCGAGGCGCAGGAGCGGCTTTATCGTGACGTGCTCGACGCGGCGAACGGCAAGCCGGTGACCTTCCGCACAATCGACATCGGCGGCGACAAGGTGCTGCCCTACTTCAAGAACGCTGCCCCGGAAGAGAACCCGGCGCTCGGCTGGCGCGCGATACGCCTGACGCTGGACAGGCCCGGTCTCTTGCGCACCCAGATACGCGCCTTGCTCAAGGCCGCAGGCGGGCGCGACCTCAAGCTGATGCTGCCCATGGTGACGGAACTGGGCGAAATCGCGCAGGCACGCGAGATCATCGAACGCGAGGTCCGGCATCTGTCGCGCTTCGCACATCATCTTCCGAACAGCCTGAAGCTCGGCGCCATGCTGGAAGTGCCGTCGCTGCTCTTCCAGCTCGACGAGTTGATGAAGGCGGTGGATTTCGTTTCGGTGGGATCGAACGATCTCTTCCAGTTCGTCATGGCGGTGGATCGCGGCAATACCCAGCTTTCAGATCGGTTCGACCCGCTTTCGGTGCCCTTCCTGCGGGCTCTCAAGCAGGTGGCGGATGCCGGCCACCGCAACAACACGCCGGTCACGCTGTGCGGCGAGCTGGCCGGCAAGCCGCTCTCCGCCATGGCCCTGATCGGCCTCGGCTACCGTTCCATCTCGATGTCGCCGGCGTCGATCGGGCCGGTGAAGGCGATGCTGACAGAACTGCCCGTGGAAGAGCTGAAAGGTTTCTTCGACGACAATCTGAACGCACCTTCGACCGGGATGCCGATGCGGGCGTTGTTGCAGGCTTTCGCCGACGACCGCGGCATTCCGCTTTGAGTTCACGTGCGATTCCATGATTTCCCTCCCCCGTGACCGCATGGACCAGGTCGTCAAACGCTTCGACATGCTGGAGGCGCAGATGGCGGCCGGCCTGGCGCCCGACGCCTATGTGAAGATGTCGTCCGAATATGCCGACATCCAGGATTTGGTCACGAAGATCAGAGCGCTTCGTGCAGCCGAGGCGGAGCAGGCCGATCTGGAGACGATGCTGGAAGACCGCTCCATCGATGCCGAGATGCGCGCGCTGGCGGAAGCCGAACTGCCGGAGGTCGAGGAGCGCATCGAGACGCTGCAGCGCGACATCCAGATACTTTTGCTGCCGAAGGATGCCGCCGACGACAGGAACGCGATCCTGGAAATCCGCGCCGGAACCGGCGGCGACGAGGCGGCGCTTTTCGCCGGCGATCTTTTTCGCATGTACGAGCGCTACGCAGCGATCCGCGGCTGGCGTTTCGAAGTGGCTTCGGCCAGCGACGGCGATGCCGGCGGCTTCAAGGAAGTCATCGCGACCGTCTCGGGGAAGGGCGTTTTCGCGCATCTGAAATTCGAGTCCGGCGTGCACCGCGTGCAGCGCGTGCCGGCGACCGAGGCGCAGGGGCGCATCCACACGTCGGCCGCGACGGTTGCCGTGCTGCCCGAGGCCGAGGAAGTCGACATCGAAATCCGCTCCGAGGATATCCGCATCGACACGATGCGTGCTTCGGGCTCGGGCGGCCAGCATGTCAACACGACGGATTCGGCGGTACGCATCACTCATCTGCCGACGGGGATTATGGTCGTGCAGGCGGAGAAGTCGCAGCACCAGAACCGCGCGCGCGCCATGCAGATCCTGCGCGCCCGCCTGTACGACCTGGAGCGCAGCCGCGCCGACGAGGAACGGTCTTCCTCGCGCAAGTCGCAGGTGGGGTCAGGCGACCGTTCGGAGCGCATCCGCACCTATAATTTTCCGCAAGGGCGTATCACCGACCACCGCATCAACCTGACGCTCTACAAGCTCGACCGGGTGATGGAAGGCGAGCTGGACGAGATCGTCGATGCGCTGATCGCCGACCATCAGTCGAAGCTTTTGGCTGACATGGCGGAGGGGTGATGCGGTGGAGGCGGCGGATACGCTAGGCGGCTTGCTGCGGCTTGCCCGCAAGCGGCTGGAAGAGGCCGGCGTCGAGCAGGCGGCGCTCGATGCGCGTTTGATCGTCGAGCATTTTTCGCAGACATCGCGCGCCGATGCGCTTTCCAGGCCGGATATGGCGGTGACCGGGGATATGGCGGCGGCGGTCGGGGCCGCATTGGACAGAAGACTGGCCGGGGAGCCGGTGCATCGCATCCTCGGCTTTCGTGAGTTCTACGGGCTCAAGCTTGCGCTCTCGCCCGACACGCTGGAGCCGCGCCCCGACACCGAAACGCTGGTGGAGACAGTCCTGCCCTTCGCCAGAGCCATCGCCTTGCGGCACGGAGAATGCCGCATTCTCGATCTCGGAACGGGCACCGGCGCGATTGCGCTGGCCCTGCTTTCGGAGGCGCCGGAAGCGACTGCCATCGGAGTGGATATTTCCGAGACGGCGCTGGCGACAGCGGTGGCCAATGCTAATTCCCTGGGACTTTCTGCACGATTTTCCGCCAGCAAATCCAACTGGTTCGCGGAAATTTCGGGCCGATACGATGTAATCGTCTCGAATCCGCCTTATATACCGTCCAGAGACATCGAAACCCTGCAACGCGAAGTCAGGGATTTCGACCCTCGCCGGGCCCTGGATGGTGGCGAGGACGGTCTGGACCCCTATCGGATACTCGCAGACGGCGCCGAAGCCTTTCTCAGGGATGGCGGAGTTCTCGCGGTCGAAATCGGCAGTACACAGAAGGCGGATGTCACACGAGTGTTCGAGGCCGCCGGATGGCGGCTTGCGGAAGCAAGAAAAGACCTTTCGGGTAACGACCGTGTGCTGGTCTTCATGACCGGCCGAAAGCTGGGGTAGATGGGTAAAAAACCGCTTGGCAATGCTGGGGAATGCAGCTAGGGTCCCTCGCAACCGGATGAACGAAGCAGGCAGTGCTCTTAAGCGATTCGGTTTCCTTGGAAATAGCTGCCTTCTTGCGCAAACGACGCCCGAGCTTCGTGCGGGAATCGTCCGGCAAGTGATGTAACCGGAACAGGATGGCACGTGACGCCAACGCAATCCATGCGGGCGAGCACCGGTGAAATAGCTAGACGGCAGAGCGCATGACCGCCGCCGTGAGCGAACGATTTTTCAAGCTTTGAACTGAAGAGAGTCTGATGAGGCCACAACAGCAGAACAGGCGCATGCGCGGTCGCAACAATGGCGGCGGCAACAATAACAACAATAACAACCGCAAGGGGCCAAATCCCCTGAACCGCAATTATGAGAGCAATGGCCCGGACGTGAAAATTCGAGGCTCGGCCCAGCAGATTGCTGAAAAATACGCCACGCTCGCCCGTGATGCGATGAGTTCCGGCGATCGCGTGATGGCGGAGAACTATTTGCAGCACGCCGAGCACTACAACCGCATCATCGCAGCCGCCCAGGCGCAGATGCCGATCCAGAACGTTCAGCAAAACCGCGACGACTTCGACGACGATGGCGATGAAGACAGGGACGATTTCGGCAACAGCGCGGTCGCCGGCGAAGGGCAGGGTTCTTCCGCTCAGCATGGCAACGGACCGCAGCCGACGATCGAGGGAACGCCAGCCGAAGTCGCGTTGAATTCCGACAACCGCAACGGTAATGGCAATGGCCGCAACCGTGATCGTGACCGGCGCCACAATGGCAATTACCAGAACGGCCAGCGCAATGATTATAGCTCGCGCGCCGAGCAGTCGGATCGGGGCGACCAAAGCGGTTCTCAGGAAAGCGGCGCCGTGACGATCGAAAACGAAGCGCAACCGCAAATGGACGATCTGAGCCCGGCCGGTCTCGCGGCGCAGGTTGGCCAGGATTACCTCGAGATCACCGCCGAATTCCCAGAGAATCTGCCGGCACGGTCCGCACGGCGGCGTCGGCGCCCCGGTGTCGGCGACGACCGCGACCCGGCGAAACTTCCGATGGCCGTCCGACAAC
>CBFGLW010000027.1:0-33447 GCA_965649745.1 uncultured Mesorhizobium sp. | reverse complement strand
CCGATTGCCGATTGCCGATTGCCGATTGCCGATTGCCGATTGCCGATTGCCGATTGCCGATTGCCGATTGCCGATTGCCGATTGCCGATTTCCGCCTCTACAGCCGCGTCATGAACTGCGCGAAGGTCATCGAGCCTTCCGGCCATGGCCCGTGGCCGGATTCGGCGTTGAGATGCCCGGCTTCCCCGGCATCGATGAAAAGCGAGCCCCAGGCCGAGGCTATGTCTTCCGCCACCTCGAACGAGCAATAAGGGTCGTTGCGGCTGGCGACGGTGATCGACGGAAAGGGCAGCGGCTCGCGCGGATAGGGGCCGAAGGTCATCAGGTGCCGGGGCCGCACCTCGGGGTTGGCGACATCGGGTGGCGCGACGAAAAACGCGCCGGCGACAGGCTTGGTGAAATGCGGGATCGCCTGAACCACCGAGGGAATGCCGAGCGAATGGGCGATGAACACCACCGGCCGCTCGGCGTCGTTGACGGCCTTGACCACATTCGCCGTCCAGTCCTCGCGCACCGGCTTTGACCATTCGGCCTGCTCGACCCTGCGCGCAGTCGACAGCCGCGACTGCCAGCGCGTCTGCCAGTGATCCGGACCGGAGTTGGTGTATCCGGGAACGATGAGAATATCGGCGTCCTTGACTTTCATGGCGCCGATGTAGCGAGCGCGGACCGCCGTTGCAACATGATGGGAACGGTGCAGGTCTCACATTTGGTGAACACCATGTTCGCTTTTGCCTGTCTTGTGTGAACGATCTCGATCTACGATGTATTGAGAAACGCAATAGACAAATAACGCAGGCACCTCTCGATGCCGTGCCATGCCCCTGCCATGCGGGCCGATGGAGAAAACCATGAGCGAACTGCCGTTTGCCGCGACCACCCCGGTCAGCGTTTCGCGCGTCGGCCTGAAGGCTCGCGATGCGGAGGCCTTGGCAGGCTATTATCGCACCGTCGTCGGCCTGCAGGAACTTGGCCGCGACGGCGGGACCATTACGCTGGGCGCCGCCGGAAGGCCGCTTCTGGTGCTAGAACGGGATGCCGCCGCCACGCCTGACGATCCGCGCAGCGCCGGTCTCTTCCACACGGCGTTCCTGCTGCCGACGCGCGCCGACCTCGGCCGCTGGGCGAACCACGCCATGGCGAACAAGCTGGCGGTCGAGGGCGCTTCGGACCATCGGGTCAGCGAAGCCTTCTACCTGACCGACCCGGAAGGCAACGGCATCGAGATTTACGCCGACCGGCCGCAGCAGAGCTGGCAGTGGAACGGCTCGCAGGTCGCCATGTCGACCGAACGCATGGACGTCCGCGGCGTCATCGCGGAGGCTGGCGGCAGCGAATGGGCCGGAGCGCCGGAAAACACCGTCGTCGGCCATGTCCATCTGCGTGTCGGCGATCCGCGCGAGGCGGAGGATTTCTGGCACAGGGAGTTCGGTTTCGACACGGTGGCGAAATATGGAGCACAGGCCGTCTTCCTGTCTTCCGGCGGCTACCACCACCATATTGGCGCCAATACCTGGCAGAGCGCCGGCGCAGGCCCCCGCGACCCCTCGCGGACAGGTCTGTCCTGGGTCGAAATGCGCTCGGACAAGGCCGGTGTCGCAATAGAGAAGCCAGACCCTTGGGGAACCGTCATTCGGCTGGTACCTGATAAGCTGGCGACTGGTATCCGTTTCTGATCAAGGCGCGTCTTCGGCACCCCTCATCCGTCTCGGCGCAGCGCGCCGATCCACCTTCTCCCACAAGGGGAGAAGGGAAGATCGCGCGGCGATCACCGCAAATGCATCGTTTGGAGATTGGCGGGACCGCAAATGAAACCACCTTCTCCCCTTGTGGGAGAAGGTGGCCGAACCAAGCGAAGCGAGGTGAGGTCGGATGAGGGGTTGGGTGCCGTCTTTAAAGCCGGGCCTGTTCCAGCAAACGGCCAAGCATGAGCAGGCCTTCCGGCCATATGCCCAGCTTCGCTTCATTGCCCATATGGCCGAGTTCGCCCGCGTCGGCGATGGCGCATTCCCAGGCCGAGGCAAATTCATGCGCCTTCGAAAAGGTCACGCGCGGGTCGTTGCGGCTGGCGACGACAAGGGCGGCAAATGGCAGTGGCTCGAACGGCATGGGCGCGAAGGGGCGTACGAGGTCGAAAGACGGATCGGGATCCTCGACATTCGTCGGCGCGACAAGGAATGCCGCCGCGACCTTGTCGACCCGGTCTTCATGCGCTTCGGCTGCCCATTTAACGGTCGTCGCGACGGACAGCGAGTGCGCCAGGATGACGACGCGGCGCGGTGCGGTTGTAATCGCCGCATCGACCCTGGCTATCCAGTCGCGCGGATCGGGCCTGTCCCATTCCGCCTGTAAAACCCGGCTGGAATTCGGGAAGACCCGGCACCAGTGCGACATCCAGTGGTCCGGTCCGGAGTTTCCGCGCCCCGGCAGGGCGAGGAAGTCGAAATCTCCGGCTTCTGGAACCATCAGGCCTCTCCGAACACCCGCTTGAAGATCGTGTCGACGTGCTTGGTATGATAGCCGAGATCGAACTTTTCGCGAATCTCAGCTTCCGGCAGTGCTGCGGTGACTTCCTTGTCGGCCAGAAGTTCCTCAAGAAAATCAGCGCCTTGCTCCCAGACCTTCATGGCGTTGCGCTGCACCAGACGGTAGGCGTCCTCGCGGCTGACGCCCGCCTGGGTGAGACCGAGCAGCACGCGCTGCGAATGCACAAGCCCGCGGAACTTGTTCAAATTCGCCATCATGTTTTCGGGATAGACCAGAAGCTTGTCGATGACACCCGTCAGGCGAACGAGAGCGAAATCCAGCGTCACCGTGGCGTCCGGTCCGATCATGCGCTCAACCGACGAATGTGAAATGTCGCGCTCGTGCCACAACGCCACGTTCTCCATGGCCGGCAGGGCATAGGCGCGCACCATGCGCGCTAGCCCGGTCATGTTTTCGGTCAGGATCGGGTTGCGCTTGTGCGGCATCGCCGACGAGCCTTTCTGGCCGGGCGAGAAATATTCCTCCGCCTCGAGCACTTCCGTGCGCTGCAGGTGCCGGATTTCGACCGACACACGCTCGATGGAAGAGGCGATGACACCGAGCGTCGCAAAGAACATGGCGTGGCGGTCGCGCGGGATAACCTGCGTCGAAACCGGCTCCGGCTTCAGGCCGAGCTTCTTGGCGACATGCTCTTCGACACGCGGATCGATATTGGCGAAGGTGCCGACCGCACCCGAAATGGCGCAGGTGGCGATGTCCTCGCGCGCATGCACCAGCCGTTCACGGTGGCGGGAGAATTCGGCATAGGCTTCGGCAAGCTTGACGCCGAACGTCGTCGGCTCGCCGTGAATACCGTGGCTGCGGCCGATGGTGATGGTGTCCTTGTGCTCGAAAGCGCGGCGCTTCAGCGCCGCCAGCAGCGCGTCGAGGTCGGCGAGCAGGATGTCGCTGGCACGCGTCAGCTGCACGGAAAAGCACGTGTCGACGACGTCGGACGAGGTCATGCCCTGATGCACGAAGCGGGCATCCGGCCCGACGATTTCGGCGAGATGGGTCAGGAAGGCGATGACGTCATGCTTCGTCACCTTCTCGATCTCGTCGATCCGGTCGACGGAGAAAGTCGCCGCGCCGCCCTTTTCCCAGATCGTCTTGGCCGCTTCCTTCGGAATGACGCCAAGCTCGGCAAGCGCGTCGCAGGCATGCGCCTCGATCTCGAACCAGATGCGGAAACGGGCTTCCGGAGACCAGAGGGCGGCCATTTCCGGCCGGGAGTAACGAGGGATCATGTGTGGGTCCTGACAATTCCGGGAAAACTCAGAACGCCTCGTACCAGACGCCGGCCATATGCTCAACGCGGCTGGCGGACAAACCAGGCGCTCGCGGCGAAGAGGGCGAGGAAAGCCACAGGAAAGAAGAACCGCATGCCCAACACGGCGAACTGGTAGAGCGCTGCAAGGCTGGTGAAAACGATCTGATGGATGCCCATCGGGCTGAAGGCGGGAGCGTGCCATTCGGAATAGTAGATGCGGTACTGTAGCGCAAAAAGCGCGCCCGTGGCTGCTACCGTAGCCAGGCTGAGACAGACGAACGCCGCTGCGAAGGCGACCTCGCTGCTTCTGCCGAGCGAAAGCAGGCGCGCCGCGAACAGGCCGATGGGAAAGGCGATGGCGCCGCCGGAAGCGTAGAGCATGGCGAGAAAGCGTATTCGTTCCACGGTTTCCCACTCACCGGTGACCAGATGCGCCAGCGCGCTGGCGCCCATCGTCAAGGCCCAGACGACCGCGCCAAGGGCGGCGGTTCGCAGCGATGGCAGCGCGTCCTTCAGATAGGACATGAAGCCACGCCGGTATCCGGTCACGAGGCGACGCGACGATGGCAAGGCTGTTGTCACGGCCGGCCGGTCACTGCGATCCAGCGGTGGTCCGGGCCTTCGAAGCCATATTGGCGGACTGCGATCAGCACCGCATAGGCCACAACGGAATCAGCCGAAAATGTCTGCACGCCGCCCAGCGAATAACCGATGGGGCAGCCCCGGCTTTTCGGGATCGAGTCGTCCTCATGAAGTACGGTAGTCTTGTCGCCGTTATCAATCCTCACCAGCCGGAAGCCTTTGGTCTCACCCTGGCTTTTGCAGATGTCCGCCACAGCCATCGGCATCTCCTCCAGCTTGAACTCCAGCGGAGGGTCGATGGCCGGAAAGACGGCGCGCGGATTGACCTTCATGCGAAACGGGTCGGCCGAAAGCTCGGTGATGGGGTTCAGGCCGGCGGTGAAACCCCTGTTGGCCGCAAGCTCGCCTGCCGGGACGATTTTCTCGCCCTGTTCACGCGCCTTCTGCCGCGCGGCATCGACCGAGGCGCCGTCCTCGTCCAGCCTTATCCGCACCGACGTTCCCGGCACGAATGAATCGCTGTCGATGTCGATGTAGTAGCGGTTTGCGTAGGGAAAGCCCGATCCGTCCTGAATGCCGTATTCTTCGAAGGCGAACACCTTGCCGTCCTTGCTGAAGCCGAGGATTTCAAGATTGGCGGCATCGCCCGCTTGCACGGCCGGTGCAAAGGCCAGCAACAAGAGCGAGGTCAGGAAATGGCAAAGGAATCGCACGGCTTTTCCCCGGTTGTCTTGAGATAACGCATCATGGCAAAACCGGCGCACTCCTGCACGGGAATTGTCGGTTTCATGCATCCATTTGCCGGATCGTCCGTTTCTGAGCGGAACAGGAGAACAGTCATGGGCAATACCGCAGGGATTCGCGAGCATATGGAAATAGTCGGCGCCGATGGCGTCCACGTCGGCACGGTCGATAGGGTGGCCGGCGATCGTATCAAACTGACCAGGAAGGACAGTGGCGAGGGATCGCACAAGGGCCATCACCATTTCATCCCTGCTAGCCTGATCGCCGAAGTCGAAGGTGAAAAGGTATGGCTTTCGGCCAATGCCGATGTTGTTGTCGACGAGTTTCTGGAAGAAGAATCCGATCCCACTTGAGCGGATTGCTCGCTTTCCTAGTCTTTGCGCGCTGTCCATGCCGGCAGCAGGTCGCCATCGGCGGGTGATGCCGCATGGACGCCGCGAGCGATGGCGCGCGCCATTGTCGTTCCCGCCGCGGCGTAGAGCTCGATCGCCTCTGCCATCGACAGTGCAATGCCGCTCCTGCCGGTCGCAAGCGCAAAGACGAGATCGCCGTCGACCGGCGTGTGAGTGGGCCATATGGCAAGGGAAAACCCGTCATGAGCGGCGATGGCCAGGCGCTTGGCCGCGGCTTTGGTCAGCACCGCGTCGGTCGCGATGACCGTTATGGTCGTGTTTCCGTAAGGCGTTGCCCCGCCCAGCTTCGTCTGCATTTTTTCTGCATATCGGGAGGTTTCGGGCATCTGTCCCAGTCCGCCGAACTCTCCGTCGATTTCGAAAGGAGCGGCTCGAAAATGCCTTGTGCCGGCAACGGTCGCGGATCCCACGGGGTTGACCGCCGCCAGCGCGCCGACCGTTATGCCGCTGCCGAGCACCGTGGACGCCGAGCCCAGCCCACCTTTGAGATTCGCGGTAAGCGCTCCCGTGCCTGCGCCCATGGTTCCGAGCGGAAAATCGACAGAAGCCGACTGAGCGGCCTCATAACCGAGATCGCGGTAGGGCGGATAGCGGCCCCAATCCTTTGCGGCGCCGTTCGCGAGATCGAAAAGGATGGCGGCCGGAACGATCGGCACCCGATGCCCGGCCACCGCAAATCCGATGCCTTGCTCGCGCAGGAAGGCTTGTACGCCCGACGCAGCGTCGAGACCGAAGGCAGACCCGCCGGACAACACGACCGCATCCACCGCTTCGACCGAATTGTGCGGCTCCAGAAGGTCGGTCTCGCGTGTTCCCGGAGCGCCGCCAAGGACCTGGAAGCTGGCAATCGCAGGTTCCTCGCAGAGGACCGCGGTCACACCCGATTTGATCGCAGCATCCGCTGCATTGCCGACCCGCAATCCGGCCACATCGGTAATGAGGTTTCTGGGACCGGCGCGGAACATCAGTCATCCTCCGCCGGCAGGAATCGCGTCCCGTCGAACCGGAACAGCCTGTAAGGACTTTTCGCCAGGTCGCCTTTCTCGTCGAATTTCACCGGGCCGATTGCCGTTCGGAACGATTGCAGCGCCAGTTCTTCCGTCAGCGGTCTGCCGGATGCCTGGGCTGCGGCGTCCGCCTGTCGGGCCACCTCGACTGCCGCATAGGCCGGAAGCGAATAACCTTCCGGGATGATTTTGGCGGCGGCGAAGGCGTCGAGCGCGCTCTTGTCGGCAATATCTGCCCATTCCGGCTCCGCCACCATCAGCGTGCCGGCAGCCAGCGGCACGTCGCCTTCCGGCGCGCGCAGCGTTTCGCCACCTGCAAGGGTGATGCCGGCTTCCAGCCTCTCGGCGTCCCGTCCCATGATGGCGATGTCGTCGCGGTCGCCGCCGACGAAGACATGCGTGGCGCCAGCTCTCTTGAGGCGGCCGACCAGTCCGACCTGGTTGTCCATCCCCGGCCGGAACGTGTCGACGAAAACCGGCTTCAGCGCCGACTGCTCGGCGGCAAGCCTGAAGCTTTCCGCCATTTCACGACCGTAGATCGTGCCGTCGTCGACGATGGCGAACAGGGCGTCCCGCCATTGCCAGGTCAGTATTGACGCGGCCGATATGCGTTCGCCATCGCCGCGCGGCCCGAGGCGGAAAACCGGCCAGCCCGTTTTCGTGCGGCGGTCGGTCAGGCTGTCGGCGCGCACGCCCACCGTGACGACCGGAATGCCGGCATCCTTGAGGATGGGCAATGCCGCTTCGATTGCCTCAATGCAGAGAAAGCCGACGACGATATCGACCTTTGCCGCGACAAGTTCCTTTGCCGCTTTCTCGCCGCCGGCGGCGGAACAGGAATCGTCGACGGTCCGGATGTTCATCCTCGCGATCTGGGCTGAAAGCACGGCGCCGTCCCGCACCTGCTTGCCGAGAAGGGCGGGCGAGCCCGACAAGGGCGCCGCTACGCCGATCATCAACGCCTGCGCCTGGCCGGTAAGCGCCAGCCATGCCAATGCTGCAGAAAGGACCGTGAAAGTCCGCACGCGCAAGAATCTCCATGCCGGGAAGTCCGGGTTTTCGAGTTGATCAGACCTAAAGACTGTCCTGCCCTTGCGCAACTCGCGTTTTTTCAGTGCAACAGGCGCAACCGTTAACTTGTACCGGCCCACTATGAGGTCTTATATAACGAACAGTTTCAAATAAATGGGCGAAGCAGTGCTGAAAAAGAACGATGTCGAGCCGCAGGCCTATCGCGATGCGATGAGCCATTTCGCCGGCCATGTGCATGTGGTGACCACGGATGGGCCGGCAGGCAAGCGAGGCGCGACGGTGATTGCCGCCTGTTCGGTTTCCGACACGCCGCCGATGATTCTGGTTTGCCTGAACCGCCAGAATGTCAAAAACGAACCCTTCGTGCAGAACGGCAGTTTTGCCCTGAACACGCTTTCTTCCCACCACGAACCCTTGGCGGTCGGATTTTCCGGCCTGACGGGGTTGCCCGTGGAAGAGCGTTTCGCTCTTGGTCGGTGGGATACGCTCTCGACCGGTGCTCCCGCCCTCACCGACGCGCTGGCTGTATTCGACTGCGAACTGATCGACACCAAGGACCTCGCCACCCATCGTGTGCTTTTTGGCAAGGTGACAGGCCTGCGCATCGGGTCTAACCTGAAGCCGCTTATCTATCACGGTCGCGGCTACCACGTTCTGTGAGATGGACGGCAGTTTTCACGGAGAACGTATGACCGGATTGAAACCGCGCGCCGTGCCGCAGACGATCGATGAAACGCTCGATCTGTTGACCGGCGCGGACTATGTCGCGGACAGGTCGCTGGCGACGGTTCTTTTCCTCAGCCTGCGCATGCGCCGCCCGCTTTTCCTGGAAGGGGAGGCCGGTGTCGGCAAGACCGAGATCGCCAAGGTGCTCGCCTCGGCGCTCGGACGCCGCCTGATCCGGCTGCAATGCTATGAGGGGCTCGATGTCTCCTCGGCAGTCTATGAGTGGAACTATGCCGCCCAGATGATCGAAATCCGCATGGAGGAGGCGGCCGGCAAGGTCGACCGCGCCGACATGGAGCGCAATGTCTTTTCCGAAAAATACCTGATCCGCCGTCCGGTGCTGGACGCATTGACGGGTACTGCGGGCGCGGCGCCCGTTTTCCTGATCGACGAACTCGACCGTACCGACGAGGCCTTCGAGGCGTTCCTGCTCGAAATCCTGTCCGATTTCCAGGTGACGGTTCCGGAACTCGGCACCATCAAGGCGGAAGAACCGCCGATCGTCATCATCACCACCAACCGCACGCGCGAAATCCATGACGCGCTGAAGCGCCGTTGTCTCTACCACTGGGTCGACTACCCGGATGCTGCGCGCGAGATGGAGATCGTGCGGCGCAAGGTTCCCGAAGCCAATCGCCGGCTTTCGGCGGAGGTCGTTTCCTTCATCCAGAAGCTGCGGGAAATCGAGTTGTTCAAGGCGCCCGGCGTGGCCGAGACCATCGACTGGGCGGGCGCCCTGACCGAACTCGACAAGGTTGCGCTCGATCCAGAGACGGTGTCCGACACCATCGGCGTGCTGCTGAAATACCAGGACGACATTGCCCGCATCGGTGAGGGCGAGGGCCGGCGCATCCTCAACGAGGTGAAGGCCGAGCTGTCGTCGGCTGCGGAGTAGGTCGTGATCGCGGTATGCCGCTCACTCACCCCCACCCCTAACCCCTCCCCTCAAGGGGGAGGGGGACTTGGCGCGCGGCAGCTCCCCCTCCCCCTTGAGGGGAGGGGTTAGGGGTGGGGGTATGACTGGCGTCTCACAAAACAACGTTTCGCGCATAGGGACCGCGGATGGCCGCCTTGCCGACAACATCGTCTATTTTGCCCGCGCGCTGCGCAAGGCCGGCATGCGCGTCGGCCCGGCTGCGGTGAAGGACGCCATCGAGGCGGTGCTGTCCGCCGGCATCGGTTCGCGAGACGATTTCTACTGGACCCTGCATGCTGTACTCGTCACCCGCCACGAGGACCACGCAACGTTCGACGAGGCATTCCTGCTTTTCTGGAAATCGCGCGAGTTGATCGAGAAGATGCTGGCCATGTTCTCGCCGGTGGCCCCCGACAATCGCGAGAAGCAGAAGCAGCGCGCTGCCGAAAACCGCGTCAGCCAGGCCATGTTCGAAGGTCACCAGAAGCACCGGCAGATCCAGGAAACGCCGGAGGTCGAAGTCGATGCACGCCTGACCGTCTCCGGCAACGAGGTGTTGCGGGAGAAGGACTTCGCCCAGATGAGCGCCGCCGAGCTGGTCGAGGCGCGCAAGGCGATTGCCGAGCTTCGCTTGCCGTTCGACACGGTACTGACTAGGCGCTTTCGCCCGGACCGGCAGGGCCGCCGTGTCGATCCCCGCGCCATGATGCGGACGGCGGCGCGCAGCGGCGGCGAATTGATCCTGCCGAAATTCCGGTCGCGGCGCGAAATCCACCCGCCGCTGGTGGTCCTCGCCGATATCTCCGGCTCGATGAGCCAGTACTCCCGCATCTTCCTGCATTTTCTGCATGCGCTGAGCGAAAAGCGCAGGCGCGTCCACGCCTTCGTCTTCGGCACGCGGCTGACCAATCTCACCCGGCAGCTGCGCCATCGCGATCCCGACCAGGCGCTGGCCGATTGCGCGGCCGCGGTCAAGGATTGGTCCGGCGGCACCCGCATCGGCGACACGCTGGCCGAATTCAACCGCCTGTGGTCGCGCCGCGTGCTGGGGCAGGGCGCCGTCGTCCTGCTGATAACCGATGGACTTGAGCGGGACGATACGGCCGGACTTTCGCAGGAGATGGAACGGCTGCAGAAATCCTGCCGGCGGCTGATCTGGCTCAATCCGCTGCTGCGCTTCGATGGGTTCGAGGCCCGCGCCCGCGGCGTGCGTGCCATGCTGCCCTATGTCGATGAGTTCCGCTCGGTCCACAATCTCGACGCGCTGGCCGATCTGTGCGCCTCGCTGGGCAGCAGGCCGCCTTCTTCCGTCGATCCGCGCCGCTGGCTGGAGGCTGGCGACAGACGCGCCGCATGACCATATGCAGCAAGGAGGTTCCCACATGGAAAACCCGATTCACATCGATGAAGCCCGCGATCCCCTGACAATCGCCGAGACCTGGCTGAACGATGGCAGGGGCGTCGCGCTTGCCACCGTTGTCGAGACATGGGGCTCGGCGCCCCGTCCCGTCGGCAGCCACCTCGTCATCGACGCGGAAGGCAATTTCCACGGGTCGGTCTCCGGTGGCTGCGTCGAAGGCGCGGTGGTGACCGAAGCCGCCGACGTGATCGGCACGGGCAAGCCGCGTATGCTGGAATTCGGCGTTGCCGATGAGACCGCCTGGCAGGTCGGCCTTTCCTGTGGCGGGCGCATCAAAGTCTATGTCGAACCGCTGAACTGAGATGGTGCGAGTGCATTGAGATGGAACGAGGCCTGCTTGAACGCCTGAACACGGCCCGCCGGGAGCGCCGCGCTGCGTTGCTCGTGACGGATCTGGGGAGCGGGAAGGGACGTTTTGTAAGCGAAGGCGAGACGGTTGCCGGCGAACTCGGCGCTGCGGTGGCAAAGGCGTTCCGCACCGGCAATTCCGGCACGGTCGAGGCCGACGGCAAAAGCTTTTTCCTCAATGTGCACCTGCCGCAGCCGCGCCTGGTGGTGATCGGCGCGGTGCACATCAGCCAGGCGCTGGCGCCGATGGCCAAAGTCGCCGGCTATCCGGTCGAGATCATCGATCCGCGCACGGCTTTCGCCACGCCGGAGCGCTTCCCCGATGTCCCGCTGGAAGCCGAATGGCCGCAGGACGTGCTGGGCCGTAAACCGCTCGACAGCTACACGGCCATCGCTGCCGTGACCCACGATCCGAAGATCGACGATTTCGCGCTGAAGGCGGCGCTCGATGCCGGCTGCTTCTATGTCGGCGCGCTGGGCAGCCGCAAGACCCACGCCAAGCGGGTGGAGCGGCTGCTGGCGCTGGGCGCCAGCGCCGAACAGGTCGCCCGCGTCCACGCGCCGATCGGACTGGACATCGGCGCGGCCAGTCCGGCCGAAATCGCCGTCGCGGTGCTCGCGCAGATTATTCACGCTTTCCGTTCGCGCGGTCTCGAAGTCAGGGGCGAGGCGGCGTGAAGTTCGGGCCGATCCCGGTCGATGAGGCCGCCGGCGCCATACTGGCGCATGCGACCGCGGCTGGCGACAAGCGTTTCCGCAAGGCGCACCGCCTGAGCGCGGCCGACGTCGCCGACCTCAAGCAGGCAGGCATTGCCGAAGTCGTGGCGGCCGTGCTCGATCCCGGCGATCTCGACGAGGACGCCGCGGCGACCGCTATCGCCGGCGCCATGTCGTTCCGCAATGTGGTGGCCAAACCGGCGGCGACCGGTCGGGTCAATCTTCATGCGGTTGAGGCCGGCATCTTCACCGTCAACGCGGTGAAGATCGATGCGATCAACGCCGTCGATCCGGCCATCACCATTGCTACCTTGCAACGCTATGCGCCGGTAATCGCCGGGCAGATGGTGGCGACCGTGAAGATCATTCCCTTCGCGGTCCCGTCGGCTCTTGTCGACAGGGTCCGCGCGATCTGCACCGGCGACGAGATTTTTGCCGTCAACCCATACAGGCCGACGCGGGTCGGCGTAGTGCAGACGGTGCTGCCAAGCGTCAAGCCGAGCGTTCTGGACAAGACGGTCCGGGTAACCGAGGCGCGGCTCGCCCGCTCCGGCGGCAGCGTGACGGCCGAGCGGCGCACGCCGCACGAAGCCGGACCGGTGGCCGAAGCGGTATCGGAACTGGCGCGCGATAACGACATGGTCGTCATCTTCGGCGCATCGGCGATGAGCGATTTCGAGGATGTCGTGCCCGCCGCCATCGAACGCGCCGGCGGGACTGTCGTTCACGCCGGCATGCCGGTCGACCCGGGCAATCTGCTCGTCGTCGGGACTCTTGACGGCAAGCATGTCGTCGGCGCGCCGGGCTGTGCCCGCAGCCCCAAGGAAAACGGTTTCGACTGGGTTCTGGACCGGTTGGTGGCCGGGATTCAGGTCACGTCGAAAGACATTGCCGGCATGGGCGTCGGCGGCCTGCTGATGGAGATACCGACCCGGCCGCAGCCGCGCGAGCCTCATCCGGCCAAGGCACAACAGAAGGTCCACGCTGTGCTGCTTGCCGCGGGACGTTCGAGCCGCATGGGCGGGCCGAACAAGCTGCTCGCCTTGTTCGACGGCAAGCCGCTGGTGACCCGCACCGCCGAGCGCGCCTTGCTTTCTGGAGCGGCCGGCACCGTCGCTGTCGTTGGGCATCAACAGGAACGCGTCTGTGCCGCACTGGCCGGTCTCGAGGTCGAGATCGTGGAAAACCCCGATTTCGCCGAAGGGCTGTCGTCCTCTCTGAGGGCGGGAATCGCTGCTTTGCCGCCCGATGCCGCCGGCGCGCTGATCGTACTTGGCGATATGCCGGGCGTTTCGACCGGCGATCTCAACCGGTTGCTGGAAGCGTTCCGGAAGGCTGGCGGGTCTGCCATCGTGCGCGCCTCGCACAACGGCAAGCGCGGCAACCCGGTGCTGTTGCCCAGAAGCCTGTTCTCGGAAGTCGCCCACCTCGAAGGCGACACCGGCGCCCGCCATCTGGTAGAAAATGCCGGCCTCGAAGTCATCGATGTCGAGATCGGCGCCGGCGCATGGCTGGATGTCGACACGCGCGAGGTGCTGGAAGAAGCCGGCGGCGTGCTGCAGGATTGAAGGCCGCCGCCCTTGACGCGCAGCCACAATAGACGGCAAGCCTCGATCATGTTCCCGATGTTCCCCTTCCTCTCTGGAATGCCATCCAATTCTCCTTCAAAAGCAAGGCAATTGAAGGAGAACGCTACGTTGACGCCCCCCTCCCCCTTGAGGGGAGGGGTAGGGGGTGGGGGTCCGTGTCGACAAACAGGCTCTGGCAGAGGTGAATTTTCCACTGAAACTGGAACGGTTGACGCTTTCACACCCCCACCCCTTACCCCTCCCCTCAAGGGAGAGGAGCGCGCCGGCGCAGAGTCTGGTCACCCTGCGACGGCCCTGCTGGCAGGTCACAAGGCAGCGTTAACCCGGCTGGCCGCCGCTTTGCTCTCTCTGGTCATGCTTACCAGCACTGGCGTCACCGCCACGCAATCCCTGAAGCCGTTCAAGGACGAGCTGTTCGCCTACCCGGCGGTGCTGTCTTCTGAAAAAGGTGACCGCTACCGCGTCGTCGACTACCGCGAAATGCGCGACATCAACGAGCGCGACCAGGTGCCGGAACGTCGCGTCAAGTCAAACTACGTCTCGACCGCGGCGCGCAAGGTCCAGCAGGACCTCACGTTGAAGACCGACGCTGGCGACGTCCGCCACGTTGCCGTGGGCAAAACGGCGGGAGCGGGCGTCATCGTGCTCTATCTCCATGGGCAGGGGGGCAGCCGCAAGCAGGGCGTCGACGACTTCACCTTTGGCGGCAACTTCAACCGTATCAAGAACCTGATGGCTGCCAATGGCGGGCTTTATCTGTCACCGGATTTTTCCGACTTCGGCGACAGGGGCGCTGCCCAGATCGCCGCGCTGATCGGCCACTATGCCGAGGCTTCGCCCCAGGCGAAAATCTTCGTTGCCTGCGGCTCCATGGGCGGTGCGCTCTGCTGGAAACTGGCCGGCCGCAAGGATACCGGCGCCAGCGTCGACGGTCTCCTGCTGCTCGGCTCGCTCTGGGACGAAAGCTTTCTTTCAAGCCCCGCCTTCAAGCGACGCATCCCGGTGTTCTTCGGCCAGGGCAGTAAGGACCCGGTTTTTCCGGTGCAGAACCAGGAGGCGTTCTTCCGCTCCATTCTGGCGAAGGCACCCGGTTATCCCACGCGCTTCGTTCGCTTCGAGACCGGCACGCACGGCACGCCGATCCGCATGACCGACTGGCGGGAAACGCTGAACTGGATGCTGTCGGTCGCAGGATAGAGCCCGTCGCGTCCAAATGGATCGTTGCGCCTCGGTCGTTTACCCCACCCCTGACCCCTTCCCCTGAGGGGTCAGGGGTGGGGTGCAATTCGAAAGATTGCCGGTACCAGATGGTCCGATAAAACGCGCTGCGCTTAAGTCGCCGACCGCAACCCCTCAGGGAGGCGTGTTGTAGTCCACCACGGTCTGCGGGTTGATCTCCCCGTCATAGGACGCATCGACATCGTACTGGACCAGCGAGAAATCGCCGTTGCGGAACAGGTAGGTGCCTGAGGACGACGCGTCGCCGACGCCCCGCCACTTGGCATAGGACGTGATGGTTCGCGTCTTGTCGTCATAGTCGGAGTTGAGCAGTTCGTCGTCGGTCTTGAAGCCGGTCACGTTCACGGCTTCGACCTTGCCTTCGCTGTCGCCGTTCTCGTAGCGGATGTCGAGTTCCGGCGATGCGAACTGCAATTGCCGCACGCCGTCGACATCGTCCGATACGTAGTAGACGGCGCTTTCGTTGTAGGCAGCCATCGAGCAGAAGAAGCGGAAAAGCCGCACTTCGCGTTCCGGATCGGATTCGGAGGCATCCGCATCCTTGTAGCGGATCGAATGCTGGTCCGGATTTCCTCTCGGCCCGCCGTCAGGCCCATCGGAATCGCACTGGTCGCCGTAGCTCGCGGCAAAAGCCTTCTTGGCCTGTTCCAGCTCCGCGTCCTTCTTCTTAGGCTTCGGACCGTCGCCACAGCTTTCGGGCAGCGCATCATCCAGCGTTGCGGCGGTAGATGGCTTCAATCCGGCCTTCTCGATATGGATCGGATTGAACGGCGGCGACTGGATCGTCGCGTTGACCTGGCGCAGCGTGTAGCAGCCCGCGAAAATCTTTTCGTCGCCGTCCTTGGCCGTGGCGCTGATGGCGACCGGCACGTTGAAGTAGATGCTGCCTGCGGCGCCTTCCTCCCCGACGCCGCCGGTTCGGACCTCCACGTCGGTCGTATCCTCATAGCCTTTCGAGAAGGCTTCGAAGTCCTTGGCCGGTTTGGTTTCGCCAAAATAGCCCCAGGCGCGCGCATATTCCTTGCGGTTGATGGCGTTGTAGAACGACTGGATCACCGCCTCCGGATCAGACCGATTGTCCAGGTAGGGCGTTTCGGCGGCGAGGGCCGCGGGCAGGGAGGTGAAGAAGACCGCCGCAATTGCGGCGAAAGGCGTGCACTTCATCGCGAATCTCCGGTCTATCGGAGAATGTTAACACGAAATGCGACCGGCCGGTGACAGGCCAGCCTCGGGCGTTCAGCCGAAGCGGAACGTCCTTGGGCAATCTATCGAATAGACATCTCGCGGGCGATGCGCGGGAAGTCGGCAGGCTTGATGCCGATGTCGGCACGGTCCGAATTGCTCATCGAATGAAGCAGCGCAAGCGCCGTGCGATAGCGCACATGCTCCTGCGGACGCGGGCGGGCGAACATTTCAGTAAAGAAACCCATGATCAGGCCCCTCGTTGGTCCTCCCGAACCGTCAATATAGGTGATTCATGACAATTGTGCAGTGCACCATGCGCATGGCAGCCATGCACGCCATCGTCTCCAACTGGTTGCCAGCCAAGGTTCCGCTAAACTCTTTCCGATCGTGCGCATGCATTTTTAACGAGCCTTTCCTATGGTCCATGCCGGAACGGACGCGCCTTTGCGGGAGAGAGAGATCAGCGCGAGAGCCAAAAAGGATTTCGCCTCGCTTCTCGACGATCTGTTCGTCGCGCCGCAGGAGGCCGAAGGCAGCGGCGCCGCGCCGTCGATTCCCTTCGACTATCTCTCGGTCGTCGATGAACTGCATTCGGGCCGCATAAAAGTATCCGGCGAGGCCGCGGCGGCCGAATACCGTGAGGTTGGCGCCGATCTTTCCGCCGAATTCGCGGCGCTTCTCGATCAGGTCAAGGTTGCGCTCGCCGATGAGACGCCGCCAGCAGCGGAAGAAAAGCTGCCGCCGGTCGATCCCGATTCCATTGCCGCGGAGCTTGGCCTTGACGGTGACGTCGCCGGCATGGACTTCAATCGCCTGCGCCGCAGTTTCGCCTTTGACAACCACCCCGACCGTGTGGCGCCGCATCTGCGTCAGCGCGCTGCGATCCGCATGCAGATCGCCAACATGCTAATCGACGACGCCCGACGCCGGGCCAGCCACGGCAATAACAGGTAAACGCTGCAAAGACCGCCTGCCGTCTTGGAGATTGGCCGACGTCCGGGTTAGAATACGGCTCCTTTAGCGCTTCCGCGCAATTCCCTCGGAGCCATTTCCATGAAAATGAGCCGCCTCGGCCGGACCGACCTTCTTGTTTCGCGCATCTGTCTCGGTTCGATGACGTGGGGCCAGCAGAACACGGAGGCCGAGGGCCATGCGCAGATGGATCTCGCCTTCGCGCGCGGCGTCAATTTCATCGACACTGCAGAGCTTTATCCGATCCCGCCAAAGGCCGAGACGCAGGGGCGCACTGAAAGCATCATCGGTACGTGGATGAAGGCGAAGGGCAACCGGGACAAGGTGGTCCTGGCGTCCAAGGTCGTCGGCCGCACCGCAAGCGAATATTTTCGCGGCGGCAGGCCTTCGACGTTGAACCGCATCGACATTTTCGATGCCGTCGACAAATCGCTGGCGAAGCTGCGGACCGACTATCTCGACATATACCAGATCCACTGGCCGGACCGTCAGGTGCCGTGGGGCGCCAACCCAACCCGCATCGGCTCGACCAGGCCGCGCGCCGATGCTTTCGGCGAGCCGGGCGACGAAGTGCCGATCGAGGAGACCCTGGCCGTATTAGACGAACTGGTGAAGATCGGTAAAATCCGCCATTACGGTCTGTCGAACGAAAGCAGTTGGGGCCTCATGCGGTTCGTCGCCGAGGCGAACAAGGGGATCGGTCCGCGCCCGGTTTCGATCCAGAACGCCTACAATCTCCTAAACCGCCTGTTCGAGGTGAACCTGGCTGAAGCCTGCGAGCGGGAAGGCGTCTCGCTGCTCGCCTATTCGCCGGTGGCGCAGGGCTACCTCACCGGCAAGTACGATCACGGTGCGCGGCCGGAAGGGTCGCGGACCCAGCTCTTCAACCGCGGCCAGCGTTATGAAACGCCGAATGCCGCCGAGGTGCAGCTCGAATACAACACGCTGGCGCGTTCCTTCGGCATGGAGCCGGCGCTGTTCGCCGGCGCCTTTGTCGCCAGCCGTCCGTTCGTCACCGCATCCATCGTCGGCGCGACCACCTTGCCGCAACTGGAACTGGCATTGTCCGCCGTCGATGTGACGTGGACGGAAGAAATGCAGAAGGCGGTGGACGATGTGCACCAGCGCGTCGGCAATCCATGTCCTTGAGCCTCAGGGGCTTGCGTCTCGGCCCGACCGTCATCGATGATGCCGAAGGGCCGCATTCTGTGCGGCAATAGCGGAGGCCAGCCATGCTGCGCGTCAACAGGATCAATGTCGAGGATATCTACGTGCCGACCGCCCGGCGCAAGACGCTGCATCCCGAGACCGTCCGCTACCTCGCGGAGGATATTCTGGAGAACGGCATGAAAATGCCGATCCAGGTGCGCAATGACGGCAAGCGCTACGTGCTGGTGGAAGGGCTGCACCGGCTGGAGGCGGCAAAGTGGCTCGGCGAGACGGCAATCGACGCCTACCTCGTGCAGGCCAAGCGCCATTGACGGAATAGGGCTGCCTGCCGCGTCGGGTCCCCCAGGCGCGGGAAAATTTCAGGTCCGCTGTCGGACTGGCCGCTCCCGAAGCGTCCTAAGGCGCGACGCCAAATCAACTGGAGAAAACCGCAATGACCACAAGGATCGACATTGCCCCTGCATCCGACCGCGAACTGGTCATGGCCCGCATCATCGATGCGCCGCGCGAGAACGTTTATCGTTGCTGGACAGAACCGAAACTCGTTACCCAGTGGTTCGCGCCCAAGCCCTGGACGACGCCGCGCGCCGAGATGGACGTTCGCCCGGGCGGTTCGAGCCTGGTCGTCATGGCCGGCCCGGATGGCACGGAGTTCGAGAATCCCGGCGTTTTCCTGGAAGTCGTGCCGGGCGAGAGGCTCGTTTTCACTGACGCCTTCACCAGGGCATGGGAGCCTTCGGAACGCCCGTTCATGACCGTCGTGCTAACCATGGAAGATGAGGGGCAGGACAGGACGCGCTACATCGCCCGCGTCAGGCACTGGAGCGCCGAGGCGCGCGAGGAGCACGAGAAGATGGGCTTCCACGACGGTTGGGGACAATGCACCGACCAGCTCGAGGAACTTGCGAAAAGCCTTTGAAAATCTGATGGATTCGGGAAGGCTACGCCGTGAGCGCGGCCTTTTCGCATCGCTTTGCCTGATGCTGGCATCAACGCATTTGCATTGACGCTCGCCAGGGGCCGGCTACCGTTGCAGCCGACCAATTACCGGGTGACAGATGACAGAAAGATATGAAGGCGGATGTCTGTGCGGCGCGGTGCGCTACAAGGCGGAAGGCGAACCGATCAATGAACGCGTCTGCCATTGCCAACTGTGCCAGAAGGCCATCGGCGCCGCGTTCAACGCCCGCGTTCTTTTCCGGATCGGGAACGTTTCCGTGGAAGGCGAAGTTGCGACGATGAATTCCTCGCCCGATCTCAAGCGCGGCTTCTGTCCGAAATGCGGAACGACCATGTTTTCACGCCGCGACAGCGCCGGCATCGTCGGCATCACGACCGGCTCGCTCGACGATCCCGGCGTGTTCAGGCCGCAGATGCATATCTACACCGCGTTCAAGCAACCCTGGGTGGTCATCGCCGACGACTTGCCGCAATATCCGGGCGCGCCTCCCGCCTGATCCTCGCAGGCAGCTCGCCTGGTCCTGAAACGCTCTAGTATTTTCTTTCACGTCTTTAGCTTGTCGGAACGTGGCCGTTCTTCGCCGCGGCCCCGATTGGCCCGTCCGTTTCTTTGAACGGCCCCCCGCCCGTGTCATCGTCGGCCTTTAGGCGGTTCGGAGGGATGGAATCGCCTTGTGAGAGGACAGGGTTCATCCGGCGAAGGAGGACGCGCCATGGATAGATTGATCCCGATGCTCGATCTGGCCCGGTTCGAGCAGGGTGGCTCTGAGCGCCGGACCTTTCTCGCCGACCTGCGGTCCGCCGCGCGCGATGTCGGCTTCTTCTACCTTTCCGGCCATGGCATACCGGACGCGCAGATCGAAGAGGTCTTTTCGGCGGCGCGGCGCTTCTTCGATTTGCCGGAACCTGACAAGCTCGCGATCGAAATGGCCAACTCGCCGCATTTTCGCGGCTACACCCGCGTCGGCGGCGAATTGACCAAGGGCAGGGCGGACTGGCGCGAGCAACTCGACATCGGCATCGAGCGTCAGCCCATCCCGCGGCGCGCTGGGGCGCAGGCGTGGGCGCGGCTTCAAGGTCCCAACCAATGGCCGTCTTCGCTTCCCGGCCTCAAGCCGACCTTGCTCGCCTGGCAGGCGGCGGTAACCGAAGTCGCGGTCCGTCTGCTGAAAGCCTTCGCATTGGCGCTTCGGCAGAGGGAGGATGTCTTCGATTCCCTTTACGCCGAACAGCCGAACCACCGGATGAAAGTCGTACGCTATCCAGGGCACGATCACGCCGAAGGTGAACAGGGCGTGGGCGCACATAAGGATGGCGGCTTCCTCACCCTTCTCCTGCAGGACCGGGAGCCCGGACTGCAGGTCGAATATGACGGCTGCTGGGTTCCGGTCGACCCGATGCAGGGTACGCTGGTGGTCAATATCGGCGAATTGCTCGAACTGGCGTCGAACGGCTACCTGCGGGCGACGGTCCATCGCGTCGTCAGCCCGCCGGTCGGTGTCGAGCGGCTTTCCGTCCCCTTCTTTTTCGGGGCAAGGCTCGATGCGACTGTGCCGCTTCTCGAGCTGCCGTCCGAGCTGGCGGCGGAAGCGCGCGGCCCGGCGAGCGATCCCGCCAACCCGCTGTTCAACGATGTCGGCCTGAATGTCCTGAAAAGCCGCCTGCGCTCGCATCCCGATGTCGCGCGCCGTCACTACGCCGATCTGTTGGAAACCGGCTTTGCCGTCCGTGAGTGGCCAGCCTGAGGGCGGGCCTCAGGGCTCGGCGGAGATCGTTGCCGCGCACCGTGCCGGAGCAATTGAAGAACAAGCTAGACGCGAGCCGTCTCCGGGAGGCGGTTGCCGATATCGGTACGGTATCGCACGCCCTTGAACGCGATCTTTTCGATTTCGGAATAGGCATTTGAAACCGCTTCGGCTGCGGACACCCCATAACCCACGACGTCGAGGACCCGACCCCGGCAGGTGCGGGCGACGCCGTCGCCATCTCTCTCGACGCCGTCGAAAAACAGATGTGCCCGGCGAGGATCGACACGCTCGAAACCGGTCACTTCCCGCCCGTAGTCGCACGCCCCGAACGGCCAGCCGGGTGCAACCTCCTGCCGCGCCGGGTCGATGCAGCCCTGCGTGGCGACGACGCAGCAGCGATGCATGCCGTCGCCTTCGGTTCGTCCGTAGGGCAAGGCGCCGCGTACGGCTTGCAGGCACATCTCCGTAAAGTCATGCTTGAGAGCAGGCAGGATCGCCTGCGCTTCGGAATCGCCAAGCCGTGAGTTGATTTCGAGGATCTTCAGTCCGTCCTCGGTGATCATGCCGCCGAGATAGACGAAACCGGTGTAGCCGATCTTCTCCGCCCGCAACCCGGCGAGAAAGGGCGCCATCACCTGGTCCTCGATTGTCCGATACAATTCGGGGCTGGCCAGCGGATGGGGCGATATGGTTCCCATGCCGTCGCAGTTCTTGCCGGCGTCGCCGTCCAGCGTCCGCTTGTAGTCAAGGGAAAGAGGCAGCATGTGGTAGTTCGTGCCGTCGGTGAAGGCGGTGATCGACACTTCGGTGCCGACCAGCCGCTCCTCGATCGTCACGACGAAGTCGCCGCCTTTACTCGCGATGGTATCGATCGCTGCGAATGCCTCTTCCTTCGAGAAGCAGACATGAACGCCGTCGCTGCAGTCGAGCACGCCGTCCTCCTTGACGACGACATCGTGGTCCGCTGCTGCAATATAGTCCCTGGCTTCAGAAGGACTGGTGCAGACCCGGTAAGCAGGCATCGGCATGCCGTGTCTCTGGCAGAATTCCTTCCCGCGCCTCTTGCTATCCTCCAACGCGGCGCCGGCCCGGGTCGGCCCAACGACTTTGTGGCCGGCGGCGCGCAGGGTGTCGACGAAGCCGCGCGACAGCGAATCCATGCGGGTCACGAACAGGAGATCGACGGGCGTCCGTTCGCAGAATTCGAGCACGCTTTCGACGCGGTCGATCCTGATCGAAGGCGCTTGCCTGATGCGCGGGTGGTCGATCATGCTCGACCCCGGTCCGTAGTAAACGACGACGTCTTGGTTAGTCCGGACGAACAGATCGCATAGGGCGTGACCTCGTCCGCACTGATCTACGAGAAGGATGCTGGGCGCGTGATCTGTCATCCCCAAGCGCCCGTTTCAGCGGTATTTGGACAACGCCCCGCGTTCGCCAAGCAGCGACCGGCAGGACGGCGCATCGGTACGAAACAGCTTTTCCCGGAAAAGGTAGTGCAGCCGCAACTGCTCGTTTGGACCTGATGCGTTTCGCAGGCGATAGGCATATTCAGCCCGCGTCAGTTCGAGGCCTCGCGCGCAGGACATGAACTTCGGATTGCCGTCGAGATAGGGTTGCCCCGCCGCGAAAATCCGGTCCAGCAGATCGCAGCCTGCCAGCACTTTGTCGGTTTTATCGGAATCGGATAGCGCACCCTGATCGATAAAGGCCTGGTAATCGTCGGCAACCTTGGACAATTCCGCGGGAAACATCCTGATCTTCTGGAAAATCCATTTGCGGCTCGGATTCGTCAGGCCGACGAGGAAGCTCAACGCCAGCATCTGTTCCGTGAGGTGGGTCGTCAGCGAGAGCAAAGCTGTGTCCATATAGCCGGCCTGCCACGCTCCCATGATGTCGCGGAATTGATCGTACCCCATCGTGAAGGAGCGGAAACCGACATAGCAGACCTCACCGAAATCGAGAGTGTCCAGCATGGCCGAAAGCCGCCTGGCCGGCCGAAGGCGTATGGAATTGAAGAGCCGATGAAGGAGCAACCCGTTGAAGTACAGGCTGGGCTCCAGATTAGCCGAGTGGGTCAGTGTATTTTCATAGCTTGCACGCGATTCCTCGATCAGCGAGGCGACCTCGTCGAACGTCCAGTATTCCACGTTGCAGGCGATCTGGGTCGACGGCAGGTAGTCGAAGGTTTCGCACAACTCGCCCTTCCGGGGCTCGTCGCCGGTGGGCAGCGATTGATAGTCCGGCTCGTTGGCATTGATGTAATGATGCCGGGTCCTGATTTTATCCAGCGGCCGCCTTTTGTCGCAAATGACATAGATATCGATGTCTGAGAGCGGAGTGCCTATGCCCTCCACAAGCGTGCCGGCGATGAGGATTTCGTCGTCAGGGCTGGCGTGAGCGAGCTTGAAAGCTTTCTCCCTGTCGACCCCCAGCCTGTCGAGAAGGACGAAATCTGGTTGCTTCCGGATTGTCGCGCTGTTCGCTTCTGACATGGTGCTCCGTGGCTAACGCATCTCAAAAAGAAGAAATGTAAGCCAAAACGAATATTCGTCTCAGCACAAGACGCAAACGTGGGAGACAGTGCCGATTTCGACAACAATCTTGGTCTGAATGCTCAGGTTTCGTTTTCAGGCAGTCGCCGAGGCCGTTGTTGCTGCGGCGCAGCATAATTTTTCCTGCAATTGCCACACGATAGCCGCCGAACGATCATTGGCGAGCCACGATTGCCACCCTATCTAAGGCACGGCGGGCAAGCCACTGAGGAGGCGAATATGAACGAGGGCACACAGAGCCTGGACGAACTGCTGGGTGATCCCATGATCCAGATGGTCATGGCGCGCGACAGCGTGCGGCCGGAAGAGGTGCGCTGGCTGCTCAAGCGCGTGCGCGACCGCGAACAGGATCCTTCGCTCCCGCCTGCCTACATGGTGGCCGAAACCTGCCGCTCGCGTTGTGCCGGTCTCTGAGGGCCATAGGACGCTCGCGCTGATACAAGGAATGCCCGACATATTGCCGTAAGACCGCCGACCTCCGCCGGCGGTCATTTTCGGGCCGGGCAGAATGGCTCGCGGTCGCAACGCCATGATCGACCGTTAACCTCATATTCACCAAGTCGGCGGCATGAGTCGCATTCGATTCAAACTTTCTTGGTAATTTCCCGTTCATAAATGACGTTCGTCTCCGGCGCGCTGTCTGCCGCCGGCCTGTTTTGTACTGGGTACAGGGTTCAGATGCGTTCGTCAGGCATTCCCGCCATCCTGCTCGCTTGTTTCGGTCTGATCGGCTGCACGTCGAGTTCAGGGATCGAAGACATGATGCCGCGTCCCTCCTTGGAGGTGACCAGTTCCATCGCCCGCCCCGATGCGCCCGTCCGGGAAGCGTCCGCCGCAGCTGTCGTACCTGCGCCTGTCGTTTCCAGGCCGGACCTGCCGATGGCTGAGATTGCCGGGACCGAAGCGGATGACATCGGGCCGGATGCGGCCGAGCCGGTTCAACTGGCAGCACTGGTTCCGCGCCCCAGGCCGGCGGTTGCGTCCAAGGCGTTGATCGACGACATCATCGTCAGCGAGCGCCGCTTCCGCGATGCCAAGCCGATCAATTTCGGGAAACGTTCGCCAAAGAATCTCGCCGTCCACGGCGTCGATGTTTCGCGCTGGCAGGGCGATATCGACTGGGCCAAGCTGCGCAGCCAGGGCGCCAATTTCGCCTACATCAAGGCCACCGATGGCGGCGACCATATCGACCCGATGTTCCGCGAGAACTGGCGCGGCGCCGCTGCCGCGGGCCTTCGCCGCGGCGCGTACCATTTCTTCTACTGGTGCCGCACCGCCAGCTCGCAGGCCGACTGGTTCATCCGCAACGTGCCGAAGGTGGATGGCGCGCTGCCGCCTGTGATCGATGTCGAGTGGAACCATGAATCGAGCTGCAAGCGCCGTCCGTCCCGCGCCGCGGTGATCGAGAAGATGCAGGTCTTCATGGACAGGCTGGAGCGGCACTACGGTCAGCGCCCGATCATTTACACCGCTCCCGACTTCTATGCCGACAACCTCAAGGGCGCGTTCCTCGATTATCCGTTCTGGCTGCGGTCGGTCGCCCGCCATCCCTCCAAAGTCTATCCTGGCCGCCGGTGGGTCTTCTGGCAGTACTCGGGCTCGGGACTGTCCCATGGCGTCAGGGGCCGCATCGACCTTAACGTCTTCAACGGTGACGAACGCGAATGGCGCGGCTGGCTGGGCGGCGGACAGATCGTGGCCGACGCCGATTGACCCATGACGCGGTTATGCGGCCAGGTGATCGGCAAGCCGTAGCGCTAGGGCCCCGATAGTCAGTGTCGGGTTCGCAGCCGCCGCGTGCGGAAACACCGACGCGTCGCAGCCAAAGAGATTGCCCAGCGCATGGGCTTTCAGGTTCCGGTCGAAGACGCCTGTCTCCGCAGTGGCCGACAGTCTGAGCGAACCCACCTCGTTGCCGGCATTGCCGACGGGCGCCTGGTTCAAGACCAGCTCCTTGCTTTCCAGCAGCGTGCCGCCGAGCGCTGCGATGCTGTCGCGTGCGATCCGGTGGGTCAGGTCCTTGATCTCCGGCGACAGGACGGGGCCTTCGACATCGATATGAGCCTCGGAGAAGGCATCACGCCGGTCGCCTGTGTGATAGATCCGGTTGTCGTCGTTCAGCGGGAACGAGTGCAGGAACACGACCTCGCAGGAAAAGCCACGCGCCGCTGTCCCGGCGACGCTTTCATTGTCGAGGTCGGTGTTCATGTGGAAAAGCACGTTGAAGGGTTCCCGATGCTCCACCTGGCCGATCAGCTTGGCGGATTCGCCCTGGCGGAAATGGGGACTGTCTCCGTCGATGTAGAACCGCGCATATTGAACCGGATGGTCGGTGAAGCCGGCGCCGCAGGTCTCGCCGAGCTTGAGCCCGCTGCGTTCGGCCAGAAGCGGCGACCCAAGCACGCCCGCGGCAAGCACATAGCGGTCGGCCTTGAAGACGATTTCGCGATCTTCCAGCACGCTGTAGGCCACGGCTGAAACGATGCGTCCGCTTTCCTCGACCAGCCGGTCGACCGGATGGAACAGGAACAGGTCCGGATGCCTGCGCGTGTCGCCGGTCAGAAGGCCTTCCGAGAACAGATCGACGGTGGAAAAGCGCCGCCAGCTCTCACCGTCGCCATGCAGGCCGAAGGCGAAGCCGGCAGGACGCAGCTCGGTGCCCGTCGCGGATTGCAGATGTTCCGCCACGGCCGAACCGTAGGCCGAGGCGCGCCCGGCGACACCCATCAGCGCCTCGGCGCGGTCGTAGTAGATGCCGAGCAGGTCGTCCGCGGTCTCCGCCGGCCAGTGCCTGAATTCTTTTCTGGACATGCGCGGCGCCAGCCCGCCCCACAAATTCATCTTACCGCCAAGTCCGAAGAACTGGCCGCCGCGATAGTTGGGGTTGCTGCTGGTCGCCTGCTGCGACTGCAGCCGGTGGTAGAGGTCGATATTCTGGTGCGTGTAGTCCACCAGCGGCTGGCTGCGCGGAATGTTGGCGAAATGCGTCAGGCTGGTGATGCCGCCGGCTTCCAGCAGGGCGACCTTGGCGCCGCGCTCTGCAAGATTCGCGGCTAGTATCCCGCCGCCGCAGCCCGATCCGATGACGACCACGTCGTAGCGGTCCGCCACCGCTGTGTTGCCGACGAAATTGCGATGCGGTTCAAGACTAAGAAGACCTTGTTTCAAACCTCTATCCACCTTGCTTCGTGATCGTTCCGTTGCCGCCTAGCCCCGCGTGCCTTCGTAGAGGGAAAGGCTGCGCCTCCATTGGAAGGCGGCGAGTGCCAGGAAGACCGGACCGGCGAGCACCGTGACCGGTAGCGCGTAGGCGCCGAGCAATGGCACTTCCTTGCCCAGCAGGATTGCCGCCGGCACATAGCCGGCGAAGCCGACCGGGATGACCATCAGCGCGAACTGCGTCAGACCGGGGAAGATCGAATTGGGGTACTTTGAAATCTCGAACAGCGAAAACAGCGTGGTATAGAGGTAGCGGGTGTCGGTTCCACGGATGGAAAGTGTGCCGACAAGGGTGATTAGCGAGGCGACGATGACCATGCTGTTGAGGGTCAGATAGGCCAGCAGCAGATAGTCCAGCCATCCCATCGAGCCGCCCAGCGACCGCAGGGAGAACGCGATCAGCAGCGCTGAAAGCGCGACGTGGCTGGTATACCCGTTGCTGAACCGGCTGAAGGCGAAATAGGTCCAGGTATCGACCGGCTTGACCAGGATAAGGTCGAACTCGCCCTTGCGCACGACATCGCCGAGGTCGCGCATCTGGGCAAAACTGATCGACGCTCCGAGTCCGTAGCCGAGCAACTGGAGACCGAACAGGAAAACGATCTCCGCCGAATTCCAGTCGCCGAGCTGGTTGAACCGGCTGACCAGGATCCACAGCGAGAAGAAGCTGCAGAGATAGGTGATGAATTGCGCGACACGGTTCAGCAGGAAGGCGCCGCGCTCCGCCGTCTGCTCCTTGGCCCGGAAATAGAGGAGGTGGAATGCGAGCATCGTCTAACCGCCATTCACGATGATGCGGTTGACGGTGCTTTGCCAAAGCGACCTTGAAGCGACGGCGAGGATCGCGAGCCACAACAGGCCGAGCAGGCAGGCGTTCAGACTGGCTGGACCGTCCAGCCTGCCGAGATACGCGGCGGCGGGCAGGAAACCGAGATAGGCGAAAGGGGTGAATTCCAGGATGCGTCCGAGGGCCTGCGGGAAGAACCAGAACGGCACGAAGGCGCCTGACAGCAGCGTAATCAGGCCCTGCAGCAGCCATTCGAGCGAGAACGACGTCATAATCCAGAAGACGCAAATTCCGAACAGGCTGGCGATGAGGAAGCCCAGGCCGAGCCCTTCGGCAACCAGGACGGCATAAAGCAGACCGGCCTGCAAATCCCTCGGCGGCTGGATGCCCACCGTGAAATAGAAGATGGCAACCAGCGGCAGCACCAGCACCGGAATGCGGAACAGGCAGTTGCCCGCGGCTTGCGCCAGGATGAAATTGTAGTAGCTCATCGGCTTCGCCAGACTGGCGGCGACGGAACCGGTGGAAACCGCTTCGCCGACCTCGGCGACCAGCCTTTGCGGTTCCCAGGCGACCGTGACGATGCCGGCGACGAGGGAATAGGTGATCATGTCCTGCAGGGGTATGCCCGCCACGACGCCTTGCAATCCATAAGCCGCGGCCCAGATGGAAACGCGCGCATAGAAAGACACCAGCTGGCTGATCAGCCCGCTGACCACCTGGCTGCGCTCCGAATACTGCTCCTTGGCCGAAATGACGATCACGGCAAGCGTCGGAGAGCTTGAAAGAGCGCGCATCGTCAACGCTCCGACCGATAGAAATGCCGGACCAGGTCTTCGATGCCGGAAGGCTCGACGGAAATGCTGGCGTGCGGGTCCTTTTCTTCAATGGTGCCGGCGAGCTTTGAAATCGAAAAGCCGTTTTCGAGCGCGTAGGTCTTGTGCAGCCCGTTGTCCTGGATCAGCGACGCGCCCGGCAGTCGCAGGTCGATATCGCCGGAGGAGAACGAGACGGACAGTTTCGCGGTCTTCGGCAAGACGTTCTTGATCTCGTCGAAGCCGCCATCGAACAGAAGCGTGCCGGCATTCACGATCATGATGCGGTCGCAGACATATTCGATGTCCTTGAGATCGTGACTGGTCAGCAGCAGGGTAACTTTTTGCGTCGCGCAAATGGTGCGCAGCAGCGACCGCAACGCATCCTTGCCGAGAAGATCCATGCCGATCGTCGGCTCGTCGAGGAACAGGATCTTCGGTTCGTGCAGCAGCGCCAGCGCGATGTCGGCGCGCATGCGCTCGCCGAGGCTGAGTGACCTCGGCAGCCTTTGCAAAAGTTGCTCGATGCCGAAAAGCGCAATCAGCCGCTCTATGGAGGTCCGATAGGCGGTATCGGAAAGCCGGTAGATTTTCTGGTGCAGCTTGAAACTGTCCTCGACCGGCAGTTCCCACCACAACTGGGTGCGCTGCCCCATGACGACGCCGATCTCGGTGGCGTTGCGGCGACGTTCCTTCTGCGGATCGCGTCCCATGACGCTGATGCGGCCGGAGGAGGGGGCGAGGATGCCGGTCAGCATTTTGATCATGGTCGATTTGCCGGCGCCGTTCGGGCCGATATAGCCGACGGCCTCGCCTTGCCGGACCTCGAAGCTGACGGTCTGAACGGCGGCGACTGTCCGGTACACCGGCCGTACGAACCGTATCAGGGTTTGCGCCGCACCTTTCGGCGGCACGGGCTGCCTGTAGACCTTCGAGACCTCGTGCACCTCGATGATGGGTGGCGGCTGGTCCATGCGATCAGATACGCTTCACGCGGCGATCTCCAGCGGTAGCGCTGTCGCCGCCACGACATTGTTGTTGGCGTCGTAGAATTCGGTGCCGATCAGGGCCAGGTGGCCTTTGCCGCCCGACATCGCAACCGTCTTGGGCACCGACCATTCGATCGTCGAGGCTTCGTTCGTCCTGATGTCGATGATCTCCTTGATGCCGTTAGAACCCATCCAGCGCGGCTTGGCGCCGACATCGAAATAGAACTGAACGACTTCGTCGTTGTTGTAAGCGACCAGCCGCTTCTGGGTCCCGTGCATCGACCAATCCGCATCGACCCGGTATGCGAGTTGATCGCCTTCGTCGCGCACCGTGGCGGTCAGGGCCGGGGAGGGGCGCATATCGGCCCCATGGCGCTCGACCAGCGCAAGGCCCGCATCGGCCTGTGAACCGTTCTGCGCGATGGAGAGGCGCGTCATCCGCCCTTCGAACGAGCCGCAGATCTCGGCCGCCGGCGGCCGCCGGTTGAAGGCGGCGAGTTTGGCGACCGGCCGTTCGTAGCCGTGGCAGAAGAGGATGTTGGTCACCAGCCCGCTTTCATGGGCGTCATAGCCGGGAAGCCGTTGGGCAACGGCTTCCATGTCCGCGTCGTTGAGAATCTCGCGGAGCCGGCTGACCGCCCAGCCGATGGCGGGCGCGGCGGCAAACTGGGTCGTCAGGCGGCTGAAATGCTCGGCCTCGAAGCGCGTGTCGATCAGCGCACGATACATTGCCAGGAGGTCGCCGACCTTGACCGGCGGATGCTTGTCCATGAACGGGAAGTTCGAGAACTGATAGTCCCGGAACAATGTGACCGCGGTGAGGAAAGCGTGCACCGCCGGCTCCGGCACCAGCACGCCGCGGCCTTCGAAGAGAGGCACTTCCCGCGAGGCATGTCTTATATCGGCAAAGAAAATCTTCTTGATGACGACATGTCTCGGGTAGTCGTCTTCGAGGCGCCCGTCGGACGTCGTCACGCAAGGCACCCAGATATGAGCGTCGAGAAAACAGCCGGAAGAGGCGAAATTCCAGAACTCGTGCGCGGCCAGGTTGGGATTGCCGTTGGGAAATTCCGGCGCCGCCTCTGCCAGCAGTTCGCGTCCCCGTGCCGGGTCGGACGACAGGAAATCCACATCGACCGATGGCCGGACCGTGTTGAGGTTCCCATCCCGCAGATATTCGACATTGCCCTTGACGACGATGAATTCAGGCATGTCGGGAATGGCCGCCATCAAGTCGGACAGCGCCATGCGTTGGCGGTATTCCCACGCGATGAAGCGCGAATGGAGCTTGAGCAGCGACTCGTAGAACGGCAACCGGCGATGGCTGGGTCCGCTTCGGCGCACGGCGGCGATCAGATCGCCGATGACGCGGTGCCGCCGGCAGAATTCCAGCAGGGCATCCTGAGGCATTTCCGCAAGGACGCCAGGCTCGGCCTGACGGCCGCAGATGAAGCCGACGATATATTCTTGCTGCTCCAGATCGAGCATCAGGACATCTCCTGTTCCTGATTCGCCCGGCCGCAAAACAGCCCAGCAATCCGTATCCGCCGCCGCTTCCGGCTTGAAACAGAAAGGCCCGACTGCGCGGGCCTCCATGCATTCTGCATTGGCGAATCCGTCACTTGAAACCAACGTCCATCCTGCCGAGGCAGGCCAGTCTTCCTTGGTACCAGTCTATACAGCTCGGGCCAATGTACCAGTGGTTGAGATACGTCTCACGAACGATACGGAAAGCGACGTGCGCCGCACCGCTCCGCCTGTGTCTTGTCTGGACCATTGGTTCGGGACAAAACGACAATGGCGCTTGGGCCACCTACCACCTATCTGCACGGCCTAAGCCATTTTCTGGAGAGAACGCGATGACCGATGCCTATACGCCGCCGAAAGTCTGGACCTGGGAAAAGGCCTCCGGCGGCCAGTTCGCCAACATCAACCGGCCGATTGCAGGGCCGACGCATGACAAGGAACTGCCGGTCGGCAAGCATCCTTTCCAGCTCTATTCGCTCGGCACGCCGAACGGGCAGAAGGTCACGATCATGCTGGAGGAACTGCTGGCGGCCGGCCACAAGGGGGCCGAATACGATGCCTGGCTGATCAGGATCAACGAGGGCGACCAGTTCGGCTCGGGCTTCGTCGACGTCAATCCGAACTCCAAGATCCCGGCGCTTGTGGACCGCAGCGGTCCGACGCCGATCCGCGTGTTCGAATCCGGCGCGATCCTGATGCATCTGGCCGAAAAGTTCGACGCCTTCCTGCCGAAGGACCAGCCGGCCCGCGCCGAAACGCTGTCCTGGCTGTTCTGGCAGATGGGCTCGGCTCCGTTCGTCGGCGGCGGCTTCGGCCATTTCTACGCCTACGCGCCGGAAAAGATCGAATACGCGATCAACCGCTATGCGATGGAGACCAAGCGCCAACTCGACGTACTGGACCGCCGGCTGGCCGACAACGAGTTCGTCGCCGGTGAGCGATACACCATCGCCGACATGGCGATCTGGCCCTGGTATGGCGGCATGGCCAAAGGCCTGCAGTACGGCGCCGGCGAATTCCTGTCCGTGCACGAATACAGGAACGTCATCCGCTGGGCCGACCAGCTCGCCGAGCGTCCGGCGGTGAAGCGCGGCCGCATGGTCAACCGCGTTCAGGGCGAGCCGTCGACCCAGCTCCGCGAGCGCCACGACGCCAGCGACTTCGAGACGAAGACGCAGGACAAAGTCGCGGCGGAGTAGGGCGCCTTTACCCTCCCCCTTGTGGGGAGGGTCGCGCCGAAGGCGCGGGGTGGGGGTGCTCGGTTGATTTTCGGTGGCGCACCCCCACCCCGTCTCGCAATCTCCGCCCTGCTTCGATTGCTCGCCGGCCTGCCGGGGTGAGCTACGGGTCTCGCCCGTCCTTCGGACCCCCAATAAGGGGGAGGGTAAGCTGCTGCCGCGGCCATCCCAAAAAACCAACTAAAAAATCCCATCCGGATTGTCGGTTCTGCCGAAGCCCGCGCGTCCTCTGGGCGAAAACGGTATGGTGACCTGGGAAAGGCACGCCTGCCGGCAGGATCGAGCTCCGGAGGAAGTCATGAACCAGTCCTATCGTTGGGTGATCGTCGCGGCGGGCGGCCTTCTGGGATGCGTCGCCATCGGCGCGATGTTTTCGCTGCCCGTCTTCCTGATGCCGATGGCGCGCGAGACCGGCTGGTCCAACACCGGCATCTCCAGCGCCATGACCATCGGCTTCCTCGCCATGGCGGCCGCCAGCATGGTCTGGGGCAACCTGTCTGACCGCTTCGGGCCGCGGCCTGTGGTGCTGGCCGGTTCGGCGCTGCTCGCGGTGAGCCTGGCGCTCGCCAGCCGCTCCACCTCGCTCATCCAGTTCCAGCTCCTGTTCGGGCTGATGGTCGGCGGCGCCACCGCCGCCGTCTTCGCGCCGATGATGGCGGCGGTGACCGGCTGGTTCGACACCCAGCGCGGCCTCGCCGTCTCGCTGGTCTCCGCCGGCATGGGCATGGCGCCGATGACCATGGCGCCGCTCGCCGCCTGGCTGATCTCCGTCCACGACTGGCGCACCTCGATGCTGATCGTCGCCGGCATCGCCGCCGCGCTGATGATCCCCGCCGCCCTTCTGGTGCGCCGCCCGCCGGCGCTCGAAGCGGATGCGCCGCCGCAGGCGCTGGCCGACGAGCCGAATGGTGGCCCGAATGGCGGCATGACGGTACGCCAGGCGGTGCGCACGCCGCAGTTCGTCACGCTGATGCTCGCCAACTTCTTCTGCTGCGCCACCCATTCGGGACCGATCTTTCACACCGTCAGCTACGCGGTCACCTGCGGCATCCCGCTGACCAAGGCCGTGTCGATCTACTCGGTCGAAGGCCTGGCCGGCATGTTCGGCCGCATCGGCTTCGGCTTCATGGGCGACCGCTTCGGCGCGCAGCGCGTGCTGGTGGCCGGGCTGTTCGCGCAGGCCTTCGGCGTGCTCGCCTATGTCTTCGCCAGTCAGCTCGGCGAGTTCTACGCCGTCGCCGTGCTGGTCGGCTTCATCTATGCCGGCGTCATGCCGCTCTATGCCGTCATCATCCGCGAGAATTTTCCGCTCAGGATGATGGGCACCATCATTGGCGGCACGGCGATGGCAGGCTCGCTCGGCATGTCGACCGGCCCGCTGCTGGGCGGCATCCTCTACGACCGTTTCGACAGCTATGCCTGGCTCTATATCGGCTCCTGGGGCATGGGCATCGCCGCCTTCCTCGTCGCCATGACGTTCAGGCCGTTCCCGAAGCGGGAGGCTGGGCTGGCGGCGGCGTAGGTCGGTTCGCCCCGGCCGCGCCCCGCCGGCAATCCATCACGAACAGCCCCCTCCGCCTCGCTTCGCTCGGCACCTCCCCCACTTCGCAGGGGAGGAAAAGGGCGTGCCGGCTTGGCGCCTTCACCCTCCCGGCCTTGTCTCGGCTTCCACGCCAGCGCCACACCGTCGTCATCCCTGGCGGAGCAGGCCGAAGGCCGTCGCGCAGACCCGGGACCCATTGAGCGGCGCGGC
>CBFGLW010000026.1:0-34095 GCA_965649745.1 uncultured Mesorhizobium sp. | reverse complement strand
GCGGCTTTGCCGGCTGGTCGATGCCGCTCACCTATCCGCTGGGCGTCATGAAGGAACACCAGCATACGCGCGAACAGGCCGGCCTGTTCGACATCTCGCATATGAAGCTGTTCGAGATCAGCGGACCAGACGCGGTAGCGCTGCTGAATCGCGCCTGCCCGCTCGATGCCGGCGCGCTGGAGATTGAGCAATCCAAATACACGTTTTTCCTCGATGGGCAGGCCGGCATTCTCGACGACCTGATCATCACCCGGCTCGGCGACGACCGCTTTATGGTGGTGGCAAACGCCGGCAACGCGGCGAGCGATGAAGCGCATCTGCGCGCGCTCGCAAAGGATTTCGATGCGAAGGCTGACCCCCTCGACCGTGTTTTCCTCGCGCTTCAGGGACCGGCGGCTGATTCCGTTCTGACCGACGCCGGCCTCGACCTCTCGGCCATGACGTTCATGCATGGGCTCGAGCCGCGCGACAACTGGTTCGCCAGCCGGTCAGGCTATACCGGCGAGGACGGCTTCGAGATCGGCCTGCCGGCGAAAGACGCCCGCCAACTCGTCGACAAATTGCTCAAGGACGGCCGCGTACAATGGATCGGCCTCGCCGCTCGCGACAGCCTTCGTCTCGAAGCCGGGCTCTGCCTGCATGGCCAGGACATCACGCCCGACACCGACCCGGTCGAGGCCGGGCTGATGTGGGCGATCCCGAAGCATATCCGCGCCTCTGGCGACTTCGTCGGCGCCAACGCCCTGCGTGCCGCCATGGAACGCGGTGCGGCTCGTAAGCGCGTTGGCCTGAAGCCGGAGGGCCGTCAGCCGGTCCGCACCGACGCTGCCCTCTTCGACGCCGACGACAACCCGGCCGGCGAAGTCACCTCCGGCGGCTTCGGTCCGTCTGTCGGCCATCCGGTCGCGATGGGCTATGTCGCGACACCGCTGGCAAAATCCGGAACGAGCCTGTTCGCGGATGTCCGCGGCACCAAAATCCCGTTGGAAATCAGCCCCCTGCCCTTCACGCCTCATAATTATCACAAAGGATAATCCCGTATGGCCAAGACCTATTTCACCACCGACCATGAATGGATCCGCGTCGAGGGCGACATCGCGACGGTTGGCATCACCGATTATGCGCAGGAACAGCTTGGCGATCTCGTATTCGTCGAGTTGCCCGAAGCCGGCAAGGCACTTGTCAAGGGCGACACCGCGGTGGTGGTCGAATCCGTCAAGGCCGCCTCGGACGTCTATGCGCCGGTTGACGGCGAGATCACCGAGGCGAACCAGGCGCTGTCGTCCGACCCGGCGCTGGTCAATTCCGCTCCGGCCGGCGACGGCTGGCTCTGGAAGATGAAGCTGTCCGACGCCGGCCAACTCGACGGCCTGCTCGACGAGGCCGGCTACAAAGCCCATATCGGCTGATACGGAATCACGCTCATGACCGCAGCATCTCACCCCTTTTCCGCCCGCCACATCGGCCCCGGCACCGTCGAGACCCGCGCCATGCTGGCGGCGATCGGCGTTCCGTCGGTCGAGACGCTGATCGCACAGGCTGTGCCGAAGTCGATCAGGCTTCAACGCCCCCTCGACCTGCCGGAACCGGCGACCGAGGCGGAAGCGCTGGCCGAGCTTGCGGCGAAGATGGCAAAGAACCAGGTGCTGAAAAGCTTCATCGGCGCCGGTTATCACGGCGTGCATGTGCCGCCGGTCATCCAGCGCAATCTGTTCGAAAACCCCGCCTGGTACACGGCCTATACGCCCTACCAGTCGGAGATCAGCCAGGGGCGGCTGGAGCTGCTGTTCCATTTCCAGACGCTGGTGACTGAACTGACCGGCCTGCCCGTAGCCTCGGCATCGCTGCTGGACGAGGCGACGGCGGTGGCCGAAGCGGTCGGCATCGCCTTCCGCCACCATCGCGAGAAGCGCACCAAGGTCGCTCTCGCTGGCGCGGCGCATCCGCAGACGCTGGATGTCGTGCGCACCCGCGCCGAACCGCTCGGCATGGAGGTCGATGGCGATATCATCGATGAGAACACCGCCGCCCTGCTGGTTTCCTGGCCGGACACCAACGGCGTCTATGGCGACCACAAGGCTGCGATCGAAAAGGCCCGCGCTGCCGGTGCCATTGTCATCTTCGCCGCCGATCCGCTGGCCTTGACGTTGACCGACACGCCGGCCTCGCTCGGCGCGGATATCGCCGTCGGGCCTATGCAGCGCTTCGGCGTTCCGATGGGTTTCGGCGGCCCCCATGCCGCTTATTGCGCCGTCTCGGACAAGCTGACCCGGCTGATGCCCGGCCGCCTCGTCGGCCAGTCGATGGATGCCCATGGCTGCCCCGGTTATCGCCTCGCCCTGCAGACGCGCGAGCAGCATATCCGCCGCGACAAGGCGACCTCCAACATCTGCACCGCGCAGGCGCTGCTGGCCAATATGGCGGTTTCCTATGCCATCTGGCACGGGCCGGAAGGCTTGCAGGCCATCGCTACCCGCATCCACGGACTGGCGGCGCGGCTGGCCGAGGGTCTGGCCGCTGCCGGCCTGACAATTCTCGGCAAGAGCCGCTTCGACACGGTCACGGTCGAGGTAAAGGGCAAGGCCGCCGAAATCGCAGCCGCTGCTGAAAAATCCGGCCGCCTCGTCCGCATCCTCGGCGCCGACCATGTCGGCATCGCCTTCGACGAGACCTCCACGGAGGCCGATCTCGAATCGCTGGCAGCGCTGTTCGGCGCCAAGCCAGCCGCGGCATCGAAAAGTACCCTGCCCGGCAAGCCGCGCGGCAAGGAGTTTCTCACCCAGCCGGTCTTCCACGAGAACCGCTCGGAAACCGACATGATGCGCTTTCTGCGCCGGCTGGCCGACAAGGACCTGGCGCTCGACCGAGCCATGATCCCGCTCGGCTCCTGCACGATGAAACTCAACGCCGCCGCCGAGATGATGCCGGTGAGCTGGCCGAGCATCGCCAACATGCATCCCTTCGCGCCCGCCGCGCACTCCGCCGGCTATCGCGACATGATCGCCGAGCTGGAAGCGTGGCTTGCCGAGATCACCGGCTTCGACGGCGTCAGCCTGCAGCCGAATGCCGGCAGCCAGGGCGAATATGCCGGGCTGCTCGCCATCCGCGCCTATCACAAGGCGCGCGGAGAAGGCCACCGCACCATCTGCTTGATCCCGGCCTCCGCCCACGGCACCAACCCGGCGAGCGCGGCGATGGCCGGCATGGATGTCGTCGTCGTGCGCTGCACCGATGTCGGCAACATCGACATGGACGATTTGAAAGCCAAGGCCGACCAGCACGCCGGCAACCTCGCCGCGCTGATGTTCACCTATCCGTCCACCTATGGCGTGTTCGAGCCCGGCGCGCGCGATATCTGCGAGATCGTGCATTCCCATGGCGGGCAGGTCTATTTCGACGGCGCCAATTTGAACGCGCTGGTCGGTCTCGCGCAGCCGGGCGACATCGGCGCCGACGTCTGCCACATGAACCTGCACAAGACCTTCTGCATTCCGCATGGCGGCGGCGGACCGGGCATCGGCCCGATCGGCGTCAAGGCGCATCTGAAACCCTATCTTCCGGGCCATGTCGTCGAAGGGTCTGCGCACGCCGTGTCGGCCGCCCCCTTCGGCAGCGCCTCGATCCTGCCGATCACCTGGATGTATATCCGCATGATGGGGGCCTCCGGCCTCAGGCAGGCGACCGAGACGGCCATCCTGTCCGCCAACTATCTGGTGGCGCGGCTGGAGACGCATTTCCCGGTGCTCTATAAGGGCGCGAGCGGCCGCGTCGCGCATGAATGCATCCTCGACACCCGCGTGCTGAAGGAAAGCGCCGGCGTATCCGTCGAGGACGTGGCCAAGCGCCTGATCGACTACGGCTTCCATGCCCCCACCATGTCATGGCCGGTGGCGGGCACCCTCATGGTCGAGCCGACCGAGTCCGAGCCGAAGCGCGAGCTCGACCGCTTCGCCGAAGCCATGATCGCCATAGCCGGCGAGGCGGAAAAGATCGCTAGGGGCGAATGGCCGCGCGAGGATAATCCGCTGGGCAATGCCCCGCACACCGCCGCCGAGGTGCTGGCGAGCGAATGGAGCCACTCCTATTCGCGTCTCGAAGCGGCCTATCCGGGCGGCGACCCAGGCACGGCGGCGAAATACTGGCCGCCGGTATCGCGCATCGACAATGTCGCCGGCGACCGCAACCTCGTCTGCTCCTGCCCGCCGGTTTCGGAATATACCGACGCGGCGGAGTGACGGACAGCGGGCGGGCGAGCTTCTGCCCGTCCGCCGCCAAGTCTTCAAGTCCCCTTGGCTTTTCCGCATACCGCAGCGCGGATGCTTAGGCACCGCTCTATACTATCGTCAAAACCATTCGTTATTGACCGCGATCAAAAATCCATGGAAGATCACGGCCATAGTTCACCTCGAAAACCAACAAAATTGAATTCGGAGGAATGAAATAGCGCGGCTGGAGTAACAAGGGGACTGGCGATGCGATGTCCGTACCTTACCGCAGATGAACTTTGTTCTATCTATGACACTCGACCGGAGTGCTGCCGCTCTTTTCCCAGTAAATCGCCGAATTGCTTCGTGCCGGAGTGGTGCGATCTGGATTGCAAGAACTGCAAGGACAAGTGCTGCAACTACATCAGCCTTGACGACAAGACGAAAACCACTCCCGCAGACTTCTTCAAATCGCTGGATATCAAGTGCGAGGACTGCACGCACTGCTGGTCGCGCGACTAGAGCTCGCCTTGCCCTGACGGCCCCGGACGGTTTCATGCAGTGCCGGCAAGCTTCCTGCGGACTTTTGCGCGGGCGCTTTCGATGCTGTCGGCGAAAGACACCAGAGGCGGCTTGATGCCCAGCGCCAGCAGATCGCGACGGATCGTGTGGGTCGTTCCCGTCAGAACCACGCTCACCGAGCGTCTGCCCGCCTTGTGCGCCAGACCTTCGATCGTGTTCGCCGCCGTCGAATCCACGAAGGGCACGGACGAGAAATCGATGATCAGCGCGCGGCTGCTGTCGGAAATGCGATCCAGCACCGTGCCTATCGATGCCGCCGCGCCAAAGAAGAAGGCTCCCGATATTCGGTAGACGATCACGTCCTGATCGCTGGCCGTCGCCTCCTCGTAGGATTGCCGGCCGCCATTGCTGGCGTCGGCCTTGTCCTCAGGCACAAGCGGCAAGTCCGCCTCGATCGCCGTCGTCCTCGACATGCGGTGAATGAACAGGACCGAGCCCAGGGCGAAACCGACGACGATGGCTTCCGTGAGGTCGCGGAAGACGGTCAGGCCGAATGTGGCCAGCAGCACCAGCGCGTCGCCTGGGGAAGCCCGCAGCAGCATGGCGAAGGCGCGTCGCTCGACCATGTTCCAGCACACGACGGCCAGGACACCCGCCAGGGCGGCGAGCGGTATATAGCTGGCCAGGGGCGCGGCGACGAGAACGAACACAAGCAGGAAGACGGAATGCATGATCCCAGCAATCGGCCCATGTGCGCCCGCGCGCACATTGGTCGCCGTCCGGGCGATTGTTCCCGTCACGCATATGCCCTGGAACAGGGCGGAAACGATATTGGCCACGCCTTGCGCTACCAGTTCGCAATTGGAGCGGTGGCGGCGTCCGGTCATGCCGTCGGCCACGACCGCCGAAAGAAGCGACTCGATGGAGCCGAGAAGCGCGAAGGCTACCGCGTTCGGAAAAACCGCCATTGCCTTTTCGACGGAGAATTCCGGCAGGGCAGGCATCGGCAGATGGCTGGATATGCCGCCGAACTGGGTGCCGATCGTCGCCACCGACAATCCGAATACCGCTGTGACCAGGGAAGCGACCGCCACACCGATCAGCATGGCGGGCCATTGCGGACGCAGGCGGCGCACGGCCACGATGCCGGCGATGGTGACCGCCGAGACGAGCAGCGCCGACATGTTGACGCTCGATAGCGCGCCCCAGAGAACCGGCAGCTTCTCAAGCAACGGCCCCGGTTCCGGCCCCGCCAGCGAAAGCCCCAGCAAATCTTTGATCTGGCTTGAGAAAATGATCAGGGCGATACCGGAAGTAAAGCCTACCGTCACGGGATAGGGAATGAACTTGATGTAGGTTCCGAGCCGGAAGAGGCCGATTGCCACCAGCATCAGACCGGCAAGTATCGTGGCCAGCAACAGGCCCTGCATGCCGTGCTGCTGCACGGTGCCGGCGACGAGCACGATGAAGGCGCCGGCGGGTCCGCCGATCTGGAACCGGCTTCCGCCCAGCAGCGAAACCACGAACCCGCCGAAAATGGACGTGTACAAACCCTGCGCCGGCGTGCCGCCGGAGGCGATGGCGATCGCCATGGAAAGCGGAAGCGCCACGATGGCAACGGTCAGGCCGGCGAGCGCATCGGAACGAAAATTGGCGGCCGAATAGCCTTCACGCAGGACGGTGACCAGCTTCGGCGTGAAAAGTTCGGAAAAAGTCGGCCCCGCCGCCGTTCTTGCTGAACCCGTCCTTGCAATCGCCATCGCCATCCATTCCCCGGCGATACGAAAGGCCCCGCCCGGCGGGATATTACCGGGTCGCCGGCTCTTTCAGCCGAACGCCGCGGCCGCCGCCAACGCTCGTCGCACCATCGCCAATCAATTCCACGCCGGCCCGGTCCAGCGCCTCGACAACCTTCATCAGGCTGTCGACCACCCCGCGCACCGTCCCTTCGCTGGCCTCCATTCGCTGGATGGTCAGGACGGAAAGCCCGGACAGCTTCGCCAGCATTTTTTGGTCGATCCGGAGCAAGGCGCGCGCGGCCCGCATCTGTCCTGCCGTGATCATCCTACCGATTCTCCACCAATATTCAAGAATTATACATTCATGATGATGTTTAATACATTATCCCTCATGGATTATCTAGAATGAGACCCATTCCTTCATCCTTCCATGAACGGAACCGGAACCCGCGTGCTTCCGCACGCAAGGCATGGCAGTATCTGCGGTGATTCGCAGCCATGGAATTTGCGGCAAATATGGACGACATGAACGACCTTTTCGGCAGCCCGGACAAGCCCGCACGGCCCGCACCGAGGCCGGCCGACCCGCTGGTGCAGGCGGCAGCAGCAGCGAAAAAGCCGGCACCGCGCGATGCCAGCGACGCTTATGACGCCAGCGCGATCGAGGTTCTGGAAGGGCTGGAGCCGGTGCGCCGGCGCCCGGGCATGTATATCGGCGGCACCGACGACAAGGCGCTGCACCATCTCTTCGCCGAGGTCATCGACAACTCGATGGACGAGGCGGTGGCCGGCCACGCGACCTTCATCGAGGTTGAGCTTTCGGCCGACGGCTTCCTCACCGTCACCGACAATGGCCGCGGCATGCCGGTCGATCCGCACCCGAAGTTCAAGGACAAGTCGGCGCTGGAAGTGATCATGACCATGCTGCACGCCGGCGGCAAGTTCGACAGCAAGGTCTACGAGACCTCCGGTGGCCTGCACGGCGTCGGCGTTTCGGTGGTCAACGCGCTGTCCGACTTTTGCGAAGTCGAGGTCGCGCGCGGCCGCCAGTTGTATCGCCAGCGCTTTTCGCGCGGCATCCCGCAGGGCCCGCTGGAAAACCTCGGCGAGGTGCACAACCGTCGCGGCACCCGCACCCGTTTCCATCCCGATCCGGACATCTTCGGCAAGGGCGCTGCCTTCGAGCCGGCGCGCATCTACCGCATGGCGCGCTCGAAGGCCTATTTGTTCGGCGGCGTCAACATCCGCTGGTCGTGCGACCCGTCGATGCTCAACGAAAAGGACGATACGCCGTCAAAGGCGGAGTTCCATTTCCCGGGCGGGCTCAAGGATTATCTGAAAGCCAGCCTTGGCGACGACTTTCAGGTCACCCGTGAGGTTTTCGCCGGCAAGAGCGAGAAGCAGAGCGGCCACGGTTCCCTGGAATGGGCGGTGACCTGGTATGGCGGCGACGGTTTCGTCAACTCCTACTGCAACACCATCCCGACGCATGAAGGTGGCACGCACGAGGCCGGCTTCCGCAATGTGCTGACGCGCGGCCTCAAGGCCTATGCCGACCTGATCGGCAACAAGCGCGCCTCGGTCGTGACATCCGAGGATGTGATGATCTCTGCCGCCGGCATGCTCTCCGTCTTCATCCGCGAACCGGAATTCGTCGGCCAGACCAAGGACAGGCTGGCGACGGTCGAGGCGATCCGCATCGTCGAAAACGCCATCCGCGACCCGTTCGACCACTGGCTGGCGGATAACCCGCAGGAAGCCTCCAAGCTGCTCGACTGGGTCATCGCCCGCGCCGACGAGCGCGTACGCCGCCGTCAGGAAAAGGAAGTTTCGCGCAAAAGCGCCGTGCGCAAGCTGCGCCTGCCCGGCAAGCTCGCCGACTGCACGCAGAACGCCGCGGCCGGAGCCGAACTCTTCATCGTCGAGGGCGATTCCGCCGGCGGCTCGGCCAAGCAGGCGCGCGACCGCGCCATGCAGGCCGTGCTGCCGCTGCGCGGCAAGATCCTCAACGTGGCCAGCGCCGGCAACGACAAGCTCAATGCCAACCAGCAGATTTCAGACCTGATCCAGGCGCTGGGCTGCGGCACGCGCTCGAAATACCGCGACGACGATTTGCGCTACGACCGCGTCATCATCATGACCGACGCGGATGTGGACGGCGCCCACATCGCCTCGCTGCTGATCACCTTCTTCTACCAGGAAATGCCGAACCTGATCCGCGGCGGCCATCTCTACATGGCCGTGCCGCCGCTCTATTCCATCCGCCAGGGCGGCAAGGTGGCCTACGCCCGCGACGACGCCCACAAGGACGAGTTGCTGCGCACCGAGTTCACCGGACGCGGCAAGGTCGAGATCGGCCGTTTCAAGGGGTTGGGCGAGATGATGGCCAACCAGCTGAAGGAAACCACCATGGACCCGCGCAAGCGCACGCTGCTTAGGGTCGATGTGGACGAGACCGACCCCGAGAGCACCAGGGATGCGGTCGATGCGCTGATGGGCACCAAGCCGGAGGCGCGCTTCCGCTTCATCCAGGAGCGCGCAGAGTTTGCCGAAGCCGAGGTGCTGGACATCTGATCGGCGCCGTTCCATCCAAGGCCTTTCCGGATAAGACTGCCGGTCACGCGGAGAGACGGACGTGATCCAGGTCATCCGGGATTACCTGAAAGACAGGATGGCCGGCCTGATCCAGCCGACGCCCAGCGACTGGATTTTCGCCCTGCGTACCGTCTCCGCCGGCCTTTTCGCACTGTTCGCGGCCTATGTGCTGAAGCTGGACAACCCGCAATGGGCGATGATGACAGTCTTCATCGTCGCCCAGCCGGTCGCCGGCATGGTGCTGGCGAAAGGCTTCTTCCGTCTGCTTGGCACCATGGCCGGAGCGCTGGCGGCCATCGGCATCACCCGCTTTTTCGCCGCCGAGCCGTGGCTGCTCGTCGCCACGCTGGTGCTATGGATCGGGCTCTGCACCTATGTGTCGTCGCTGCTGCGCAATCCGGAAGCCTATGGCGCCGCGCTCGCCGGCTATACCGCCACCATTGTCGCCCTGCCCGTCTTCGGCCAGCCGCATCTCGTCGTCGACGTGGCGATCGCCCGCTGCGCCGAGATCGTGCTCGGCATCGTCTGCGCCGGCGTCACCAGCCGGCTCGTCCTGCCGCAGCTTGCCGGCGACGCCATGAGCGCCAGGCTGAAACGTTGCATCGGCGACCTTGCCGCTTATGCGCAAGGCGCGTTCGGTGGCGGCGACGCGGTGGCGCTCGAAGCCGCCTACCGCAAGCTGATTTCCGACACCCAGGCGCTCGGCGAGATGCGCGCCTATGCCCGGCTGGAAGCGCCGAGCCTGGCGACACGCGCGCATTCGGTGCGCCGCACCATCGGCAATCTCCTGTCGGCGCTGTCGGCGGCGCGCGCCCTCCATAGCCATATGGCGCCGCAAAATCCGGCGCTTCTGCCCGTTCGCGCGGAATTGAAGGCAATCGTCGCCGGGATGGCGTCGGACCCCGAAACGCTCGACGACACCAGGCGCTGGATCGACCGCCTCGACCATGCCGCCGGCCTGGCGCGTATGCCTCTACCGGATGCGGAAGGAGCGGATCGGGTCGGCACGCTGACCCGGCTGACCGTCGCGGCCGAGTTCGCCGAAGCGTTGAAGCAGGTGATGCGCGGCCTCGATGCGCTACGCTATCCCGCCAATGCCGGCAACCGGCGGCGGCAGCCGGCCCTCGTCATCCATCGCGACTATCAGGCGGCCTTGCGCAATGCCATACGCGCCGGACTGGCGACCTTGCTGGTCGGCGCATTCTGGCTGGCGACACGCTGGTCGGAGGCCACCGGCACGGTCATTCTCGTCGCCGTCGTCTCCAGCCTGTTCGCGTCCCGCCCGGCGCCCGTGCAGGTCGCCTGGGGCTTCTTCAAGGGAACGCTGCTCGCCCTGCCCTTCGCCTTCCTGATCGGACAGTTCATCCTGCCGGCCCTGCCCGGCTTCGGCTGGTTCGCGCTCGCCGTCGTTCCGGTGCTGATGCCCGCGGCCCTTGCCATGGCCAACCAGCGCTATGTCGGCGTCGCCACCGCCTTCGCGATCAACTTCCTCGTCTTCCTCAGCCCGCATCAGGTGATGACATACTCCCCGCTGCCTTTCCTGGCGCAGGCGGCGTCGGTGCTCATCGGCATCCTGCTGGCCATCGGGGTCTTCATGGTCGTGCTGCCGGTCGATCCGCGCCAGCGCGTCGCGCGCATCGTCGACGCCATGCGCGAAGATCTGATCCGTCTTTGCCTGCATCCCCGCCTGCCCAGACGGTCGGCCTTCGAAAGCCTCTCCTATGACCGCATCAACGAACTGATGCCGTTCGCGCAGCGCGCCGGCAGGCGCGGCGAGGTTCTATTCGGCGGCAGCATCGCCGCCGTCACCGTGGGGCTGGAAGTGCTGAAACTGAGAAGCCTGCAGGACCGTCTCGACCGCGCGGCCAAGCCTGTCGACGACTTCCTGCGCCTGCTGGCGCGCAGCCTGATCGTGACGTCGGGCAGCGACCCGCTGGCAGCTTCCGTTGACGCGATGCGTCGCGCTTCCGTACAAATGGCCGATAATGGAGAAGCCGAGGCGCTCCATGCTGCCGCATCGATGCGCGTAATCGCCGCCGCCGTCGAGGACTACCCGGTTTTCTTTCACAAAAGACGGTAGATGCCGGCCCGCCGGCCGTGCGGCACTAGCCGTCAGGCGGCTGCGATGGCCAGCGCATGGCCGCGGGCATTTTCCCGCAAGGCATCGAGGTGGATCGATTTCACCAGCACGGCCAGATCGCCATCTGCCTGCTGGCCGCCCAACTCCTTCAGCATCAGCCAGCTGACTTCCTGGACGCCGGCGATCCGCTTGCCATTGGCGACCTCGCGCCAGATTTTCATCGCCCGCACCAGTATGCCATGCGTTGCCTGGGCAAGCCCGGCGGCGCGGAACAGCGCCTGCAGCGCCACATCCTGGCCACCGGCAAGCAGCGCCCGCACCCGTTGCTCGGATTGCTGCGTCAGCGCAACCAGCGCCGAGCCGAAAAAGTCCACCTTGCCATGCGCCACCATGCGGATGAGGAACGAGGCTGTCAGATCGCCGCGCAGGCGCAGATGTTCGATCAGTGCGGCATGTTCTGTGGCGCGCGTGCCCTCGATCAGCGTCAGGGACGCCTTGATGCAGGCGTCCCGCGTGACTTTCGCAGCCCGTGCCTGGCCGATCAGCGCCAGCACGAACGGCGACCCCTGCAGCGCCTCGCCCAGCTTGACCAGCAGCATATGGCGGCAGTCCGCCGGCAGACGGCTGTCGCCGATCAGCGCCTCACGCACGGCAGGCAGGTGGCCGAACCGCTCCGCCATGCGCCGGAAGCTGAGAGATGCGACATGGGCGCCGCTGTTGGCGAGCAGAACCAGGCAGGCCTCTGCCTCGCCGACCTCGGCGATTGCTGCGGCCAGCGCCATGGAAACCGACGGCCGGTCGGCGATCAGCGCCTGTACGGCCTTCTGCCCACCGGCGACGCGGTCGATGAGATCGGCATCGGAAAGCAGCGGCGAGCGCACCAGCACCACGCCGGACACTTCCGGCTGGTCGGATGCGAGCGCGCCGATGATCTGCGGCGGTGCGTGATGGCTCATGGAAAGCACTTCCGCCATCGCCTGCCGGACCTTGGAGGACGGATCGTCCAAAAGCAGCGTCAGCGCCGCTTCCGCCGCGCAACGGTCATCGAACGGCAAATCCCGGTCGATATAGGCGCGGGCCAGGGCAGCGGCCGCGGCGGCGCGCTCAGAGACTTTCGCCGTCTGTATCCATTTCAAAAAATGCGAAACAACCATGCCGCCCGAACGCTCCCGGCCGGAATGGCCCCCGACCCTTTGGGGAGCCTAGGCAGAAATGGTTTACGAACGGTTCACCATGTTCATTAACCCGCTTGAAGCGGTGCCTGTCAGCGCCTATCAAACCCCGCAGGAGGAACGTTATGGCAGGGTTGTATCTTGAGGAATTCGATGTCGGCCGCGTCTTCCGGCACGCGCTGCGCAAGACGGTCACCGAAAGCGACAACATGCTGTTTTCGGTCATGACGCTGAACCCGCAGCCTCTGCACATCGATTTCGACTTCGCCGCCAGGACCGAATGGGGCAAGCCGCTGGTCAACTCGCTGTTCACGCTCGGCCTGATGATCGGCATTTCGGTCAACGACATGACGACGGGAACTACCATCGCCAATCTCGGCATGAAGGAGACCGTCTTCCCGCATCCCGTCTTCCACGGCGACACGATCCGGGTCGAAAGCACGGTGGTTTCCGTGCGCGAATCAAAATCGAAGCCTGATCGCGGCATCGTGGAGTTCGAGCACCGCGCCTACAACCAGAACGGCGTTCTGGTGGCGAAGTGCGTCCGTCAGGCGATGATGATGAAAAAACCGGCCCAGACGAAAAGCTGATGCGCTCGCTGCTCTTCGTTCCCGGCGACTCGGAAAAGAAGCTGGCGAAAGGATTTTCCTCCAACGCCGACGCGGTGATCGTCGATCTCGAGGATTCGGTCGCGCCCCGAAACAAGGAAGCCGCACGGCAGACTGCGGCGGCCTTCGTCGCAGAACGGCGCGGCGCGACGAAGCCGCCGATCTATATCCGCGTCAACGATCTCTCGACCGGGATGACGGAGGCCGACCTCGCCGCGCTGGTTCCTGTCCGACCGGACGGTATCATGCTGCCGAAATCGAACAGCGGCCGCGATGTCCAGCAGCTCGCGGCCATGCTGCGCGTACATGAGGCGGAAAACGGCCTGCCGGACGGCGGCATCGCCATCCTGCCGATTGTTACGGAAACACCAGCTGGTGTGCTGGCCGGTGCTACATACGCCAACGCCAGCCCCAGATTGTGCGGTCTCACCTGGGGGGCGGAAGACCTCTCGGCCGCAATCGGCGCGCGTTCCGCGCGGGATGCGGCGGGCCGCTATACCGATGTTTTCCGCCTTGCCCGAGCCATGACCGTCCTCGCCGCCGGTGCGGCCGAGGTCGCGGCCATCGACACGATCTTTCCGGACTTTCGAAATAGCGCCGCCCTCGCTGCCGAATGCGCGGAGGCCGAGCGTGACGGGTTCACCAGCAAGATGGCGATCCATCCCGATCAGGTGCCGATCATCAACGAAGCCTTCACGCCCTCCCGCGAAGCGCTCGAACGGTCGGCGGCGATTGTCGCCGCTTTCGAAACGGCCGGAAATGCCGGGGTCGTCGGCATCGACGGCAAGATGTACGACCGGCCGCATCTGCGGCTGGCGCAGCGCCTGCTGGCGCGGGGCAAGGCGGCAGGGCTCGTTGTCTGACGGTTACTCCCTCCATGGCCCCTTATATTCGCTCACCAGCGTTTTTGGGTCCGGGCGCGGGCGCTCCGGCGCCGGGCTGGCCAGCGTCCCGATATGCACGAAGCCGATAACCCGTTCCTGCGGCGCCAGTCCCAGCAGCGCCCTACCCTCGGGCACATCCGAGTACCAGTTTGAAATCAGGTTGGTCCCATAGCCCAGCGCATTGGCGGCGATCATCAGGTTCATCGCCGCCATGCCGCCGGAAAGAAACATCTCCCATTCGGGAATCTTCGGGTTTTCACGGGGCACGAAGACGACGCCGATGACCAGCGGCGCCCGCGAGAAACGGCTGAGCTCCTGCTTTTGGCGATTTTCCGTCAGTGGTCCCTCCCGCGCCTCGGCGAGCGCCGCCAGCTTTTCGCCAATCTCGATGCGAGCCTGTCCGCGGTAGAGAATGAAGCGCCACGGCTCCAACCGTCCATGGTCGGGAACGCGGCTAGCGGCGGCAATCATCGTGGCGATCTCGGCATCGCTCGGCGCAGGGTCCCGCAATTCGGGAATCGGCGCGGAATTTCGGGTAAGCAGGAAATCGACGATCGGCGACGCCATGGCGCTGTCTTTCAAATCTGGTTTTGGGCTGAAGCGCACCATCGGAAAATCGGGCGGCTCGGGCTTTGCACTGCGCGTGCAGGAAAAGAAGCGTCCGGCAGGCATGCCTCTGCTTCCGGGCCTTGAAATTGCCACCGGCTTGGGGTTCAACGCAAGCATGTTCGCAAAGGTCCGCAGCCTTTTTGTTCCTGCCCTTGCCATCGCCACGCTAGCGATGGGCGTACACGCGGCTTCGGCCCAGGATGCGGACGGCCTCGGCAACCTCCATCTTCCCGATATTTCCGGCTACGCGCCGCCACAGAACAGCGGTCCGCTGGCGGCCGGTCAGCTTGGCGAGGTGACGCTGAGCGCCCAGCTCAACGAGAAAGGCGCCGATATCACGCGCGGCATCGTCTGGCGCATATTCCGGCCGGAGCCGGGCGCCGACGGCAAGCTGCCCATGGTCGCCTCGGCGCATGGTGGCACCAGCGTGCTGCAACTTGAGCCTGGCAGCTATCTCATCCACGCATCATACGGACGCGCTGGCGCGACCAAGCGCATTACCGTCAGCCGCGAGCCGAAGCGGGAAAATCTCGTCCTCGACGCTGGCGGCCTGGAACTGGATGCCGTATCGTCGGGCGGTGTCCGCATCCCGCCCGGCAAGCTGCGCTTTTCCATCTACGAAGGCCACGCCGAGCCGAACGGCGACCGTGCTCTCATCATTCCCGATATCCAGCCCAATACGGTGGTGCGCCTCAATGCCGGCGTCTACCATGTCGTTTCCACCTACGGCGCGGTCAATGCGGTCATCCGCTCGGACATTCGCGTCGAAGCCGGCAAACTGACCGAGGCCACGGTCGAGCATCGTGCCGCCGAAGTTACGATGAAGCTGGTGCGCGAAGCCGGCGGCGAGGCCATTGCCGATACGTCGTGGTCGGTGATTAACGAATCGGGCGATCCGATCAAGGAGACGGTCGGCGCCTTCGCACCGATGGTGCTGGCCGAGGGCGACTACACCGTGATCGCCAAGAACCGCGACCGCATCTACCAGAAGGACATCAAGGTCGAGGCCGGCAAGAACACCGAGATTGAGGTCATCGCCTCCGAGGCCACCGCCATCGACCCCGAAGAAGGCGCGGACTGACCTGGATAGGATTCCGGCCACGATCAAGGCCGGCCTCAGTTGAATATCGGCACACCTAGGCCGCGTCGCGCTGGCGCTTCAAATCCGGCGGCAGAGCTTCATCCACCAGCAAGGTCACAGCCTCGCCAAGCCCCAGCGACTGCTGGTCGCGCGAGCCCAGGCGCCGCATGTTGACGGTTTCTTCCTCCGCCTCGCGCTTGCCGCAGACGAGGATGACCGGCACCTTAGCCAGCGAGTGTTCGCGGACCTTGTAATTGATCTTCTCGTTGCGCAGGTCGGCTTCGGCCGAAAGCCCGGCGGCCTTCAGCTTCGCCACCACCTTCTGCACATAGTCGTCGGCATCGGACGTGATCGTCGCCACGACAACCTGCAGCGGCGCGAACCAGAGCGGCATCTGCCCGGCATGGCTCTCGATCAAGATGCCGAGGAAACGCTCCAGCGAGCCGCATATGGCACGGTGCACCATGACGGGCTGCTTCTTCTCCGAATCCGAGCCGATGTAGAACGCGCCGAACCGTTCCGGCAGGTTGAAATCGACCTGCGTTGTGCCGCATTGCCATTCGCGGCCGATGGCGTCGCGCAGCGTGTACTCGAACTTCGGTCCGTAGAACGTGCCCTCGCCTTCGTTGACGCCGGTCTTGATGCGGTTGTCCTCGCGTGCCATGCGGGCCAGCGCCCGCCGCAGAATGTCTTCGGCATGGTCCCAGGCGGCATCGGTGCCGACGCGCTTTTCAGGGCGCGTGGCAAGCTTCACCACCACCTCGTCGAAGCCGAAATCCTTGTAGACCGACATCATCAGGTCGTTGATCTTGAGGATTTCCGCCTCTAGCTGGTCCTCGGTGCAGAAGATATGGGCGTCGTCCTGCGTGAAAGCGCGCACGCGCATCAGCCCGTGCAGTGCGCCGGACGCCTCGTAGCGATGCACATTGCCGAATTCGGCAAGCCGGATCGGCAGATCGCGGTAGGACTTAAGACCGTGCTTGAATATCTGCACGTGGCCGGGGCAGTTCATCGGCTTGAGCGCGAAAATGCGCTGGTCGGCCTCCGGATCGTCGGGATGCGTGAAGGCGTGTGCGCTCTTCACCGCGAACATATTTTCCTGGTACCAGCCCCAGTGGCCGGACGTCTCCCACAGCGACTTGTCCAGCACCTGCGGGGCGTTCACCTCCTGATAGTCGTCGCCGAGGCGGCGGCGCATATAGGCGATCAGGTTCTGGAACATCTTCCAGCCCTTGGCGTGCCAGAACACGACGCCCGGCCCCTCTTCCTGGAAATGAAATAGATCCATCTCGCGGCCGAGGCGGCGATGGTCGCGCTTTTCCGCCTCTTCCAGCATGTGCAGATACTGGCCGAGTTCGGCCTGATCGTGCCATGCCGTTCCGTAGATGCGCGTCAGCATCGGATTGTTGGCATCGCCGCGCCAGTAGGCGCCGGCGACCTTCATCAGCTTGAAAGCCGAACCGATCTGGCCGGTGGAGGCCATATGCGGGCCGCGGCACAGGTCGAACCAGTCGCCCTGCGCATAGATTTTCAGATCCTGATCTTCCGGAATCGCATCGACCAACTCGACCTTGTAGGCCTCGCCCTTGTCGCGAAAAACCTGCCTGGCCTTTTCACGCGACCAGATTTCCTTGGTGAACGGCTTGTCGCGGCCGATGATCTCGCGCATCTTCTTCTCGATGGCGGGAAAATCCTCCGGCGTGAACGGCTCGTTGCGGGCGAAGTCGTAATAGAAGCCGTTCTCGATCACCGGACCGATGGTCACCTGCGTTCCCGGCCACAATTCCTGCACCGCCTCGGCCAGCACATGCGCGGCATCGTGGCGGATCAGCTCCAGCGCGCGCGGATCGTCGCGGGTGACAATCTCGACCTTGCCTGACTTCTGCAACGGGTCGGACAGATCGCGCAATTCGCCGTCGATCGACAGCGCAACGGCTTTCTTGGCCAGCGACTTTGAAATCGACTCGGCCAGCTGAGCGCCGGTCATCGCCGCATCGTACTGGCGGACGGAACCGTCGGGAAATGTGAGGGAAACTTCTGACATCGGTCTTCTCCTATCCAGTCCCGCATACGAACGCGGGTGGCGATGTGCCGGATGCGTCCGGCGGCGAGCGGTGTTTTATGCAGAGTTTCTTCAGCCGTAAAGCGTACGGTTCTCAGGAATCCGACGCTTGCCGCTTTTTTCCGATCTGCCAGTAGCGCCAGGGCAGGAACCACCTGAACCGGTCCTCAAGCCTTTCGGGCACATTGTCGATGCCATGCGTTCCACCGGGGCCGCAGCGCGCGAAACGGAACAGCCCCATCCATCCGCCGGCCCACAGGCCATGCCGCGCAATCGCTTCGTAGGCGTATTCGGAACAAGTCGGCATGTGCCGGCAGGTGTTGCCGACGAAGCCTGAGAGCGTCAGCTGGTAGAGCCGCACCAGCCCGGTGCCGAAAAGCCGCGCAGGCGTTTTCGGCCATGGACCGGAGTAGTTGCGGCCTTGCGCATTTGGCCGTTTGTGCGAGGCGTGGTCGTGCATGTGAGAATTCCGAGAGTTCCTCGCGCCAAGATAGGCATTTCCGCCCGGTTTGCGAGGCCGAGGGTGATTTGCCCCGGACCATATTGTCAACCGCAACTGAACAGTGAGTAGAGCTCGTTCAATTTGCGCCCTCATGCGGCCTATCCTATCTATCGCCCAACCAACCGATGCCTGCACCAAGACACGACGCAGGCGCAATCGCGACCGGCCGGAGCCGGATTTCCCGCGGATCGAGACTGACAATGAGCAAGACCATCGAATTCGGCATGGACACTTTCGGCGACGTCACCGTCGGACTTGACGGCAAGTTGCTGCCGCAGGCGCAAGTCATCCGCAACGTACTGGACGAAGCCATACTGGCAGACGAGGTCGGCGTCGACTTCATCGGCGTCGGCGAGCACCACCGTTCCGATTTCGCCGTATCGGCGCCGGAAGTCATGCTGGCGGGCATCGCGACCCGCACAAAGCGCATCAAGCTCGGCTCGGCCGTCACCGTGCTCTCGTCGGACGACCCGATCCGGGTGTTCGAACGGTTCTCGACCGTCAACGCGCTTTCCAACGGCCGCGCCGAAGTCATCCTCGGCCGAGGTTCCTTCACCGAGTCCTTCCCGCTGTTCGGCTTCAAGCTCAACGACTACGAGGCGCTGTTCGAGGAAAAGCTCGACCTGTTCGCGGCCCTGCTCAACAACGGTCCGGTCACCTGGCAGGGCCAGATGCGACCGCCGCTGCAGGACGTGACGGTCTATCCGCAAATCGAGACCGGCAAGCTCGGCGCCTGGATCGGCGTTGGCGGCAGCCCGGAATCGGTCATCCGCTCGGTGCGCTACGGCATTCCGATGACGCTGGCTATCATAGGCGGCGATCCGAAACGCTTCCTGCCTTTCGTCGACCTCTACAAGCGTGCGCAGGCGCAGCTCGGCGGCGATACCATGCCGCTCGGCGTTCACTCGCCGGGTTATGTCGCCGATACCGACGAGCAGGCCCGCGAGGAGCTTTGGCCCGGCTACAAGGCCATGCATGACCGCATCGGCCGGGAGCGCGGCTGGCCGGCGACGACGAAGGAAGGCTTCATAAGCGAGATCGAGCGTGGCTCCACCTATGCCGGCTCACCGGAAACCGTCGCCCGGAAAATCGCCGCCACAGTCAAGGCGCTCGGCGCCGACCGCTTCGACCTGAAATATTCGGCGGGCACGACGTCGCACGAGAAGATGATGAAGAGCATCGAACTCTACGGCACCAAGGTCATTCCGATGGTGCGGGAGATTCTGGCGGAGAAGGACGAGGCGGCGTAAGCCGCGCTTTGTTCAGAAAGATCAGGCGGCTTAGGCCGCCTTTTCTTCGGCGCGCCGCTTCTCGATCTGGCCGATGGCGTCGACCACCGCGTCGAAAGTCAGCATAGTGGAGGCGTGGCGCGCCTTGTAGTCGCGCACCGGTTCAAGATATTTGAGGTCGGCGAAGCGGCCCTCCGGCGGCGCGCCGTTCTCCTTCAGCATTTTCAGCATGGTTTCGCGCACGGCCCGCAATTCCTCGGCGCTCGCGCCCACGACATACCGCGCCATGATCGACGACGACGCCTGGCCGAGCGCACACGCCTTCACCTCATGGGCGAAATCCGTCACCACGCCGTCCTTCATGCTCAGGTCGATGGTCACCGTCGAACCGCACAGCTTGGAATGCGCCCTGGCGCTGGCATCGGGATGCTCCAGCCGGCCGATGCGCTCGATATTGCCGGCAAAACCGAGTATTTTCGCGTTATAGACGTCGTCTATCATTATTTTCCGATCCGTCGCCGCACACAGAACAACCTTTACCGTTGGCGGCCTTTCATTCGCTCGGCATGACCATATATAATGGCTGCGGTCCGGTATCGACAAGGCAGCCGAAAGGGCTATGCCAACCGGACCAGTTCACGTCGCTTTCGGGCTCGAATTTTCCGACACCCAGGAGGCCGTGGTCCGTTCAACTCGTTCCTCCAGCGAGGGGAACTACGGGAGACGCGCTAATGGATGCCGTGTTCAAGAAAATCATGCCCCAGTCCGCCTATATGGACAAGCCGGTTACCGACCGCCCCAGCCAGGAGGAAGTCGAGGCGGCCGTACGCACGCTGATCCGCTGGACCGGCGACAATCCCGACCGCGAGGGCCTGCTCGATACGCCGCAGCGCGTCGCCAAGGCGTATCGCGAAATGTTCGGCGGCTACGACAAGTGCCCGGCGGACGAACTCGGCCGCACCTTCGAGGAAGTTGCCGGCTATGACGATCTCGTGCTGGTCAAGGACATCCAGTTCCACTCGCACTGCGAACACCACATGGTGCCGATCATCGGCAAGGCGCATGTCGGCTACCTGCCCGACGGCAAGGTCGTCGGCCTGTCGAAAATCGCCCGCGTGGTGGATATTTTCGCCCATCGCCTGCAGACGCAGGAAGCGATGACGGCGCAGATCGCCGGCGTCATTCAGGACGTACTCAACCCGCGCGGCGTCGCCGTGATGATCGAGGCCGAGCATATGTGCATGGCCATGCGCGGCATCCGCAAGCAGGGCTCCACCACGCTGACCTCGACCTTCACCGGCGTCTTCCACGATTCGCCGGAAGAACAGGTTCGCTTCGTGACCATGGTCCGCGGCAGTGCCGGCTGACCGCCCAAGAAAAGCAACAGCATCATGTCGACACTCGAATTTGCAAAAGCTCCGGCGGACAAGGCCTCGCTGGAGGAAGGCGCCGTCTTCTCGCCGCGCTTCGATGCGGCGGGGTTGGTAACCGCCGTCGTCAGCGATGCCGATGACGGCATGCTGCTGATGGTGGCGCACATGAATGCGGACGCTCTCGCGCTGACGCTCGAGACCGGCATCGCGCACTACTGGTCCCGCTCGCGCAATGAAATCTGGAAAAAGGGCGAGACCTCGGGAAACCTGCAGCAGGTCGTCGAGATGCGGACCGATTGCGATCAGGATGCGATCTGGCTGCGCGTCAAAGTCGCAGGCCACCATGCAACCTGTCACACCGGACGGCGTTCCTGTTTCTATCGGACGGTCGGACTGACTGACGGCAAGGCGACGCTGGACGACGACGGCAGCAATCCCCTGTTCGACGCCAAGGAAACCTATCGAAAAATTCCGTGAACCTCTCCGCCCCTTTATCGCCACACAGATTCATGATTTCGATACGGCACTGCGTTAGGCTGGTGGCACGACGAGGGAGAGTGTGATGCTCGAATGGGCGTCATTGCTGAGCAAGACCGATGTCCGGGAGGCCAATGGCCTGTCCTCGTCCGGCGGTGCGTCCACGCCCCGCCCCGCGAAGAAAGCCGGAATTTCGCTGGCGCTCGGCGGCGGCTGCGCCCGCGGCTGGGCCCATATCGGCGTCCTGCGCGCGCTGGACGAAGCCGGCATCGAAATATCCATGATCGCGGGTACCTCGATCGGCGCGCTGGTCGGCGGCTGCTATCTCGCCGGCAAGCTGGACGAACTTGAGGAATTCGCCCGCAGCCTCACCAAACGGCGCATTTTCGGGCTGCTCGACTTCCGCTTTGGCGGCAACGGCCTGCTGGGCGGCCTGAAGCTCGACGCGCGCCTGCGCGAGCACATGACAGGCATTCGCTTCGAAGACCTCTCACGGCCTTTCGTCTGCGTCGCGGCTGAGATCCGCACCGGCCATGAAATCTGGCTGTCTAACGGTTCGCTGGTAACGGCGATGCGCGCCTCCTATGCGCTGCCCGGCGTGTTCGAGCCGGTAAAATGCAACGGCCGCATGCTGATGGACGGGGCTCTAGTCAATCCGGTGCCTGTCTCGGTCTGCCGCGCGCATGAGCAGCATCTGGTCGTGGCGGTGAACCTGCATTACGACCTGTTCGGACGGGCCGCCGTCATCAAGCACAATGCCGGCGAGCTGACCGTCGAGAGGGATGCACCCCCGGTTGCCGCGGCCGGCGCCGGCCGCCAGGTGCACGAGACCAAGCTCGGCATCACCGGCGTCATGGTCGAGGCCTTCAACATCATCCAGGACCGTATCTCGCGCGCCCGTCTCGCCGGCGATCCGCCCGACATGTCGCTGCAGCCGAAGCTCAGCCACATCGGCCTGACCGAATTCCACCGCGCCGACGAGGCGATCCGGCTCGGCTACGAAACGACAATCACCCACATCGAAGAACTGAAACGGCTGCAGCAAGTCCTCGTCTAGAACCTTTTATGGCTCCAGGTGCTTCAGGCTTCAGCAGCGTCGACGATGCGGAACTGCACCGTTCGGTTGCCGTTCCAGTAGTTGCTGGACAAGGACCCTGCGACATGCAGCAGGTTTCCCCGGTTCCTGGACAGAAAGTCACCCAGCGGCGTCTCGACGGCGCGGAAGGCCATTGCCTGGAGGCGGCCGCCGCCCTCAGACGACAGGTTGACGCGCAGATGGTTCGTCCCGACCGGCCTTATGTCCGCCAGCCTGTGGCGCGGCAGGACGAACAAGGGCGGGACGTGCCCCATCCCGAAAGGTCCTGCCCTTTCCAGCGCATCCAAAAGATCTGTCGTCGCCCCTTCCGCCGCCAGCGCGGCGTCGATCAACAGGCTTTCCTCGTCCTGAAGGCGGAAAATGTCTGCCGCGGCGCATTCCTCGAAAAACGCGCGCAATGCGCCCAGTTTGTCTCGTTCAACCGTGATACCGGCAGCCATGGCGTGGCCGCCGCCCTTGACGAGAAGGCCGGCCTCCGCCGCCTCGCGCACCAGCCGCCCAAGATCGAACCCCGGCACCGAGCGGCCTGATCCCGTGCCGACGCCGTTGGGGTTGAAGGCTATGGCGAATGCCGGACGCCGGGCATAGTCCTTCAGCCGCGAGGCGATCAGTCCGACGATGCCCGGGTGCCAGTTGGAGCTTGCCGTCACCACGATGGCGGGACCGCCGCCACCGGCAAGTTCAGCGTCGGCCTCGGCGCGCGCTTCGGCCAGCATCGCCTGCTCCATGGTCTGGCGTTCCTGGTTCAGCCGGTCCAGTGTCTCGGCAATGGAACGGGCCTCCACCGGATCGTCGGTTGCCAGCAGCCGGCTGCCCAGCGCCGCGTCGCCGATGCGCCCGCCGGCATTGATGCGCGGCCCGATCAGGAAGGACAGATGAAAGACGTTGATCGGCTCGCCGATCCGGCACATCTGCGCCAAAGCGGCCAGGCCGGCGTTTTTCTGCTGGCGGATCACCAGCAGTCCTTTCACCACGAACGCGCGGTTCACACCGGTGAGCGGCACGACATCGCAGACGGTGGCCAGCGCCACCAGGTCGAGCAGCGACAGGAGATCGGGCTGCGCGGCATTCGGCAGCCTGCTCCGCAATAACTTTGCCGTTTGAACCAGTGTGAGAAATACCACTCCGGCCGCGCACAAATGCCCCTGCCCCGACAGATCGTCCTCACGGTTGGGATTGACAATGGCGTCGGCGGCCGGCAGCACGCCGCCGACCTGATGGTGGTCCAGCACCACGACATCCGCGCCGGCCTGCTTCGCGGCATCAATGGCAGCGGCGCTGTTGGTACCACAATCAACCGTAACGATGAGCTGCGCGCCGCGCCCGACAAGCTCGCGCATCGCATCCGGGTTCGGCCCGTAGCCCTCGAAAATGCGGTCGGGAATATAGATTTCGCTGGCGATCGAAAAATGCGCCAGGAAGCTTTTCAGCAGCGCCGACGACGCCGCGCCATCGACATCGTAATCGCCGAAGATCGCGACCTTTTCGCCCCGCACGATGGCCTCGGCGATGCGGCCCGCCGCCTTGTCCATATCCGTCAGCGAGGCCGGATCGGGCAGCAGGTCGCGGATGGTCGGATCGAGGAAGCGGGCCGTGTCCATGGCCAGAACGCCGCGCCCGGCCAGAACCCGCGCCACGATGTCCGGCACGCCATGCCCCTGCGCGATGGCCAGCGCGGCCATGTCCTGCCGCTCCGTCAGACGATGCGTCCAGGCGACGCCCGTCGCCGAGCGCCGCACGTCCAGAAAATAACGCCGGTCGCCCGTCATCGGCGTTCAATCATGGATTGTTTCGTGCGGACAGGATTCATCGTCCGCACTATGCGACGGCTAGTCCGGTAAAATCAAAACTTTTCAAGGTCCTGATGCCGGGCCTTGATCTCGCGCACGGTCTTCGACGACGAGCGCAGCACGATGGTATGTGTGGTGATGAAGGTGCGGCCGAATTTCACGCCGGCCAGCATGTTGCCGTCGGTCACGCCGGTCGCCGCGAACAACACGTCGCCACGCGCCATTTCGTCGGCCCGATACACCTTGTTCGGGTCGGAAATGCCCATTTTTGCCGCGCGCGCCACCTTTTCAGGCGTATCGAGGATCAGCCGGCCCTGCATCTGGCCGCCCGTGCAGCGAAGCGCCGCGGCCGCCAGAACGCCTTCCGGCGCGCCGCCGGTGCCGAGATAGATGTCGATGCCGGTTTCGTCGGGATCGGTGGTGTGGATGACGCCGGCAACGTCGCCGTCGCCGATGAGGCGGATTGCAGCGCCCGTCTGCCGCACCGCCTCGATCAGCGCCGCGTGGCGCGGCCGGTCGAGGATGCAGGCGGTGATCTCCTCCACCGGCACGCCCTTGGCTCTGGCGACGTTTGCTATGTTCTCCGCCGGCGCGGCGGTGATATCGATCAGGCCGTCCGGGTAGCCCGGGCCGATGGCGATCTTGTCCATATAGACGTCCGGCGCATTGAGCAGGCTACCTTTCTCGGCGATCGCGATCACGGCCAGCGAGTTCGGCAGGTTCTTGGCGCAGATCGTCGTCCCTTCCAGCGGATCGAGCGCGATATCCACTTCCGGCCCGCGGCCGGTGCCGACCTCCTCGCCGATATAGAGCATCGGCGCCTCGTCGCGCTCGCCCTCGCCAATGACAACCGTGCCCTTGATCGCCAGCCGGTTGAGCTCCTCGCGCATGGCGTCGACGGCGACCTGGTCGGCGGCTTTCTCGTCGCCGCGCCCACGCAGCCGGGCGGCGGCCACGGCGGCGCGTTCGGTGACGCGCACCAGCTCCATGGTGAGAATCCGGTCGAGTCCGCCGCCAAGGTTCTGGGCAATGTTCATGAACTGGCTTTCCTCATACGCGCCCGCTCCGCCGCAGGCGCGCTCCTTGTGTCAAAGGCTCGTGACAACGGCAAGACCAACCAGCTCAATTTTTGAAAATCGAACAATATCAATCGATTGAAAGGAAAAGGTCAGGCGGTCAGCCGGCCCGTTCGATACGGATCACCTGCGGCTTGTCGATGAGATGGCCGTCCTTGGTGATGCCCTCGACGGCTTTGCGCACCGCCGCTTCCGTCGTCTCGTGCGTCACCAGAATCACCGTCTTGCGGTCAGTCTCCTCGGCGCCGACGGAATGCTGGACGATCGATTCCAGCGAAATGTCGTTGTCGGCCATGCGCTTGGCCACGGAAGCGAAGACACCAACCCGGTCATGCACCGTCAGCCGGATGAAATAGCCGCCAGCATGGCTGCGCATCTGCGCCTTCTTGTAAGGGCGCAATTCCTTCGCCGGACGGCCGAACACCGGGCCGTGCTGGAAGCCCGGCCGGCTCTTGGCGATATCGGCGATGTCGCCGACCACGGCGGATGCCGTTGCGTTGCCGCCGGCGCCGGGGCCCGACAGCAGCAATTCGCCCAGAATGTCCGTCTCGATCGCCACCGCGTTGGTCACGCCATGCACCTGCGCGATGACCGATGCGGTCGGCACCATGGTGGGATGCACGCGCTGCTCGATGCCGCTTTCGGTCCGCTGCGCCACGCCGAGCAGCTTGATGCGATAGCCGAGTTCGCCCGCGGCGCGGATATCGGCCTGGGTAATGTTGGAAATGCCCTCGAGATAGATGTCGTCCGCGGCTATTCTCGAACCGAAGGCAAGGCTGGTCAGGATCGACAGCTTGTGCGCCGTGTCGTTGCCTTCGATGTCGAAGGTCGGGTCGGCCTCGGCATAACCCAGCCGCTGCGCATCCGCCAGACAGGCCTCGAAGGTCAGGCCCTCGGCTTCCATGCGGGTCAGGATGTAGTTGCAGGTGCCGTTTAGGATGCCGAACACGCGGTTGACGCTGTTGCCGGCCATCGCCTCGCGCATGGTCTTGATGACCGGGATTCCGCCGGCCACCGCCGCCTCGTAGTTGAGCAGCACGCCCTTCTTCTCGGCGATTTCGGCGAGCGCCACGCCGTGGCGCGCCAGCAACGCCTTGTTGGCGGTCACCACATGGCGGCCAGCCTCCAGCGCAACCTTGACGGACGCGCGGGCCGGTCCTTCCTCGCCGCCGATCAGCTCGACGAACACGTCGATGTCCGCCGTCTGCGCCAGCTTCACCGGATCGTCGAACCATTGCGCGCCGGAGAGATCGACGCCGCGGTCGCGCCGGGCGTCGCGCGCCGAAACCGCGGACACTATCACCGGCCGGCCGCACTGGCGCGTCAGTTCGGCAGCCTTGTCATGCAGGACGCGGGCCACCGAGGCCCCGACCGTGCCGAGACCGGCGATCCCGACACGCAACGCTTCAGTCATGTAAGCCCCTCAGTCTGATGAAACCCGGCGAGCAGGCTCAGCGGTGCGCGGCCAGCGGCACCACATTGTTCGGCTGCTTGGCCGCGGTGGCGAGAAACTTCTTGATGTTGCGCGCCGCCTGCCGGATGCGGTGCTCGTTCTCGACGAAAGCGAGCCGCACATAATCGTCGCCATGCTCGCCGAAGCCGACGCCCGGCGCCACCGCGACATCCGCATGCTCGATCAGGAGCTTGGAATACTCCAGCGAACCGAGATGCTTGAACTGCTCGGGGATCGGCGCCCAGGCGAACATCGAGGCAGCCGGCGCCGGGATCGACCAGCCGGCGCGGCCGAACGCTTCGACCATCGCGTCGCGGCGCTTGTGGTAGATTTCGCGCACCTCGGCGATATCCGAACCGTCGCCGTTCAGGGCAGCCGTGGCGGCCACCTGGATCGGCGTGAACGCACCGTAGTCGAGATAGGACTTCACCCGCGTCAGCGCCGAGATCAGCCGTTCGTTGCCGACGGCGAAGCCCATGCGCCAGCCTGGCATCGAGAACGTCTTTGACATCGAGGTGAACTCCACCGCGATATCCATCGCACCCGGAACCTGCAGCACCGACGGCGGCGGATTGCCGTCGAAATAGATCTCGGAATAGGCGAGGTCGGACAGGATGATAATCTCGTTCTTCTTCGCGAAGGCGACGATGTCCTTGTAGAAATCGAGCGACGCGACGAGCGCCGTCGGGTTCGACGGGTAGTTCAGGATCAGCGCCAGCGGCTTCGGAATGGAATGGCGGATGCCGCGCTCCACCGCCGGAATGAACTTGTCGTCCGGCTCGACCTGCAGCGAGCGGATGACGCCGCCCGACATGATGAAGCCGAAGGCGTGGATCGGATAGGTCGGGTTCGGGCACAGGATCACATCGCCGGGCGCGGTGATGGCCTGCGCCATATTGGCGAAGCCTTCCTTGGAGCCGAGCGTCGCCACGACCTGCGTGTCCGGGTTGAGCTTCACGCCGAAACGGCGGGCGTAATAGTTCGCCTGCGCGCGGCGCAGCCCCGGTATGCCGCGCGAGGCCGAATAGCGATGGGTACGGGGATCGCGGACCACCTCAACCAGCTTGTCGACGATCGCTTTCGGCGTCGGCAGATCGGGATTGCCCATGCCAAGGTCGATGATGTCGGCGCCGCGCGAGCGGGCGCTGGCCTTCAGCCGGTTGACCTGCTCGAAAACATACGGCGGAAGCCGGCGGACCTTGTGAAATTCTTCCATGACAGTTCCAGGCGATCGGAGGCGTTATCTGCGCGCGCGATATATACTTATTTGCACGTCGGGTCGAGGGCGGGATCGCAGTTGGCCTCGATCTGCTTGAGGGCGTCCTTGGCATGATTTCTGGCCAGTCTGTTCATCTCCGCCGCATCGCCCGGAGGCGGAGGCGTCCCACCGCCGCCCTGCGCCTGCTGCCGGTCCGCCGCCAGTTCGGACATCTTGGATGCCTTCTGCTGCGCCGTGAACTGCGTCGTCGCCGGCTTCGGCACGATGTTCAGATTGGGAAAGGTTCCCGTATCCTTCGGTCCGGCTTCCAGCGACTGCGGCGCAGCGCCGTTACCACTGCTGCTGGCGCAGGCGGCGAGCGTCAGAAGCCCTACGGCTGCGAAGGTGCGGCAAATGCGTTTCGCATCCAAAAAATGAGGCCAACCAATACTATGTGTCATATTGTTTTCCCGTCGGCCGAATAGAGCGCGTTGGACCCTATTCGGCATCGCATGGTAATATGTCAAGAAAACGCTCCGGGAGGAACAGCGTCCATCATGTCCAAAACATCCGATTCGGACAAAACGGAAGCACCCGAGACTTCGTCTGTCGAGCAGTATCTGGTCAAGGACCCGGAGCGCTTCGCGCTGAACATGGCGCGAATGATCGAACAAGCGGGCAAGGCTGCCTCCGCATGGGCCGAACCGCGTGAAAAGGGCGAAACCCGCGATCACGTCGCCGAGCCGATGGCCGACATGGTCAAGACCTTCTCGAAGCTGACCGAATACTGGCTGGCCGATCCCCAGCGCGCGCTCGAGGCGCAGACGCGGCTGTTCTCCGGGTATATGGGCGTATGGGCCGGCGCGGTTCAGCGCCTCGGCGCGGATGCCGGTACCGCGCCGGAAAGCCCGGTAAAGCCGGAGCGCGGCGACCGCCGCTTCCAGGATCCTGAATGGGCCAGGAACGCCTTCTTCGACTTCCTCAAGCAGACCTATCTCGTCACCGCGCGCTGGGCGGCCGAATTGGTGGAGCACGCGGAGGGGCTGGACGAACACACCCGCCACAAGGCCGGCTTCTACGTGAAGCAGGTCACCAACGCCATTTCGCCGTCCAATTTCATCCTCACCAACCCCGAGCTTTTCCGCGAGACCATGGCCTCGAACGGCGAGAACCTTGTGCGCGGCATGAAGATGCTGGCCGAGGACATCGCCGCCGGCAAGGGCGACCTCAAGCTTCGGCAGGCTGACTATTCCCGCTTCGAAATCGGCAAGAACATCGCCGTCAGCCCCGGCAAGGTCGTCGGGCGGAGCGATGTCGCCGAAATCATCCAGTACGACCCGACCACGGAGACCGTCCTCAAACGGCCCTTGCTGATCTGCCCGCCCTGGATCAACAAGTTCTACATCCTCGACCTGAATCCGGAAAAATCCTTCATCCGCTGGGCGGTCGACCAGGGCCACACCGTCTTCGTCATTTCGTGGATCAACCCGGACCAGCGCCACGGAACCAAGGGCTGGGAAGCTTACATACGCGAGGGCCTGCAATATGGGCTCGACATCGTCGAAAAATCGACCGGCGAGAGCGAGGTGAACGCCATCGGCTATTGCGTCGGCGGCACGCTGCTGGCGGCGGCGCTGGCGCTGCTGGCACAGGAGGGCGACCACCGTATCCGCTCCGCCACCTTCTTCACCACCCAGGTCGATTTCACCTATGCGGGCGACCTCAAGGTCTTCGTCGACGAGGAGCAGATCGCCGCGCTCGAACAGGCGATGAGCGAAAAGGGCTTCCTCGACGGCACCAAGATGGCCACCGCTTTTAATATGCTGCGCTCGGGCGACCTGATCTGGCCCTACGTCATCAACAATTACATGCGCGGCAAGGATCCCCTGCCCTTCGACCTGCTTTACTGGAACGCCGATTCCACACGCATGAGCGCCGCCAACCATTCCTACTACCTGCGCAACTGCTATCTGGAGAACAACCTGGCCAACGGGCGGATGGAGCTCGCCGGCCATACCGTCTCGCTCGCCGACATCACCATCCCCGTCTACAATCTCGCCTCAAGGGAAGACCACATCGCGCCGGCGAAGTCGGTCTTCCTCGGCAGCCGCTATTTCGGCGGCGACGTTCAGTACGTCATGGCGGGGTCCGGCCACATCGCCGGCGTCGTCAACCCTCCCGGCCTTGGGAAATACCAGTACTGGACAGGCCGCGAGCCGGAAGGCGACTTCGAGGACTGGGTCACCGCAGCGACCGAACATCCCGGTTCGTGGTGGCCTCATTGGCAGAAATGGATCGAGGCCCGGGACGACACGCGCGTGCCTGCGCGCAAGCCGGGCAATAATTTGAAAACATTGGGGAATGCGCCCGGAGACTACGTTCGAGAGCGAGTGTAACAGACTGTAATGTCTGGTGAGTTGACCTCGCCGCTAAAGCGGGTGAAATGGACACGTCAACTGCCAAGTTGATGAAATCCGTTGTTTGCGTACGATTTCATCTCAAGGCTTGCGCTTTTGACACAGGTCTCCTTTCCGGGTCCGATGACAAGATTGACAGGCGCGGGGCGTCGGCGCCGTATCGATTATTTCGGGACGGAATAGTGAGGGGGAATTTGATTTTGAAATCAAGAGGATCGCGTCTCGCGAAGGGAGAGTGCCGCGCCATTGCGGCGGCTCTTTTCTCTGTGCTTCTCGCGTCCTGCACCTCCACCACCGACCCGACGCTTTCCGTGGGCGTGGCTGGCTACAACACCGGGCCCGGGGACATCGCTGCGGCCGCCGCCCAGACCCGGAAGCTTGATTCGCCGGCTCCGCAGCAATTGATGAGCGCGGAAGGCGAAACGGAGCTTCCAGTTCAGGTAGCATACCTGCCGACGGCAAAGCCGGATGCAAGCTTCCCGGCTGTAACGGCGCCCGATGGGGCGCAGGCGATCGGCGAAAAGCTTCCGCAGGCGCTACAGCCCCAATTGCAGACGGCCGCGCAAACGACCGAGACGGCTGAAAAGATCGCAGCGGGCGACGCCGCCGCCACCGCACCGAACGCCGCCGAGCAGAACATCGCTGCGGCAAAAACCAACGATGACAGTCAGGTCTATGTGACCGCGGGTGAAATGCCGTCGCAGCCCATCGCGCCGAAGAAGAAGGGCTTCCTTGCATCGCTTTTCGGCGCGACCCCTGCGCAGGCGGCCCCTGCCCCGCAGCCCAAGGCGCCTCCGCAGCCGGCGCAGGATGAGGCGACGGATGAGGACGAGCCGGCAAAACCGCTCATCACGCTGGCGTCCGCCACGCCTTCGCAGAAACCGTTGGCCCTGGCCTCAGCGGGACCCTCGATGGAGTCCGACAACGCCCTGCCCGGCGTAAGGCAGACGGCGCTGTTCGAGATCCGGCGCAAATCCGGCATCGACGACGACAGCGACGTCGACCTGAACGAGGACGAAGGCGGCGCCTATCAGGTCGCTTCCGCCGCCGGCATGGCCCGCCTCGCGCCGAACGGCCTTTTGAAGCAGACTGAAAGCGTCGATGTCGCCTGCCTGAAGCCTTCGCTGGTTCGCGTGCTCAAGATGATCGAGGGCCATTACGGCAAGAAGCTCGTGGTGACCTCCGGCTACCGCAATCCCGACCGCAACCGGCGCGCCCGCGGCGCCAAGAATTCGCTGCACATGTATTGCGCCGCCGCCGACGTGCAGGTGCCGGGCGTGGGCAAATGGGAACTGGCGAGTTACCTGCGCACCATGCCGGGACGGGGCGGCGTCGGCACCTACTGCCACACCAATTCCGTTCACGTCGATGTCGGCCCCGAACGCGACTGGAACTGGCGCTGCCGGCGTCGTCGCTAACCTGCAAAAAAGTTGTTTTTCCGGCAGGAGAACGGGTTGCCGGCTGCGTGCAACGCAACTATAACCCGCTTCGTTCGGCTGCGCCCATCGTCTAGCGGTTAGGACACCGCCCTTTCACGGCGGTAACAGGGGTTCGATTCCCCTTGGGCGTACCAACTCCTTCCCGCACAGATACGACGTACAGAATGCCACGCTAGACCCGAAGGCGCGCGCTGCCGTTTTTCCGGAGCTGCGTGCCCGGCATATGCATGTCGCCGGCGAGAATGCCGCTGACCCGGCAGAAAGCCGAAAAGGCGCGGCAGGCGTCTTCGGCATCGGTGACGCCGACAGATGCACCGAAGCAGGCGTTGAACGCGGCCTGGTAAATCGGCCCCTGGCGGCCTGTGGGCCACTCGCCCAGAACTTCGAGCGCCTGGTCGACACCGTAGATTTCTTCCACCGGCTGTCCGAGCGCCAGTTTCACCCGAACCGGGACGTCAAATTGCAGTTCGTCCATTTTCAAATCTCCGGACCAGCGGCCTCAGATCGGGCAACGCCGGCGGCGGCTTAAGGTTGCATCAGAATTGGCCCGGTCCATGATCCCGAATTGTGTCGCGACTGCGGTATCGGTCATCGATAGTCCGGTAATTCACAAGGCCGCACACGTCCACGATCGGTCATAGAAGCCCTGAAAGGCAGTTAGCGCTTGAACAGCGGCGGTCCAGATGCCAAATCTGGACTTTCAGATTTCGGACCGCCCATGACCACCTATCTCGATGCAACCAAAGCGCCTCTGCGCAACACAGGCCAGATTCGCCTCTATGACGAGACGGCTTTTGCCGGCATGCGCAAGGCCTGCCAGCTCACCGCCCGCTGCCTGGACGAACTGGCTGCCATCGTCCAGCCAGGTGTGACCACCAATGCCATCGACCGGTTCGTCTTCGAATTCGGCATGGATCATGGCGCCCTTCCTGCGACACTCAACTATCGCGGCTACACCAAATCGTCCTGCACCTCGATCAACCACGTCGTCTGCCATGGCATCCCGGACGACAAGCCGCTGCGCGAAGGCGACATCGTCAACATCGACGTGACCTACATTCTGGACGATTGGCATGGCGATTCCAGCCGCATGTATCCCGTCGGAACAATCAAGCGGGCAGCTGAGAGGCTTCTCGAAGTCACCCACGAATGTTTGATGCGCGGCATCGCGGCAGTGAAACCCGGCGCCCGCACAGGCGCCATCGGCGCGGCGATCCAGTCCTACGCGGAAAGCGAGCGCTGCTCGGTCGTGCGCGACTTCTGCGGCCATGGCGTCGGCCTGCTGTTCCATGACGCTCCGAACATCCTGCACTACGGTTCCACGCACGAGGGCGTCGAAATGCGTCCCGGCATGATCTTCACCATTGAGCCGATGATCAATCTCGGCCGACCGCACGTGAAGGTCCTGTCAGACGGCTGGACTGCCGTCACGAGGGATCGTTCGCTGTCCGCTCAGTACGAGCACAGTGTCGGCGTCACATCGACCGGCTGCGAGATATTTACGCTCTCCCCCGCCGGGCTCGATCGACCCGGTCTTTCCAACTGAGACCGTCTTCCGGTTGGCAGACTTTCCGGCTGCTGCGGACTGCCGGCAATTCCTTCGTGTGAAAAACGAGCTCCCGGCATTTCATTGCCGTGCCGTCTTTGCTTATTATCCCTGCGCTGGGGAACGAAAAATGGGCGAAAGCAAACGGCAGGGGCTGGCGGAACATGCGATTCCGCTGCTCGACGATGAAAAGACCCGAGAAAGCAAGCCGCATTATCTCGGCCACCGCGACCGGCTGCGCGAGCGGTTTTCGACCGCCGGCCATGCCGCCCTGCCCGACTATGAACTGCTGGAACTCCTGCTTTTCCGCCTGATACCGCGTTCCGACACCAAGCCTGTCGCCAAGGCTCTGCTGGCCCGTTTCGGCACGCTGGCGGAAGTGCTGGGCTCACCGGAAGCGCTGTTGCAGGAGGTGAAGGGGGTCGGACCGTCGGTGGCGCTCGATCTCAAGGTGATCGCTGCGGCGGCGCACCGCATGTTGCGCAGCGAACTGAAAGACCGCGAGACCCTTTCGTCCTGGACGCAGGTCCTCGACTATTGCCGCGCCGCCATGGCCTTCGAGGCGCGCGAGCAATTCCGCATCCTGTTCCTGGACAAGAAGAACGTGCTGATTGCCGACGAGGTTCAGCAAACGGGCACGGTGGATCACACGCCGGTTTATCCTCGGGAAGTCATCAAGCGGGCGCTGGAGCTTTCGGCCACGGCCATCATCCTCGTCCACAACCATCCCTCCGGCGACCCGACTCCCTCTCGGGCCGACATCGACATGACCAGAGAGATCGTCGAGACCGGCAAGCGGCTGGGCATTGCCGTCCACGATCACATCATCATCGGCAGGAAGGGCCACGCCTCGATGAAGGGCCTGCTGCTGATCTGATCCACTTACCCCTCATCCGACCTCGCTCCGCTCGGCCACCTTCTCCCACAAGGGGAGAAGGGAAG
>CBFGLW010000025.1:0-34152 GCA_965649745.1 uncultured Mesorhizobium sp. | reverse complement strand
CGAACGGGCGCTTGCCGACGGCCTGCCGGGCAAGCGCGCCCGCGTCGACGCGCTGGGCTACATGCCGCGCGGCTATATCGGCGCGATCAGCCCGGTCGATAGCGCGGAGGCGTTCGACGCCGGCGCCTTCGCCGTCGGCGTCGCGGCGGAGGGCGGCGGCTCGGTGGCCTTGAACGACATCGGCTGGCGCTGGGTGCTGAAAAACGTGCCGCTGGAGGACGTGGCCGGCAAGACGCGCCACATGCCGAAAAACTTCATGATGAAGGACGAGAACAAGCTCGCCAGCGACGGCAAGGACTATCTGCGGCGGCTGGTGCCGCCGAAATACCAGATCGGCAAGCCGTTCGTGTGATTGGGGCAAGCCGTTCGTGTGATTGGGGAATTGGAGGGCTTCAGTTCCGCGCCTCGGTCACCAACCCCACCGGTTCCAGTTGTTTACCCCCACCCCTAACCCCTCCCCCTCGAGGGGGAGGGGGATTTCGCTGCATCCTCGTTTGGCGCCAAACATCAACGGTTTGCGCTGCATTGCAGCCGGAGAATCCCCCCTTGAGGGGAGGTGTTAGGGGTGGGGGTGCAGTTCGGCACCAAATTGGTCCCGGAAGGCGCGAGGCGCTTTGGCCTCGCTCAAGCCGCCTTCGCTGCCGCCTCCCGATGCAGAAACGAACGCCCGTCGGTGTCGAAGATATGGAGATCCTCGGCGTTGGCGGCGAGCTTGAGCACGCTGCCGCGCTTGACCTCGACATTGCCCGGCAGTTTGGCAGTCAGCGGCTGGTCGGCGCGGCCGATGTCGATGTAGACGAGCTGCACTTCGCCGAGCTGCTCGACATAATCCACCGTCCCCTCGAACAGATAGTCCTTGCCGGTGGCGATGAACAAATCCTCGGGGCGCACGCCGAAGGAAACGCTCGCCCCCTTGGCCGAGGCAGGCGAGGCGATCGGCACCGTGACCTTGTTGCCGCCGACATGGCTGATCGCGGTGCTGGCGCCAGTCTTCTCTATCGTGGCCGGCAGGATGTTCATCGCCGGCGAGCCGATGAACTGCGCCACGAACAGATTGCCGGGCTTCTTGTACAGGTCCATCGGCGTGCCGACCTGCTCGATATGGCCGTCCTTCAGCACGACGATGCGGTCCGCCAGCGTCATCGCCTCGACCTGGTCGTGGGTGACGTAGATCATGGTGGTGTTCGGCATCGATTCCTTGAGCTTGGCGATCTCGATGCGGGTGGCGACGCGCAGCGCCGCATCAAGGTTCGACAGCGGTTCGTCGAACAGGAACACCTTGGGATTGCGGACGATGGCGCGGCCGATGGCGACGCGCTGGCGCTGGCCGCCGGACATGGCGCGCGGCAGGCGGTCGAGATATTTTGTCAGTTGCAGGATTTCCGCCGCCTGGCGGACACGGCGGTCGATCTCGGCCTTGTCCTCGCGCGCGATCTTCATGCCGAAGGCCATGTTGTCGTAGACGGTCATGTGCGGATAAAGCGCGTAGGACTGGAACACCATGGCGATGCCGCGCTTCGACGGCGGTACGTCGTTCACCACTTCGCCGGCGATCTGCAGAGTGCCCGAGGTGATCTCCTCAAGCCCCGCAATGGTGCGCAGCAGGGTGGACTTGCCGCAGCCGGACGGGCCGACGAAGACGATAAACTCGCCCGACTCGATATCGAGATCGATGCCGTGGAGAATGGTCAGATTGCCGTAGGATTTCTTCACCTGCCTCAGTGTCAGATCGGCCATTGCGTCCTCCCTCTAGACTATCCCAAACCGCTCAGGCGATGCGCCCGAACCAGGCTCCATAACCGCCGAGGCGCACCTTGCCTGCCCCGGCCTCAGCCGAAAATCCATGTCCTTGCAGCGGCGACAGCGAACGGCCGCCGCCGATGTCCACCTCAGCCGGACCGCTACCCAGATTGAAGACACAGATCATCTGCTCATTGCCCTCGCGGCGCGAGAAGGCGACGGTACTGCCCTCGCTCGGCATGAACTCGATGTCGCCCTTGGCGAGCGCCGGATGCTGGCGGCGAAAGGCCATGAAGCGGCGGTAGTGCTCCAGCAGAGAGGCCGGATCGCCCTGCTGCGCGCCGACCGCCTTGGCGAGATGTTCAGGCGGCACCGGTAGCCATGGCTTGACGTCCGAGAAGCCGCCATGCGGGGCGTCGGCATTCCACACCATCGGCGTGCGGCAGCCGTCGCGGCCCTTGAACTCGGGCCAGAAGCGGATGCCGTAAGGGTCCTGCAAATCCTCGAACGCCAGATTGGCTTCGGTGAGGCCAAGTTCCTCGCCCTGATAGAGGCAAACCGAGCCGCGCATGGACATCAGCAGCGCCGACACCACCTTGAGGTAAGCGGTCGGATCGGCCTCGCCGGCGGCCCAGCGTGAAGCATGGCGCATGACGTCATGGTTGGAGAAGGCCCAACACGACCAGCCGTCGGTGGCGACGCGGCCGAAGGTTTCCAGCACCGTGCGCACCTTGGGCGCGCTGATCTTTTCCGGCGCAAGGAAGTCGAAGGCGTAGCACATCTGCACGCGCTTGCCGGCGGCGGTGTAGGCAGCGACGACCTCCAGCCCGTGCTGGGAATCACCGACCTCACCGACTGCGGCAGCGCCCGGATATTCGTCCAGCAGCGCCCGGAACCGTTCGAGGAAACCGAGGTTTTCCGGTCGGCTCTTGTCGTAGATATGGTCCTGATAGTTGTACGGGTTCACTGACGGCGCGGTCTGGTCGTTGCGCTGCTCCGGCGGCAGCGGCGGATTGTTCTCGAGCCCCTGCGAATGGAAATAGAAATTGATGGTGTCGAGGCGGAAGCCGTCGACGCCGCGCTCCAGCCAGAAGCGGGTGGCTTCCAGCAGCGCATCCTGAACCTCACGGTTGTGAAAATTCAGGTCCGGCTGCTCGGAGAGGAAGTTGTGCAAATAATATTGCTGGCGGCGGGTGTCCCACTGCCAGGCGGAGCCGCCGAAGATCGATAGCCAGTTGTTCGGCGGCGTGCCGTCATCCTTGGCGTCGGCCCAGACATACCAGTCTGACTTCGGGTTGTCGCGGCTGGACCGGCTCTCCTGGAACCACGGGTGGAGATCGGAACTGTGCGACAGCACCTCGTCGATCATCACCCTGATGCCGAGCCTGTGCGCCTCGACCACCAGCGCGTCGAAATCGTCCAGCGTGCCGAACATCGGATCGACGTCGCAATAGTCGGTGACGTCGTAGCCGAAATCCTTCATTGGCGACTTGAAGAAGGGCGATATCCACACCGCATCGACTCCGAGCGAGGCGATGTAGGGCAGCCGGCTGGTTATGCCCTTCAGATCGCCTATGCCGTCGCCATCGGAGTCCTGATAGGAGCGCGGGTAGATCTGGTAGATGATCGCGCCCCGCCACCAGTCGCGGTCGACGGCGAGTTCGGGGTTTTCCATTTTCAGACGGGCCGATTGCATCCAATCAACCTCCCTTGACCGAGCCTGCCAGAAGACCGCGCACGAAGTAGCGTTGCAACGAGAAGAAGACGATCAGCGGCACGATGATGGTGACGAAGGCCGATGTCGTCAGGATCTCCCAGTCGCCGCCGCGCGAGCCCAGCAGGGCGTTGAGCTTGGCGGTCAGCACGATCTGATCCGCCTCCGTGCCGAGGAAAACCATCGCCACCAGCAGATCGTTCCACACCCAAAGGAACTGGAAGATGGCGAAGGAGGCCAGCACCGGGAATGAGAGAGGCAGCACGATCTTGACGAATATCTCGAAATCGCTGGCGCCGTCGATGCGCGCCGACTCCATGATCTCGCGCGGCAGGCCGGCGATGTAGGAGCGCAGCAGGTAGATGGCGAAGGGCAGGCCGAAGCCTGTATGCGCAAGCCAGATGCCGAGATAGGTCTTGACCGGCACGCCGAAGAACACGCCGACGCCGTTGTAGAGCTTGAGCAGCGGAATCAGCGACATCTGCAACGGCACGACGAGCAGGCCGATGATGACGGCGATGAGCAGCGCGCGGCCGGGAAAGCGCATCCAGGCGAGCGCATAGGCGGCGAAGGCGGCGATCAGGATCGGAATGACCGTCGCCGGGATGGTCACCGTCAGCGAGTTGAGGAACGAGCGCCCTATACCTTCCGAGAACAGCACGGTGCGGTAGTTCTCCGTCGTGAATTTCGGCGGCGCCGAGGCCGCGAAATAGACGCGCTGGCCGCGCTCGCCCTCGAAGGCTTTTGGCGAAGCCATGACGAAGCTGCCGTCCTCGTCGATCTGCAGCGTCACGCCGTCCTTGAGGTCGGCGACCTCGCCGGCCTCATATTGCGTGGGGGCAGCGGCGCGCAGGCCGAACGCGCTGATCTGGCGGGCCTGGTCCTCCTCAAACAAATTGCCTTCGATGACGAACTTGCCGTCCTTTTCGACCTGCGCCGAGGCATCCGGCAGCCGGCCAGCCTCGGTCTGGCTGGAACTGGAGAACGACTTCCACCAGCCGGAGGCGATGATCTGGTCTTTGTCGCGCAGCGACGAGACAAGGATACCGAGCGTCGGCACGGTCCATACAGCGACGAAGAACAGCACGGCGAGATGGACGCCGAAGCGGGAGAAGAAGGATTTTCCGGTCGAACCAGCAGCCATCTCAATGCCCTCCCGTTTCCTTGTTCGCCTGCCGGATGTTCCAGATCATGATCGGGATGACCGCGATCATGATGATGATGGCGATGGTGGCGCCGCGGCCGAAATCGCCACCCCCGCGGAACATCCAGTCGAACATGAGGTTGGCAAGCACCTGGCTGTTCCACTGGCCGTTGGTCATGGTCAGGACGATATCGAAGACCTTCAGCACGAGGATGGTGATGGTGGTCCAGACCACGGCGATGGTGCCCCATATCTGCGGCACCATGATCTTCCAGAATATCTGGAACGGATTGGCACCGTCGATCACGGCGGCTTCCAACGTCTCTTCGGGGATGCCGCGCAAGGCGGACGAGAGAATGACCATGGCGAAGCCGGTCTGTATCCAGATCAGGATGACCATCAGGAAGAAATTGTTCCAGAACGGGATCGATATCCAGACCTGCGGCGAGCCGCCAAACGCGGTGACGATAGCGTTCAGGATGCCGATCTGGGTCTGGCCGTCGCCGCGATATTCGTAGATGAACTTCCAGATCACCGAAGCGCCGACGAAGGAGATGGCGAGCGGCAGGAAGATCAGGCTCTTGGCGATGGTGCCCCACCAGATGCGATCGGTCAGCACGGCGATGATCAGGCCGAGAAAGGTGCAGGCGGCTGGCACCACGGCAAGCCAGAGAATATTGTTCAGGATGGAATTGCGAAACTCGCGGTCGCCGAACGCCCATTCATAATTCGCGAGGCCGACGAAATTGACGCCGCCGCGATCCATGAAGGACAGACGGAACGTCTCGATCACCGGATAGATCAGGTAGACGATCAGGATCAGCAGGGCCGGGCCGATAAACAGCCAGGGCCGGATCAGGCCCTGCCGGCGAAGATTGTCGACCGCGGCCGCGCCGCTGACGCCGCGCGCCGGAAAGACCAGGTCGAGCAGCCTGTTGGCGCCCCAGAAATAGGCGACGCAGCCGCCGACGCCGATAATGATGACGAGTATGGCCGAGAAAATCTGAGACGCCATTGGTTTCCCTCCCGCTGCCGTGTCGATGTTCTTTTTGGCAATCCGCAGTCGGCATTAGGCAGTCGGAATCAGCTGGCCGTCGAGGACGGACCTTTATCGCCGATCGCCATCTGTTTTTCCGACTGCCGACTGCCTAATGCCGGCTGCCTTTATTTGATCGCGTCCCAGCTCTTCTGGATTTCGGCGCCGACGTCTTCCGGCGACTTGCCGCCGACGAGATCGACCATGCCGGTCCAGAAGGCGCCGGCGCCGATCTTGCCCGGCATCAGGTCCGAACCGTCGAAGCGGAAGGTCGTTGCCGTGGTCAGTATCTCGCCCTGCTTCTTCAGCGCGTCGTTGGCATAGGCGTCCTGGTTCACCGTCTTCAGCGGCGTCAGCAGGCCGGACTGAGCCATCCAGATTTCATGCGCCAAAGGCATTTCGAGGAACTTGATGAATTCGCGCGAAGCCTTGGAGTCCTTGGTGATCATGGCGAAGGTGCCAGCGCCGAGCACCGGCTTGCCGAGATCGGGCTTGGAGGCCATGGGCGGCAGGTAGAAGAAGTCAGCATCGACGCCCAGTTTCGTGCCTTCGGGGAAGAAGGACGAGATGAAGGAGGCCTGACGGTGCATGTAGCATTTCGGCGGGATGCCGAAGAGGCCCTTGGGGCTGTCGCGGAAGTCGGTCGCGGCGACCGCGGCCTTGCCGCCATCGACATATTTGTCGTTGGTGGCGATGTCCGAGAATATCTTCAACGCATTGACGACAGCCGGATCGTTGAACGGAATCTCGTTCCTGGTCCATTTGTCGTAGGTTTCCGGCGGCTGCGTGCGCAGCATGATGTCCTCGATCCAGTCGGTCGCCGGCCAGCCGGTGGCGCCGCCGGAGCCGAGCCCGATGCACCACGGCGTGCCGCCGTCGGCGACGATCTTGTCCGTCAGCGCCATCATCTCTTCCCAGGTCTTGGGAACCTCGTAGCCGGCCTCCTCGAAATTATCCGGCACATACCAGACGAGCGATTTCAGGTCCGCCTTGTAGGGGAATGCGAAGAACTGCTTCTTGCCGTCCTTGTCGCTGAAGGTGCCGAGGTCGACCCAGGACTGGCCGGCGCCGTAATTGTCCTTGACGAAGCTGGCGACGTCGTCGCCCAGCGGCGTCAACAACCCCTTCGAGGCGAGATCCTGGATCAGGCCCGGCTGCGGCAGGATAGCTATGTTGGGCGGGCTGCCGGCCTGCGTGTCGATGACGATCTGCTGTTCGTAGTTTTCCGAGGAGGAATATTTGATGTCCGCGCCGGTTGCTTCGGTGAAATATTCCAGAACGGAGCGCACCAGCGCCTCGTCCTCGCCGCGCCACGGACCGAAAATCGTCAGCGTCTCGCCCTTCAGGTCGACCTTCTTGAGCGCCTCGTAATTATCCCAGTGGAATTTGCCGTCCTCGCCCGGCTTGAACTTGAGTTCGGCATGCGCGGGCGCGCCAAGGGCGAGCGCCGAAAACGCCACACCCAGCAAGAGCATCTTCTTCATCGTCATCCTCCCAAAAGACAGACCGGCCCAATCCCCAAAAGACCAACGGGGACAGATCGAACGGAACCTCCATTCCGTAGCCGACGCCCTTCGACTGTGCCCCAGCAAGGGAGGAACCGCAACCTCCAAAGGAGCAATCCAAAGCGCTTTGGCCGAATTCAGAAAGCCACCAAATTTCGAGAGAGTCAAGCGGTCGGCTAGCTAATCGATTTAAATTTTTCGGTTTTGCCGCTTCAACCTGCATTGCAACATGTTTTTATGGCACTGCAGCAGAAAAATCGACTTTCAATGGCCTTCCAGGCACTTTATGTTTTTGGCCTCCAACAAAAGGCGCCAGCGAAGACGCCTCCGTTTTTTAAAGCGCTTTGGCCGAGGATGACGGTTTGAACCTCAAGCAGTTCTCACAGATGCTGGAGCTTTCCCAGACGACGGTAAGCCGCGCCCTGAACGGTTATCCGGAAGTCAGCGAGGAAACGCGGCGGCGCGTCGTCGACGCCGCCAAGCGGCACGGCTACCGGCCCAATCCAAGCGCCAGACGCCTGGCCACCGGCAAGACCGGCATGATCGGCTACGTGCTGCCGACAGGTTCGGCGGTGGATATCGACCCGCATTTCGTCGAGTTCCTGTCCGGCCTCGGCGACTATGCGCGCGCACACGAACTGGATCTGGTGCTGTCTCCCGCCGATGCCGACGACCAGGAAACGACCTATCGCCGCATCGTCGCCAACCGTCAGGTCGACGCCGTCTACATTTCGTCGCCGCGGCCGCGCGACACGCGCGTCAAGCTGCTCAATACGCTCGGCATTCCCTTTCTCGTCCACGGCCGCACGGAAGGTTTCGATTTCGACTATTCGTTTCTCGACATCGACAATGAAGGCGCGTTTCGCGAAGCGACCCGCCTGCTCATGCAGCTTGGACATCGGCGCATCGCTCTGATCAACGGCGATATCCGCGAAACCTTCGCCATCCACCGCGAGCGGGGCATGCGCACCGCGCTCGCAGGAAACGGGCTGACGGTGGCTGACACATGCGTCAGCAGCACCGCCATGACGGAGGAGAACGGTTACCGCGCCGCCCGCCGGCTGCTGGAAGGCGGTGAGCCGCCGACAGCGATCCTGTGCTCCAGCCTCATCATGTCGCTCGGCGTGGTGCGGGCGGTCCGCGACCTCGGCCTCAGCATACCGGGGCAATTGTCGCTGATCGCCCATGACGACGTGTTCCCCTGGCTGAAGCCGGAGAACTTTTCCGTGCCGTTGACCACCACCCGCTCGTCGATCAGGGCCGCGGGCGCCCGCGTGGCGGAACGGCTCGCGGCGCGCATCGCCAATCTGGAGGACGGGGCGCGTGGCGAGGTCTGGCCAGTGGATCTGGTTGTCCGGGGCTCGATCGCCGGGGCGCCGTAGGTTAGCGCCACTACCCTCCCCCCGTTGTGGGGAGGGTCGACGAGAAATCGAAGTGTAGCGGAGATTTTGAGGCGGGGTGGGGGTGCGATGACGGTGGCTGCGCACCCCGACCCGTCTCCCGCACTTTGCTTCGCAAAGCACGCTCGCCGACCCTCCCCACAAGGGGGAGGGTTACGAAGGACGCACTATTCCCGACCCGCTGCCGCTTTCAGATTCAGCAGGCCGAAACCGAAATCATTGTCGCGGCCGGCGGGGCCGAGATCGGTGGCAGTGTCGGCCAACGCCTTCTCGATCTCACCGGCGGACAGCTCGGGTTTCGCATGGAAAAGGTTGGCTATAGCTCCGCTGACGATGGCAGCGGCAAAGGAAGTGCCCGTGACGAGGTCCGACCCGCCGCCAATGGGCGCGGCCATGTCGACGCCCGGAGCGGAAATATAGACGTAGGGACCACGGTTGGCCTGCGCCATCAGGCCGTCCTTCGCGTCGGTGGCGGTGACGGCGACGACGCCATCGAATGCGGCCGGATAGCCATAGGGCGCCTTCGGCCCGTTATTCCCGGCGGCGGCGACCAGCACCATGCCGAGAGCGCGGGCATTGCGGCAGGCGGTGCCGAGCAGTTCGTTCTTCGGCCCGACGAAGCTCATATTGACGAGGCGGACATCTTTCTCCGCTGCCCAATCGAGCGAGGCAAGGATGGCCTCCGCCGACGACTTGCCGTCCTCGAAGGCGCGCGCGTGATAGATCGCGGCGCCCGGCGCCACCCCCTGGAACGGTCCCTTCCCCGCCAGAAGCCCGTCAATCGAGGTGCCATGATCGCGGCTCTGCACCGGCGTGTCCGGCAGCGCGTCGAACTGTTCGGCGATGACGCCCTTCAGCGCAGGATGCGTGTCGTCGGCAGCGGTGTCGATCACCGCGACACGCACGTCCTCGCCGTTCGCCGAGCCGGCATCGAGCGCGATGCGCTCGAACGCATAGTTCACAATCGTCGCGGCCTGCTGCAGTGCATAGACATGGTTGGGTTCGCGCCGTTCGGCGCGGCCGTCCGCCGCCAGTTGCGCCAGCACGACCGCCACCGGTCGGCCGTCCGGAATGCCATAGCGCACCAGCGTGGCGCCGAGCAGCCGCGACTGACGCTGCGACCTGACCTGAAGACCGAAGGAGATGGCGAGCTGCTGCACGGCATCGGGATCGCCGGAGACTGTCACCAGCACTTCGTCGGATACGAAGTCGCCTGCGATCGCGCGAAGCGGTTCGGCCAGCGGCAGGTCGGTCGGCGCAATGATAGGGCCGGATGGTGGTTGAGCAGTTGCGCCGGCCTGCGAACCGGCGGGCGATGCCTGCGCATCGGCCGGAGCGTCGACCGCCGGCGGCAAAGTGGCATCGGCGGGGCGGCGCGGGTCTGGCGTCGGCACCGGCAGGCCGCCGGTATTTTCACCGCCGGGCGATGCTGTCGGATTGGGAAACAGATCGACGATCAGGTCCGGCAGGACAATTACGGAACCGCCGGAAGGCGTGCCGGCCTCGTCTGGCGACGTGCAATTCTCGTCGCCGTCGCGGCATTCAATCGACTGCTTCTGCGCGCCCGGCACGGCCGTCTGCGCCAGCGCCGGCTGGACTGCGAAGGCAGCCAGGACGAATGCGGCAGCGCCAGAAAGCATATGCCGAGCCAACCATGCAATCGTCCGGCCCGATGCATCGTCCCGCAGCAGCGCTGCTTTTTCAGAGCGCTCAACCATCGACGGGTTTCCTGCCGCCGAGCGCCGTCTCGGTGAAGGGCTGCGCTGCCAGCAACGCGAACACGCGGTCATATTCAGCGCCCGTCGACGCGGCGATGGCGACGCGGAATATGCCATCGACCGTCGGACCGGAAACGATCTTCAGCCCGTTGTTGCCCAGAAACGTGGCGACATCGGCCATGCGGGCATCCGGCTTGAACTTGACCAGGGCAAAGGGCAGCTTTGACAGATCGCCCTCCGCGCCGGCGACTTCGAAACCGGGCGCGCCGCGGTCCGGCGCGGACACCTGCTGCACCACGACGAAGGCGAGCAAGGCAGCGGCGGCGGCCCAGGCCACGCCCGCCGGGACCGCGCGGAACCCATTCCACAGCCGCGCCATGAACGAGGGCGCCGAGGCGGCCTTGCGCTCGGGTCCGGCTTCGGCGTCCAGCCGTTTGGCGAAGCGGGCGAATGCATCCGGCGGCGGACGGATGGCCTCGTTCGAGGCGATCGTGCCGGAAAATTCGGCCTCCGCCTCTTCGAGGGCCGCGGCGGCGGCCGGATCGGAAGCCAGCCATGTCTCGACCTCGGCAAGCTCCGCGCCTTCCAGCGTACCGTTCAGATAGAACGGCAAAAGCGCCTCCATCTCGTCGCGGCGCGACATCTTTCCGGCTCCGCTCATATCGCCACTATAACTCATGGCCAGCCCCTGTCGTAGCCCGCCGCCTTCAGAGCCTCGCCGAGCTTCTTGCGGGCATAGAACATCCGTGTCTTGACGGTGGCGACCGGAATGTCCAGTACCTCGCCGATCTCGGTCACCGACTTGCCGTGGTAATAGGCCAGGTCGACGACCACGCGATGCTCCCGCGGCAGCGCGTCGACGAAGCGCCGCAACGCAGCGCCCTTGTCTTCCTTCATGGCGGCGACTTCGGGCGTGTCGGCGCTGTCGGGAATGGCGGCGGCGTCGTCGTCGTCGATCCAGTCCTCCTTGCGCTTGCGCAGCGAAGACAGCGCCTTGAAGCGGGCGATGCCGAGCAGCCAGGTCGAGACCTCGGAACGGCCTTCGAAGGCCGGCGCCTGACGCCAGAGTTCGAGAAAAACCTCGTTTGCTATATCGTCCGCGACCATATCCGACCCCGTCTGGCGCGCCACGAAACGGTAGACCCGCGCGTGGTGGCGCATGAACAGGAGCCGCAGGGCGGCCCGATCTCCCGAGGCTACCCGGCCGACAAGCTCGCGATCGGTCGACGACGCATTCGTCATGACCGGTCGAGCCGCCCGGCTCCTGTCTGCTCTGTCGCTGTCAGGGTCAAGAAGGTTCACCGCCTCGCCTCGATTTTGAGAAGCTAGCCGAAGAGGGGAAGCGATTCCAGCGGTGCTGTGAAGCGCTTCCTCGCTCCGGAAGGAAGGAAAAGTGTCAGCGTTGATGCCCCCCTCTCCCCGTTCACGGGGAGAGGGTAAGGGTAAGGGGCAGCAAAAACGGTTCAAAGCTGGCGCAGGCACCAATTTTCACAAGCTGGCACCGCCCCTCACCTGCCTGCTGGCATCCTCTCCCCGTATAGTGACGGGGAGAGGAGAACAGCGGAGATTTCCCCTCTCAAACCGCCGGCCAGATCATGGCGTCCAGCGTCCGCATCGCCAAACCGCGCGCCAGCGCCTCGGCGCTGCCGGCGCGCTGCGAAAGCGGCACCGCCTGCCGCTTGGCAATGACGAGCCCCTGCGCCAGCGCCCGCTGGCGGGCGAAGGCGCGCGACAGGAAACGGCCGCGGCTGCCGGAGGCGCGTGAAAAACGAGCGGGTATGGTGAAACGCGCCGTATGGGCAACGACCTCGTCGATCCAGCCTTCGGATAGCCGGGCGCCCGGCTCCAGGATCAGAAGCCAGTCGCCCCTGGCCTGGCGGATGCCTGCCGCGATCCCCGTCGTCACGAAGTGGCAGCCGGCATGTTCGGCAACGCGATGCGTATGATCTGTCGACCCTCTGTCGCAGACGATGACCTCGCGCACCACGCCCTCAACGGCACCGCCGACGAGCGAGGCCAAAGTGCGCGCCAGCCCTTCCTCGCTGTCATGGGTTTCGATCAGGACGCTCAACATGATTAGCCGAATAGCCGAAAGCGCCCGCTGACGCCAGTTTCACCGATTCCGATAAAAAGTTCTTGATTTGTTCTCATTCTGAAAATAGGAATATGTTCATGAGAACGGCGATTCGAAACACAGCTGACAGTCCCTGGGAAAGGGCGAAAATGGAACATATCGTGCGCGCCGACATTGCAGCTTTCGGAGCAGGACGAGCCGAAATGGCCAATGCGATGATCGAACAGAGCGGAATGCGCGTGCGGCCCGAGCGCAGCCGCGGGCGCGCCTCCGGCATCAATCCATCCGGCCGATTCGAGCCGGTCACCCGCCACGTCTTCGACGACGGTTGGGAGAGCCTGGAGGAACTGCCGCCGTTCAAGACCGAGGTGCAGGTGGAGAAGCCGCGCACGATCATCACCCGGAATGAATCGCCCGATATATCGTTCGACCGCTCGATCAACCCCTATCGCGGCTGTGAGCATGGCTGCGTCTACTGCTTCGCGCGGCCGACGCATTCCTTCATGGGCCTGTCGCCGGGGCTGGATTTCGAATCCAAGCTGTTTGCCAAGCCGGATGCGGCGCGCCTGCTCGACAAGGAACTGTCGAAGGAAGGCTACCAGCCGCGCACGATCGCCATCGGCACCAACACCGATCCCTACCAGCCGGTGGAGAAGCAATGGCGCATCATGCGCGAGATTCTCGAAGTGCTGGAGGCGCGCGGACACCCTGTCGGCATCGTGACGAAATCGGCGCTGGTGACGCGCGACATCGACATCCTGTCACGCATGGCCGAGCGCGGCCTGGCGAAGGTTGCGTTGTCGGTGACGACGCTGGACCGGACGCTGGCGAGGACGATGGAGCCGCGCGCCTCGACGCCGACGAAGCGGCTGGAAGCGATCCGCCAGCTTTCCGACGCCGGCATCCCGACCTCCGTCATGGTGGCGCCGATCGTTCCCGGCCTCACCGACCCGGAGATGGAACGCATTCTGGATTCCGCCCGCGCCGCCGGAGCGCGCGAGGCCGGCTATGTGATCCTGCGGTTGCCGCTGGAGGTTTCGCCCATCTTCAAGGACTGGCTGCTGCGCCACTATCCCGACCGCTACCGGCATGTGATGTCGCTGGTGCGCTCGATGCGCGACGGCAAGGACTACGATTCGGAGTGGGGCGGGCGCATGAAGGGGACTGGCCCTTATGCCTGGCAGATCGGCCGCCGTTTCGAGATCGCGGCGAAACGCCTCGGCCTCAACACCCAGCGCCGGCCGTTGCGAACGGACCAGTTCGTACCGGCGGCGAAGAAGAACGAGCAACTGATACTGCTTTGACGAAGCGGTTTCCGAAAAGAATTGGAAAGCAGTGAGTTAGACGATGGCGACGCAAAGGGCGCCGTCCGTTGTAAAACTTCCGCCGGCCTTGCCGGCATCGCAAATTCCGTCCGGCCCTGTCCCCCGGCCCGCTGACGGTGCCTCCCGGTCCGCCGCCCCAACCGGCCGGGAGGGTCTTGCGGAGAATCGGAGCCGGTGCGAATCTGGTTGTCATGCCTCGCACACGGTCCGATTCTCCGCTTCTCTTCGACATGGTCGAGAAGCCCGACTTCTCCTTCGAAACGAAGGCCATGGCCGACGGGCTGTGGCCTGTCGCCGGCATGGACGAGGCCGGACGCGGGCCGCTGGCCGGTCCCGTGGTGGCCGCGGCGGTCGTGCTCGATCCGGCGCGAATCCCGGAGGGACTGGACGATTCCAAGCGGCTGACGCTGGAGCAAAGGGAAGCGCTGTTCGAACAGATCCTCGCCACCTCGCTCGGCGTGGCGATGGCCTCGGTCTCCGCCGAAGGCATTGACGGCTCCAACATCCTCAAGGCCAGCTTGGAGGCGATGCGGCGCGCGCTGTGCGGCCTGCCGGTCAAGCCGAAACTGGCGCTGGCCGACGGACGCGACGTGCCGCCGGGCCTTCCCTGTGCCGGCCGGGCGCTGGTGCGCGGCGACCAGCGGTCGCAATCCATCGCCGCCGCGTCCATCGTCGCCAAGGTGATGCGCGACCGCATGATGTCGGGCTGCGGACGCACGCATGTGCATTACGGTTTCGAACTTCACATGGGCTACGCGACGGTTCGCCACCGCACCGCCATCGATCTTCACGGACCGGTGGCAAGGCTGCACCGGATTTCCTTCGCGCCGTTCCGGCTGGGTGGGGTCGCGGTCGAAGAGACCGAGGTGGAGCTTATCGGGACCGAACTCCCGTAGGAGCGAGCCTCGAAGGACGCACCCAGAGTAAAGTCTGAAAAACAAAAAAGCCGCCGGACCTCTCCAGCGGCTCTCTTATTCCTCAATGCTCTGCGTGAAACCAATCGCTCAGTTCAGCTTGGACTGCACCTCGGCAAGCGAAGCCTTGAACAGGCCGGCGTCGGCCTTGGCGTCCACCTTGTCGCCGAGAACCTTGCGGGCGGCCTCGACGGCGAGCTCGACGGCGCTGGCGCGGACTTCATTGATGGCCTCGCGCTCGGCCTGGCCGATCTTCTGTTCCGCCAGCGCGGTGCGGCGGGCGACGTAATCCTCGGTCTTCTTGTGCGCGTCCTTGGCCAGCAGGGCGGCTTCGTTCTTGGCCGCGGCGACGATATCGGCGGCTTCCTGCTCGGCTTCCTTGCGCTTCTTCTGGTATTCGGCCAGCAGCGCCTGCGCTTCCTCGCGCAGGCGGCGGGCGTCGTCCAGCTCGGCGCGGATCTTGTCCGAACGGGCGTCGAGCGATTTGGACAGCATCGCCGGCACCTTGATGTAGATGACGATGCCGACGAAGATCAGCAGGGCGACCGTGGCCCAGACCGTGGCGAGAGAGGTAGCGTCCATCGTCGTCTCCTCAGCGCACCGACTTCACGGCGGCGGCGACATCGCCCTTATCGGCCTTGCCGACAAGCTGCTCGATGATGGCGGCGGCGGTGCTTTCGGCAATGGCGCCGACATCCTTCATGGCGCCCGCCTTGATCGTGGCGATGCGCTGTTCGGCTTCGACGAGCTTCTTGTCGAGGCCGGCCTCCACCTTCTTGCGGGCGGCTTCGGCCTCGGCCTTGGCCGCATCGCGGGCTTCCTGGCCGATGGCGTTGGCCCTCGTCTTGGCCTCGGCCAGTTCCTGCTCATAGGCGGCGACCGCCGCATCCGCCTCGCCCTTCAGCCTGGCGGCCTGGTCGAGGTCCTGGGCGATGCGGCCGGAGCGCACATCGAGGATGCCGGCGAGGCGCGGCACGATGACCCGCTTCAGGAACAGGTAGAACAGGCCGAAGGTGATCGCCAGCCATACGATCTGCGACGGGAACGTGGCCGGGTCGAAGGGCGGAAAGGTTCCCGCGTGCTCGCCCCCGTGCGGCACTTCCGTGCCGGCGGCGGCGTGCGTGTCGACCTCGGCGCCGCCATGTCCGCCTTCGACGGCGGGTGCGGTCTCTTGCCCATAGGCAGGTGTCACGAACATGGATCGTTCCCGTGGTTCAGGCCGGCCAGATGAGCCGGCCCCGGTCTATTGGGTATAAATCAGCCGAACAGCGCCAGAAGCGCGATGAGCAGCGAAAAGATGCCCAGAGCTTCAGTCACGGCGAAGCCGAAGATCAGGCGGCCGAACTGGCCGTCCGCGGCCGACGGGTTGCGCAGCGCGCCCGCCAGGTAGTTGCCGAAAATGGTGCCCAGGCCAATGCCCGCGCCACCCATACCGAGGCAGGCGATGCCGGCGCCGATGTACTTTGCTGCTTCAGCTTCCATTTCATAAACTCCTTCGTGAATCTGGAAAGGCTTGAATTTCCCCGGCGTCGCCGCCGTTGTTCGTATTCGGTCAGTGCCCCGGATGCAGGGCGTCGTTCAGATACATGCAGGTCAGCACCGCGAACACATAGGCTTGCAGGAAAGCGACCAGAACTTCGAGGCCGGTCAGGGCAACCGCCATGGCCAGCGGCAGGACCGAGCCGGCAACGCCGGCAGCGCCCAGCGCGCTCATCGAGACGACGAAGCCAGAGAAGACCTTCAGCGTGATGTGGCCGGCCAGCATGTTAGCGAAAAGACGGACGGAGAGGCTGATCGGCCGCGACAGGAACGAGATGATCTCGATCGCCACCACCAGCGGCAGCAGGACGACCGGCACGCCGCTCGGCACGAAAAGTTTGAGGAAATGCAGGCCGTGCTTGGCGAAACCGTAGACGATGACGGTGCCGATCACCAGGATCGCCAGGCAGAAGGTGACGATGATGTGGCTGGTGACGGTGAAGAAGTACGGGAACAGGCCAAGCAGGTTGGCGACCAGCACGAACATGAACAGCGAGAACACCAGCGGGAAGAACTTCATGCCGTGCGAACCGGCGGCGTCGCGCAGCATCGAGGCGACGAATTCGTAGCTCATTTCCGAGATCGACTGCAGCCGGCCGGGGATCAGCGCCCGGCTGGAGGTCGTCAGGTACAGGAAGGCCGAGGCAAGCAGAACGACCGCCACCATGAACAGGGACGAGTTGGTGAAGGACAGGTCGTAGCCGCCGATGTGAATCGGCACGATAGGATTGATATGGAACTGGTGGATCGGGTCGACCTTGTCAGCAGCCAATTTTAAATCCCCATCAAAGCCGCGCGCGGCCTTAAAAAATCCCGGGCGCCGCCGGCGCCAATTCAGTCTTCCGGACCCTGAGGCTGCTTGCCACCCTGCCCGAACTCGGCGACGGCGCCCACCGAACGCATAACGTTCAGGATGCCGGCGCCAAAGCCCAACAACAGAAAGACGATCAGCCCCCAGGGCGAGGTCCCCGCCATGCGATCGACGAACCAGCCGACGCCGATCCCAACCGCTATTCCGGCAATGAACTCGCTGGACAGCTTGAATGCCTGGCCGTAGCCCGTGGCACCGCTCGTCCTGGCTTTGTCTTCCCCCTCGAGCCGGTCCGGCAGCCTTGTCGCAAGCGATGCTTCAAGTTCACGCCGGCGGCGCTCAAGGTCGTCGTCGCGAATGCCGGCTCCGTGCTGGTTCGAGGGGCCGGTCTCTCCGGTTCCGCCTGGCCTTTTGCCTGCGGCCATCGCAACCTCCCTGCCCGGCCAAAACGTCGCCGTTTGTCCGCTTTCAAGTCGGGCGCAACATAGTTAGAGGGCCTGCCCCCGTCAAGCCGGGCGAGCATGGCGAAAGTCAAGTATTTTCTACTTTTAAATCAATTGCTTAGGTGAGTGCGACATCGTGCCCGGCGGATAGCGCGTCAATGCGGCGCAGAATCTCGCCGCCGACGGGCGTCCTGGCCTCGTCCGCTTGAGCGCGTTCAGCTCCAGCCGCCGCCATAGGTGCGGTAGAAGATATGCAGGCCGATCTTGACCATCTTGTGCATCGAGCGCGCCCAACCCGGATTGACATAATTGGCATAGTAGTGGGTCGACGAACCGACCTCCGGAATGAAGATTTTCCCTGCAGTGACGGCCATGGCGACATCCTTGGCCATCTTGTAGCGCGACGGCTCGGTGATGCGATCCTTTATGCCGTCGCAGGCGAAGGAAAACTGGCAGGCGTTGCGCCAATGCGAATTCTGGTAGACGACCCCGCAGACGGAGCCCGGATAGGCCGGGTTGCGGACACGGTTGAGCACCACCTGGGCGACGGCGGCCTGTCCCCGCAGGGATTCGCCGCGTGCCTCGAAATACACCGCGTTGGCGAGGCAGGTCTGCTCCGGCTTCGAGAAGACGGCGGCGGGCAGCGGCGTCTGCATCCAGGCATGGTCGCCCTTGGCGAGCGGCGGAATGAACCGGCCGGAATCGGGTTTCTCGTCCTGCAGCAGCGTTTCGAACGGCGAGGCCTTGGCGTAGTCGGGTTCGGCCGGCGCATAGGCGGTGGCCAGCACATCGGCGTGCTCGTTGGTGATGAGGGCGGCCAGCGCGGTCGGCACCCCGCCACCGGCTTTCTTCTCCTCGCGCGCGTGGAACGCGGCCGCGATCTCGATTTCCTTGCCCTTGATGGCCGGTTTGGCGAAGGCCATTTTGAGCCCGCCATCCATGGCCGGACGCAGCAGCGACGATGTCCGCTGGAATATCGATCCGGCGCTGAAATTCTTCGGCGGGGCGACCGGCGTCACCTGCAGGATGCGATCGGTCTTGTCGGAGCGCACCACGCGCGCCTCGTCCGGCGTTTCCGCGGCCACGCCCGTCTTGCCGCGGAACGCGACCTTGCCGACGCCCGGCAAGGTGACGCCGGAACCGGAGATCGAGCCGGTGACGGCATCGCCGTCGACGAAAGGCATTTCGGCGACATGGACGGAGCCGGCAACCGATTTCTGCACATAGGAATTCCAGCGCGCATTCGACGTTTCCAGCCCGGAGATGAGGCTGGTCATATCCTGATAGCCGGTCATGGTCGGAAAACCGATCCAGATGCCGAGCCCGATGATGCAGGGAGAGAGGAAACGCTTTTTCTCACCGGCGGCGGCAGCAAGAAGCCGCTTCACAAGTCGTCGATGCACGGAAACTCTCCAGGACGCTACTGAAACCCCACTGGAGGATCACAATGGTGCATTAACCTTGATGGGTGGTTAATGGCGCGGACAAGGATGGCGTCCGGCGTGCGGCAATCCGGCACGCCCCGCGGCTTTGAAGGTCTTTGCCGGATGAGGATATTCAGCTTTTCTTCTTCGCCCTGCCGGCAAAGGGATTGTCTGAGGTGCGCAGCGCCATGCGGATCGGCACGCCCGGCATGTCGAAAGCCTCACGCAGGCTGTTGGTCAGATAACGCACATAGGATTGCGGCATGGCGTCCGGCCGCGAGCATGAGACGACGAAGCCCGGCGGACGGGTCTTGGCCTGGGTGACGTATTTGATCTTCAGCCGGCGGCCGGCGACGGCGGGCGGCGGGTGATGGGCCAGGATGCCCTCCAGCCAGCGGTTCAGCTTGCCGGTCGAGACGCGGCTGTTCCAGACCTTGTGCGTGCGCAGCACCGCATCCATGAGCTTGTCGAGGCCGCGGCCGGTTTCGGCGGACACCGTCACGGCCTGGATGCCGCGCACCTGCGGCAGCAGGCGCTCGGTCTTCTCGCGCAGTTCCGCCAGCACCTGCTGCGGCTCGTCGATCAGATCCCATTTGTTGAAGGCGATGACCGGTGCGCGGCCCTCGCGCACGATGAGATCGACGATCTGCAGATCCTGTTTCTCGAAGGGGATCGTCGCGTCGAAGACGATGACGACGACCTCGGCGAAGCGGATGGCGCGCAAGCCGTCGGCGACCGAGAGTTTCTCCAGCTTTTCCTGCACCCTGGCCTTGCGGCGCATGCCGGCGGTATCGAACAGCTTCATGCGGCGGCCGCGCCAGTCCCAGTCGACCGAGATCGAATCGCGGGTGATGCCGGCTTCCGGACCAGTCAGCAGGCGTTCCTCGCCGATCAGCGCATTGATGAGGGTCGATTTGCCTGCATTCGGACGGCCGACGATGGCGATGCGCATCGGCTTGGTTTCGTCATAGGCCGGGACGTCGTCGGCTTCCGCGACATCCTCGCCGATGAGCACGTCGCTTTCGGCGATGTCGTCGGCCTCGTCATCGTCCTCGCCGAGCGCGCGCTCCGCCCCCAGCGCCTCGATCACCGCGTCGCGCAGGTCCGGCATGCCCTGGCCGTGCTCGGCAGACACCGGCACAGGCTCACCCAGCCCCAGTTCCCACGATTCCAGCATACCGCCCTCGGCGCCGCGCGCTTCCGCCTTGTTGGCGACCAGAACCACCGGCTTGCCGGAGCGGCGCACCACATCGGCGAAAGTGCGGTCGTCCGGCAGCAGGCCCGCCTTGGCGTCGATCAGGAAGAAGATGAGATCGGCCTCGCCGATGGCGATTTCGGTTTGCGCGCGCATACGGCCCGGAAGCGTCGCGGCCGGCGCATCCTCGAAGCCGGCGGTGTCGATGACATCGAAATGCAGGTCGTAGAGCTTGGCCGCGTGGACGCGGCGGTCGCGGGTGACGCCCGGCGTGTCGTCGACAAGCGCCAGCTTGCGGCCGACGAGACGGTTGAAAAGCGTCGACTTACCGACGTTGGGCCGGCCTATGATCGCGACTTTGAAGGTCATCCCGCGTCACGACGCATTGCCCGAGCCGCGGATCAACTCAGCCATGAGCTGAGCCCGCTCCCGGGAATTGCGCGGCGCGCCATCGTCGGCGGCAATCTGCTCGAACAGCTTCAGCGCGTCCTGCGCCTTGCCTTCTTTCCAGGCAGCGAGCCCGAGCGCCTCGCGGGCGGTGTGGCGCAGCCTGTTGTCGTCACCGGTCAGCGCCTCGACCCGGCTCGACACATCGGCGAAGGTGCCGTGATCGACGAGCAGCAGGCCGGCGCGGAGCCTCGCCATGTCGCGCAGCGCCGCCGGAATGTCGCTGTCGGTGGCAACCTCGTCGAAATCCTTGACGGCGCCAGCGAAATCACCCTTGTCGGCCTTGACGGTCGCCGCCCGCATGCGCGCCAGCAACGGATAGGCGCCGTAGCCATCCTTTTCGAGCTGGTCGAGGGCGGCAATCGCCTCGTCCTGCTTGCCGTCGTTGGCGAGGCTCAGCGCGGTCGAGAACGCGTCGCCGGAAGCGTTGGCGCGGCTCTCATCCCAATAGGTGTAGCCGACATACGCCGCGGTGCCGAGAACCACCAGCACGGCAAGCGCGATGGCTGCGGGACCGAAGCGGTCCCACAGCGCCTTGGCGCGGTCGCTGCGAATCTCTTCGTTGACTTCGCGGATGAAACTGTCGTCCGACATTGCTGAAACCGTTTTCGGTCGTGATGGCCCAGGCCGGCCCTTGTGATGAGCCCGCGTTTTAGCGGAATTTTGTCGGCATGGAAGAGGGCGGCCGGGAAAATCGGCGGCATGACCGGACCACGCTTATGTGATCCGCTAGAACATCGACCGCACCGACGCCACATTTGCCGGCTAGGCGCGGCGCCGATCCTGTCGCTTGCCTCGCCGGTTTTGCATGTCGCGTTCTCTGGTCTTTCTTGTGTCCGCTTCCCTTTTTCTTGCCGCCGGCGGCGCATCGGCGGACCCGCCGAGATCGCGGCAGCCGGTCCGACCGAAACAGGCCGTCATCATCTCCTTCGACAGCGCCCGCGACATTTCGCAGTGGAAGCGCAGCCGCGCGCTGGCTGAACGTACCGGCGCGCATTTCACCTATTTCCTGTCCTGCGTGTTCCTGCTGACGAAGGATACGCGCGGCGCCTATGCCGGCCCGCACAAGGCGGCAGGCAAGTCGAATATCGGTTTCGCCGCCAGCAAGGACGAAGTCGCCGAGCGGCTTGAGCAGATCCGGCTGGCAAGCGCCGAAGGCCACGAAATCGGCAGCCACGCCTGCGGGCATTTCGACGGCAAGGACTGGACGAAAGCGGACTGGCTGGCCGAATTCGCTTCCTTCAAACACGTTTTCGAGAACGCCTACGCCATCAACGGCATCGAAGGCGAGCCGGCGGACTGGCGCGATTTCGCCGGCAAGGCGGTGACCGGTTTCCGCGCGCCGTACCTCTCGACCAGCGCCGCCCTCTATCAGGCCCTGCCTCGGGCCGGCTTCGATTATGACGCCAGCGGCGTGTCAAAAGGTCCGGCCGCGCCGCGGACAATCGGCGGCGTCACCCGCTTCACCCTGCCGCAGATCGCGGAAGGCCCGAAAGGCCGGCCGGTCATCGCCATGGACTATAATTTTTACGTGCGGCATTCGGGCGGTTTCGAGCGGCCAAACCAGTCGGCCGATTTCGAGGAGCGGACCTATCAGGCCTTCGAGGCGGCGTTCGAGCGGCAGTATCGAGGCGAACGCATCCCGCTCGAACTCGGCTTCCATTTCACGCTGATGAACAACGGCGCCTATTGGAACGCGCTGGAGCGCTTCGCCAGCGAGGTGTGCGTGAAAGCCGATGTCGAGTGCATCAGCTTCCACGACTATCTGTCGCGCATGAAGACCGCAGGCATGCCGCCGAACGCGGGCGGCTAGGACCGCCCGCGCCGCCTGTCCGGCGCCGTCAGCTCACGGGCTGGTCTTCGGGCCTGACGCCAGCGCGCTCGCGGTCGAGATAATGCTGATCGATTTCCGGCAATGGCGCGCCCTCCAGCGTGGCCTCGAAGGCGCGCAGGCGCTTATGGACCGACTGCAGCTCGACGATGGTCGACCAGGAATTGAGCAGAAACTGCAGCGAGCTGGTGACTCGACTGAAGGCGTTAAGAATCTGGTTGAATGGGCCAAAAGTAATTTTGTGCGCTACCAGTGACGGCCCTAGAATTATGTTGGTGAAGATATTGTCAGCCTGCAAATATGTATAGCGTACTACGTTGAAATAGATGTAGTGGGCATAGAGTCGGAAATAATTCTTGCGCACATTTTCGAATAATTCTGTCGTCGTGACGGGCTGGGCACGATCTGCATGGTCTTCGCCATAGACTAGCTCCTTGCGGTAGGCCGCCTCGACGCGTTGGTTTCGGAATTGCAAGCCAGGCAGCTTGATGCCAGCGAGCATGACAGCCAGCGTGCCGAATAGGCACCAGCCTAATGCCGCGACGACAAGTGGCTGCGGTATGGCGCCAATGATCGGCAGTTCAGTTATATGCTGCTGCAGACCGATCAGGACCGGCAGGAAGGCGATCAGCGTCATGACCGAACTCACGAAGCTGGTTCCGAGATCCTCCATGATCTGGGAGAATCGCATTGTATCCTCCTGTATGCGCTGTGAGGCACCCTCAATGTGGCGCAACTTGCTCCAATATTCCATGAAGTAATTATTCATCGCCGTGCGCCAACGGAAAACCCAGTGCTGCACGATGAAGACATTAATCACCGAAATGTTCATGCCGATCAAAGCAAGCCAAGCAAAACTGGCAACACCGCTGTAGAATTCGGCATTGGTCGATTGCCTAGTCCCCGACATCAGCCCTTGCACATAGTCGAAGAACGGCCCGTACCAATTGTTGACCGCCACACTCACCTGCACATTGAAATAGATGAGGAACATGATGATTGCTGTGATCAGAATCGACCAGTTCTGCCAGGGATGCGGCGCATACCAGCGCCAGAAAGCGTCAAAGAGCGCCACGCCGAAGACGAAGTAGACATAGAACCACAGGAACGGCTTCGACCAGAACACCGAGATGCCGATGATGGGCGGCGTGCCGGGCGGGTCTGGCGGCAGACCCAGCGCCGATCCCAGCTCCGCACCGCCGAAAAACCATCCCAGGATGAGGATCAGGCTCCACAGCGCCGCGCTGGTGAAGAACAGCTTCGGCTTGGGAAAGAACGATACGAACATTCGGGCTGAAATCCTTGTTGCGCGGCGCGGCGGTGCCATTCGGGGCACCCTTCGCGGCGCATGAAGTCACAAATGCGGCGGAAATGAAATGCCCGCTACACGCTTCGGTGAGCTTGGCCGCGATTCGCGGGGCGCGAAGGCGCGAATTAACGTCTGCCGCCCGTCAGGAAAGAACCATTAACCCTTCGCCTCCGCCGCCGTGGCCGGCTGTTCCGAGAGGGCTGGAAACGACAACCGTTCGGGTCTATTCAAAGGCCCCGTTCAATTTTGTGGAAATTCCGGCTCAGGTTTTGAAGACCTCCGCCGTGTCCTATCCGGCAGGTGCATCATGACGACCCACGAACGTGATTTTTCTTTATCCATCGACCCCGTGAAACTCGACAGGCTGGCGGAGGTGGCCGTCAAGGTCGGGGTGCAGTTGCAGCCCGGGCAGGATGTGGTGCTCACCGCTAACACCGACGCCCTGCCACTGGCGCGCAAGATCGCCGAACATGCCTACAAGGCAGGCGCCGGGCTGGTGACGCCGGTTTTCCGCGACGAGCAGATCGTCCTTTCCCGTTTCCGCGATGCGACCTTCGACGGTTACGACCGCGCGCCGGACTGGCTGCTCGGCGGCGTGGTGTCGGCCTATGCAAAAAATGCCGCGCGCATAGCGGTGCGCGGCGACAATCCCTCCCTGCTGTCCGACCAGGATCCGGAGAAGGTGGCGCGCGCCAACAAAGCCGATTCCCTGGCTTCCCGCCCGGCGCTGGAGAAGGTCACCGGCTTCGACATCAACTGGACCATCGTCGCCTATCCGGGGCTTTCCTGGGCCAAACAGGTCTTTCCCGACGAAAGCGACGATGTGGCGGTGGCCAAGCTCGCCGATGCAATCTTCAGCGCCAGCCGCGTCGACGGCGACGATCCGGTCGGCAACTGGGCGGCACATAACGCGGCCCTCAAGGACCGCACCGAACTGCTGAATGCGCACAATTTCGACGCCCTGCATTTCACCGGACCGGGCACCGACCTGACCGTCGGCCTTGCGGACGGCCATGAGTGGATGGGCGGCGCCTCCACCGCCAAGAACGGCATCACCTGCAATCCGAACATCCCGACCGAGGAAGTTTTCACGACGCCGCACGCCCGGCGGGTTTCAGGCTATGTCTCCAGCACCAAGCCGCTGTCCTACCAGGGCACGCTGATCGACGACATATCGGTCCGCTTCGAGGAAGGCCGCATCGTCGAGGCCAGGGCTTCCAAGGGTGAGGACGTGCTGAAGAAAGTGCTGGACACCGACGACGGCTCGCGCCGGCTTGGCGAAGTCGCGCTGGTTCCGCATTCCTCGCCGATCTCGAAAAGCGGCATCCTGTTCTACAATACGCTGTTCGACGAAAACGCCTCCTGCCACATCGCGCTCGGCCAATGCTATTCGAAATGCTTCGTCAACGGCGCTTCGCTCAGCCCGGAAGAGATCGCCGCGCGCGGCGGCAACAAGAGCTTCATCCATATCGACTGGATGATCGGGTCCGGCCAGGTCGATGTCGACGGCATCAAGGATGGGCGCGCGGTGCCCCTGATGCGCAAGGGTGAGTGGGTTTAGAGAGAGCGGGAAATCTGCCGTTCAGTCTCTTTATTTGCATCATTTTTACCCCCACCCCTAACCCCTCCCCGCAAGGGGGAGGGGGACAACGAAGCGTCGCCGCCAAATCCCCTCCCCCTTGCGGGGAGGGGTTAGGGGTGGGAGTTATCCTGATATAGGATTGACGCTACTTTCTGGAATTGTCCGAAAAACCAATGGCATTCGACATCCGCGTCAAGCGCATCTACGAGCCGGCTGAGAAGTCCGATGGACAGCGCATTCTGGTCGACCGGGTATGGCCGCGCGGCGTAGCCAAGGACGAGGCGGCGCTGACGCTGTGGCTAAAGGAAATCGCGCCCAGCACCGAACTGCGGAAATGGTTCGATCACAAGCCGGAACGCTGGGATGAGTTCCGCAAGCGCTACGGCAAGGAACTGGACGGCAAGAGCGCGGTCCTCGGCGAACTGGCGAAGCTTCTGGAGCATGGCCGGGTGACCCTGCTCTACGGCGCGCGCGAGGAACGTTACAACAACGCCGTCGCACTGGCGGCATATTTGCGTGAGCGTGGATAGCCGTTTCCTTCAGTGCGTCCTTCGAGGCCCGCTACGCTCGCAGCTCAATTTCCGCTGAATGCCTTCTCATAGACATCCGGCTTGAAGCCGACCAGCAGGCTGCCGCCGAGATCGAGCACCGGGCGTTTGATCATGGTCGGGTTGGCAAGCATCAGCGCCTTGGCTTTCTTCGCCGTCAGGTCTTTCTTGTCGTCGTCCGGCAGTGCACGGAAACTGGTGCTCGCCTTGTTGAGCAGCGCCTCCCAACCGAGCTTCTCCACCCAGGCGTCCAGCCGCGCCGGCTCCAGACCGGAAGCGCGATAGTCATGGAATGCATGGTGGACGCCATGCGCTTCCAGCCAGGTCCGCGCCTTCTTCATCGTGTCGCAGTTCGGGATGCCGTAGATGGTGACGGGCAAGAAAAATTCCTCGGTTCGCTCAGGACCGGATAGCCGATTCGCAGCTGTAACGCTGCCCCCTCTCCGTCGCGCTTTGCACGACACCTCTCCCCCTGAAAAGAGGGAGAGGATGGGCGTTCCGCCTGGCTCCCGTCCTCGCCCCCTTTAGAGGGAGAGGTGCCGAGCGGAGCGAGGCGGAGAGGGGGACAGAATCTATCGCGAACCTCACTCCCCGTACGGCACCCAGATGTTCTTGACCTGCATGGCGCGGGCAAGGAATTCCCTGCCCTCGCCCTGCCGCGGGTCGAGCCAGTCGCGCTGGACGGTCTCGGTCCAGACCTGCTTCAGATTGCCGGCGGAGGCTTTTTCCACGCCGGCCGCGGCAGCAGCGTTGCCGAAATACCAGACCGCATCGACCTCGTCGTGGCGCGCGAGATCGAGCGCCAGCATGTCGCGGTCGCCGGTGACGATGTTGACGACGCCGGCCGGCACGTCGGATGTCTCCAGCACCTGATAGAAATCGGTGGCGGCGAGCGCCTGCGAGGACGACGGCACCACGACGACGCGATTGCCCATGGCGATGGCCGGGGCGACGGTCGAGACGAAACCGAGCAGACCCGATACATCCGGGCAGACGATGCCCATGGTGCCGAGCGGCTCGTTCATGGCCAGCGCCACGCCGCGCAGCGGCGGCTTGTGCACCGCGCCCTCGTACTTATCGGCCCAGGCCCCGTAGGCGAACAGACGCGAGACCGACGCGGCGACTTCCTTCGCCGTTTCGGATTTGCGTTTGCCGGTCATCGCCGCCAGCCGCTCGGCGAACTCGCCGGCGCGCGCCTCGAGGTTTTCGGCGATGTAATAGAGGATTTGCGCGCGGTTGTGCTCGGTCGCGGTCGCCCAGCCGGTCGCCTTGCGCGTTGCCTCGACCGCGTTGCGGATGTCCTTGCGGTTGCCTTCGCCGACCTCACCGACCAGCGCGCCGGACGGTGACAACACTGGACGAGAATAGCCGCCATCCGGCCGCGCCTGTTTGCCGCCGATATAGAGCTTCGCCGTGCGGTCGATGAAGGAGGTCGAGACCACACCGCTTTCCGACAGTGCCACCGGCTTTTCAGCAATAGGCTTGGCTTTCGCCAGCCATTTCGGCTTCGAATAGGCGGCCAGCCCCTCGCGCCCACCCTCCCGGCCGAAACCGGATTCCTTGTAGCCGCCGAAGCCGACGCCGGCATCGAACATATTGGTGCCGTTGACCCAGACGACGCCGCATTTCAGCTTCGGCGCGATGTCGAGAGCCAGCGACAGCGTCTCCGACCAGATCGACGCGGCCAGGCCGTACTCGGTGTTGTTGGCCAGTTCCACCGCTTCCGCCGGCGTGCGGAAGGTGGTCGCGACCAGCACCGGCCCGAATATCTCGACCCGCGACACGGTGGAAGCCGGGTGCACGCCGGTGAGCAGCGTCGGTGGATAGAAGCAGCCTTTCGATGGCACCGCCGCTTTCGGTTGATGCAGTTCGGCGCCTTCCTTGACGCCGATCTCGACCAGTTCGCGGATGCGCTTCAACTGCACCGGATGGACGATGGCGCCGATGTCTATCGCCTTGTCCAGCGGATCGCCGACGCGCAGCGTCTCCATGCGCGCCGTCAGCTTGGAGAAGAAGCGGTTGTGGATGCTTTCCTGAACGAGCAGGCGCGACCCGGCGCAGCAGACCTGCCCCTGGTTGAACCAGATGGCGTCGACCACGCCTTCTACGGCGGCGTCCATATCCGCATCGTCAAAAACGATGAAAGGCGACTTGCCGCCGAGTTCCAGCGTCAGGCTCTTGCCCGAACCGGCCGTCGCCTCGCGGATGCGGCGGCCGACCTCGGTAGAGCCGGTAAAGGCGATCTTGGCGATGCCCGGATGGTTGACGATGGCTTCGCCCGTTGCGCCATCGCCGGTGACGATGTTGACGACGCCCTCCGGCAGGCCGGCCTTCTGGCACATTTCGGCGAACAGAAGCGCCGTCAGCGAGGTGTATTCGGCTGGCTTCAGCACCACCGTATTACCGAGCGCGATGGCCGGCGCGATCTTCCACGACAGCATCAGCAGCGGGAAATTCCACGGGATGATCTGGCCGCAGACGCCGAGCGGCTCGCGGTCGGCCAGTTCGCTGTCCATCAGCTGCGCCCAGCCGGCATGATGGTAGAAATGCCGGGCGACCAGCGGGATATCGATGTCGCGCGTCTCGCGGATCGGCTTGCCATTGTCGAGCGATTCAACCACCGCGAACAGGCGGCTGTGGCGCTGGATCAGCCGGGCGAGCGCGTAGAGGTAGCGGGCACGTTGATGCCCGGACAGCGCCGCCCATTTTGGCTGCGCTTTCGCCGCCGCCTTGACAGCGGCATCGACATCGGCGGCGCCTGCCTGCGCCAGCCTGGTCAGCACCTTGCCGCTGGCCGGCGATGCCGTCTCGAAGCTTTCGCCGGACTTCGCCTTCCTCCACTGGCCGCCGATGAACAGCTTCGTCTCGCCGCCAAGACCCTCGATCCAGGCCAGCGCTTCCTTATCGCTTTCCGGCGCGGGACCGTATTCCATCGTGTCCAGGATTTCCGCGATCGACATTCAAAAACCTCCGGGCGGTTGCGCCGAATCGGTAGTGCGAGCCTATCAGGCCGGCGCCCTCACGCCATCGCATGGTGGCTGAAGGCTGCGTAGCGGCCGGTGACGTAATGTTCGAGCTGGCGTTCGATATCGGCCAGGAGCGACGACGCACCGAAACGGAACAGGTTCGGTTGCAGCCAGTCGTTGCCGAGTTCCTCCTTCATCAGCGCCAGATAGGCGAGCGCGTCCTTGGCGGTGGAGATGCCGCCCGCCGGCTTGTAGCCGACGACATGGCCGGTCATTTCGCGATAGTCGCGGATGGCGCGGATCATCACCAGCGTCACCGGCAGCGTGGCGTTGATGCCCTCCTTGCCGGTCGAGGTCTTGATGAAATCCGAACCGGCCATCATCGCCACCCAGGAGGCGCGGGCGACATTGCGCAGCGTCTGCAGATCGCCGGTGGCGAGGATGGTTTTCATGTGGGCTGGCCCGCAGGCTTCCTTGCAGGCCTTCACCTCGTCGTAAAGCGCCTGCCAGTTGCCGGTCAGCACATGCTCGCGGGTGATGACGATGTCGATCTCCTCGGCGCCGTCGGCCACCGACGCCTCGATCTCCTTCAGGCGGGTATCGAGCGGCGACAGCCCGGCCGGAAAGCCGGTGGAGACCGCGGCGACGGGGATACCTGAGCCTTGCAATGCCTCCACCGCTGTAGCGACGAAGCGATGGTAGACGCAGACCGCGCCGGTAGTGATGGTTCGATCTCCGAGACCTAGCGCTTCCTGCAAATCGGCGCGCAGCGGGTGCCGCGCCTTGGCACACAGCCGCCGCACGCGGCCGGCTGTGTCGTCGCCGTTCAGAGTCGTCAAGTCGATGCATTGCAGCGCCCGCACCAGCCAGGCCGCCTGCCATTGCTTCTTGACCGTGCGGCGGCCGGCAAGCGCCGATGTACGGCGCTCCGCCGCCGAGAGATTGACGCGCACGGCCTCGACCGGATCGAGCGAAAACGGCACCGGCGGATTATAGGGGTGAGGCTGATTGGCGAAGGCAGCCTCAGCCCTGTGCTTCATATCCATCGGTCGGCCTCCCTACGCAACCCGCCCGGCCAGCCAGTCGGCCAGCCAATAAGGCACTATACCGCCTCCGCCGGCGCCTGCCATAGATCATTGTACGGCCGGCCTGCGCCAATCGAAGCCGATTGCATTTCGGCAGCCGGCCACTACCATTCTATTTGCCGTGGAAAGGACACGCCCGCTCCACGGCATGCCGGACTGCCACGGCCGCGACAGGCGGTCTGCCTGCGAGTTTGGCTGGACAGCGCGAAACGCAGAGACGCCATGATGATCATCGATGCCCACCACCATCTCTGGCGGCCTGCCCGCGGCGACTATGGCTGGATGAATGGCGGCCCCGACATCCTGCTGCGTGACTACATGCCGGCCGACATGGCGCCGCTGCTCGCACGCTTCGGGGTTGCCCGCACCATCGTCGTGCAGGCGGCGCCGACCCGCGCGGAGACGGATTTCCTGCTGCAGCTCGCCACGGAGACCGATTTCATCGCCGGGGTGGTCGGTTGGCTCGATATGGAGAGCGAAGACTTCGCGGCGCAACTGGAAACCTACCGGCGCAAGCCGAAATTCGTCGGCCTGCGTCCCATGCTCCAAGACCTCGACGACGATGCCTGGATATTGAGGCCTGCCGTCTTACGAAGCCTGGAAAAGATCGCAGAAAGCGGCATAGCCTTCGATTTCCTCACCTTCCCGCGCCATCTGGACCACGTCGCCACAGCACTCGAAAAAGTGCCGGGCCTGCGGGCGGTGATCGACCATATCTCCAAGCCGCCGATCGCAGCGGGGCAACTGGACCCGTGGCGCGACGGCATCGCCCGCATCGCCGAACTGGGAACCGTGCACTGCAAGATTTCCGGCATGATCACCGAGGCCGACGCCGCCAGATGGCGCGTCGCCGACCTGCAGCCTTTCGTCCATCACGTGGCGAGCTGTTTCGGACCGGACCGGCTGATGTTCGGCAGCGACTGGCCGGTGTGCCGGCTGGCTGGCGAATATGGCGATGTGCTGGCCGCGACGATGCTGTCGCTGCCGGAGCACCTGCGCTCCGACGTCCGGATTTTCGCCACCAACGCAGAACGTTTCTACCGGATTTGACGAGGCTCCAGACATGACCCAGACCGCGAAAACCGCAATCGTGACAGGGGCCGGAACTGGCGTGGGCAAGGCCGTGGCGGCAGCGCTCGTCAATGCCGGCTGGAACACGGTGTTCTGCGGTCGCCGTCAGGATGTGCTGGACGCAGCCGTGGCGGAAAGCAAAGACGCCGCGGGGCGCGCCGTGGCGATTGCCTGCGATGTCACCGATCCGGCCGCGGTCGACGCCCTGTTCGAACGGACGGCGCGCGAGTTCGGCCGCGTCGACCTCCTGTTCAACAATGCCGGGCGCAGCCTGAAATCCACCACCATCGACGAAATGTCGGTCGAGGCGTGGAACGACGTCGTGGCGGTCAACCTGACCGGCTCGTTTCTTTGCGCCCGCGCGGCCTTCCGCACCATGCGCGCGCAAAAGCCCATGGGCGGCCGCATCATCAACAACGGCTCGGTCTCGGCGCAGGCGCCGCGGCCGGGCTCCGTCGCCTACACAGCGACCAAGCACGCCATCACCGGACTTACAAAATCGCTGTCGCTCGACGGGCGGCCGTTCAACATCGCCTGCGGACAGGTCGACATAGGGAACGCGCTGACCGAAATGGCGATGCCGATGACCACGGGCGTGCCGCAGGCCAACGGGACGATCGCGGCGGAGCCGGTCATGGATGTGAAGCATGTGGCCGAAACCGTCCTCTACATGGCAGGCCTGCCGCTCGATGCCAATGTGCTGTTCGTCACGGTCATGGCCACCAACATGCCGCTTGTCGGGCGCGGCTGAGGACGGGAACAGCCATGCGCATACTCATTACCGGCGCCGCCGGCATGATCGGCCGCAAGCTGGCGCAAAGGCTGATCCGGGACGGCGTGCTGGCAGGCAAGCCGATCTCGGCGCTTGTCCTGCAGGACATCGTCACGCCTGCCCTGCCCCATTCCGGCCTCATCGAAGTCACCGCCTCGACGGGCGACCTGGCGGCGGAGGGAACCGCCGAGGCGCTTGCCGCGACCCGGCCCGATGTCGTGTTCCATCTGGCCGGCGTGGTCTCGGGCGAGGCGGAAGCCAATTTCGACCTCGGCTACCGGGTCAATCTCGACGGCACGCGGGCGCTGTTCGAGGCGATCCGCCAGGCCGGCATCCAGCCGCGCGTCGTGTTCACCTCGTCCATCGCCGTGTTCGGCGCGCCCTTCCCTGATATCATTCCCGACGATTTCCACCTTACCCCGCTGACCTCCTACGGGACGCAGAAGATGATGGGCGAGGCGCTGCTTTCCGACTACACGCGAAAAGGCTTCTTCGACGGGATCGGCATACGCCTGCCGACGATCTGCGTGCGGCCCGGCAAGCCGAACAAGGCGGCGTCCGGTTTCTTCTCCGGCATCATCCGCGAGCCGCTGGCCGGCATGGAAGCCGCACTGCCGGTGCCGCGCTCGGTCGTGCACACGCACGCCAGCCCGCGCTCGGCGATCGATTTCCTCATCCATGCCGCCGAGCTGGACGGGGCTAAAGTCGGACCCCGCCGCAACCTCACCATGCCGGGCGTCGGCGTCAGCGTCGGCGAGCAGATCGAGGCGCTGCGGCGGATTGCGGGGGAGGATGCTGTCCGGCTGATCCGCGAGGAGCCAGACGAGACGGTGTGGTCCATCGTGCGCAACTGGCCGACCCGCTTCGCCGCGACGCGCGCGACCGAACTCGGCTTCCGGGCCGAGTCCAGTTTCGACGAGATCATCCAGGTCCATATCGAGGATGAGCCGGAAGGCAGGATCGTAAACAACGGAAGTGCGGTTCGAGGCTAGCAGCCATCCGGCCCGAGCCGGGCCGGATGGCTCATTGCATTGTCTCGCTCAGGACGCTCTTGCAGCCGCCCCGGAGCGCCCGCCGACGGAGACCGCCTTGCGCGGACGGCGGATGACCCGCACCTTGCCGCTTTTGCCGCCGCCGGCGAAGAAGCGGTCGCGGCCATCGGATTCCAGCCCTGAAATGCCCATGCCGGCCGGCATCTGCAGCTCGTCCAGAACCTCGCCCGTTTGCGGATCGATGCGGCGCAATTCGCTCTCGTCGCCCTGCCAGGTGCCATGCCACAACTCGCCGTCGACCCAGGTGACGCCGGTGACGAAGCGGTTGGACTCGATCGTGCGGATGATCTTTCCGGTGTCGGGATCGATCTGGTGGATTTTACGGTCGCGATACTGGCCGACCCAGAGCGAGCCTTCCGCCCATGCCAGGCCGGAATCGCCGCCTCCCGGCGCCGGAATCGTCGCAAGGACACGCCCGGTGGCGGGATCGATCTTGTGAATGCGGTCTTCCGCGATCTGGAAAAGATGCTTGCCGTCAAAGGCCGTTCCGGCGTCGGCGGCAACATCCACCGTGCGCATCGTCTTGCCGGTGGCGGGATCCAGCGCGTTCAGCCTGTCGCCCGAGGCGAACCAGACATGGCGGCCGTCATAAGTCAGGCCGTGCACGGCTTCGGCGCCCGCAAAGGGGCCATATTCGTCGATGATTTCTGCGTTCGATCTGTTCATTGTCGTGTCTCCTTCAATGACCGCGCCCTAGGGTCAGAACCTAGTCGCCGGGGAGCGGGCCCGGGAGTAACAAGGTTGTCGGGAAACCCGGCACCGATGCCGCGATCCAGCGGCAGGCGCGCCCCCGGCCGAAAAACTGCGCCTTGCCGGCCGCCAAAAGCTGCTCCAGTGCCCGCTGCACGGTGCGCGGGCTTGTTTCCAGCGCCAGGGCGAGCGCCGAACTCGACCAGGCTTCGCCATCGGCAAGCAGCGCCAGCACCGCCGCATTCCTATCCTCGACCGGCGGAGCCAGAAACGCGACGCCGGCCTTGCCGCGCGGCGCCAGAACAAAGCCACGCTTCGTCGCCCTTATGTCTGCCAGTCCCTTCAACTCGGCGCGCAACCGGCCGATCTCGACCCGCAGGCGGGCGCGGTGCGATTCGTCCGCCTCCCTGCCGCCGAAACCGCGCGCCACCAGCAGGCTGCGCGATACGTCAGCCGGCCATGCCTCGGCCAGCGCCCGCGCCAGCGCGAACAGGACGGGGCGCGTCGACAGCGGAACGATACGATCCGCCCTGCGCACCACGTTGCGGCAGGCGTCGATGACAAGCGTCTGCGAGGCCAGCAGCGCTTCGACCTCGTCCAGCAGGACAAGGCGTTCCCTGCCATCGGCGATCAGCCGGGCCGCGGACGCCTGCAGGATGGCGTCAGCGCTTTCGACTTCCGCCGTCAGCGACGGAATGTCGGCATTGGCGGCCGCCTGCGCGGCGCGGGCAAGCGCTTCGCGCGCGGCTTTCGTGCGCAGGCGCCGCATGGCGATGCCGGCAATCGCAAGCTGGCGCGCCGCCGCCACGGCAGCGGC
>CBFGLW010000024.1:0-35256 GCA_965649745.1 uncultured Mesorhizobium sp. | reverse complement strand
CCTGCCCGACCTGACGGACGAGGCGGCCCGGCGCGACGCCGCTCTCTTTCTCGACATGGACCTGTCGATCCTCGGAGCGTCACCGGAGGCGTTCGATGCCTATGAACGCGGCGTCCGGGAAGAGTATGCCTGGGTCCCGGAACCGGCATGGATCGCCGGCCGCGGCGCCGTGCTGCGGAATTTCCTGGCTCGCCCGGCCATTTTCCACACACAGGAATTCCGGGACCGGTTCGAGACCAAGGCGAGGGAGAATATGGCGCGGTCTTTGGCCAAGCTTTCCATGGGAAATCACCCCCACCCCTAACCCCTCCCCGCAAAAAGGGGGGGAACCGGTAACCCTCTCAGCTTGGGCAATCTCATTGCGAAGCGTTTGCAAGACGCTGAAATGTCCCCCTCCCCCTTGCGGGGAGGGGTTAGGGGTGGGGGTGATCAGCGGTCGATGGCCGGCATCCCCACCCCGTCTCACAGCCTCCGCTTCACTCCGGCTGTTCGCCGACCCTCCCCCTCGATGGGGAGGGTAAAGGCACCTAAAGCGGGTTGTCGGCGTAGAACTGCAACACCCGCTGCTTGAACGTCTTGTCGCCCACCGACAGCATATGGTCGCGGCCTTCGATGTCGAAAGCAACGCCCCTCGGCATCAGCGCCGCCAGTTCGGCGGGCGAGCCGGCGATGTCGTCCTTGGTGCCGACGGCGATCAGCGTCGGCTGGGCGATGCGCGAGACCTCGTCCTCCGTGAGCAGGTCGCGTGAACCGATGATACAGGCGGCAAGCGCGCGCCGGTCGCTCTTGGTCTGGTCGGCAAAGGCGCGGAAAGTCTTCCCGCGTTCATGCGTGATTGTTGCAGGGTCCGGCGCCAGCAAGGCATCCGCAATCGGATCCCAGTCGCCGACGCCGTCGATCATGCCGATGCCGAGGCCGCCGAACACCAGCGTGCCCACCTTGTCCGGGTTCGCCAGCGCCAGGAAGGCCGAGACGCGCGCGCCCATCGAATAGCCCATGACATGCGCCCTGCCGATGCCGAGATTATCGAGCAGCGCGGCGGCATCGGAAGCCATTTTGGCCGGTGTGTAGTCGTCCGCCTCGTAGCTCTTCGACGACGAGCCGTGCCCCCGATTGTCGATGGCGATGACACGGTAGCCGGCATCGTTCAGCGTCTTGAACCAGCCGGGCGATACCCAGTTCACATAGTGGCTCGACGCAAAGCCATGGATGAGCAGGACCGGGTCGCCGCTGCCGGAAACCGGCGTGCGGTCGAGGAAAGCCAGATCGAAACCGTCATGGGAAAAGAACTGCATGGCCGGTCTTTAGAGCGATTCATGGCCGGATTGAAGCGATGAATCGGACAGCCGTCTGCATCAACCGCCGCTGCCGGGTTCGGCCCGGTTCGTATCGGCAGGCGGCGCGCTGGGAACCGGAGCCGCGCCGATGACCGGATGGCGGACAAGATCGCCGTCCTCGATTCCCTGGCGGGCGGCGGTGCCGGCCTTGAGCTCCAGCACATAGCGGACGGGCTCGTCAGGCGCGATGACGGCCTCGGATTGCGGCTCGCCCTGCTTGATGGCGCGTATGCTGCCGTCCTCGGCGATGAAGAGCAGGTCGAGCGGCATCGGCGTGTTCTTCATCCAGAAGCCGACCGCCTGCGTGTGGTCATAGACGAACAACATGCCGTGGTCGTCGGCCATGGTCTGGCGATACATCAGGCCGGCCGAGCGCTCGGCGGAGTCGTCTGCGATCTCGATGGTGAATTTGCGTTCGCCCTTGCCCGTCACGGCGACAAGCGGCGCGGGATCGACCGGCAGCATCATCGCCGTGCCTTCGGCGGCGCTCGGGCGATCCGAATAGAGGTAGGTTCCGACAGAAATGCAGACGCCAACCAGCACGGCGCACAATGTGCCGGCGGTAAGCCAATTTTTCTGAACCATGACGGAACCTCGTGCGGTCAGTGCGCGGCAGTCAGTGCGCGACTGGCAAGGTTCCCATATCGGGGTGAATTTCGGCGGCCATAAGGCCTTTGTCGCCGCGCCCGAAGCGCACCAGCACGACCTGGCCGGGGCGCAGTTCCGTCACGCCGTAGCGGCGCAGCGTTTCCATATGGACGAAAATGTCCTCGGTCCCCTCGCCCCGGGTCAGGAAACCGAAACCCTTGGTGCGGTTGAACCACTTCACCAGCGCCCGTTCGAGACCGCTCTCTGGCGTCACGCTGACATGGGTGCGCTGCTCCTGCATTTCCGCGGGATGCACGGCGGTGGAGGTGTCCATGGAGAGAACGCGGAACGCCTGCAGGCCCCGCTCGCCCTGCTTGACCAGGCACACGACCCGCGCGCCCTCCAGCGCCGTCTGGAAACCGTCGCGGCGCAGGCAGGTCACGTGAAGGAGAATGTCGCCGGAAACGCCGTCATCGGGAAGAATGAAACCGTAGCCCTTGGCCACGTCGAACCACTTTATCGCTCCGGAGACCTCGGCCAGATCGGCGGAATCACGGGCCTCGTCCCGATTCAGCTCTCCGCCGGCGGTTGCATTCCGCCCGATGAAAGAGGCCTTTTCCCCCATAAGAATGCCTCCCTTCCCGCAAACGCCGCAAGTGATTCTTTACACGAGATTAACACTGCGGCTTCCGGGATGTGCAAGACCTTACGTGCCTTTTTTCGCAACTGATCCCAGGAATAGTCGAAATGTTCTTAGCCGGCCCCTTGGGCGTTGGCGCCGGTTGCCGCGCGGGCCGCGCCACCCTATGTTCCGCGCCAACCCGGAGGTTTTCATGCGCTATCTGCACACCATGGTCCGCGTCGCCGACATCGACCAGTCGCTGGATTTCTACTGCACCAAACTCGGCCTCAAGGAAGTGCGCCGGTTTGAAAACGAACAGGGCCGCTTCACGCTGATCTTCCTTGCCGCGCCGGAGGACGAACATGCCGGCATCACCGAAAAGGCGCCGCTGATCGAGCTCACCTACAACTGGGACCCGGAAGACTACAAGGGCGGCCGCAATTTCGGCCACCTCGCCTACGAGGTCGACGACATCTACGCCACCTGCCAGCGGCTGATGGACAATGGCGTGACGATCAACCGGCCGCCGCGCGACGGTAACATGGCCTTCATCAAGTCGCCGGACGGCATCTCCATCGAACTGCTGCAGAAAGGCCCGGCGAAGGAAAAGGCCGAACCGTGGGTTTCGATGGCCAATACGGGAAGCTGGTAGGCTTTTACCCTCCCCCCTAGGGGGGAGGGTCGCGGAGCAAGTCGAGCGCAGCGAGCCTTGTGACGCGGGGTGGGGGGTGCCAGAGGCAGCTCTCTACGGCCATCACCCCCACCCCGTCTCACGAACTCCACTTTGTTCCGTTCGCTCGCCGACCCTCCCCTCAAGGGGGAGAAGATCAGCGCTACTCCGTCATCCCCTTCAGCGTCAGCACGGTGCGCCAGTTGCGGGCGGTGGCAGGCACCTTGAGCACCCGTGGGATCAGATTGGCGAAGACGGATTTGCCGATTCCGTCCGGGGCGTCGAGATAGAGCACGTCCCCCTTCACCTCGAAGCGCTCCGGACCGGTGCGCTTCAGCGTCAGCGGTTCGATTTCGGCGGCGGTCGGTTCGCGTTCCAGGACATAGGCATGTAGTTTTTTGTGGTCGTCCGCGCTTTCCGGATAGGGATTGCGCTTCACTAGCGCCGCCAGCCAGCGCGCGTCCCGCACCATGATGCGCGAATGAAAGCCCCAGCGCTTCTCGAAGGCGGCTTCCAGCTCTTTGGCCAGGGTTTCAGGCTTTTTGCCGCCGGCGTGGAAAACGACGTTGCCGCTCTGGATATAGGTCGCGACGTCGGTGAAGCCCTGCTCCTCGAAGAAGGCGCGCAGCTCGGCCATCTTCACGATGCGGTTGCCGCCGACATTGATGCCGGAAAACAGGGCGATGAAGGCCGTTCCCCTGCTCATTGCGCCATCACACGATCAGGCCCGATAGCGTCTCGTTCTCGGTGATGTCCTGGTATTGCACGCCGTTGGCGGCGAAGTTGGCGGTCAGGAGATCGAAGTTGCGCCGTTGCTTGGTTTCGATGCCGATCAGCACCGAGCCGAAGTTACGCGCCGACTTCTTCAGATATTCAAAGCGCGTGATATCGTCCTCCGGGCCGAGCATTTCGAGGAAATCGCGCAGCGCACCGGGGCGCTGCGGGAAGCGGATGACGAAATACTTCTTCAGCCCCTCGAAGCGCAGCGCCCGCTCCTTGACGTCCGGCAGCCGCTCGAAGTCGAAATTGCCGCCGGAGACGAGCGCGACGATCGTCTTGCCCTTCAGCTCCTTGCGCGGAAAATCCTTGAGCGCGTCGATGGCCAGCGCCCCGGCGGGCTCCAGCACGACGCCCTCGACATTGAGCATCTCGATGATCGTCGCGCAGATGCGGTTTTCCGGCACCAGATGCACCGTCTCGGCGTCGAAATCCTTGAGATAGCGGAACGGCTCGCGGCCGATCTCGGCGACCGCCGCGCCATCGACGAAATTGTCGACCTGCGGCAGCTTCGTGCGCTTGCCTGCCAGCAGGCTCTGCCTGAGGCTCGGCGCGCCGGAAGGTTCGCAGAACACGAAACGGGCGGCGCGCCCCTCTTCTGCGAAATAGCGCGTCACGCCCGCCGCCAGGCCGCCGCCGCCGACCGGCAGGACGACCATGTCCGGGCCGCGCCCGCCCTGCATCTGCGCCGCGATTTCCAGCGCGATGGTCGCCTGGCCCTCGATGATGTCCCTGTGGTCGAAGGGCGGCACCATGTGGGCGCCGCTGTCGCGGGTGAAATCCAGCGCCGCGCGGTAGCAATCGTCGAAGAAGTCACCCACCAGCCTGATCTCGACGAACGCGCCGCCGAACAGCGTCGTCTTGTCGATCTTCTGCTGCGGCGTCGTCACCGGCATGAAGACGACGCCCTTCTTGCCGAAATGGCGGCAGACATAGGCAAAACCCTGCGCGTGGTTGCCGGCCGAGGCGCAGACGAAAAGCTCCGCATTATTGCCGGCGGCAAGCGCCTTGCGGAAGAAATTGAAGGCGCCGCGCAGCTTGTAGGAGCGCACCGGGGTCAGGTCTTCGCGCTTCAGCAGGATGCGCGCGCCGAACTTGCGCGACAGGTAGTCGTTTTCCTGCAGCGGCGTTTCCGGGAAAATCTCGCGCATGGCTGCCGCGGCGCTGGAAACCCTGTCGGCAAAGCTGGTCATGGCGTTCAAGTCCCGATGCTGACGCCTTGGCGTCCTGAAGCGCTGTTCCTGCCGCCATTTTGGCTTTCGCGCAACAGTAACGTCGCTCTGTCTGGCCTGGAACCGACTTTGCGCACGCAGCGACTTACTTCCGCCGCACTTCGCCTGTCGGGACATTTCTCAGACAAACCGAGGGCGGATCGCCGACCGAAGTCGGCTGGAGTGGATTGAGCGTGTTTTCAAGAATTTTGATTTCCGTCGGCCTTGCCCTGCTCGTGGCAGGCTGCGGTGGCAAAAAGACCGAGGAGCTTCTGGGCAGCGCCATGGTCACGGCGTCGGTCGGGCAGATTTCCGGCAATCACAGCATCTTCATCGCCACAACGCGCCAGCGCTCGGATGACCCGACCAAGGTGTTCGACGGCGAACGCTCCGCCACGCTCAACTATGCCCGCGTCAACGTCACCGTGCCCACGTCGCACGAAATCGGCAAGATCGAGCGCAAGCGGCGCGGCGCGTCGGACGATCCGTCGAAATATTTCATGGCTTCGCAGGCTGTCGGCTTCGACACCGCGCCCAAATTCCAGGAAGCGTTGAACACGGACGTCGCGGCGCGTGGCGGCCGCGTCGTCGTCTTCGTCCACGGCTACAACACCTCCTTCGACAGCGCCGTCTACCGGCTGACCCAGATCGTCCACGATTCCAACTATCCCGGCACGCCGGTGCTGTTCTCCTGGGCGTCGGGCGGCAAGACGACCGACTATGTCTACGACAAGGAAAGCGCCAGCGCGGCGCGCGACCAGCTCGAAGTGACGCTGCGCCTGCTGGCACAGTCTGGCGCGCGGCGGATCGACATCGTCGCGCACTCCATGGGCACCTGGGTGACGATGGAGACGCTGCGCCAGCTCGCCATCACCGGCGACCGCGACCTCGGCGGCAAGCTGGGCGACGTCGTGCTGGCTTCGCCCGATATCGACGTCGACGTGTTCAAGAGCCAGATGCGCCGCTACGGCAAGCCGCAAAACCCCTTCATCCTGCTGCTTTCGGGCGACGACCGCGCCCTGCAGCTTTCCGGCTGGCTGGCCGGTTCGCGGCCGCGCGTCGGCGACTACAAGAACGCCGCCGATCTTGCCGAATACGGCGTCGCCGTGGTCGATCTTTCGGATACCAAAGGCAACGACCGGCTCAACCACACCAAATTCGCCAACAATCCGCAGCTCATCCGGCTCCTTGGCCAGCGGCTGCGCGAAGATGACGGCTTTGCCAGCGACCGCGACATCACCGACCGCATCCGGCAGGCGACCGGCGGCATCATGTAGAATCGCGCGCCACGGCGGTTCCGGCTGGACCTCGAATGGTTCTGGCTTTATTCGACATAAACCCGATGCCGAACGAGGCGTCCCTGTCAGGAGCGATACAGTGCGCTGGAAGGCTTTGGCCATTGCCGCCGCCATGGCGTTTCTGACCGCTTGCGCCGGACAGAAGACGCACGACCTGCTCAACACCACCGCGATAGACGTGCCTGCCTCCGAGATCGCCGGAACGCATGAGATATTCGTCGCCACCACGCGCAAGCAGGCGCAGGCCGACCCACGACAGGTCTTCAGCGGCGACCGTTCGCTGACGACCACCTTCGCCAGGGTCGACATGACCGTGCCGAAGGTCCACCAGGTCGGCAATATCGAGCGCGCCAAGGGCTCGGCGCCCAGCGATCCAGCCAAGAACTTTTCCGCTTCCCGCGTGTCCTTCTACGAAGACGGGCCGCAATTCGCCAAGGCCGTCGATGCCGACGTGGCGAAACGGGGTGACCGCATCCTGGTCTTCGTGCACGGCTTCAACAACGGCTTCGACGACGGCATCTACCGCATCACCCAGATCGCGCACGACACGGGCTATTCGGGCACGCCGGTGCTGTTTTCCTGGGCCTCGGCCGGCAAGACCACGGGCTACATTTACGACAAGGAAAGCGCCAACGCGGCGCGCGACGATCTGGAAGCGACGCTCAAGATGCTGGCGAAGACGCGCGCCAGGAGCATCGACATCATCGCCCATTCGATGGGTACGTGGGTGACCATGGAAGCCCTGCGGCAGCTGGCAATCGAAGGCAACCGCGATCTCGACGACAAGCTGGGCTATGTCATTCTCGCCTCGCCGGACATCGACGTCGATGTGTTCAAGAAGCAGATGATGCGCTACGGCAAGCCGGACAAGCCATTCGCCATCCTGCTCTCCGGCGACGACCGGGCGCTGCAGATATCGTCGATCATTTCCGGATCGAAACCCCGCGTCGGCGATTATGGCAACGCCGCCGATCTCGCCAGCTACGGCGTCGTGGTGGCCGACCTGACCAACGCCAAGGGCAACGACCGGCTGAACCATGCCAAATTCGCGGACAATCCCGTTCTGGTGCAATTGCTGGGCGAGCGGCTGCGCACGCCTGCGGCGCTTGCAGCCGACGAGCCCGACCCCGGCCAACCCATCAACGACCTCGGCCAGGGCGTCGGCCAGGCTGTCGGCTCCGTCGCCGAGATCATCATCACCACGCCGTTCAAGGTACTGAGCGTCGCCGCGGGGGGGAGATAGGAAAAAACGGCAATGGGCAGTCGGCAATAGGCAGTAGAAAGAACTGGGTGCGAAGCCGTCTTTTTCCGACTGCCGACTGCCCATTGCCGACTGCCTCCTATACAAACAGCTCCACTCTCTCGAACGTCCGCACGTCCACCAGCCCTACATCCGAAATCCGCAATTCCGGGATCACCACCAGCGCCAGCAGCGAGTGCTGCATGTAGGCGTTGTTCAGGGTGCAGCCCATCTGCCGCATCGCTTCGACCAGCCTGTCGGCCTTGGCCGCGACGATCTCCGCCCGCTCGTCGGACATCAGCCCGGCAATCGGCATCTCGACCAGCGCCAGTTCCCTACCCTTCGAATAAAGCACCACGCCGCCGCCGACTTCCGCCAGCCGGTTGGCGGCCAGCGCCATGTCCTTCTTGTTGGTGCCGACGACGATGATGTGGTGGCTGTCATGCGCGACCGATGACGCGATGGCGCAATCCTCGCTGTAGCCGAAGCCGGAAACGAAGGCGTTCGTCACCCCGCCGGTGCCGCGATGCCGCTCGACCAGCGCGATCTGGCAGACGTCGTTGGTGCGGTCCATCGCGACAAGCCCGTCGGCGACGCCGAGATCGGCCTCCAGCGCGCGGGTCGGCGCCTGGTTCTCGATGACGCCGATCACGCGTGCGCGCACCGAATTGGCGCCGGCCGGCGCCGCGATATCGAAATCCGCGGCGGCGAGCCGCTTGCCGAGCCTGACCGTGTTCTTCGCCTCCGGCGGGTAGTCGTAGGCGGGAATGTCGATCTCCAGCCGCCCGTCCTTTGCCACCAATTGGCCGCGAGCATAGACCGCGTCGATCTTCATCGCCGCGAGATCGGAGACGATGAGGAAATCCGCCAGCCGGCCGGGCGCGATGGAGCCCAGTTCGCGCTCCAGCCTGAAGTGCTGTGCTGTGTTCAGCGTCGCCATCTGGATCGCCGTCACCGGCTTCAGTCCCTGCGCGATGGCGTGGCGGACGACGCGGTCCATATGGCCTTCATTGACCAGCGTGCCGGAGTGGCTGTCGTCGGTGCAGAGGATGAAATTGCGGGGATCGATCCCCTGCTCGGTCACCGCCTTGACCTGCTCGGCCACGTCGTACCATGCCGAGCCCAGCCGTAGCATCGCCTTCATGCCCTGGCGCACGCGGGCGATGGCGTCGGCGGCGCGGGTGCCCTCGTGGTCGTCCTCCGGCCCGCCGGCGACGTAACCGTGGAACGGCAGGCCGAGGTCCGGCGATGCATAGTGGCCGCCGACCGTCTTGCCGGCGCGGACGGTCTCGGCGATCTCGCCCGCCATGACCGGATCGTTGGCGGCGACGCCGGGAAAATTCATCACCTCGCCGAGACCGATAATGTTCGGCCATGTCATCGCCTCGCGCACGTCCTCGACCGTCAGCTGCGCGCCGGCGTTCTCCAGACCGGGGGCGGACGGCACGCAGGACGGCATCTGCACATGCACGTTGACCGGCATGGCCATCGCCTCGTCATGCATGAGCCGCACGCCCGGCAGGCCGAGCACATTGGCGATCTCGTGCGGGTCGATGAACATCGAGGTGGTGCCATGCGGAATGACGGCGCGGCAGAACTCCGTCACCGTCACCATGCCGCTCTCGACATGCATGTGCGCATCGCAGAGACCCGGAACCAGATAGCGGCCGCCGGCATCGACCACCACGGTCTTTTCGCCGATGGCGTGGCTGGCATCCGGGCCGCAATAGGCGAAGCGGCCGCCCGAAACGGCGATGTCGGTGCCGGGGACGATCTCGCCCGAATGCACGTTGACCCAGCGTCCGTTGCGCACGACCAGATCAGCCGGTTTCCGGCCCATGGCGACATCGACAAGCTCGGTCGCCATGTCGGCCCAGGGTCGGGGTTTGGCAGTTGGTGCGGTCATGCGGAACTCCTTCGTCGCAACGACTCTGCCAAGCCCGGCCGGCTTTGAACAGTTGGCAAATGGCGGAATCTTCGCAAGCCGCAAATCGGCGCATGAAACATATGACGTTTTACCCCCACCCTAACCCCTCCCCGCAAGGGGGAGGGGGACTTGGCGGGCGGTAGCTTCCCTTCCCCCTTGCGGGGAGGGGTTAGGGTGGGGGTACCGGATTGTCGGAGGCTTAATTTCGATTGCGCTCCAACATAGATGAGGCCCTTCCTGCTCGCGCGGCTTGATAATGCCCGCCGCTTGTCGCTCTATGGGCCGCATGGCGATAACGACTTTCGACAGCGGGCCGAGGGGCTTTGCAAAGCGCATTTGGCTGGGGGCTGCCGTGCTGGCGATTCTAGCCGGCATCATCATTGTCTATGGCGGAGCCTTCGCCACGCGCGCCTTCCTCGACCAGGCGGCCGCGCGCGGGCAGACCACGCTGCGGCTCGCGGTCTCCGCCCTTTCCGGCCAGATGAACCGCTTCGAGCCCCTGCCCGCGCTGATCGCCGACCATGCCGACATCAAGGCGCTGCTGGCCGATCCGGACAATCCCGAGCGCATCGCCAGGGGCAATGCCTATCTGAAAGAGATCAACCGGCTGCTGCGGTCTTCGGACATCTACGTGATGAAGACAAATGGCGACACGATCATTGCCAGCAACTACGACCAGCCGCTGAGCTTCGTCGGTGAAAACTTCTCCTACCGCCCATATTATCAGGAAGCGATGGCGGGCCAGCAGGGCCGCTTCTTCGCGCTCGGCACCACGTCTCTGAAACGCGGCTACTATTTCTCCGCGCCTGTGCACGTGGACGGCAGCATCGTCGGCGTCGTCGTCTTCAAGGTCGACATCGACGCCATCGAAGCGACATGGCGCGGCGGCGACAACGAGATCATCGTCACCGACCCGGAAGGCATCATCTTCATGACCGGCCGGCAGGACTGGCTCTACGCCAGCCTGCAGCCGCTGACGCCCGAACGGCTGGCGCGCACGGCCGAATCCCGCCGCTACGCCGATGCGCAATTGCGCGAACTGCCGATCAGGACGAGCCGTTTCGACGACGCCAGCCTGATGACGGTGCTGAACAAGGCGAAGAACACCGAATATCTCGTGCTCGCCGAACCTATGGAAGAAGCCGGCTGGACTGTGCGGGTGCTGATGGACACCGCCTCCGTCCATACGCAGGTCTATACGACGCTGGCCTCGGCGCTGCTGGTGCTCGGTCTTGCCGGGCTGATCGCGGCGGTCATCCTGCAGCGCCGCGCCCGGCTCGCCGAGCGCATGGAAATGCAGCGCACGGCGCAGGAAGAACTCGAGCGCCGGGTGGAGGAACGGACGGCCGACCTCGCCCTCGTCAACAGCCAGCTCGAAACCGAAGTTGCCGAGCGGCGGCTGACCGAACGGCAGTTGCGCCAGACCCAGGCCGACCTGATCCAGGCCGGCAAGCTCGCCGCGCTCGGGCAGATGTCGGCGGCGCTGTCGCACGAATTCAACCAGCCGCTGGCGGCGGTCAAGAACTATGCCGACAATGCCGCCATCCTGATCGAGCGGGAGCGCATTGGCGAGGTTCGCGACAACCTTTCGCGCATTTCCAGCCTGACCGACCGCATGGCCTCGCTCAGCCGGCATCTGCGCAATTTCGCCCGCAAGCCGAACGAGAAGCTGGGTTCGGTCTCGCTGGCGGAGGTGCTGCGGGATACGCTTGAGATCGTCGACGGACGGCTCAAGGCAGGCGGCGCAACGGTCGTGACCGACCTCGGCAGAACGCCGCCCTGGGTGCGCGCCGGCTCGGTGCGCCTGCAACAGGTGCTGGTCAATCTCATCACCAACGCCGTCGACGCCGTCGAGGGCCTGCCCGACCGGCGCATCGAAATCTCGGCTTCGCGCCAATCGGGAAAAGTCACGGTCGAAATCCGCGACCATGGACCGGGCGTGCCTGCCGCCATCGCCGAACGCATCTTCGATCCGTTCTTCACGACCAAGGGCGTCGGCAAGGGCCTCGGTCTCGGTCTGTCGATTTGCTACAATATCGTCAAGGACTTCGGCGGCGATCTTGCGATGAAGAATCATCCCGACGGCGGCGCTGTCTTCACACTGTCACTCGACGCAGCGAGGGTGCCCATGCGCGAGGCCGCGGAATGAAGCCGCCGCTCGTGCTGCTGGTGGAAGACGAGGAGGAACTGCGCCGTTCCACCGCGCAGTCGCTCGATCTCGCCGGATTTACCGTCCGGGAATTCGGTTCTGCCGAGCGGGCGCTCGACTTCGTCACCCAGGGCCTCAATGGCGTTATCATCACCGACATCCGCATGCCCGGCATGGACGGCATGACGCTGATGGGCAAAGTGCGCGACATCGACCCTGACATCCCGGTCATCCTGGCGACCGGCCATGGCGACGTGCAGCTCGCGGTGCGCGCCATGCGCGAGGGCGCTTACGATTTCATCGAAAAGCCCTTTGCCACACAGCACCTCGCCGACATGGCGGGCCGCGCGCTCGACCGCCGGGGGCTGGTGCTGGAAAACCGCCAGCTTCGCGCCGCCGCCGGCAAGCGCGACGACCTCGAGGCGCGGCTGCCGGGGCGAACCCAGATCATGGTCGATTTGCGCTATCAGCTGCGCGCCGTCGCCGCGACGGATGCCGACATCCTCATCATCGGCGATACCGGCGCCGGCAAGGAGGTGGCGGCGCTGGCGATCCACGACATCAGCGGCCGCAGCGGCAAGCCGTTCATTGCCATCAACTGCGCCGCCCTGCCCGCCAACCTCATCGAAAGCGAGCTGTTCGGCCACGAGGCGGGCGCTTTTCCCGGCGCCATCCGGCCGCGTTTCGGCAAGTTCGAGCATGCGCGAGGCGGCACGATCCTGCTCGACGAGATCGGCTCGATGCCGCTCGACCTGCAGGCGAAGCTCCTGCGCGTCATCCAGGACCGGGTGATTACCCGGCTCGGCTCCAACGAGCCGATCCCGCTGGATGTCCGCTTCATCGCCACCAGCAAGGCGGACCTCGCCGCCGAAGCGGAGGCCGGACAATTCCGGCCGGATTTGCTCTACCGGCTGAACGTCGTCACGCTGCGCATGCCGGCGCTGGCGCAGCGCCGCGAGGACGTGCCGCTGCTCTTCCTGCATCTGGTACGCGAAGCCGCAGCCCGCTACCGCCGCGACGTCATTGACGTGCCGCCGCACATGCTGGCCGAAATCGGCCAGCGGCAATGGCCGGGCAATGTGCGCGAACTGCGTAACGCCGCCGATCGCTACGTCCTTGGATTGCGGCCGGCGGACGATGGAGGGACAGGCGACGAGGAAACGCGACTGGCTGAACGGGTCGCCGAGTTCGAAAAAAGCCTCATCGCCAGTGCGCTGGCGGCGCATCGCGGCAGCCTGAAGACGGTCTACGAATCGCTCGGCATCTCGCGCAAGACGCTCTACGAGAAGATGCAGAAATACGGGCTGGACAGGCAATCCGCCGCGACCACGGGGGACGTGTCTGCGGAATGAGACCGGCCGACTAACGCCGATGTGTTGGATCCCACACACGAATGGAGGTCGATGTTACCGAATCCACCCATTGTCTGACATCATTTGCGGTGGTTTATGGAGATTGTGTATTCAGCCATTGCGTCGGTTTGATCGTCGTCGCTTGATTGGCACATCCGATGCCGGCGCGGGAGGAAAACGCGCGCCGACCGGACTGTCCATTTCTGGGAGGTTCTCGACATGAAGAAACTGTTCGCCGCGCTTGCGACCACCGCAGCGCTTGCCTTCGCAGCCGCCAGCGCTCATGCTGCCGGCTATCCCGAACGCACCGTCACTGTCGTCGTTCCCTTCGCGGCGGGCGGCCCGACCGACACCGTCACCCGGCTGGTCGCCGAGGCGATGTCGAAGGATCTCGGCCAACAGGTCATCGTCGAGAATGTCGGCGGCGCCGGCGGCACGCTGGGCGCGTCCCAGGTCGCCAAGGCCGATCCGGACGGCTACACGCTTTTGCTGCACCACATCGGCATGGCCACCAGCGCCACGCTCTACCGCAAGCTGCCCTACGACACGCTCAACGCCTTCGAATATGTCGGCCTCGTCACCGAGGTGCCGATGACGATCGTCGCCCGCAAGGACCTCGAGCCGACCGATCTCAAGAGCCTCGTCGACTACGCCAAGGCCAACAAGGACAAGGTGACGGTGGCGAACGCCGGCATCGGTGCGGCGTCGCATCTGTGCGGCATGCTGTTCATGAGCGCCATCGAAACGCCACTGGTCACCGTCCCCTACAAGGGCACCGGCCCGGCCATGACCGACCTGCTCGGCGGCCAGGTCGACATCATGTGCGACCAGACCACCAACACGACGAAGCAGATCCAGGGCAAGACCATCAAGGCCTACGCGGTGACCACGCCGAAGCGCCTCGACGTGCTGCCCGACGTTCCGACCGTCGCCGAGGGCGGCCTGCCCAACATGGAAGTGGCCATCTGGCATGGCCTGTATGCACCGAAGGGAACGCCGGCTGAAATCACCGAGCGCCTGTCCAAATCCCTCCAGGTGGCATTGAAGGACCCGAACGTCGTCGCCCGCTTCGCCGAACTCGGCACCACGCCTTCTCCGGAAGCTGATGCCACGCCGGCCGCGCTCAAGGCCAAGCTCGAGAGCGAGATCGCCCGCTGGAAGCCGGTCATCGACGCAGCCGGCCAGTACGCCGACTGATCCATGCCGAGTGAGCGGGGTGCCCCTGGGCGCCCCGCTTTTTACACAAACGATTCGCCGGTGACGGGCGAACGGCGGGGGACACGATGAAATCCTTTACAATCGATCCGACCAACGGCGCCTGCGGCGCCATTTTCACGGCGACGGGTCTTTTCTTCGCCTGGCAGGCGTTCGGGCTGGAACTCGGCACCGCCTTCCGCATGGGACCGGGCTATTTTCCGCTCGTGCTCGCATGCATCCTCATTCTTCTGGGCCTCGTCATCCTCGTGCAGGCGACGCGCGTGCAGGGTGAGCCGCTCGGGCCGATCGCGTGGCGCGGCATGCTGCTGATCCTGCCGGCGCCGGTCTTTTTCGGGCTTACCGTGCGCGGCCTCGGCTTCGCGCCGGCGCTGTTCTTCACGGCGCTGATCGCCGCCTTCGCCAGTTCGCGGATGAAACCGCTCTTCGCGCTCGCCGTGGCGCTCGGCATCACGATCTTCTCGATCATCGTCTTCAGCTACAGCCTGGGCCTCCCCTATGAGCGCTTCGGCCCCTGGACGCGGTTCTAGGAGGCCGGCATGGATCTGTTCTCCAATCTCGCTCTCGGTTTCGCCGAGGCTTCCACGCTCGCCAATCTCGGCTTCTGCCTCATCGGCGTGCTGCTCGGCACGCTGATCGGCGTGCTGCCCGGCATCGGCGCCACCGCCACCATCGCCATGCTCCTGCCGATCACCTTCCAGATCGGCGACCCGGCTTCGTCCCTCATCATGCTGGCCGGCATCTACTACGGCGCGCAATATGGCGGTTCGACCACCGCCATCCTCATCAACATGCCGGGCGAGTCCTCGTCGGCAGTCACCGCCATCGACGGCTATCAGATGGCGCGCCGCGGCCGCGCGGGCGCCGCGCTCGCCATCGCCGCGATAGGCTCGTTCTTCGCCGGAACCGTATCCACCTTCCTTGTGGCGATCTTCGCGCCGCCGCTGACCGAGATCGCGCTGCAATTCGGCTCGGCCGAGTATTTCTCGCTGATGATCGTCGGCCTCGTCTCCTCCATCGCGCTGGCGCACGGCTCCATCGTCAAGGCGCTGGCCATGGTCGTGCTGGGCCTGCTGCTCGGGCTTGTCGGCACCGACATCTATACCGGCACGCCCCGCTTCACGCTGGGCATCCGCCAGTATGCAGACGGGCTGAATTTCGTCGCCGTCGCGGTCGGTGTCTTCGGCGTCGCCGAAATCCTGCGCAACCTCGAAAGCGAGAAAACGCGCGAAGTGCTGATGGCCAAGGTGACGGGCCTGATGCCGACGCGCGAGGATTTCAAGGAAATGTTCGCGCCAATCCTGCGCGGCACGGCGATCGGTTCAGCGCTCGGCATCCTGCCCGGCGGCGGCGCGATCCTGGCCTCATTCGCCTCCTATACGGTCGAGAAGCGGGTTTCGAAGAAGCCGCAGGAATTCGGCAAGGGCGCCGTCGCCGGCGTGGCCGGACCGGAATCGGCCAACAATGCCGGCGCGCAGACCTCATTCATCCCGATGTTGACGCTGGGCATCCCGGCCAATCCGGTCATGGCGCTGATGATCGGCGCCATGATCATCCAGGGCATCGTGCCGGGTCCCAACGTGGCGAGCGAGCAGCCGGCGCTGTTCTGGGGCATCATCGCGTCGATGTGGATCGGCAACCTGATGCTGATCGTGCTCAACCTGCCGCTGATCGGCCTGTGGGTGAAGCTCCTGACCATCCCTTACTACGTTCTGTTCCCGATCATCATGGCGTTCTGCTCGATCGGCGTCTATTCGGTGAACTCCAACGTCTACGATCTCTACGCCGTCGCCTTCTTCGGATTCATCGGCTATGTGCTGACCAAGCTGCGCTGCGAGCCGGCGCCTCTCCTGCTCGGCTTCGTGCTCGGTCCGTTGCTGGAAGAGAATCTGCGCCGCGCCATGATCCTGTCGCGCGGCGATCCGACGACCTTCCTGACAAGGCCGATCAGCGCCACGCTGCTCGCCATCGCGCTGGGCGTTCTGGTCGTGGTGTTTCTGCCCAGTGTGCGCAAGAAGCGCGACGAGGTGTTCGTCGAGGAGGATTGAGCCGGACGGACGGATGCATATCCGTTCCCGATCGCTGCCAGTCGTATTTCAGGACGCTCGCCCCCTGAAGCGCTCCGTGGGCGAGCGTCCTGTTACGGTTCCTGCCGGCCATCTCATCAACTGACCGGTCCGGACTCAGCGTTCCCTTGCGCGAAACGGAAAATCCTGTGCAAAGGTATTTCGCAACGCAGATTTAATCGGCAGGCGCCCGCCAAGAGGCCCGCCGGACCGGGGACGCTACTTGACTTTGGACCTCTGCTCTTTCGGCTTCCTTTCATTCGAATTGGGAAAGCAACTGCCCGTTTCGACACTTGCCGAGGGCGACATCCAGACCCTTCGCGCCCAGGGATTTGAATTCTACTCGTCGAGCGACCTGCCGCCGCCCGCCCTGGCCTTCGCCGCGGCCGGCAATGCGCTGGACAAGTCGTCCCTTGGCGCATCGGAAATCGATGCCGTCGTCTATGCGACAAACTCCTTCTGGCGTCCGGAATTCGCCTCCCTCACTCACCTGCATGGATATTTGCTGAAGCTGGGGCTCACTCACGTTCGACTGGACGGACTCTTTCTCGGCAATTGTTCGAATTCCACAAACGCGCTGCGGTATGCCGCCGGGCTGATCGCTGAGGGCGCCAGACAGGTGCTGGTCGTCGTTACGGACAGCGTCGATCCCAACGGCGGCAGCCGCCTGGTTCGGGGCAATTACGCAGTTCTCGGAGATGCCGGTTGCGCCTTTCTTGTCGGGCCGCCCGGCGCGTTCGAATGGCGCCTGCTCGGTTTGGGGCAAGCCGTCGACAACACAATATCGACGATGTCGCCTGGCAGCGGCGCCTACATTGTCGGAGCGGCCCGAGGAATGCGTCGCGCGGTGGATACCGCCTGCGAACAGGCCGATGTTACCGCCAGTCGACTTCAGGCGCTGGTGATGAGCAATCTTCAGACGCGCATATGCCGGGCCACTGCGCGCGGGCTGGGTCTTCCTGTTGACGCGTGGCACGGCAGGACGCTTGCACAGCTCGGCCACTGCTTCGCCGCCGACGTGTTTCTCAACCTGGATGACCTGGCGGGCACGGGTTCCGTAGACGCCGCCCCCATCCTGCTCTACTCCCAGTCCATCGGCGCCTGGGGTGCGGCCGTTGTCGCCAGGGCCCGGGTCGTGAACTCATAAATCTGGTCGAAATGGTGCGAGGCCATCTGGCCGGATACGCGGAGAAAGGCGACGGCAATGTCGACCATTGCCGGGCCTTTTCGACAAAGTTGCCAGGCAGATGGACCACATCCGCCTGACGTCCTTGGGGACGCCGAAACGGCTTCGATCATATCTATGAGCCCACGACCTAGGTCATGGCCTCGCTGCCGATCGATTTCAGCCGGTTCATGTCGAGCTTCCCGCTGGTCAGTCGGGGAAGATGCTCCAAGAACACGAACTTGTCGGGAAGCATGTAGGCCGGCAGGCGCTGCAGCAGATGGCCCCGCAATTGCCCGGGCTCCACCTCTCGACCGGCTACGTAGGCTGTGATGGTCGTGCGCCCCTTCATCTTGCTGTCCGCGGTGCAGGCCACGTCGTCAATTCCAGGAGCCGATCTGAGCGCGTCCGAGATTTCGACCAGCGAGATGCGATTGCCGTCACGCTTCACGACACTGTCCAGCCGGCCCCGGAAAACATACTCGCCCCTGGCATTGCGATCGACAAGATCGCCCGTCCGGTAAAGCATCCGACCCGGGACGATGTCCGTGCGAAGCACTGCATCGGTCGTGGCGGGATCTCCGTTGTACCCCGCCATCACCTGGATTCCGCCGATGCAGAGCTCCCCGGCCACGTCGTTTTCCGAGATCAGGCGCGAGCCTTCGACGAGATGGAACGTGACGCCCGGCCCCGGCTGTCCGATAGGTATCTTTTCCGACCGCGACAGGGCGTCCTCGGTAATCTCGAAGGTGCTTGCGACCACGGTCGTTTCGGTCGGTCCATAACGGTTGAACACGCGCACATCCGGAGCGGCCGACAGAAATGCCACAAGATCGTCGCGAGACAGGTCTTCGCCGCCGAGACCGATCGTCCTCAAGGAGGAATGGCGCAATTGCGCGACGTGCCGACCGCTCACCAGCACACGCAGGAAACTCGGCGAAAAACTTGTGTGGGTGATCTGCCGCTCCGCGACGATCGAGACGAATTTTGCAGGCAGCAGCGGCCCGGGAGGCGGTATGACCAGCGTTCCGCCAACGCACAGGACCGAGAACAGGCTGCCGAACGCTCCGTCGAAATGAAACGGCGAAACGCATAACGCATTGGTATCGCGGCTCAGGCCGAAGATATCGACGGTGCTTTGGACAAAGTTCGCGATGCTTTCTCCGCGGATCAACACACCTTTCGGAGCGCCCGTCGTACCGGATGTGTAGATACAATAGACAATCTCGCCTCCGGCGGCCCATTCGGTCCGCAGCGCTCCCGCAGGCAGGGATGTCAGCTGCGAGGTGCTGATACAAACCGGCACTGTCTCCAACGCAGGGGATTCCGTTCGTTCCGGGCGCGTAACGCAAGCCGCAAGCGCCGCGTCGTTCGCAATCTTGCCAATTCGCGCTTCGGGATCGGAAACCGCCAGCGGAACGAAGACAAAGTCTCCCGCCAGACAGGCCAAAAGAACGACCAGATAGTCCCGCGAATTCTCAAGCCACACGCCTACCCTGTCCTGTGGACGCAATCCCAGCCTGCCCAGATGGCTGGACAGGGCCAGAGCGCGCTCGAGAATCTCCGCGTAGCTTGCGGCGCCTGAACCATCGTAGACCGCGATATGCCCGCCCCGTTCACGCGTTCGGCTCACGATGGCGCCGAACACGCCGGCCCTCAGCGAAGCTGTCATCGCGTTGATCCGCCCGCCCTGATCAAGGCGACGAAATCGTCGAATGTGCCATTGGCGATCCTGTCGAAGTCGTCGCCGCTGAATTCGATGCCGTATTCATTTTCGACCTGCACGAGCATCAGCATCATCGACAGGGACGGTATGTCCAAACTCGAGATCTTGCAGTTGCGACTGTCCCCATCAAGTTCCCGCCCCAGGGCCTCGGAAAAAAGCACTTCCAATTTTGTCGCAAGTTCAGCCTCGTGAACCGCCTGCATTGCCCAGCCTCTTCCCATCAAAGCGTTTCGATCGGCCTTCTATACCTTACGCTTTGAGTCCACGATACGTTTTGTAAGCTTGCTAATCTCTATTACGGCTATACTTGTTCGCAACTCGTTGTGGCAGCCGGCACATCAGCACGGGATATCAATCGTCCTCGAGCCTTGCCATGGAGATACCGGCTTATTCCCTCTGCCATCCGCCATGAAGAAAAAGAGGCTGGACGAATGCAGGCCTGGCGGGCAAAGAATGCCGGGGTGAACGAAGACAGGATAATTTTGCAAAACGCGAGGGACCGGTTGCAAAACATCCTTTGATCGTTTCTCTTAAGCCCTTGAAATCTCTATATGCGGACGTGGCGGAACTGGTAGACGCAAGGGACTTAAAATCCCTCGATCCATGATCGTACGGGTTCGATTCCCGTCGTCCGCACCATTCTCCATGACAGCGAAAGCCAGCGGATCCCGACGCACCGTCGATGCATCGGTCAAACTAGGACCAATCGCCATTCATCGATCGGTCCTAGTGTCGGACTTTTGCCGGGCGCCTGTTCCGCAAATGCTCTTCGACGCCGGTCAGCTTTTTCGCGCGACCGGAAATGGTCGTAGAGACAACAGCCGGCGGGTCGCTGGCGGGAAACGTGTCTTCCAGACCCGATTGAAGCTGCTGCTCCAGGGTTTCCGCTTCCTCGGACCGTCCTTCTGCCCGACGCGAACCGGTGTTTTCGAGATCGTGCTTGTTGTCGGGGTGGGCACGGACATCGGCAATTGCCGTGTGAAGCTGTTCGATCGCCAGTTCCTTCATGTCGTCGAGATTGGATGCGGCGGCCTGCATTCCCTCGATCTGCCGTTCCATCGATTTCTCGAATTCATCGAGGCATTTGCTGCCCTGGAGCTTTGAAAGGCGCTGCAGGGCCTCCCGCAGCATCACCGGCGCGAACATGGCCGAGGCGCCGCTTCTCAGCCGGTCTATCTGTTCCGGACTGGCATGGTTCAGTTTGGACATGACCGTTCTCCATTGAACGCAGTCCTGAAACAACTGGCGGACGGAGCAGCCGGTTCCATGCTTGCGGCGATTTGATCCTCAAAAGCCGGGCAACAGCCCAACGAACCGACGTTGCTCACCGTTCCGTGTCTGGCGCAGGCAAAACTGTTTGCATACATAGCAATCTTCCTGCCTCCGGAGTCCCACATGACCGCACCGCTTTTCCAGCCGATCACGCTTGACGGCCTGACCTTCCCCAACCGCATCGCGATCGCGCCGATGTGCCAGTATTCGGCCGATGACGGCTCGGCGACGGATTGGCACCTGCAGCAGTGGATGAGCTACGCTATGTCGGGCGCCGGCATGGTCACCGTGGAGATGACCGACGTCGAGCGCCGTGGACGCATCAGCCATGGCTGCCTCGGACTTTACTCCGACCACAACGAACTGGCGGCGAAGCGCGCGCTCGACGCGGCGAAGGGCGTGGCCGCGCCCGGAACGAAGTTCGGCACCCAGCTGGCCCACGCCGGCCGCAAGGCTTCCAACCAACGTCCGTGGGAAGGCGGCGGGCCGCTCACGCCGGACCAGGACCCGTGGCCCATCGTCTCGGCTTCCGCCATTGCCTACGACGCCGGCTGGCAGGTTCCGCACGCGCTGGCCGACGAGGAGATCGTGCAGCTGATCGAAAAGTTCGGCGCCTCGGCACGGCGGGCCGCGCGCGCCGGATTCGATTTCATCGAGCTGCACGCCGCCCATGGCTATCTGATCTTCCAGTTCCTGTCGCCGCTTTCCAACCGGCGGACGGACCGTTGGGGCGGCTCTCTGGACAACCGGATGCGTTTCGCCGTCGAGATCGCCAGGGCTGTGAAGAAGGCCGCGCCCGGCCTCATGCTGGGAGCGCGTCTGTCGGTCAAGGAATGGGTGGACGGGGGCTTCGACGTCGACGAAGCCGTTGCGGTCGCCAAGGCGCTCAAGGACGAAGGGGTCGCCTATATTTGCGCGTCGAGTGGCGGTAACCAGCCGCACCAGAAGCTGCCGTCCGGCCCCGGCTACCAGATCCATCTGGCTGAAGCGATCCAGAAGGGCGCCGACATTCCGACGCGCGCCGTCGGGCTGATCACCACGCCCGAACAGGCGAATGCCGTGGTGGCCGAGGGACGCGCCGACATGGTGGCGCTGGCCCGCGCCTTCCTTGCCGATCCCCGCTGGGGGTGGCGGGCGGCGGCGGCGCTCGGCCAAAAGATCGAGGCCGCGCCGCAGCTTGCAAGGTCGGTCACGACGATGGAGCACTGGATGAAGCCGGCAACGGCCTAGGACCGATCCACTTCAGCAATCGGAGTGCGCACTGTGCGGGCCTTAGCGACGCAGGGCGCAACCATTTTTTGTGTCCCGCGTTTGGCGGGCATGATGGATACGAAGCCGTTCGAAAAGCCGGTGGTGGTCGAGCTCGGTCACGTCGGCAAATACCGCAAGATCCGCAGTACCCAGGAAGCGGCGGATTGCCTGATGACGGGATGGCCGCTTAACCGCGGCCCGCGGCATCGCGACGCCGTCGAAACCTGCCTCAAGGTGCTGGAAGGCTATCGCTCGACCGCAGATGCGCGGCGCGCACTTGTCGAGGCGGCGAAAGAGTCCGATGTTCTGGTTCCCGAGGACAAGCTCAACTAGGTCGTGACCCAGGCGTCGTCCCGACCATGGCTGCAGCCTACGGCCCATGGCGCATGCACAAGCCAGAGGGTCAGAAACTTCCAAACGGAGTGCGTCGATGAGCAAGCTCACCTACAAGATCGTGGAACATGACGGCGGCTGGGCCTACCAGGTCGGCTCAACCTTTTCCGAAACCTTCCCGAGCCATGCGGACGCGCTGAAAGCCGCGCAGATAGCTTCGGCCGAACAGCAGGTTGCGGGAACGACCGACGGCATCCAGTACGAGGATTCCGAAGGCAAGTGGCATGAAGAACTGGCGGATGGCCGCGATCGCCCGCAAACCGAAGTTTCCGACTGAATTCCTGGCCCCCTTCCGGCAGATACGAAGAAAAGCGCCGGGCTGAAATCGCCCGGCGCATCTCTTTCAGCCGTGAAGCTTGATGGTGATCTCGGCGACCCGTTTGCCCTGAACCTTGGCGCCGTCCAGTTCCTGCGCCGAAGGCTGGCGTGAGCCGTCGCCGTTGGTGGTCGTGGTCATGCCGTAGGGCGAACCGCCGCGGACCACGTCGTTGCCCATCTGGTCTTGGTAGGCATAGGACAGCGGCACGATGATCATGCCGTGATGCTGGAGCGAGGCCTGGGCGCTGATGATGGCCAATTCGGCGCCGCCATGCTGGGTAGCCGTCGAGGACATGACCGAAGCGACCTTGTTGACCAAAGCGCCCTTGGCCCAGAGCGGGCCGGTCTGGTCGAGAAAGTTCTTCAACTGGGAGGCCATGGCGCCATAGCGGGTCGACGCGCCGAGAATAATGGCGTCGTAGTTCTCCAGTTCGAGCGGATCGGCGATAGGGGCTTCCTGATCGAGCTTGTAGTGCGCGGCCTTGGCAACGGCCTCCGGAACCAGTTCCGGCACCCGCTTGACGGTCACCTCAGCGCCCGCCTCACGCGCGCCTTCGGCCGCGGCAAGCGCCATTTTTTCCATATGACCCCAGCTCGAATAATAAAGAACCAGTACCTTCGCCATGCTCCGTCTCCTTCAGACCTACAAAATGCGCATCGCGCGCAACGCCCAAAGCATCTAGGGCATTGGTCGTTCATCGCCTACCGCTTGTTGAAGCACGGATTGTTCACAGTTCGAGCGACATTGCCGGATCGGATATGCCGGGGTATGGACTGCGAGCCAATCCGGGAGCCGCATCCATGACCGACATCGTCACCGCCGCCATGCTGGTCATCGGCGATGAAATCCTCTCGGGGCGCACCAAGGACAAGAACATCGGCCACCTCGCCGATATCATGACCGCGGTCGGCATCGACCTCAAGGAAGTGCGCATCGTGCCCGACGAGGAAGACGAGATCGTCGCCGCCGTGAACGCCGTGCGCGCCCGCTACACCTATGTTTTCACCACCGGCGGCATCGGCCCGACGCATGACGACATCACCGCCGACTCCATCGCCAAGGCGTTCGGCGTACCCTGCGAATATGACGCCAGGGCCTACGCGATGATGGAGGCGAATTATGCCGAACGCGGCCTCGAATTCACCGAGGCGCGCAAGCGCATGGCGCGGATGCCGCGCGGGGCTGCACATATCGACAATCCGGTTTCGCTGGCGCCGGGGTTCCGCGTCGAGAACGTGCATGTCATGGCCGGCGTGCCGTCGATCTTCCAGGCGATGCTCGACAATGTCGTGCCGACGCTCAGGACCGGCGCCAAGATGCTGTCGACAACCGTGCATTGTCCGTTCGGGGAGGGTGCGATCGGCGGGCCGCTGGCCGAAATCCAGAAGGCGCATCCCGATACGATCATCGGCTCCTATCCCAAATACAGCGACGGCAAATTCTGGACGGAACTTGTGGTGCGCGCTCGTACCCGGGCAGCCATGGATGCGGCTGCCGCCGATGTCGAGGCGATGGTGGCCGCGCAGGCGCGGTAAGCCAGCCGGAACTCCAGACCGGCGGCAGCGTTTCTTTCTTGCGGGCCATTGTCCCGCGAATTGAGGGATACGCCATGTTCAAAACCATTGTTGCGATTTTGCAAAGCGAGCACGATGCAGGCCGCGTGCTGGACTGCGCCATTCCGCTGGCGACGCAGTTCGGCAGCCACCTCGTCGGCATCCATGCCGAAGCGATGCCGGTTCCCTACACCTCGGCGACCGGTTTTCCCGACGCCGAGTTCCTCCAGGTTTCTTCGGAGATCAACAAGGAGCAGTCGGCCAAGCTGAAGAAGCTGTTCATGGGCAGGATCGAGCCGTCCGGTCTTTCCTTCGAATGGCGCAGTCTGGAGACATTCACCGGCGACAGCGCCATTTCCGGCATTCCTTCGGTCCGCACGGCCGATCTCGTCGTCGCCGCGCAGCGCGACGTCGATGGCGATGCGGGCGCGGATGTCGATACGCTGGTCTACGATGCCGGACGGCCGGTGCTGGTCGTGCCGAAGGACGGTCCCGTCGTCACCAGCTTCAAACGCATCCTGCTGGCCTGGAACGGGTCGAAGGAGGCGGCGCGCGCCGCCTTCGACGCATTGCCCTTCATCGTCGAGGCCGAAGGCACGGAAATTCTCGTCATCGACCCGCCGGAGACGGAGGACGGCGCCCAGGCCGCGGGAGCGGAAATCGCCGCTTCGCTGTCGCGCCACGGCGCCACTGTCACTGTCGCGGTCGAGGAAACCGACGACGACAGTGTCGAGGAAATTATCCAGAAGCGGCTTGTCGATAGCGGCGCCGATCTCGTGGTCCTCGGCGCCTACAGCCATTCCTGGCTGCGCCAGCTTCTGTTCGGCGGCGTGACGCGTTCCGTGCTTCGCTCCGTTCCTGTCGCCGCCCTCCTGTCGCGCTGACAGCATTGGGCTGGCAATGCTGCAACAGCTTGCCAGCCCGGCCCCTTTCCGCCTATCTTTGCGCCGTTCTCAGGGCGGGGTGAAAGTCCCCACCGGCGGTATGCGGCATTTGCCGCGAGCCCGCGAGCGCCTTCCGGTGGAGGGGTCAGCAGACCAGGTGCGACGCCTGGGCCGACGGTTACAGTCCGGATGAGAGAGAACGTGCATCGCCGGCGCGCGCACCAAGCGTGCCGGTCTGCCCGTGATCGCCTTGGGTGACGTGTCGTTACGAGAAAGGTGATCACCATGACACACACCCGCTATGCCTTCATCAAGGCCAACTGGCATGCCGATATCGTCGGCCGCGCGCTCGACGGTTTCCTACAGCTCATTCCTCCCGAACAGGTTGACGTGTTCGACGTTCCCGGCGCCTTCGAAATGCCGCTTCTGGCGCGCGATCTTGCCGCGTCCGGACATTACGCCGCCGTGGTCGCGGCCGCCTTTGTCGTGGACGGCGGCATCTATCGCCACGAATTCGTCGCCCAGGCGGTGGTCGACGGGCTGATGCGGGCGGCCATGGACACCGGCGTGCCGGTGCTGTCGGTCTCTTTGACGCCGCACCACTACCAGGAGACGGAACACCATGCCCGCATCTATCGCGAGCACTTCGTCGAAAAAGGACGCGAAGCGGCGCAGGCGGCGCTGATGGTCGGCAAGACGCGGGCCGCGCTGGCCGCCTGACGCGCGCCCTTGCCAAGGCAGCCGGTTTCCGGCTAATTCCGCGCGCATTCCATCACGTTTGCGCGCGGTTTCCGCGTAGCCGGAGTGCACGGCCATGTCGCTTCCCGAAAAGGCTTTCCCCGTCTCCTGGGACCAGTTCCACCGCGACGCGCGCGCGCTGGCGTGGCGGCTGGCCAGCCTCGGGCAATGGAAAGCGATCGTGTGCATCACGCGCGGCGGGCTGGTGCCTGCCGCCATCATCTCGCGCGAACTCGGCATCCGGGTGATCGAGACGGTCAGCGTCGCCTCCTATCACGACTATACGTCGCAGGGGCAATTGACGGTGTTGAAGGAGATCAGCCCTGCCCTGCTCGCCGATGACGGCGCCAGTGTGCTGATCGTCGACGACCTGACCGACACCGGCAAGACCGCCGGCATCGTGCGCGCGATGATGCCGAAAGCCCATTTCGCCACCGTCTACGCCAAGCCCAAGGGACGGCCGCTGGTCGACACTTTCGTCACGGAAGTCAGCCAGGACACCTGGATCTACTTCCCCTGGGACATGGGTTTCACCTACCAGAAGCCGATCGCCGACGATCACGCCGGCTGATTCGAAGCCTAGCGCGCCCCGCTCGAAACTGACCCGAACCCCTACCTTCGCCGTTTTGCGCCGAGGAAAAACCTGATTTGCGTAATTTTTACTTTTATTACGCATAATTAACTGTACGATTCGTGAGACGGCAAACGATTCAGCGTTTCGAGGCACGACTTCCCATGCTGACAGGCCCCCTGTCACATAATCTCCTGGCCGAGCAGGTCCGCAAGCTCTTCGGCACCGAGCCTTGCCGTCTGCAGGTCGCCGCCCTGCCGTGGCGGATCGGCGACGAAGGCAGGCTGGAAGTCATGCTGATCACCAGCCGGGACACCGGACGCTGGATATTGCCGAAGGGCTGGCCGGAGGCGCGCGAACCGCTATGCCAGGCCGCGGCACGCGAAGCGTCGGAAGAAGCAGGCCTGCAAGGCTCGGTATGCCACTTCGAAGCGGGGCGATATTTTTACGCCAAAGCCCTCGCCTCGGGCCAGGAAGTTCCCTGCGAGGTGCTGGTCTTTCCCCTCAAGGTGGAAGAGATCGCCGACAGGTGGAAGGAAAAGCACGAGCGCCGGCGCCTTTGGGTCACCCCGGACGAGGCCGCCAACATGGTCCAGGAACAGGACCTGCGCCAGATCATCGCCTATTTCAGCAGCAACGCGGAACGGTTTGCTGCCTGATTGACGTGCCGCAAACCAAACCCGGCACAAGCATCTTGCCCTCCTTCGTTCGCGATGTTTTCTTCATCCTCGTGCTTGTTCACGCCGAATCGGAAAAGTGCATTGGCGCGCAAGGGAACATACAAGGACGAGAAACGCGCCGGTTGGCCCGCCAATGTGCGGCCGGTGGAAGATGATGCGATCCGCCACATAGGCATCGACCCCGACACCAATGAATTCTACTGGGCGGGCGAGCGCATCTCGACCCACAAGCGACTCGCCAGCTTCGAACGCGGCCTCGCCGCGCTAGCCCTCGTCATCGGCGCACTGGGATCGCTGGCGGGAATCGCCGTCGCCGTGGTCGAGATCGGCCGTACCTGCCGCGGCTGGAATTAATTCCATCCGTTTCGAGCAGCACTTTTTTAGCGCCAGCCGGCATGCGAAGACAGCTTTTTCATTCCATGATTATGCAACAGGCATCAGCATTGCTGGCCTGTTTCTTGAGAAAGAAAAGTCTTCAGCGGCGTGATCGTCAATAGCCGAAGTATTCGCCGCAGATGATCCCTTGACAATCGTCAACGCCGGGCGCTTAATTCCCTAATTAAGAACTATATTCCATTATTATATCGTTTTGGCTTGCCCACCAGCGCTTCGGCGGATCGGCAACGGTGGGGAGGAGCGCGGCCGCGCGCAGGCAGCCGGCACAACGCATGGGATCCGCGAAGCAGGCAACAGGCATTCCAGAGAGAGGAGCTCGCATATGCCAACCCCACCCATGCCCTATCGCCGCCCGCCGCTGGTCTCGGACCGGCAGGGCTTTGACCGGCGCTGGTTCGCGCCGAACCTCGAAATGGTGTTCATGCCTACCACGCCGGACGATGTCCGGGACATGATGAACCAGGCAATCTGGAAGTACGGCTATCAGCCCGGCGAAATCCAGATCACCTGCGGCCGCCATTGTTACGAAGGCTTCGTCTACAATTCGACGACCAGGTGCATCATCGACGTCACCGGGGTCAACAGCTACGGCTTCGACGTCAACAAGGGCTATTACATCGATGTCGGCAACGGCAACTGGGACATGTACCGGACGTTCTTCAACGTCTACGGCCGCACCCTGCCCGCCGGTTCCTGCTACTCCGTCGGCCTCGGCGGCCACATCACCGGCGGCGGCTACGGCGTCCTTTCCCGGCTGCTCGGCCTGGCGATCGACTACCTGACCGGCGCCGACGTGGTCATCATGCCGGGCGACGGCAGGACGCCGCAGTTGGTCTACTGCAGCGCCGGCCAGAATTCCGACCTCTATTGGGCGATACGCGGCGGCGGCGGTGGCAATTTCGGCATCATCACCCGCTACTATTTCCTCGATCCGCCGGTGGCGCCGCAATATCTCTATGTCAACACGCTGACCATGCCGTGGACCAACTTCACCAGCCCCGGCGTGCTGCAGACCTATCTGGACAGCTTCTTCCAGTACGAATGCTACAGCGCGCCATGGGATGAGTTCAGCATCTTCCACGCCAACCATCAGCAGGCCGGCTCGATGACGATGTCGACCTTCTATCTGTACAACCAGCCGCTGGAGGACGGCGTCGCCGCCTACGAGGCCGACATTACCGAACGCATCAAGGCGCGGCGGGCGCGCTATGAGGCGCTCGGCCCGCTTTCCGACAAACCGGGCCAGCATATCGGCCATCCGGGCTGGCTGGCCGACAACGGCCCGCTGATGCCGACCGACTCGAACGTCTTCCGCCGCTACACCTTCCTGGAAGGCGTGCAGCAGATCAACGGCTCTGGTCCCAACCGGTTCGGCAAGTACAAGTCCGCCTACATGAACAAGGCCTTTCCCCAGAAGCAGGTCTCGGCGCTGTGGACATGGCTGCAGCAGGTGCCGGCCGGCGTGCCCGCCTCCGACATGGCGGCGAGCCTGTGCCAGATCGATTCCTACGGCGGCAAGATCAACACCGTGGCCTCCAACGCCACGGCCATTCCGCAGCGCAGCTCGTATATGAAGCTGCAATACCAGACCTACTGGGACAACACCGCGCCGGTCGGCCAGGACGACCCGGTGCAGGCCAAGGCGCATGTCGACTGGATCAATGGCATGTACACCGACGTCTACTACGACTACGGCGGCTTCCCCGACCCCCGCCGGGACACGACCGGCACCGTCGACGGCTGCTACTTCAACTATTGCGACACCGCGCTCGGCGTGAACGGCACGTCAGGCATCGGCAACGCCATGTTCCTTTATTTCGAGGGCAACTTCGGGCCGCTGCAGACCATCAAGCGCAAATACAATCCGCTGGACTGGTTCAGAAGCGCGCAGAGCATTCCGCTTTCGTAAGTTCCAGGCGGTTTGGCAGGCGGCCGGGCGGGACATAACCGGCGCCTGCTTTCTCCCCGTTATCCACATTTGTGACGCACAAGATATTGGGGTCACAAAATCTACAAGAACGAGCCCTTGACGGGCCCGACCGAGTCGCCTTTTATAGGTCATGCGTTCCTGTTGCGGACGCGACCGGAAAGTACCGAGGCCGGTCTTTTTTCCCGCATTCTATGCGTTTTGATCGTTTTTCCGCCCGCTCGCGCGGCCGGCGGAGGCGTGGGATTTCTTTGGGACTTGGGGTGGCGAAAAGGAGAATTATCGGGCTGGAATAAATTGTCTGTTAACACTATATTTAGTGTTTGCGGCTATGTTCAGCTCTAGATAATGTGAGTTGGCTTCGACTCAAGTCGAGGAAAAGTTTTCAGGTTACGAGGGGCAGCGCTGCCCGTCCTGTCGACCGAAAAGCCCCGCAGCGGGCAGTTTCACGATAAGACAACGGACAGCGCCGCAGCGGAGAACCGGCAGCCATGAGGCGGCCGGAAATGGCGGATGTGCGCTTTTCGAAACGGGGCGGGAAATTCCCGGCGGAAAGCGCTATATATAGATGAAAAGGGACTGATCCGATGCGCATCGAGCGGCGTTTCACCAAGGCAGGAAAAGATCGGGCAGCCTATGCGGAGATCGAATTCCGCAAGGCGCTTTCCGAGATCAAGAATCCGGACGGATCGATCGTGTTCCGCCTCGACGACATCGACGTGCCGGCCCAGTTCAGCCAGGTCGCCGCCGACATCCTGGCGCAGAAATATTTCCGCAAGGCCGGCGTTCCGGCGCGCCTGAAGAAAGTCGAGGAGAACGACGTTCCCTCCTTCCTGTGGCGTTCGGTTCCCGACGAGGTCGAGCTGGCGAAGCTGCCGGAGAACGAGCGCTACGGTTCCGAGCGCGACGCGCGCCAGGTGTTCGACCGCCTCGCCGGCACCTGGACCTACTGGGGCTGGAAGGGCGGCTACTTCAAGAGCGAGGACGACGCCCGCGCCTTCATGGACGAGCTCTGCTACATGCTCGCCACCCAGCGCGTGGCGCCGAACTCGCCGCAATGGTTCAACACCGGCCTGCACTGGGCCTACGGCATCGACGGTCCCGGCCAGGGGCATTTCTACGTCGACCCCTTCACCGGCAAGCTGACCAAGTCGAAATCCGCCTATGAGCATCCGCAGCCGCATGCCTGCTTCATCCAGGGCGTGCAGGACGACCTCGTCAACGAGGGCGGCATCATGGATCTGTGGGTGCGCGAGGCGCGCCTGTTCAAATACGGCTCCGGCACCGGCTCGAACTTCTCGATGCTGCGCGGCGAAGGCGAGAAGCTTTCCGGCGGCGGGCGTTCGTCCGGCCTGATGAGCTTTTTGAAGATCGGCGACCGCGCCGCCGGCGCCATCAAGTCGGGCGGCACGACGCGCCGCGCCGCCAAGATGGTGATCGTCGACGCCGACCATCCGGATATCGAATCCTTCATCGACTGGAAGGTGAGAGAAGAACAGAAGGTCGCCTCGCTCGTCACCGGCTCCAAGATCGTCAAGAAGCATCTCGACGCCATCATGAAGGCCTGCGTGAACTGCGAGGCCGACAATGGGGACTGCTTCGACCCCGCCATCAACACGGCGCTGAAGCGCGAGATCAAGGCGGCGAAGAAGAGCGCCGTGCCGGAGAACTACATCCAGCGCGTCATCCAGTTCGCCCGCCAGGGCTACACCGCACTCGACTTCAAGACCTATGACACGGACTGGGATTCGGAAGCCTATCTCACCGTTTCAGGCCAGAACTCGAACAACTCCGTCTCGCTGAAGGACGACTTCCTGCGCGCCGTCGAGCAGGACGGCGACTGGCACCTCACCGCCCGCAAGGACGGCAAGACGCTTAAGACGCTGAAGGCGCGCGACCTGTGGGAGAAGATCGGCTACGCCGCCTGGGCGTCCGCCGATCCCGGCCTGCACTTCAACACGACGATGAACGACTGGCACACCTCACCGGCCGGCGGCCCGATCCGCGGCTCGAACCCGTGCTCGGAATACATGTTCCTCGACGACACGGCCTGCAACCTCGCCTCGATCAACCTGCTGCCCTACCGTAATGCTGACGGCACGATCGACATCGCCGCCTATGAACACACGGTGCGGCTGTGGACGATGGTGCTGGAAATCTCCGTCATGATGGCGCAGTTCCCGTCGAAGGAGATCGCCAAGCTTTCCTACGACTACCGTACGCTCGGCCTCGGCTACGCCAATATCGGCGGGTTGCTGATGACCTCCGGCATCCCCTACGACTCGGCCGAGGGCCGCGCCATCTGCGCGTCGCTCACCGCCATCATGACCGGCGTCGCCTATGCCACCTCGGCGGAGATGGCGTCCGAACTCGGCGCTTTCCCGGACTATGACCGCAACGCCACGAACATGCTGCGGGTGATGCGCAACCATCGCCGCGCCGCCTATGGCGACAGGGACGGTTACGAGAAGCTGGCCGTCAACCCGGTGCCGCTCGTCCATGCCGACCTCAAGCAGAAGGAACTCGGCGAACACGCCAAGGCCGCCTGGGACCGCGCCATCGAGCTCGGCGAGGAGCACGGCTACCGCAACGCGCAGGCGACCGTCATCGCGCCGACCGGCACGATCGGCCTCGTCATGGATTGCGACACCACCGGCATCGAGCCCGACTTCGCGCTGGTGAAGTTCAAGAAGCTGGCCGGCGGCGGCTATTTCAAGATCATCAACGCCGCGGTGCCGGAGGCGCTACGCACGCTGGGCTACTCCGAAAGCCAGATCGCCGAGATCGACGCCTATGCCGTCGGCCATGGCAATCTGAATCAGGCCCCCGGCATCAACCCCTCGACGCTCAAGGCAAAAGGCTTCACCGACGAGAAGATCGCGGCGGTGAACGCGGCGCTGAAATCGGCCTTCGACATCAAGTTCGTGTTCAACCAGTGGACGCTGGGCGCCGACTGGGTGAAGGAGACCTTCGGCTTCACCGACGAGCAGCTTTCGGATTTCTCCTTCGAGATGCTGCCGGCGCTGGGCTTCTCCAGGAAGGAGATCGAGGCCGCCAACATCCATGTCTGCGGCGCCATGACGCTGGAAGGCGCGCCTTTCCTGAAAACCGAGCACTATCCGGTGTTCGACTGCGCCAATCCGTGCGGCAAGATCGGCAAGCGCTATCTGTCGGTCGAGAGCCACATCCGCATGATGGCGGCGGCGCAACCCTTCATCTCGGGGGCGATCTCCAAGACCATCAACATGCCGAATGAGGCGACGGTCGAGGACGCCAAGAACGCCTACATGCTGTCGTGGAAGCTGGCGCTGAAGGCCAACGCGCTCTACCGCGACGGTTCGAAGCTGTCGCAGCCGCTCAACGCCTCCCTCATCGCCGACGAGGACGACGAGGAAGACGAAGCGGTCGAGCAGCTGATCGCCGCGCCCGCCGCCGCCAAGGCGGTACAGGTGACGGAGAAGATCGTCGAGCGCATCGTCGAGCGGCTCTACCGCGACCGCGAGAAGCTGCCGAACCGCCGCAAGGGCTACACCCAGAAGGCGATCGTCGGCGGCCACAAGGTTTACCTGCGCACCGGCGAGTTCGACGACGGGCGGCTGGGCGAAATCTTCATCGACATGCACAAGGAAGGCGCCGCCTTCCGCGCCATGATGAACAATTTCGCCATCGCGATCTCGCTCGGCCTGCAATATGGCGTGCCGCTGGAGGAATATGTCGAGGCCTTCACCTTCACCAAGTTCGAGCCGGCCGGCATGGTGCAGGGCAACGACGCGATCAAGAACGCCACGTCGATCCTCGACTATGTGTTCCGCGAGCTTGCCGTGTCCTACCTCGCCCGCAACGACCTCGCCCATGTCGACACCTCCGACTTCGGCAACACGGCGCTCGGCCGCGGCATCGAGGAAGGCAAGGCGACGCCCTTCTCCAAGGGCCTCTACCGCGGCGCCTCGCCGGTGAAGCTGGTGTCCTCCGAACCGAAGGGCTTCGGCGGCCAGGGCTCGGGCGGCACCCCTGCCCGCGCCGCGCCCACCGCCTTCTCCGGCTCCAACGTGCTGGCGCTGAAACCGGCGGCCGAGGAAGCCGTCGCCTACAAGCGCGACTATGAGGAACGGGCGAAGGAACTGGCAGAGAAAGCGCAGGAGGACGAGGCGGACGCCACCTCGGCGCTGTTCACCGACGCCGCCGCGAAGGAAGCGACCGACGCCAAGGCGCTCGCCGCCACCCGCCGCCAGCAGAGCCTGATGCAGGGCTACACCGGCAACGAATGCTCCGAGTGCCACAACTTCACCATGGTGCGGAACGGCACCTGCGAGAAGTGCGACACGTGTGGCAGCACGAGTGGGTGTAGCTGAGGAAAGCGTGCCGCGTGAAAACCAGCATTACGTACCACAGTTCCTCCTTCGCAACTTTTGCGAAGGAGGAACTGTCTATATTTTTGACAAGTCTACTGAGAAAGTATTTCGGACAAACCCAAAGAATGTAATGTCGGAGACTGATTTTAACGTCGCCCCTTTGAAAGATGGCTATAAGGTCGATTTTGAGAAACGGTTTACCTATATCGAAAATCTAGCAAAACCAGTACTGTCAAAAATAATTTCTGATCGGTCCGTTGCTAAACTAAATTCGGACGAAGCGGCAACTGTATGCACCTTTTCGGTCGTTCAGATGCTCAGATCTAAAGCTTTTCGTGAAAGCATGATCCAAATGCCTCGAGAAATTAGGCGGCGCTTTCCCGAAATCGTCACCAATGACCTTCCCGAATTTTTCGACGATTCTGCTTTTGAAAAATTTTCAGCACTTCGTTTTGCTACTGAGAATATTGCAGAACTGGCTACTCATTTAATTTGCAAGCGCATGATCTTGTTTGAGAGAGCCTGCAAAGGCGCAATTTATGTCTCAGATAATCCTTTGGTCATGCACAATGACAGAGAGTTTGGCCCGTATGGGAACTTGGGCCTCGGTGTCCCAGGGATACAGGTCTATCACCCGATATCCCCCGATTTAATTTTAGGAATGCTCTGCCCATCGCTTTTGTCGGAAATGCATCTAGAGAAAAATAAGGCATTGGACCGTATAAACCAAGCGCGGCTAGCCACCTTTCGAACTGGGAGCCCTACCCTCGCGGCAGATATGGCCAATTACAGAGACCTAGCAGACAAAGCAGCCTCATCTACCGCCCTATTTCAAGCGATGTTCGACAATCAGCACGCATTAATCCAGAAGCAAAACCTTTACTTTTTTAACTCGCTCCAACTCCGTTCATCCCACCGGTTTGTGGCGGCGCAACAAGATGATTTTTCATTTGCCAGACGTGTAATGTCTGAACAGCCCGAGTGGAAAAAACCGCTGTTGTTCAAAATGGACTAAGCTGTTGTCGCGGATATGACATTGCAGCCCTTCTCCCCTTGTGGGAGAAGGTGTCGTCCTCCCGCGAACGCAGTAAGCGGGAGAAAAGGCGACGGATGAGGGGTGCTTGGCGCACCCTATCCCTCATCCGTCTTGGCGCTGCATCCGCAAAAATAATTCCGTCCACGTCCCGTAAGACCGCTTCCATACTTTTGGCCGTCCGAAACGGAGGGACAGGATGGCCGGCCGGAACAGGAATGCGAACCGGGACTGCGATGTGCTGATGCGCATCGCAGCGCTGCTGTTTTCGCTTGCCGGTCTGGCCGAGCAGGCATCGCGCCGGTCGTGGTTCGTGCGCCGTCGCGTGCTTGCCATTTTAACTCCCACCGAGGAAGCCGCCTATCGCTGCCTCGCCGATGCCGCGCGGGCGTTCGGTTCTCCCGTTCCCGCCAGCGCCATCGTCGCCGCCGGCGAATGGATGGCCGCCGCCGGCGATGAGGACGGTCCCGGCGACGCTATGCGCCTTGCGCTGCGTCTGCGGGCGCTGGCCGCCGCGCTGGCGCTGTGCCTGCTTTCGGCGGGG
>CBFGLW010000023.1:0-38161 GCA_965649745.1 uncultured Mesorhizobium sp. | reverse complement strand
GGCGGGCGCTCGACTTTATCCGGGGGGCGGGCGCGCCCGGGCGCGCCGCGCCCGCGCCGGGGCGCGTCGTCCTCGCTTTCGCTGGCGACGACCGTCGACAGGTCGCCGTCGTGCCATTCGATCCCCTGGCCGATCAGCTTCTCGATGGCGTCGACATACTTGCCGTCGGCCCTGGTGACGATGGTGAAGGATTTCCCCAGCCTGCCGGCGCGGCCGGTGCGGCCGATGCGGTGGACATAGTCCTCGGCGTGGATCGGCACGTCGTAATTGAAGACGTGGCTGACGTCGGGAATGTCGAGGCCGCGCGCCGCGACGTCGGACGCGACGAGCAGCTTCAGCTTGCCGTCGCGGAAATTGGCCAGCATCGTCATGCGCGCCCGCTGGTCCATGTCGCCATGCAGCGCGCCGGCGTTGAAGTCGTGCTTGGTCAGCGAGCGGAAAAGCTCGGACACTTCGACCTTGCGGTTGCAGAAGATGATCGCGTTCTTGAGGCCGTCTTCTTCTTCGCGGATCAGCTTGCGCAGCACCTCGCGCTTGTCCCAGGGCTTGGTTCCCGACTTGACGAGCCGCTGGGTCACCGTCGCGGCGGTCGTCGCGGCCTTCGCCACCTCGACGCGCACCGGCGCGTGCAGGAACTTTTCCGTCAGCTTGGTGATCTCGGGCGGCATGGTCGCCGAGAAGAACAGCGTCTGGCGGGTGAAGGGAATCATCTCGCAGATGCGTTCGATGTCGGGGATGAAGCCCATGTCCAGCATGCGGTCGGCTTCGTCGATGACGAGGATTTCGACGCCGTTGAGCAGCAGCTTGCCGCGCTCGCGGTGGTCGAGCAGGCGGCCGGGCGTGGCGATGAGCACATCGGCTCCGCGCTCAAGCTTCCGATCCTGCTCGTCGAACGAAACGCCGCCGATCAGAAGCGCGATGTTGAGCTTGTTGTTTTTGCCGTACTTGACGAAATTCTCCTCGACCTGCGCGGCGAGCTCGCGCGTCGGTTCAAGGATGAGGGTGCGCGGCATGCGGGCACGTGCCCGGCCCTTTTCCAGGCGGGTGATCATCGGCAGCACGAAGGCGGCGGTCTTGCCCGTGCCGGTCTGCGCGATGCCCAGAACGTCCTTACCCTGGAGGGCGTGCGGGATGGCTCCAGCCTGGATCGGCGTCGGCTGCGTGTAACCCGCGTCGGTCACCGCAGAGAGAACCTTCGGCGAAAGGCCAAGGCTGGAAAAGGTCAACGCTTCTTGAGCGGTTTCAGTGTCTGATGACAAGATTTGATGTCTTTGGCTGGTTCGTGGCGCGGCGGACTGCGTCGCGGCAAGCGCCCGCGCTTGCAATATGCTGCATCGCCTAGGCGCAAGTCCGCGATTTGTCAACAGAAACGGGCCTGTTTCCCGTGATTGTGAGGGGCTAACCTTAATCGTCAGGCTTAATTGGAGCGTCCTGGCGCTAATACCTGAACTGTTCCGACAATATCCGTTCGTTCCAGGAATGACTGGGATCGAACAGCAGCGTCGCCGTCGCGCTGCGCGACTCGCGCACCGTCACTGACATAACGGCTTTCACTTCGGTATGGTCGGCGGCGGCGTTCACCGGTCTTTTTTCCGCTTCCAGTATGTCGAACCGCACGGTGGATTTGTTTGACAGCAGCGCGCCGCGCCAGGCGCGCGGCCTGAACGGGCTCACCGGCGTCAGCGCCAGCAGAGGCGCGTCGAGCGGAAGGATCGGACCGTGGGCGGAGAGGTTGTAAGCGGTCGACCCGGCGGGCGTGGCCACCATGACCCCGTCGCAGCTTAGCTCCTCGAGTCGCACCTGATCGTCGACCGAAATGCGGATCTTGGCCGTCTGATAGGATTGACGCCACAGGGCCACTTCGTTGATGGCGAGCGCCGCCACCGTTTCGCCCTCCGGCGTCGTCGCCTGCATTTCCAGGGGGCGGATGGTTTCGGGAACCGCCGCGGCGATGCGGTCGAGCAGGCCGTCGACGCGGTATTCGTTCATCAGGAAGCCGATGGTGCCGCGATTCATGCCGTAGATGCGCTTGCCGGTGGCCATGGTCTCGCGCAGGGTCTGCAGCAGGAAGCCGTCGCCGCCAAGCGCGACGACGATATCCGCTTCCTCGACGGAAGCCTGCCCGTAGCGCGCGGAAAGGGTTTCAAGCGCGGCCCTGGCGTCGGCGGTGCCGGACGAGACGAAGGCAAGGCGACTGCTCGATTTGCTCATGGGCTCCGACCATTGCGCGCCGTTCTGCCGGCCGCATCGGCGAGGGCGTAGCATGGGCGCGCACGTCTGCAAAGACGGGGTCTCGGTTCGCGGCGCCGCGCAATCTTTCCGGCCGACGGCAAATTTGATGGTTAATCGGCTGCTTAAGGTCCCGTAAATCTGCTACTGTCATTTTTACCGATAGGAACGGGTGGCGGGGGCCAAGCCAGCCGGGATGGCGCATTGCCTTTTCTTCGTATGTTTATCGTCTTCCTGATGATGGGTAGCTTCGCGCTCGCCTTTGCCGAACTCGTGCGCAAGTCCGACGCGCTGAGTTCGCGGGACCAGGGTAATTCCGTCATCGCCTGCGGGGAGGCGACCTCCGTTCCATGCCAGCCGCCGCCCGCAAGGGCCGAGTGACGGTACTCCTGTTCGCCTGAGCCCCTGGAGACGGGAGTTGAACCCGCGGGTTCGCAAGGGCGGCTGCCCGTCGGTCGCTCAGGCCGCCCTATCGGAGCGGTGAGCGCGGCGAAGTCGGATGCGATATTGAGAATGGTGCCCCCGGCAGGAATCGAACCCGCGACCTTCGGTTTACAAAACCGCTGCTCTACCGGCTGAGCTACAAGGGCACGGCGCTTCGGTTAGCACATCTGCCGCGTCAGTAAAGCCAAATGTCCCGTCCCGGCAAAGAGGATCGTCGCAAAATTGCGTTCGATCCCGTTAAAAACGCCGATTTAGGTACCATATTGAAGGGGTAGGATTGGAGGCGGCTCATGATCCGCATTGTCTTCGTCGTCCTGGCAGCGGTCCTTGTCTGGGCGCTGCTCGTCTGGATCGTCCGGCAAGTCAAGCGCGGCAATGTCGACTGGACGGGCATCGCCGCCATCGTCGGCTTCATCGTGCTGGCGTTCTGGCTGCGGCACGTCACCGGCATGGGTTGAGTCGGGCTCCGATCGCCTCCCGTCGACACCGATGCGCTTCGCCGGAAAGCGGCGAAATCACGCCGCATGAAATGAACGTCCTTGTGAACCTATCTCCTTGCTGCCGCGACTGACGGTCAAGAGGCGGATGGCCGCCTCGGTCAACCGATCAGGGAGAATGTCATGTCCAAGCGCTCTTTCGTTTCCGTTTTCGTCGCCGCCGGCCTCAGCGCCATTACGCTCGCCTCGACCGTGCAGCCTTCCGCCGCCGGCTCCTGGCATCATCATCACCGCCGCGACGCTGCCATAGCCGGCATTGCCGGGCTGGGCGGGTTCATACTGGGCAGCGCCCTGGCGCAGCCGCGCACCGTCTATGTTGAGCCGGAGTATGACGGCTCCTGGCACGTCCGCCGCTGCCTTTCCCGCTACCGCAGCTACGATCCGGCCTCCGACACCTATGTCGGGTTCGACGGGCTTCGCCGCTACTGCAACCTGTGAGGCGATAAAATCTCATCCGGAAGGGGCGGCTTCGGCCGCCTCTTTTTTGTCGGCTTCGAAACGCGGATCGGGCAGGGCGGCGGGGTCGGTGGGCGATGAACATTCTCCTGGAAAATCGCTCTGCCGAATGAACCTTTCGTCTGCCCCCGACGACACATGATCATGGGGCGAATGGTTCGCCTCGCTCACAGGATCAGGAGATCGTCATGTTCAAGCGCACATTCGTATCAAGCCTCGCAGCCGTCATTCTTGCCACCGGTGCACTGGCCGGAACCGCCCAGACCGCTTCGGCGCATCCGATGCACAAGCATCATCATCACTACAAGCACAAGCACCACAAATTTCCGAATCATTTCAAACACTACAAGCACTACAAATATTACAAGTACGGCCATTTCTATGGTCATGACGGCAGGATCGTCATCATCCTGCGGTAGCCAGGTCCGCTTTCCCGAAATGCCTGCGATTGGCTCGCGGCCCTGCCGGGAGCCATCGCTACTTTTCCCGAGCGCCGTCGCAGACACCGACATGTACCCGGATACCAATCGAACTTGCTGGTTTCGACAGATTAAACGTTTCGTCGTAAATCGTTTAACCGCTTCTATATCTTGCCGGGCCACATACCTGCCTTGCAGACAATGAGATGAAAATAGCAGTTGAACTCGGGGCAGGGACTCGTTAAACGTTTTACAGATAAACGTTTAACAAGACCGCGCGATGACCCGGAAAAGAGCGACCATCAAGGATGTTGCGGCAGAGGCGGGCGTTTCGATCGCCACCGTCTCGAATGTCTTCAGCGGCCGCAAGCCGGTCAATGCCGACCTGCGCGCCCGTGTCGAGCGCGCCGCCCGCAAACTGTCCTTCCAGATGGACCGGGCGGCGTCCCAATTGCGGTCCGGCCAAGCCCGCGTCGTCGGCGTTCTGGTGCCTGATCTCGACGACGTCTTCTTCACCTCGCTGGTGTCGCGGCTCGAGGTGATGGCGCGGAAGGACGGTTACGACGTCATCGTCGCCAGCTCGCGCGACGACGTCGACCTCGAGCAATCGCGGCTGCGCGCACTGCTCGGCTGGCGGCCTTCGGGCCTTGTTGCCGTTCCGTGCTCGGACATGATCCCGTCGCTATTACGGGATGAGGCGGGACATCTGCCGATGGTCTTCGCCGACCGCGTCATGCTCAATGGCTCGTTCGCCGATACGGTGACGGTCGACAATGTGAGGGCCGGCGAGTCCGTCGCTCGTCATCTGCTCGAAATGGGTCATGGCGACATCCTGGTTGCCGCGTCCAATCTCGGCATCGCTCCGATCCGCGAGCGCGTGCAGGGCGTGCGCAATATGGCCCGCGCCGCGGGCGTCGAGCCGAAAGTCCTGGAGCTCGGCTCCAATGCCGAGCGCGGCGCCGAGCTTCTGGCCAACTGGCTGGAAACCAACCGGCACCCGACCGCCATCTTCGGGCTGACCAACGTGACGACGCTGAGCGCGCTGTCGGCCTTGGCCCGGCATCGGCTCGACGTGCCTGAGCAGATTTCGCTGGTCGGCTTCGACGATTACACATGGATGAGCGCACGCAAGACGCCCCTGACTGCGATCCGTCAGCCCATCGACGAAATGGCCGGCGTGATCTGGGAACGGCTGCGGCAGCGCATGGCGGGCGAGGCCTCGCAGCCGCATCAGGCGATCCTGGAAACGAGCCTGCAAATCCGTGGCTCCGTGACCACGCGTGGCCCGAACCTGCTTGCTGGCAAAGCCATCGCGCAGCCTTCCGTTTCCGCCGCGCCTTATGCAGTCCGGGGCGATCCCGGCGACTGAACAACGAACGATTGCAGGGTCGGGAGGAGACCGGAGTTTTGCGTCCAAGAAGTCTATCGCATGCGTTGCCGCTTATCGCGCCGGTTCACGTCCTGATCCTGAGCGTGATCGTTATCCCGTCGCTGTACGTTGTCTGGCTGAGCCTCGGGCAGTCGAGCTTCGGTCAGGCGCAGACATTCGTCGGCCTGCAAAACTACTACAACGTGCTTGGCGATCCTGCTTTCCGGAGTGCCCTCTGGAACACGGTGATCCTCGTCGTCGTCGCCGTCCATGTGGAATTAGCGATTGGCCTGGGCATGGCCTTGCTGTTCGCCAGCGGCCTTCCGTTGCGGCGCTTCCTGCTGGTTGCGGTGCTGGCTCCCTATGCGGTCAGCGAGGTGATCGCGGTCGTGATGTGGCGCTTCCTGTTCGATCCGGACGCAGGGCCGGTGACCTTGGTGCTGAAGGCGCTGGGCCTGCCGATCCTCGACTGGTCGTTCGAGCCGACGCACGCCATGATCCTGATCGCGCTGCTGACGATCTGGCTGCACCTGCCATTCACCTTCATCATCCTCTACGCCGCACGGCTCGCCATTCCGGCGGACCTCTATGAAGCCGCCCGCATCGACGGCGCGACGCCGTTCCAGTCGTTCCGGCGCGTGACCATGCCGCTGCTCGGCCCGGCGATCATCGTGGCGCTGCTGTTCCGCTACATCTTCGCCTTCCGCATCTTCTCTGAGGTCTGGCTACTGACGCAGGGCGGTCCGGCTCGCTCGACCGAGGTGGTCGCCGTCTACCTCTACCAGGAGGCATTCTCCTTCAACGCCTTCGGCACGGCGGCGGCGACAGCCTGGATCATGGTCGTCGTCTCGCTGCTGCTTGCCACCGGCTACGTCTTCATCCTCCGCAGGCAGGTGGCCGCCAATGCGCACTAGGAACCTGCCCGCCAGCATCGGCAAGGCGGTCGCGGTCGCCGCGATCCTGCTGTGGTCGCTGTTCCCCATCGCCTTCATCGTCATGTCCTCGCTGAAGCCGGGACAGGACATTTTCGCGGTGCCGCCGAAGTACATTTTCACGCCTACCTTCGACCACTATGCATCGCTGTGGAGCCAGTGGGGCGTGTTCTTCAACGGACTGTTCAACAGCACGGTCATCACGGCGGGAGCGACGGCGCTCGCCGTCGTCGCCAGCACCTGCGCCGGTTATATCTATTCGCGCAACTCGGGCCGGTTCCTGAACGCCAGCGTCATGTTCCTGATCGTCGTGCGCCTGATCCCGCCGATCGTGGTGACGCTGCCGCTGTTTCCGATCGTCAACGCGATGAATTTGAACGACACGCACATCGTGCTGATGGTGCTCTACGCCACCTTCTTCGTGTCGCTCGGCACCGTGCTGATGCGCACCTTCATCGACCAGATACCGCGCGAGCTGGACGAGGCCGCGCAGATCGACGGCGCCGGCCGCCTCACCATCCTGCGCCGGGTCATCGTGCCGCTGGCGGCGCCCGGCATCCTGGCCGTGGCGGTTTTCGTGGTCGTCTTCGCCTGGAACGAATATCTGTTCGCCTTCATCTTCACCGCCACCCGCGCCAAGACCGCGCCGCTCGTCATCTCCGAGATGATCGGCTCCATCGACGGCGTCGACTGGGGCATCCTCTTCGCCGCCTCGACCGTCCAGCTCGCGCCGGTGCTGCTCTTCGTCATTTTCATGAACCGCTATCTCGTCGCCGGCCTCACCGCCGGTGCAACGAAGGGATAGTCCAACGTCTGTCAGGGAGGAATAAAATGTCAGACAATCGTGCATTCAGACTTACACGCCGCGGACTTCTCGGCACCGCTCTCGGAGGGGCGGCCATGCTGGCGGCCCGGCCGTCTTTCGCCGCCGGCAAGACGCTCAACATCCTAAGCCACAAGGTTCACCAGACCGTGCTCGGCACGGGCGACGGCGATCTGCTGAAGGACTGGAAGGCTTCGAACGATGTCGAACTCGCCTTCACCACTTTCGACTCCAACCCGCTGCAGGACCGCCTGTTCCGCGAGGCGAGCCTGCCGTCCACCGACTATGGCATCGGCTATATCATCGACAACCGGCCGACCTCGGAAATCGCCGCGCTGTTCGAGCCGCTCGACGACCGGCAGAAATCCGATGCCATCGAAGACTTCGCCGACATCGCGCCGGGCCTCGTCAAAGGCATGACGGTCGACGGCAAGCTGATCGGCATTCCGGTGCGCCACGCCACGCAGGGCCTGTTCTACAACGAGGCCCTGCTGGAGGAGGCCGGCATCGGCGCTCCGCCGACGACGCTGGAAGAACTGGTCGAGCAGGCGAAGAAGACAACCTTCACTTCGAAGGCCGGCACGCCGGTCACCGGCATGGTGCTGGCCAGCGACCTCGCCGTGTTCCCGGTGATGTTTGCGCGCGCCTTCGGCGGCGATTTCATCACGCCGGACTTCAAGCTGGTGCCGGACGCCGCGGCGATGGAAAAGGGACTGGACGTGCTGCGCGGCATGTTCGAGGCCGGCGCACTGCCGCGCTCCTATGCCACCACCAAGAACGATGATCAGGTGACGTGGCTGCAGCAGGGCAGGGCGGCGTTCACCGTCCTGCCGTTCGCCCGCAACGGCCAGCTCAACAATCCCGAGCAGAGCAAGTTCCCCGGCAAGATCAAGGCGATGGAATTCCCGGTCTCGGTGGCCCTTGCCGGCAAGACCCCGATGGCCACCGTCACCGAGGCCTGGGCCATGGTCATTCCGAAGAACGCCAAGGACAAGGATCTGGCCTGGAAATACATCAAGGAAGTGTCGAGCAAACGTGTGACGCTCGGCATGGCCTTGAACGGCAACGGTCCGGTGCGCGTATCGAGCTACGCCGATCCGGCGCTTGTCGCCAAGAACCCGGTCGCCGAGGTCGAGGCCAAGGCGCTCGCCAACGCCCGCGGCGCATTCCCGCCCTTCCCGGAAGCGGCGCGCGCGCAATCGGTCATGCTGGAGGAGGTGCAGCTTGCTGTGCTCGGCCGCAAGCCGATCAAGGACGCGGTCGCGGCGATTGCCGAGCGCGTCAAGCCGCTGCTGCCGGCCTGACGAAGAATTGCCGCTCGCGGGCTTCTGCTCGTGGGCGGCGGACTTATCTATCGTAAAACGCAGGACGCCGCTCGGCGGCAGTCACAACCAGGACAAGACCCATGTCGAAAAGCCCCGTCCGCTCCATCGAAGAGCCCGCCCGTTCCATTCCCGTTTCGGCCGAATACGACGTGCTCGTCGTCGGCGGCGGCCCGTCCGGCCTGACAGCCGCGCTCGCCGCATCGGAAGACGGCTTGCGCGTCGGGTTGATCGAAAGCCGCAGCTTCGTCGGCGGCAACATGACGATCGGCCTGCCGGTGCTGGGCTTCCTCGGCCAGAAAGGCAACCAGATCATCGACGGCCTGCCGGAGAAATTCATCCAGCGGCTGCGCAAGGAGCGTGACGGCGCCAGCGAACATCGCCCGTGTCCGCTACACATGGGCATTACCCTGGTCGAGCCGGAAGCGGTCAAGACCGTGGCGCTGGAAATGCTGACCGAAGCCGGCGTCGACGTGGTTTTCTACACCTTCTTCGCCGGCGTGGTCATGGACGGCGACGATATCCGCGGCGTCATCACCGAGAGCAAGAGCGGTCGCACGGCGATCCTGGCCAAGGTTGTGATCGACTGCACCGGCGACGCCGACGTCGCCTATCGCGCCGGCGTGCCGACCGAGAAGGGCAACGCCAATGGCGGCATGCAGCCGCCGACGTTGATGTTTTGCATGGCAGGCGTCGACACCGACAAGCTGCGCCTCAGCATCGCCAATTCGCCGCCCGCCGCGCGCACCTACCTGACCGATTTCATCCCGGCCGAATATTTCGGCCAGAATCACCAGTTCATCGTCGTCGGCCTGCGCGAACTGATCACCAAGGCGCAGGAAGAGCGTGGCCTCAAGATCCCGAACGAGCGCACCATCATCATCACCGGCCTGAAGAAGGGCGAGGTGTGGATCAACATGACGCGCGTCAAGGGCACCGACGGCACCGACGCGCGCAGCCTCACCAATGGCGAGATCGAAGGGCGGCAGCAGATCGACGACATCGTCACCTATCTGATCAACTACGTGCCCGGTTTCGAGGCGTCCTATTTCACCAAGACGGCACCGTTCATCGGCATCCGCGAAACCCGTCGTATCGTCGGCCAGTATGTGATGACGCAGGAAGACGTGCTCGCCTGCAAGCACTTTGATGACGCCATCGCGGTCGCCAGCTATCCCATCGACATCCACCGTCCGGCTGACGACGGCTGCACGCTGATCTGGTGCGGCGACTGCTACGATATTCCCTATCGTTCGCTGGTACCGCAGAAGGTCAACAACCTGCTGGTCGCGGGGCGCAGCATTTCGGCCACGCATGAGGCCATGGGGGCAATCCGCGTCATGGCCACCTGCATGGCGATGGGCGAGGCGGCCGGTCGCGCCGCCAAGATTTCGGTGCGCGGCAACCGCACGCCGGCTGACATCGACGTTGAGGAATTGCGCCGCCAGCAGCTCGAACATGGCGTTTATCTGCGCAATCCCGATGGCAGCCGGGCGACACCGGACGGGCGGCCGGCAAAGCAGGCCGCCTGAAATCCCCTCCGGCCGATTATGGCCGGACATTCGCCGGAATGGAGAAGATGACCAGTTATTTCGTCGGCATAGATGTCGGGACGGGCAGCGCCCGCGCCGGCATATTCGACAACGCGGGCTCCATGGTGTCGAATGCCAAACGCGACATCCTGCTCTTCCAGGACGCGCCCGATATCGCCGAGCAGTCGAGCCGCGACATCTGGCAGGCCGTCTGCGCCTGCGTGAAGGAGGCGGTGAAGAGCGCCGGACTAACCCCGTCCGACATCGCCGGAATCGGCTTTGACGCCACCTGCTCGCTGGTCGTGCTGGGGCAGGGCGGAGCATCGCTGCCGGTCGGGCAGCATGGCGACAGCGACCGCGACATAATCGTCTGGATGGATCATCGCGCGCTCGACCAGACACGGCGTATCAACGCCACCGGCCATGCGGTGCTGAAATATGTCGGCGGCACGATCTCGCCCGAGATGGAGACGCCGAAGCTTCTGTGGCTCAAGGAGAACCTGCCGGCGACCTATGAGAAAGCCTGGCAGTTCTTTGATCTCGCCGATTTCCTCACCTGGCGCGCCACTGGCAGCCTTGCCCGCTCGGTCTGCACCGTCACCTGTAAATGGACTTACCTCGCACACGAGAAGCGCTGGGATGAAAGCTATTTCCGCCAGATCGGCCTTGGCGATCTTGTCGACGAACAGTTTGCCCGCATCGGCACCGAAATCGTGCCGGGCGGCGCGCTGCTCGCCGGCGGATTGACAGAACAGGCCGCGTCAGAGCTCGGCCTGCGCCCCGGAACGCCGGTGGGCGCCGGGTTGATCGATGCCCATGCCGGCGGCGTCGGCTCCGTCGGAACCGGCGATGCAAAAACGACTATGGCCTATGTCTTCGGCACCTCGGCCTGCACAATGGCAAGCAGCGCCGGGCCGATCTTCGTGCCCGGCGTCTGGGGACCGTACTATTCCGCCATGGTGCCAGGTCTGTGGCTGAACGAGGGCGGGCAGTCGGCGGCGGGCGCTGCAATCGATCAGTTGATCTCGTTGCATCCGGCATTGCCGCAGGCCCGCGCCGAAGCCGGCAAGGAAGGCAATTCCGTCGCCACGTGGCTTGCGGATCGAGCGTCGAAAACCGGAAGCGACCGTTCTGCGGTTGCGGCACTCGCCAACGGTCTGCATGTCGTGCCGGACTTCCTCGGCAACCGCTCGCCCTTCGCCGACCCGCAGGCGAAGGCCGTGGTCGTGGGCCTCGGCATGGAGCGCGGTATCGACAGCCTCGTCGCGCTCTACGTCGCCGGCATACTCGGCATCGGTTACGGACTGCGGCAGATCGTTGCCGCCAGCCGCCACGAGGGCGCGACGATCGAGACCGTCGCCATCAGCGGCGGCGCCGGAAGCCATCCGCTGGTACGTCAGCTTCTGGCCGATTGCACAGGCCTGCCGGTTCTCGTGCCGGCGCAGGCCGAACCTGTGCTGCTCGGCGCCGCCATGCTGGGCGCGGTGGCCTCCGGAGCATTTCCGTCGCTCCAGGATGCGATGGCGGCGATGTCGGGCGTTGGCGAGACATTCATGCCCGCCGGCGGCGAAATAGCCAGCCTGCATGAGCGGCGCTTTGCCGCCTTCGAGACGCTGCAACAGACGGCCCGGTCGATCCGGGCGCAAGAACGATAGGAGGATCGCCATGGCTGGTCTGAAGCTCAGCGGCATCAGGAAGCGCTACGGCAATGTCGAGGTGATCAGGAATGTCGATCTGGAGGTGGCCGACGGCGAGTTCGTCGTCTTCGTCGGCCCGTCCGGCTGCGGCAAGTCCACGCTGCTGCGCATGATCGCCGGACTGGAGGAGATTTCCGGCGGCGAGCTGTATATCGACGGCAAGCTGTGCAACGAGGCCGAGCCGCGCGAGCGCGGCATCGCCATGGTGTTTCAGTCCTACGCGCTCTATCCGCACCTGACAGTGCGCGAGAACATGGGCTTCGGTCTTTCGCTCAACAGGACGCCCAAGGCGGAAATGGAGCAGCGGGTGAACGAAGCGGCCCGGATCCTGAAGCTGGAACCGCTGCTCGACCGCAAGCCGAGCCAGTTGTCGGGCGGCCAGCGCCAGCGCGTCGCCATCGGCCGCGCGATCATCAGGAAGCCGACCGTGTTCCTGTTTGACGAGCCGCTGTCCAATCTCGACGCGGCTTTGCGCATGGACATGCGCATGGAGATCGCCAAGCTGCACAAGGATCTCGGCGCGACGATGGTCTACGTCACCCACGACCAGGTCGAGGCGATGACGCTGGCCGACAAGATCGTCGTGCTGGAAGGCGGCGTCGTGCAGCAGATTGGCGCACCCATCGACATTTACAAGAACCCGGCCAACAAGTTCGTCGCCGGCTTCATCGGCTCGCCGAAGATGAATTTCATGGACGTGACGGTGGATAGCGTCGCGGCCGGACGGGTCACTGTCGCTTCGCCGGCCATCGAGCCGGTCGCCATCGAGGCGCAGGGCTTCGCAGTTGGCGACAGGGCTTTGCTCGGCATACGTCCGCAATATCTGAAGCAGGATCAGGCCGGCGGCCCGGCCGGCACCATGAAGGGCAACATCGCCCTGGTCGAGCGGCTGGGCACCGAAACCATTGTCAGCTTCGAGACGCCGTCGAACGAGCGCGCGCTGGCGGTCATCCCGCGCGATGAGGCATTCGAGGCCGGAAGCGGGATAGCTTTTTCCTTCGACCCTAAATCCGCCCATCTGTTCCCGGCCGCGTAGCCGGGACATCTTGCCTTAGCGGGTAAAACTCTGTGCGTTGCCGGCATCGACATTGATGATGTTGCCGGTCGACTTGGCTGACATGTCGGAGGCCAGGAAATACACCGCCTCGGCGATGTCTTCCGGGAACACCGAGCGCTTCAGCATCGAGCGCTTGCGATAGTGCTCTTCCAGCTCGTCCGGTTGCATGGAATAGGCGGCGGCGCGCTGCTCCCGCCACTCGCCGGTCCATATCTTCGACCCCCGCAGTACCGCGTCTGGGTTGACCGTGTTCACCCGTATCTGGTGTTCCGCGCCCTCCAGCGCCAGGCAGCGGGCAAGATGGATTTCCGCCGCCTTGGCGGTGCAGTAGGCGGCTGCGTTGGGCGACGCGGCCAGCCCGTTTTTCGAAGCAATGAAGACGACATTGCCGCCGAGCTGCTGCTGCTTGAAGGTGCGGAACGCCTCGCGCGATACCAGGAAATAGCCCTTGGCGAGAATGTCCATGTTGCGGTTCCACATGGAGAGTTCCGTATCCTCGATCGGCGCGGACGAGGAGATGCCGGCGTTGGAGACGAGAATGTCGACGCCGCCGAATTCCACGGCGCTTTCCATGAATGCCGCGGCGACGCCGGCCTCGTCGGTGACGTCGAGCTTGAAGGGGCGGACGAAATCCTTGCCGAAAGCCGCGCCGAGTTCGTCATTGGCCTTGGCCAGCGCCGCGTCGTCGATATCGGCCAGCACGACGCAGGCGCCTTCGCGCAGCAGCCGCGTCGCCGTCGCCTTGCCGATGCCGCCGGCGCCGCCGGTGACGAAGGCGATCTGCCCGGCCAGCGATTTCGGCTTCGGCATACGCTGCAGCTTGGCTTCCTCGAGCAGCCAGTATTCGATATCGAAGGCTTCCTGTTCCGGCAGGCCGACATAGGTCGAGACGGCGGAGGCGCCGCGCATCACATTGATGGCGTTGACGTAGAATTCGGCCGAGATGCGCGCCGTCGCCTTGTCGGCGGCGAAGGTGAACATGCCGACGCCGGGCATCAGATAGACGACGGCGTTGGCGTCCCGCACCGCCGGCGAGTCGGCGTGTTTGCAGCGCTCGTAATAAGCCGCATAGCTGGCGCGATAATCGTCCAGCGTTTGCGGCAGGCCGGCAATGACGGTGTCCACATCAAGCTTGGCCGGATCGAAATCGAGCACCAGCGGCCGGATCTTGGTGCGCAGGAAATGGTCGGGGCAGGAGGTGCCGAGCGCCGCAAGCGGCCGCAAATTCTTCGAATTGACGAATTCGAGCACCGCTTCCGAATCGTCGAAATGACCGACCTTGAATTTTCCCGACTGGGAAATGCCGCCGCGTATGCGGGGCATCAGACGCGCGGCGGCGGCGCGGCGCTCCGCTGCCGGCAGGGACTTCACCGACTGGCCGCCGAAGGCCGGCTTGCCTTCCGTCTGCCGCTCGAACCATTCGATCGCCTGGTTGATGGTGTCGATGGTGGTCGTGTAGCAGTCCTTCGGCGTATCGCCCCAGGTGAACAGGCCGTGGCTTTCGAGGATGACGCCCTTGGCATCCGGGTTTTGGAGGCAGAATTTCTCCAGCCACAGGCCGAGCTCGAAGCCGGGGCGCTTCCATGGCAGCCAGCCGATGGCGTCACCGAATATCTCCCTTGTCAGAACCTTCGAATCCTTCGAGGCGGCGATGGCGATGATCGCGTCGGGATGCATGTGGTCGACGAACGGCCTCGGCACGAAGGCGTGCAGTGGCGTGTCGATGGACGCCGCGCGCGGGTTCAGATTGAAGGTGCAGTGCGGTAGGTAGCCGACCATTTCGTCTTCGTGCTCAAGACCGCGATAAAGGCCTTTGAGCGCGCGCAGCTTGTCCATGTAGAGCGTGGCGAAACCGTCGAGCTTGATAGAGGCGCTGTCGCCGCCGGAGCCCTTGACCCAAAGAACCTCGACCTCCTCGCCGGTCAGCGGGTCTTTCTGCCATACCTTGGAGGAGGTGTTGCCGCCGCCGTAATTGGTCACCCGCTTGTCCGAGCCGAGGATATTCGAGCGGTACACCAGCCGTTCCGGCTCGCTCATCGCCGCGGCTTTGGCATCGTCCCACAGATTAGCCAGACGCGTGGAAGTCTCGTTGCTCATGCCGGAATCCTCCCGGAGCTGTTTTCAGGCGCAGCTCTCATCGGTCGGTAATTCAGGCAAAGCGGGCCTGGTTGTCAATGTAAAAAGATCGAACTTAATCATTGTGCATCGCAGTATGCGTTAGTTGCAGCGCGATATGATCGATCTTTGTCACAAATGACTTGCGCTGAAAATCGATTTGCGTAACTTAGCTCATGGCTTGTGAAGCCACGGGAGGAGTTTCTTGAACGATTTGGTCCGCCAGCGGCAGATCATAGAGCTTTTGCGCGATCGGCCTTTCGCGTCGGTACGCGAGCTGCAGGAGCATCTCGGCGTGTCCGCCGCGACGGTGCGGCGCGACATCGACAAGATCGACGAATCCGGCGAGGCGCGCAAAGTCTATGGCGGTGTCTCGGCTCTCGACGGGGCGGCGCAGGGAACGGCCTTCGCGCGGCCTTACGACGAGAATCGCGATCTGGCTGTCGACGCCAAGCGCCTGATCGCCGAACTCGCAGCCACCATGGTGGTGGACGGCGACGCCGTGATCGTCAATGGCGGTTCGACCTGCTTCCATCTCGGCGTCAAGCTGGCCGACCGCAATATCCGCCTGTTCACCAATTCGATGCCGCTTGCCGGCTATCTCGGCGACCACGGCACGTGCAGCCTGACGGTGGCCGGCGGCGAACTCCATCGCGAGCCGCGCGTCATCTATTCGAACGCCGAGCCGGTCTCGTTCTATGCGTCGAAATATTTCCTCGGCGCGCAGGGCATCAGCCCTGAGGGGTTGCTGGAGTCCCACCCGCTCATGGTCCGTTCCATCCAGGAACTCAGCCGCAACGTCGACCAGATCGTCGTTTTGGCCGACAGCCGCAAATTCTCGATCCACGCCCGCAACGTCGCGCTGCCGCTGTCGCGCGTCGGCACATTGATCACGGACGAGGGCTTGTCGGATCAACATGCCAAGATGCTGGAGAACGCCGGCGTCACGCTGCGCATCGCCTCGAACGGGGGCAGGGCATGACGGGTCCGCTGGCGGTGTTCGATTTCGGCAAGACGAACTCCAAGCTGTTCGTCTTTTCGCCGGATGGCGCGCTGCTGGACGAGCGGCGCACCAAGCCCGTGTGGCAGGATTTCCGCGGCAGGAGCGTGCTCGACGACGAGCGTCTGTTCGGCTGGATGGGCAAGGAACTTGCCGAAGTCGTCTCGGCGCATGGCGTCACTGGCCTGATGATTTCGGCGCATGGCTGCGCTTTCGCGCTGGTGAAGGGCAACGCCCTTCTGCATCCGATCCTCGACTACGAGCAGGAAATACCCGCGCGCATCGCCGCCGTCATCGATCCGTTGCTGCCGGACTATTCCGAAACCTACACGCCGTGGCTGCCGCTCGGGTTCTCCATCGCCCGGCATATATACTGGCTGGAAACCGACGAGCCGGAAGCCTTCTCGTCGGCTGAAGCCATCCTATGCTATCCGCAATACTGGGTGTGGCGCTTCACCGGGCGCGAACTGGCGGAATGGTCCTATCTCGGCGCCCACAACCAGCTCTGGGCGCCGCTCAGGCGCGATTTCAGTTCGCTGGTCGACCGCATGGGCTGGCGGGCGAAATTCCCCGAGATTGCGCCCGCCGGCGCCATCGTCGGCGAAACGGCGGTCACGCTCAGCGATGGCGGCAAGCGCACGCTCGCCGTCCACAATGGCGTCCATGATTCCAACGCTGCGCTCGCCTATTACCGCATGACCGGACTGACCGGCTTCACGCTCGTGTCCACCGGCACCTGGGTCATCATCATCAATCTCGACTGCCCGCTAGAGGCGCTCGATCCCGAACGCGACATGATCTCCAACGTCACGGTGAATGGCGAGCCGGCGCCGTCGCTGCGCTTCATGGGTGGTCGGGAATATGACGTGATCAGCGGCGGCTGGGACAAGCCGATCTCGCAGGCCGCGGTCGAGGCGGTGATGCGGCGCGGTGTCTTCGCCATGCCGTCCTGGGCCGCCGGCGGGCCTTTCCCCGAAACGACGGGCCACATCGTCGGCGGCGAGGTCGAGGGCGAGGAACTGGCTGCGGTTGCCGCGCTCTATGTCGTCATGATGACGGATTTGTCGCTCGACCTGATCCGCTCCGACAATCTGCTCGTCGTCGATGGCGGGTTGGCAAAGCTCGACCTGTTCACCGCCATGCTGGCGCAGTTGCGGCCGGCGCAGACAGTTGTGCGTTCGACCATGAGCGAGGGCTCGGCCACGGGCGCGGCGGCGCTCGCCTTCAAGGCGCTGGGTCTGTCGCCTTTCAAGGACGAGACAGTCGCCGTGGAGACGAGCCGGATCGAGGGGCTTGAAACCTATCGTGACCGCTGGCGCGAAATGGCGGAGGGTGAAAGAGCGGCTGCGCGGGCTGGCGCTTCTACGCCTGTTAGGGTGGGGGAGAGCCGAGGATGATGCGTTACATCCCTCTTTTTCGACGAGACTTCGGCATTGCTACCCCCACTCCGGTCCGCTGTGCGGACCACCTCTCCCCCCGCCGGGGGGAGAGGAAGGGCGCCAAGGCTGGTGAGTTCGCTCTCTTCCTCTCCCCCGTCGATCGGGGGAGAGGTGGTCCGCGCAGCGGACCGGAGTGGGGGTCGGCTATTCATATCAACAAAGGGGAGCATTCATGACCGCCCCCTACATCAGCCTCACCGGCATGTCGAAATCCTTCGTCGGCGTGAAGGTGCTGAAGGATGTCAGCTTCGACGTTCGCCCGGGCGAGGTGCACGCCTTACTAGGGGAGAACGGCGCCGGCAAATCGACCCTGATCAAGATGATGGCGGGACTCTATACGCCAGATGCAGGAACCATTGTTGTCGACGGCAAGGAAATGAAATTCTCCTCGACCCGCGATGCATCCGCCGCCGGCATCGCTACCGTCTATCAGGAACTGCTGCTGTTTCCCGAAATGACGGTGGCCGAAAACGTCTTCCTCGGTCACTATCCGCGAACCACTTTGGGCATCATCGACTGGGCAGAGGTGCGCGCCCGCACGCGCCAGCTCCTCGACCAGCTCGACACGTTCGACCTCGATGTCGACACCAGGGTCCTGAGCCTCTCGGTCGCGCAGCGCCAGCGCGTTGAGATCGCCAAGGCGCTGAGCAAGAATGCCCGCGTCCTCATCATGGATGAGCCGACCGCGTCGCTGGTCGAAGCCGATGTGCAGCGCCTGATGTCGGTCGTGCGGCAATTGCGCGAGCGCGGCGTCGCCATCGTCTATGTCAGCCATCGGATGCCGGAGATTTTCGCGCTTGCCGACCGCGTCACCGTGCTGCGCGACGGCGCGCATGTTGGCACCAGGGACATCGGCGAGGTGGACGAGCGGCAGCTGGTTTCAATGATGGTCGGCCGGCCGATTGACAGCCTGTTCCCGAAGGCTGAGGCGGCGATCGGCGAAACCGTGCTGGAGGTGAAGAACCTCAACCACGGCCGTCATGTCCGCGATATTTCCTTTGCGCTGCGCAAGGGCGAGATCCTTGGCATTGCCGGTCTGGTCGGCAGTGGCCGCACCGAGCTGGCGCTGACCCTGTTCGGCATGACGCCTGCCACATCCGGCGAGATAGTGCTGGAGGGCAAACCGGTACGCATCGGTTCGCCGCGCCAGGCGCGCGACCTCGGCATCGCCTACGTGCCGGAGGATCGGGGCCTGCAGGGCCTCGTCAAGGCGATGGCGATCCGCAAGAACATCTCCATGGCGTCCATCGAGGATGTATCGTCCGGCATTTTCATCAAGGCGGGCGCTGAGGCGAAGCGTGCGCTGGATGCCGTCAAGCGGCTCGGCGTGCGCTGCCGCAGCATCGCCCAGCCGGTCGGAGAGCTTTCCGGCGGCAACCAGCAGAAGGTGGTCATCGCCAAATGGCTGGAGACCAATCCGAAGGTCTTGATTCTCGATGAGCCGACGCGCGGAGTCGATGTCGGGGCCAAGGCCGAGATCCACACCATCATGGGCGAACTGGTGAAGCAGGGCGTCGCCATCCTCATGATCTCCAGCGAATTGCCGGAAGTGCTCGGCATGAGCGACCGGCTGCTGGTGATGAATGGCGGCCGCGTGACCGGCGTTCTGGACCGCGCCGAGGCGACGCCCGAGCGTGTCGGCGCCGCCATGACCAGACTGGAAGCGGGGGAGGCCGCCTGATGGCGATGACCGGTATAGACCTGCCTCCCGTGCGGCCTCAGTCTTCCCTGCAGCGGCCGAGCGCGCTGCGGCGGCTGATGGCCGATTACGGCCAGGAACTGGTCGTGCTCGCCGCGATCGTCGCGCTGTTCATCGTGGTGACAGCAATCAATCCGCGCTTCATCAGCGCCAACAATCTGACCTCGATCTTTGCCGGCAACGCCTACATCGCCGTCGCGGCTATCGGCATGTCGATGGTCATCATCACCGGCCATATCGACGTGTCGGTCGGCGCGCTGATCGGCGTGCTGGCGACGATCTCCGGCACGCTTGCGGTTGCCGGCTATCCGGTCTGGGTCGCTTGGTTCGCGCCGGTGCTGGTCGGCATGGCCGTCAACAGCATTATCGGCGTGCTCGTCGCCTATGCGCGCATACCCTCCATTGTGGTCACGCTGGGCGCGCTGTCCATCCTGCGCGGCGGCCTGATCAGCGTCACCGGCGGCACCTGGATCACCGGCCTGCCGCCGGAATTCCTGATCGCGCAGAAGAAGCTGCTCGGCCTACCGGTGCCGATCATTGCAATGGTGGTTCTGACCATCCTCGCGGCCCTGTGGATGCGCTATTCGGCCTTCGGCCGCTCGCTCTACGCCATCGGTGGAAATCCGGAGGCGGCGCTCGCCACCGGCATCCCGACCGAGCGCCGCACGGTCGCCGTCTTCGCCATTCACGGCGCCTTTGCCGGTCTGGCGACGATCCTGTTCGCGACGCAGCTGCAGGTCATCCAGTCGACGGTGCCGCCCAATCTGGAGCTGACGGTTATCACCGCCTCGGTCATCGGCGGCGTCTCCATCCTCGGCGGCACCGGCACGGTGATCGGCTCGACCCTGGCGACGATCCTGTTCGCGACCATCGGTTCGGCGCTGATCTTCGTCAACGTCTCGGCCTACTGGCTGCGCGCCGTCATCGGCCTGCTGATCCTGGCCACTGTGCTGGCCGATATGCTGCGCCGACGCGGCAGGGCATGAGGGCGGCATGATGAATTTCAAATCCCTTCTCCGTCACGAAACCTTCCTCGCCCTGCTTCTGGTCGTGGTGCTGATCGTGCTGTCCTTCCAGTCGGACCGGTTCTTCACCGTCTCCAACCTGCTCAATCAGGGCCGGTTGATGACCGAGATCGGCCTGATCGCCATCGCCATGACCTTCGTCATCGCCACTGGCGGCATCGATCTTTCGGTCGGTTCGATCCTGGGGCTGACGGCGATCCTGACCGGCGTGTTCTGGCAGAATGTCGGCATGCCGCTGGCGCTCGCGGCCTGTGCGGCCATCGCGGTCGGCAGTTTCGCCGGCTTCGTCAACGGCGTCATCATCACGCGGTTCAGCGTGCCGCCGCTGATTGCGACGCTGGCCACGTTGGCGCTGTATCGCGGGCTGGCGGAAGGCATCAGCCAGGCGCGGTCGGTGCGCGGCTACCCGGAATGGTTCTACGTGCTGGGGCAGGGCGAGGTGCTGGGCGTGCCGACGCAGCTCTGGATCCTGCTGATCGCTGCGGTCCTCGCATCCATCATCCTGGCCTACACGCGCTGGGGCCGCACTGTTTACGCCATCGGCTCCAATGAAGTCGCCAGTCGCTTTTCCGGCCTGTCGGTCGAGCGCACCAAGCTGGCGCTTTACACGGCGTCCGGTTTCGCGGCCGCGCTCGCCGGCGTGATTTTCGTGTCGCGCGTCTCCACCACGCGCTCCGACATGGGCACCGGCATCGAACTCGACGCCATCACCGCGGTGGTGCTTGGCGGCACCTCGATCTTCGGCGGACGGGGCACCATCCTCGGCACGGTGATAGGTCTCTGTCTCATTCAGGCGCTGAAAAACGGGCTATCGCTCGCCGGCGTCAAGGGCGACGGCACGATCATGCTGATCGGCGCGGTTCTGATCCTGGCGATCCTCGCCAGCAATCTCTTCGAGAGGAGCGGCACTCGATAACTGGGAGAAACCGTCCATCACTGCCGCTCTCAAGTGTCCGGACGAATTCATGGAGGAGGAAAATGCGTAATATCGTTCTTTCAACGCTGCTGGCTTTGTCCGTCTCGACAAGCGTCAGCTACGCGCAATCGACCTGGACCGGCGGCGACGACCTGCCGACCAACCCGCTCGCCTGCGACGCGACACCCGCGACCGCCGCCGCCAAGCCCTACGATGGCGGTCAGCCGACCAATGCGCCCGACCGCAAGGGCAAGACGCTGACCGTAGTCGACGTGCCGAAGCTCGTCGGCATCGGCTACTTCAACGCCACCTCCAAGGGCATCGCCGATGCCGCCAAGGAGATGGGCAACATGAACGCCAAGACCGACGGTCCGTCGAAGGCCAACATCGACGACCAGATCACGCTGATCGACAACTACATCACCAGCGGCGTCGACGGCATCCTGTTCGCCGCCAACGACCCGGTCGCCATTGCGCCGGTGCTGAAGAAGGCGCTCGCCGCAGGCATCAACGTCGTCGGCTACGACGCCAATTCGACGCCGGACGCCCGCCAGTGGTTCGTCAACCAGGCCGAGTTCAACGGCATCGCCAAGGCGATGGTCGATTCCATGGCCAAGGAGATCGGCGAGGATGGCGCATTCGCGATCGTCACCTCGACCTTCACCACGCCGAACCAGGCGCGCTGGATTTCCGAAATGGAAGCCTATCAGGCCAAGTGCCATCCCAAGATGAAGTGGCTGGAAACGGTCGAGGCGCAGGAAGACAACATCCTGTCCTTCAACCAGTCCAACACGCTCATCAACAAGTATGGCGACGAGCTGAAGGGTATCTTCGGCATGACCAGCGTCGCGACCCCCGCGGCCGCCGACGCGGTGACGCAGGCCAACAAGTGCGGCAAGATCGCCGTGGTCGGCCTCGCCACGCCGAACGCCATGAAGCCCTACGTCTCGGCCGACTGCGTGAAGTCAGTGGTGCTCTGGAATCCGGTCGACCTCGGCTATGCCGCCGCCTATGTGCTGCGGGCGGTCGCCGACGGCACGCTGGCGCCCGGCGGTACCTCGGTGAAGGCCGGCAAGCTCGGCGACCTCTCCGTCATCAACGGGTCGGAGATACTGCTCGGCGCACCGACGGTCTTCACCAAGGACAACATCAACGACTTCGATTTCTGAGGTCAAAGGGGGACGCGTCCGCGCGTCCCCCGCTTCGGGCCGATGCCGCAGGGCGGGGGCCAATTGAGACTGTATCGAAAGGAATCAGCCATGCCGGATGCGGCCGACTGGCAAGCCGAACTGGCTGAACTGGAAGCGCTGTCGGCGCGCATCGGCGCCGATCCCTCGCTGACGCAGGGCGCCGGCGGCAACACCTCGCTGAAGGTGGACGGCACGCTGTGGATCAAGGCGTCGGGCACGTGGCTGGCGCATGCGCTGGAGCGCAGGATCATGGTGCCGGTCGAGATCGAGCCGTTGCTCGCGGCCGTTCGTGCCGTCGATCCCGCGGCCGAGCAGGCACAGCGTTTCACCATCGCGTCGCTGAATCCTTCGGGACTGCGGCCTTCCATCGAGACGACCGTCCATGCGCTGATGCCGCAGCGCGTCGTTTTGCATGTCCATTGCGTCGACACGATTGCCCACGCCGTGCGCCAGGATTGCGTCGCGCAGGTCGCGCCCAGGCTGGATGGGCTGAACTGGGCCTATGTGCCCTATGCGCGGCCCGGTCTGCCGCTGGCGCTCGCCATCGCCGAAAACAGCGCCTCGAAGCCGGACGTTCTCATACTCGCCAACCATGGGCTGGTTGTTGCGGCGGATACTGTCGCGGAAGCGGAAGCATTGCTCGCCGATGTGAAGCAGCGGCTTCGCGTGGAGCCACGCGCCGCGCCGGCCGCCGATCCGCAACGGCTGGCCGAACTAGCCGCACAAGACTATCGACTGCCGGCCTCCGAGGCCGCCCATGCTGTGGGCACCGACCCGGTCAGCACAGCGCGTGCCAAGGGCAGGGCGATGTATCCCGATCATATCATTTTCCTCGGCGACGGTCCGTCAATCGCAAGGGAAGGGGAGAATGCTGCGGCGGTTGCCGAACGCCTCGGTGCGCCGCCCGTCTCGATTGTCTTTCCCGGCCTTGGCGTTTTGATGAAGACCGACGCGCCGCCCGGCGCCGACGCCATGGTCCGCTGCCTTGCCGACGTGGCCGCGCGCCTGCCGGCCGATGCGCCGGTGCGGGTGCTGACGCCGGAGGAATATCTGCAACTGACGGACTGGGACGCCGAGAAATACCGGCAGGAACTGGCGCGCAAGTCTGCGGGAAACAAGGTCGCGTGACCATGAGGCGCGATCAATTTCGATGTAACGCACCCCCACCCCTAACCCCTCCCCACAAGGGGGAGGGGGATTCTGAAACGCTGATGTCCCCCTCCCCCTTGGGGGGAGGGGTTAGGGGTGGGGGTGCGTTTACTTGCCCCTTGGAATCGAATTCATGACCCCGCTCGCCATCGGCATCGATCTCGGCACGTCCGGCGCCCGCGCGGTGGCGATGGATGCCGCGTTCGATATCGTCGCGCAGGGCGCCGCGAAATTGCCTTCGACCCATGACGGCGCGCGCGACCCGCGCGAATGGTGGCGAGCCGTCGAAGCGGCGCTCCACGATCTGCTCGCTGGACTGGATCGTTCTGCTGTCGGCGCGATTGCAGTCGACGCGACCTCCGGAACGCTCCTGCCGGTGGACGAGACCGGTACGCCGCTGGCGAAGCCGCTGATGTACGATGCGCGGGTTCCGGACGAAAAATTGCTTGCCCGCATTGCGCCCTTGATCCCTGCCGAAAGCGCCGCCCACGGGCCGACCTCCGGCCTCGCCAAGGCGCTTGTCCTTCAATCGGCGCCGGGCGTTGCAAGAATCCTGCATCAGGCGGACTGGCTCGCCGGCCGCTTCGCGGGCCATTTCGGCACGACCGACGAGAACAACGCGCTGAAGACCGGCTACGATCCGGTCGAGCGCTGCTGGCCCGGCTGGATGGCGGAGACAGGAGTGCGGATGGACCTTCTGCCGCGTGTCGTGACGCCCGGCGCGCCGATTGAAACGGTCGACCCGGCTATAGCTGACGCATTCGGTCTCTCGAAGGAGGTTGTCATCGTCGCCGGCACCACGGATGGCTGCGCTTCTTTCTTGGCGACCGGGGCCGACAGGCCCGGCGATGGCGTCACCTCGCTCGGCTCGACGCTGACCCTGAAGCTGTTGAGCGACCGCCCCGTTTTCGCTGCGCAATACGGCATCTACAGCCATCGCATAAACGGCATGTGGCTGGCCGGCGGCGCGTCGAACAGCGGCGGCAAGGTGCTGTCGCATTTTTTCCCCGCGGAGGAGATTGCACGCCTTTCGGCCATGATCGATCCCGCGATGGCGACCGGTCTCGATTTCTATCCTCTGCTGGAGCCCGGAGAGCGCTTTCCCATCATGGATCCGGCCTATCCGCCGCGCCTGACGCCGCGTCCCGTCGACGACGCCGAATTTCTCAAGGCCATGCTGGAGGGCATCGCCAGAATCGAACGGCGTGGCTATGAGCGGCTGGCCGAGCTGGGCGCGCCCCGGCTTCGTTCGATCCGGACGGTCGGCGGCGGCTCGGCCAACCCAGCCTGGACAGCGATCCGCCAACGGGCCACAGATGTGCCGTTTCTTCCCGCACAGTCGGACGCCGCCGCCGCCGGCGCGGCACGTCTGGCTTTGACCGGGCTCAGCGCGGTTGGAGAGTTATGATGCAGGCGTCGGTCCCTATGCTTGCCGGTGTCCACGAACTCGCTGAACGGTTCGACATTTTCGTACTCGATCAGTTCGGGGTCCTGCTGGACGGCGTCGGACCTTACCCCGAGGCGATAGAAACGCTGAGCAGGCTCAAGGCTGATGGCAAGCGCATCCTGCTTCTGTCCAATTCGGGCAAGCGCGCTGCGCCCAACGAAGCCCGGCTGATCAGGCTCGGATTCGCGGCGGGAAGCTGGGATCATTTCCTCTCGTCCGGCGAGGTGGCGTGGCTCTCGCTCCGGAAATCCCTTGCCGGCAGGCCGGACATGCGCTGCCTGCTGATCGCCCGCGACGGCGACCGGTCCGCCATCGAGGGCCTGCCTCTGCGGGTCGCCAGGGACGGTTCCGAGGCCGACATGGTGCTGATTTCCGGCAGCGAAAGCGACCGCTACGATCTCGATCATTATCGACGCCTGCTCGAGCCGGCGGCGGCGCGCGGTGCGCAATGCCTGTGCACCAATCCCGACAAGATCATCCTGACCCATGGCGGGCGTCGTTTCGGTTCGGGGCGCATCGCCGAACTTTACGCCGAGCTTGGCGGACCGGTGACGTGGATCGGCAAGCCGTTTCCCGAAATCTACGCCGCCGCGCTCGATCTGCTGGGCAATCCTGACCCGGCGCGGGTCGTCTGCGTCGGCGACAGCATCGAGCACGATATTGCCGGCGGGCAGGGCGCAGGGCTCGCCACGACGCTGGTGACCACCGGGATACTGGCGCAGAGCACGGAGGCCGAGAAGGCGCGGCTCTATGCAGAGCATGGCGCTACGCCCGACTTTCTTTTGCAGACATTCGCGTGGTGAAGACCGCGCAGGAGGAGCATGCCATGGAAACCATGATTGCCGCCGATGCGGTCGAACGGAGCAACGCCGGGCGCGAGAAGAGCCTGCGCGCCGACTATGCCGCGCTCGGCGAACAGCTCGACAGGCGTGGCATTGCCATCGACGCCGTCCTGGAGAAGGTATCCGCCTTTGGCGTCGCCATCCCGTCCTGGGGCGTCGGCACCGGCGGCACACGCTTCGCCCGCTTCCCCGGCAAGGGCGAGCCACGCGACGTTTTCGACAAGATCGAGGATTGCGCCGTCATCGCCCAGCTTACCCGCGCCACGCCGACGGTTTCGCTGCACATTCCATGGGACAAGGCCGATCCGAAGCGCATCAAGCAGGCGGCGTCGCGGTTCGGCCTCGGCTTCGACGCCATGAACTCCAACACTTTCTCCGACGCGGCGGACCAGAAGCTTTCCTACAAATACGGCTCGCTCAGCCATGCCGACGCGGGGGTGCGCCGGCAGGCGGTCGAACACAATATCGAATGCGTCGAGATCGGCAGGGAGCTTGGGTCCAAGGCGCTGACCGTGTGGATCGGCGACGGCTCGAATTTTCCCGGACAAGTCAATTTCGCCAAAGCTTTCCGCCGCTATCTGGATTCGATGCATGAAGTCTACGCGGCGCTGCCGGACGACTGGCGGCTCTTTACCGAGCACAAGATGTACGAACCGGCGTTTTATTCCACCGTCGTGCAGGACTGGGGCACCAACTACCTGATCGCCAAGGAACTGGGGCCGAAGGCTTTCTGTCTCGTCGACCTCGGCCACCATGCGCCCAACGTGAATATCGAGATGATCGTGTCGCGGCTGATCCAGTTCGGCAAACTGGGCGGCTTCCACTTCAACGACAGCAAATACGGCGACGACGATCTCGACGCCGGGTCGATCGATCCATACCGCCTGTTCCTCGTCTTCAACGAACTGGTCGATGCCGAACTGTCCGGCGCGAAGGGTTTCAACCCCGCGCATATGCTCGACCAGAGCCACAACGTCACCGACCCCATCGAAAGCCTGATGCTGTCGGCGGTGGAGGTGCAGCGCGCCTATGCGCAGGCGCTGCTGGTCGACCGTAAAGCGCTGGAGGCGCATCAGGAGGGCAACGACGCCCTCATGGCGACCCAAACGCTGAAAACCGCCTACCGCACCGATGTCGAGCCGATCCTTGCCATGGCGCGGCTGAAATCGGGCGGCGCCATCGATCCCGTCGCCGCCTACCGCGCCTCCGGCTATCGCGCCAGAGTCGCGGCGGAACGGCCGGCGGCTATGTCAGCTGGGGGCGGGATCGTTTGAGAGTGAACGTCGGACAAAACCGAAAGCGCCAGCCATCGAGAGGGAGTAGAAATGCCCGAACGCATCGCTTTCCGCATGATCCTCAATCCCGGTCAGGCGGCGGAATACAGGAAGCGGCATGACGAGATCTGGCCGGAAATGACCGCCGCGCTGCGCGAAGCCGGCATTTCCGATTATACGATCTGGCTGGATCCGGAGACGAACCACCTGTTCGCCACGCTGATCCGTGCCGACGACCATACGATGGACAGCCTGCCGCAGACGGAGATCAATCGCCGCTGGTGGAAATTCATGGCGGACGTGATGCAGTACAACGACCGTGCCGAACCGGTCGTCGTGCCGCTGCAGAACGTTTTCAGGATGGACTAGCAACGACGCGCGCCGCGTAAACAGCGGGCAGGGTGCATAACCATGACGACAGTGCAAAGGGCATGACGATGAACGACAGGGCGCAGCGCGAGGAAATGATCTCCATCTGCCGCAGGATGAACTCCAGCGGCATCAACCAGGGCACCGCCGGGAACCTGTCGCTGCGCGTCGGCAAGGGCTTCCTGATAACGCCGTCCGGCCTGCCTTATGACACTATGACGCCGGACGACATCGTCGAGATGGATTTCGACGGCACCTATGTCGGCCGCCGGCCGTCTTCCGAATGGCGCTTCCACCGCGATATCTTGAAAGCGCGCAACGATGTCGATGTCGTGCTGCATTGCCATTCGATCTACGCCACGACACTCGCCTGCCACCACAAGGGGATCCCGAGCTTTCACTACATGACCGGCGTCGCCGGCGGCACGACGATCCGCTGCGCCGAATACGCGACCTTCGGCACGCAGGCGCTGTCCGACAATGCACTCGTCGCGCTGAAGGATCGGCTCGCCTGCCTGCTCGGCCAGCATGGCCAGATTTCGCTCGGCAAGAACCTGGAAGCCGCCCTCTGGCTGGCGATTGAGGTGGAGACGCTTTCGCGCATGTATGTCCAGGCGCTGACGCTCGGCGAACCGCCGGTGCTTTCGGACGAGGAGATGGCGCGCGTTATCGAGCAGATGCGCAGGATGAGCTATGGGCTGGCGCCGGATGCCGAGGGCACCAACGATCTGGCGCGTCCCCGGCAGGCATAAGCTGAACTTGTCGGAGAGCCTTGGCTGACAGGCCTGTCAGGCGGCGTCAGCCGAACACGCGGCCTTCGAACAGTTTTCGCGACGTGCTGACGATCGAGGATTCGCCGAGCCCGTAAGGCTGGCTGTCGTCCGTCCGCATGACGATCTCCATCTGGCCGGTCGGATGCTCGACGCCGACGGTCTTCTCCTTGCCCTCGGGCAGGGCGGCCAGCTTGTAGGCAGGGCTTTCCGGCAACATGCACGCGGTGGCGACGCTCAGGCCGCCGAACACGCCGATGGAAGCGTGCACGCGGTGCGGGATGAAGCTTCTCGTCATGATGGCGCCGCCATTCTTCGGCGCGGCAACAAGCGTCATCTTCGGCACCGATTTCTCGGCGACGTTGCCGAGATTCATCAACGGCCCGGCCTTGAGGCGGATTTTTTCGATCCGCGCCTTCACCTCCGCCTCCGCCTCCAGTTCGGCGCGGCTTTCATAGCCGGTCAGGCCGAAATCGGCCGCCCGCATGACCACCACCGGCATCCCGTTGTCGATCAGCGTGCATTCGACGCCATCGATCTCGGTCAGCGCCGAACCGGTCGGCAGCAGCGCGCCGCAGCTCGAGCCCGCGGCGTCCGAGAAGCTCAGATAGATGGGGGAGGCGGGGGTCGGCACGCCATCGATATACGCATCGCCTTCATAGACGGGCTTGCCGTTCTTCGTGCGCACCCGCGCCACCGTGGTCTGGCTTGTGTTCTCCATGAAGATCGCCACCGTCGTCTCGCCCTCGATGGGCGCGACCAGCCCGCGCTCGATGGCGAAGGGGCCGATGCCGGCGAGGATGTTGCCGCAGTTCTGGCTGTCGGAAACCAGCGGCTGGTCGACGAAGACCTGCAGGAACAGGTAGTCGACATCGATGCCCGGCCGCTCGGACTTGCGCACCACCGCCACCTTGCTGGTCAGCGGATCGGCGCCGCCGATGCCGTCGATCTGGCGCGGGTCGGGCGACCCCATAATGCGCAGCAACAGCCTGTCGCGCTCGGCCTTGTCCTGCGGCAGATCCTCGGCGAGGAAATACCCGCCCTTGGAGGTGCCGCCGCGCATCATGATGCAGGCTATGCCATCGGAACTCATCGGACCGTCCTTGTTATCCAGTGCGCAGGTCAGGGAAGCGGTAATTGAAGCAGTTTTCCGAAGACGACATAGGCAATCGCCCAGAAACCGATGCCGGTCAGGACGGCGCGAACGATCACCTTCTCGCCGGGAAACAGCAGCGTCGCCACGCCGGCTGCGAGACCGAGCGATACCGCCAGGCCAATCCACCCCGCGCTTGCGGCAGCGGCCACGAAAAGCGCGATAAGTCCGGCCACGCGCATGACATCGATGTCGTGTTCGCTTCCTTCCGTTTCGGCTCCCCGCAAGACCTGAATCAGGTAAATGCCCGATACGAGAAGGCCCAGCACGCCAATTTCCAGCGGCACCATGCCCGGGCCTACGTCGCCACGCGAATGGCCGGCCGGCAGTTCCAGGCTAAGGACCAGGAAGGCCAGGTTCCACGCGATGCAGATGCAGGCCGCGACGACATTTGACCAGAAATGGCGATTTTCGGGCTTGGCCCCTCCCAGTGGGAGGGGCTCCGGCGCCATATTTGCTGAGGCGGGCGTATTCATTTGATGTATCCGCTGGCCTTCAGGAACTCGGTCTGGTTCTCGAGCTCGCTCCGGGCGCGCTTGGTGAACTCTTCTTCCTTCCAGTCCGGGCTGTCCTGGAACTGGTCGGTCTGGAACTTCTTCCAGTCCTCGGAAGCCGTCACCTTGTCGATAGCGGCCTGAATGCCGTTCACGACATCGTCAGGCGTGCCGGCCTTGACGGCGATGCCGCGCCAGACCGCGCCCTCGATATCATATCCCTGCTCTTTGAAGGTCGGCACGTCGGGCAGGAACTCGCTGCGCTCGTCCATGGAGATGCCAAGCAGCTTGATCTCGCCGCTCTTGACCTGCGAGAGGCCGGTGGAGGGGGTCATCATGGCGGCGTCGAGATGCTTGCCGAGCAGACCGAGTGCGACCTTGCCCGAAGCGTCGTGCGGGATCCAGCCGCTCTCGAAACCGCCGGCCTTCATGAACTGGTAGAGCATGAACTGGTGGAAGCCGCCCGGCGCGTGACCGCCGACCTTGAGGCCGTTCGGATGCTCCTTCATGTATTTCACGAAGTCGTCGACGCTCTTGACCGGGCTGCTGGACAGCACCGCCAGCGAAGACGGCTCGGACTGCATCGCCCGCAGCAGGCGCAGATCGTCGATCTTGAACGGGATCAGGCCCTGCGCGATGCCGAAGGTCAGCGTTCCGGTCAGCACCAGAATGTTGTAGCCGTCAGCCGGCTGGTTCATGATCTGGGAAACGCCGACGGCACCGCTGCCGCCGGGGCGATTGTCGACCCTGACGGTCCAGCCGTTTTCCTTTTCCAGAAGTTCAGCGAGTTTGCGGCCATACGTATCGAGCGCTCCTCCCGCGCCCGACCAGACGACCAGCGTCACCGGCTTGTCGGGAAAGCCCTCGGCCGCGGCCATGGTCGGCGCCATCAGGGTGGACGCGGCCAGCGCGGCCCCCGTCACTGCGCCCATCAGGCGGGCAAAATGCCTTCTGTTGATTTTCTGCATAGTCACTCCTCCGGTTGAATCTTGGCAGTGCCGGCCGCGCCGGCCGTGCTCGACTGGATCGCCTGACGCTTGACACGTCGGGCCTGCATCGAACGCCAGAACGGCGTCAGCAGGCTCAGGAGGCTGAGTACCAGGAACAGCAGGCTGATCGGGTCGGTCAGGAAGATCATGTAGTCTCCCTGCGACGAGACGAGCGCCGTGCGGTAGTTCGACTCGATCAGGTATCCCAGCACCATCGCCAGGATCACCGGCGGCACGGGGAACTTCATCTTCTTCATCAGATAGCCGAGCACGCCGAAGCCGAGCATCAGGTAGACGTCGAACATCAGGTTGCGGATGGCGAAGGCGCCGAGCACGGCAAAGGCCATGATGCCGACCGCTATGACGGCATCGGGCAGCAGCACGGTCCGCGCCACGACCGGCAGGAAGAGCGAGCCGGCGATGTACTGGACGATGGAGGCGATGATGACGCCGAAAAGGATCGCGTAGACCAACGTCGGCTGTTCGGTGAAAAGCTGGGGTCCGGGCTGCAGGCCATGCATGATCAGGGCGCCGACCATGATGGCCGTGGTCGGGGAGCCCGGAATGCCGAGCGCCAGCAGCGGAACGAGCGCGCCGCCCACCGTCGCGTTGTTGGCCGCTTCCGGCGCGGCGATGCCGTTCGCCGAACCCTTGCCGTATTCTTCGGGGTGCGGGTCGCGGGCGCGGGCATAGTCGCGTGCGATCCAGCAGGCGATGTTGCCGCCGACGCCGGGCAGGATGCCGAGCAGGGTGCCGATCACCGAGCCGGAAAGCTGGCTGCGCCAGGTTTCCTTCCACAGCGCCATCGACATGAAGACATGGCCGACCTTGTCCTTGATCATCGGGGCGTTCATGGCGCGGTTCTCGATCATCACCATGGCTTCGGAGACGGCGAACAGGCCGATTAGCGCCACGAGGAAGGGCACGCCCTCGTAAAGTTCGAACATGCCGAGGGTAAAGCGCGGCGTACCGGCGATCGGATCGATGCCGACGGTGGCCAGCGCCAGGCCGAAGGCGGCGCAGATCAGCCCTTTGAGAAGAGATTCACTGGACAGCGCCGCGACCGAGCAGAGGCCGAAGAGGCTGACGGCGAAATATCCGGCCGGACCGAATTGCAGGGCCAGCGTCGCCAGAGGCATAGCCAGCAGCAGCAGCGCGAGGCCGCCGAGGATGCCGCCGGTCGTCGAGGCGGTCAGGGAAATCGAGATGGCCTCGTTCGCCTTGCCCTTTCGGGCCATGGCGTAACCGTCGATGACGGTCGCGGCGGCCGCGGCGGTGCCGGGCGTCGAAAGCAGGATGGCGCTGATCGATCCGCCATATTCGGCCGAGGTGTAGAGCGAGATCATCAGCAGCATGCTGAGTTCCGGCCCGAGATTGTAGGTGAAGGGAATGAGCAGGCTGAGACCGATCGACGGACCGAGGCCGGGCAGGGCGCCGATGACGATGCCGAGCAGCGCTCCGATGACGAGCACCGCAAGGCCTGACAGGCTGAAGATGACTTCGAGAGATTGAACGATCCCGTCCATATCAGCCCCCCCTGACCAATGTTGCCGCCAGCACGGGCACGAAGCCGCGATAACCGTCCTTGACTGTCAGCCCCTTGTTTTTCAGTGCCAGATGCGCTTCGCCGATCGTCTTGCAGGCGGCGCGCGACATATGCGCGTCGAGCCCGAGCGACTCGATGGTGTTGGCGGCTTCGGTCATTTCGGTCACACGCCGCGCGCCGTGCTCGAAGGTGCGAGAGATGTAGTAGTCGGCGATGTCGCGCCAGTTCAGGCCAGGGAAGGATTCCTGGACCGAATCCAGAATGCGTTCGGTCACGCCCACTTTTTCAGCCGACGTCAGGGCTTCGATGAGCAGGGCCTCAATGCCCTTGATCATGACGGACCGGATCATCTTCAGCGCCGAGGCCTGGCCCGGCTTGTCGCCGACCACCTCGATGTTCATGCCCAGGCCGTTCAGCGTTTCGGCGATCTCGGCTGCGCGTTCGCCGGCCACGACGATGGGGACCTTCTCGGCGCTGCGCGGCACCGGCGCCATCACCGCGCCGTCGACGAAGCTGCCCTTGCCGCGGGCGATCTCGCCTGCCGCCAGTTGCTTGGTTTCCGAGCCGACGGAATTCAGGTCGATATAGACCGCGCTTTCGGCGAGGTAGGGAGCGGCCGACGCGGCGGCGCTGCGTGTGGCCGATCCGACGACCAGCGAAAGGACGAGATCGGCGGAAGCGACGCCGGAAATATCGTCGAGCGCCGTGACGTCACGTTCCGTGGCGGCTTGACGAAGCGCCTGCGCGGCGGCCGCATCCGCAAAGCGCAGGTCGAAGGCCGACAGTTCCAGCCCCGGGCGTCCCTTGAGCCCGGCGGCGATGGATTGCGCCGCCTCGCCAAAACCGATCATGGCGATCTTTGTCATCTTTCCTCCATCGACGCCGTTCGTCGGGCAGGCCCGCGCGGCGTTCGTTCTTGTCAGTCCAGGTAGCGCAAACCCTTGGCGGCCAAGGTTTCGCGCATGCCGTAAATGTCCAGGCCAAGCTCTCCGGCCGCCAGCCGCGCCCGCGTCTTCGCCTCCTTGTCCAGACGCGCCTGCGACAGTTCCAGCGCCTTGCCTGCCTGTTGGCGAGGCACGACCATGACGCCATCCTGATCGGCCACGATCACGTCGCCGGGGTTGACCGGGGCTCCGGCGCAGACGATCGGAACGTTGACCGAGCCGAGCGTGCCCTTGACGGTTCCCTGCGCCGATATGTGCTTCGACCAGACGGGGAAGCCCATGTCCTCGAGTTCCATCACGTCGCGCACGCCGGCTTCGATGACGAGGCCGCGGACGCCGCGTGCCTTGAGTGATGTTGCGAGCAGTTCGCCGAAATAGCCGACATCGCAGGGCGATGTCGGCGCGACGACGAGGATGTCGCCTTCGCGGCACTGTTCGACCGCGACATGGATCATCCAGTTGTCCGCCGGTGCGACCGAAACGGTGACGGCATTTCCCGCAACGCGGGCGCCGCGCCAGATCGGCCGCATGAAGGACTGCATCAGGCCGGTCCGGCCCAGCGCCTCATGGACGGTTGCAGTGCCGCAGGTGGCCAGGGCGTCGACCGTGGCCAGATCGGCGCGCTCGATGTTGCGACAGACCACGCTCATGCCGAAACCCCCTTGGCCAAGGCCCCATGGCCGAGCGTGCCGGTGACATGCGGGAAGACCGCCTCGTAGCCTTCACCGTAGGTGATCTTGTAATCCGAGTTGCGGGAGGCCTGGACGCCGCGCTGCTGGGCGACACGGGTATAATATTCCCAGAGATGCTCCTGGCCTTCCATGCATTTGATGGCGGCCAGCTTCTTCTCCCACACCGGTGTGATGTCGAGCAGGAAGGTCGGCTTCCAGTTGCACTGTTCTGGCTGGTGCGGCTCGAAAAGATAGACCGGCGGTGCGCCGATGACCTTGGTTTCCGGCTTGTGCCCGTGCGCCTGGGCAATCACCCTGGCGTGCTGGGCGAAGTCGGTCGCCATGGGGTGGTCGAAATTGTAGGGGTCCTGGCGGGAATGGGTCAGCATGAACTCCGGGCGGACCTCCCGATAGACATCCACCAGCCTGTCGAAGGCCTCCGGCGTGATCTGCATGGGGTAGTCGCCCAGATCGAAAAACCGAATATCCTCGACGCCGAGCGCCTTAGCCGCGTTTTCGGCCTCGCGCTGGCGGTCTGCCTTGACCTTGTCCAGCGTCATGCCGGGCAGCTTCCACAGCTTGGCGGACTCGCCGCGCTCGCCGAACGAAAGGCACACGACGGTGACCGCGTAGCCTTGTTCCGTATGGGCGGCTATCGCGCCGCCGGCGCGCCATACGAAGTCTGCTGAGTGCGCGCTGACGACCAGCGCCGTTTTACGGGGCATTATCGCTCCTCCCTCGATTTGTCGGAGAGCGAAGTGGCATGGATCGATGGCGTCGTGCTAATACGAAAGCCACGCCGAGTTATAGATTTTTGTGAATCCGATTTTATCGATGACAGAGGACACAGGTTTCAACCTTCGCCATTTGCGGCTCTTCGCGCGGATCTGTGAGATCGGCAGCCTCAACCGCGTGGCCGCCCAGCTGAACATTTCGCAGCCCGCAATCTCCGTGGCGGTCGCCGGGATCGAGGAGCAATTCGGCGCGAAACTGCTGACGCGCCATGCGGGGGGCAGCCAGCCGACCGCGGCGGGCGAGGTGTTGCGGCATCGGCTCGAACGCATGGAAAGCCAGTTCGCAGGCGCCCTGGCGCAGGCGTTGGGCGCCGCTTCGCAGCGGGATGCCTCGCTGGTCGCGCGATGCATGGACCGGATCACATGGCGACAGATCAATACGCTGATCGCACTTGCCAATGCCGGTTCGATCACCGAGGCGGCGCGCCGGCATGAGATTTCGCCAGCCGCCTTGCATCGACTTGCCCACGGGCTGCAGGAAACGCTGGGCAGGGCGATCTTCAGCCGTGGCGCCAGCGGCATCGCTCCGAACGCAGTCGGCAAGCGTCTGGCGCTCAGATGGCAGCTTGCGCTGAGCGAGCTCGAACAGGCGCGTGACGAACTGCGTGAGCTGGAGGGACGGATGGAAGGCCGCCTCAAGGTTGCCAGCCTGCCGCTTGCCCGAACGCTCCTTCTTGGCCGCGCCATCAACAGCCTGCTCGAACAGCATCCGAAGGCGCGAGTGGAGATCACCGATGGATCGTATGAAACGCTGTCGCAGCATCTGCGCGCCGGCCTGTGCGACATCCTGATCGGCGCGCTGCGCAGCGGGGCCGACCTGCAAGGGTTGAGGACGGAGACGCTTTTCGACGATCCTTATGCGATCGTCGGTCGTCCCGGCCATCCGCTTTTCGCAGCGGGCAGGGGCGCCGAACTGGAGGATCTGGCGGCGATGGACTGGGTCGCGCAACGGCCCGGAACGCCGATCCGCGCCGCCTTCGACGGTCTCTTTTCAGGCACTGCGAACCCGCCTGTGCCCAGCATCGAAACCAGTTCCCTCGTGCTGACCCGCGCCATCGTCATCGAGAGCGACCGGCTCGCCATGCTGTCGCGCCGGCAGATCGCCATCGAGGATCGCGAGTCCATTCTCCGCTGCATTCCTGTCTCGGCTTCCGTCGCCGAGCGCCTGAACACGCGTATGATCGGCCTGACGATGCGCGAAAACTGGTTGCCCAGCCAGTTGCAGCGCGCGTTCCTGGGCGAAATACATGCCGTCGCCGCGGATATGGCGCTGGACTAGGCCGTGACTGAAGGCATCTGGCCGCCGATCATGGCCGTGACCGCGGCCGCGGCCTGCCGCACCATCGGTCCGATTTCGGCAAGACGCTCGGGAGTCACCCGCACGGTCGGACCCGATACAGAAACCCCACCCACCGGCTCGCCGAATTCGTTGAAGATGGCGGCGGCGACGCAGCGCATGCCTTCATTGCGCTCCTCGTCGTCCACCGACCAGCCGCGCTCCCTGATCCGGGCGAGATCGAGGGAAAGTGCGGGCAGGGAGGACAATGTCTTCGCCGTGAAGGATTCAAGGCCCGCCTTGCGCGCGACCGCCGCGACCCGGTCGCCGTCGAGATGCGCCAGCACCGCCTTGCCGATCCCGGACGCATGAAACGGGCTGCGGGTGCCCGGCCGGAAGAAGGCGCGGATCGCCTGATGCGTTTCCACCTGGCTGACGAAGACGACGCAATCGTCTTCGGCGACGCCGAGATTGGCGGTCTCGCCGGTTTTTTCCATCAATTCCTGCATGACGACACGGGCGCGGTCGACCAGCTTGCGGCTGCGCAGAAAGGCGGAGCCCATGCGGTAGGTCTCGACACCGATCGACCAGAGCTGGTTGGTCGTATCGAACTCGACCATGCCGTGGCCCTGTAGCGTCGTCAGCATCCGGTAGGCGGTCGGGGCGGGGACGCCCGATGCGTTGGCCAGTTCGCTCAGCGACAGACCGTCGCCTTGCGCGACGATGGCGAGAATACGCAGCGCCCGGTCGAGCGACTGGACCGACGCGTTTTCCGACGGTCCGTTGAAGGCGCGTGGCCTGCCGCGCTGGCGCTTTTCAATCTGTTCCATCGGCAGATCCGGTCAGGCTGGTATGAAAAAGTTTTTCACAATGAGAAATAGCCGAAATGACGAAAAAAGAAAAGCCAAGCAAAATCAACCGGAAACATCTCATCTCAGAAAATGAAAAAATATTTTGAAAAAATTGAAAAATACGCGATCTCCTGCCAGAGTCGAGCCGTCAAGGTTCTCACCCCAGGAGGCGATCATGGCCAGGATGCGCGCGGTCGATGCAGCGGTTCTTGTTCTTGAAAGGGAAGGCATCGCCTGCGCATTCGGTGTGCCGGGCGCTGCGATCAATCCGCTCTATTCGGCGTTGAAGGCGAGGGGCAGCATCCGCCATATTCTTGCCCGTCACGTCGAGGCGGCGTCGCACATGGCCGAAGGCTACACACGCGCCGCCGCCGGCAATATCGGCCTGTGCATCGGCACGTCCGGACCTGCGGGTACCGACATGATCACCGGGCTTTATTCGGCGTCGGCCGATTCCATTCCGATCCTGTGCATCACCGGACAGGCGCCCCGCGCACGTCTGAACAAGGAGGATTTCCAGGCCGTCGACATCGCCGCGATCGCCGCGCCCGTCACCAAATGGGCGGTCACGGTGATGGAGCCTTATCTCGTCCCGATGACGCTGCAAAAGGCGTTCCACCTGATGCGTTCGGGAAGGCCGGGGCCGGTTCTCATCGACCTGCCGGTCGACGTCCAGCTTGCCGAGATCGAGTTCGATATCGACGCCTATGAGCCCTTGAGCGTGTCGAAGCCCGCCATGACCCGCTTGCAGGCGGAAAAGACGCTGGCCATGCTGAACGCAGCCGAAAAGCCGCTGATCGTGGCCGGGGGCGGCATCATCAATGCCGACGCGTCGGACCTGCTCACCGAATTCGCCGAGATCACCGGCGTTCCGGTCATCCCGACGCTGATGGGCTGGGGCGCCATTCCCGACGACCACCGGCTGATGGCCGGCATGTGTGGCCTGCAGACGTCGCATCGCTACGGCAACGCCACCATGCTGGAGGCGGATTTCGTGCTGGGTATCGGCAACCGCTGGGCCAACCGGCACACGGGTTCGGTGGATACCTATACCAGAGGGAAAAAGTTCGTTCACATCGACATCGAGCCGACGCAGATCGGCCGTGTCTTCGCGCCTGATCTTGGCCTCGTGTCGGACGCGGGCGCGGCGCTGAAGACGCTGCTGGACGTCGCCACCGAGTGGCGCACCGCCGGCAGACTGCGCGACTGGTTCGGCTGGGCGAAGGAATGCCAGGCGCGCAAGAAGACGATGAAGCGCAAGACGCATTTCACTGAAGTGCCGCTGAAACCGCAGCGCGTCTATGAGGAGATGAACAAGGCCTTCCCGCGCGACACGACCTATGTCACCACCATCGGCCTGTCGCAGATCGCCGGCGCGCAGTTCCTGCACGTCTACAAGCCGCGCAACTGGATCACTTGCGGGCAGGCCGG
>CBFGLW010000022.1:0-41800 GCA_965649745.1 uncultured Mesorhizobium sp. | reverse complement strand
TGGCAATTCTCCTCATCGCCGAACACGACAATGCTTCGCTTTCCGACCAGACCGGTAAGGCGCTGTCGGCAGCATCGAAGATCGGTTCCGACATCGACGTTCTGGTCGCCGGCAAGGGCGCCAAGGCGGCCGCCGACGCGGCGGCAAAGCTGAAGGGCGTGCGCAAGGTGCTGCTGGCGGAAGCCGACGAGTTGGCGGAGCGTCTCGCGGAGCCGCTGGCTGCCCTCGTCGTATCGCTCGCAGGCGGCTACGACGCCATCGTCGCCCCCGCCACCACGTCCGGCAAGAACGTCGCGCCGCGCGTCGCAGCCCTCCTCGACGTGCAGCAGGTATCGGAAATCATCGAAGTGGTTTCGCCCGACACCTTTAAACGGCCAATCTACGCCGGCAACGCCATCCAGACGGTGCAGTCGACCGACAAGACCAAGGTCATCACCGTGCGCACAGCTTCCTTCCCGGCCGCGGCCGAGGGCGGCTCGGCATCCGTCGAGACGGTCAAGGCGGCTGACAACCCCGGTCTCTCCTCCTTCGTCGAGAACAAGCTGTCGGAGAGCGACCGCCCGGAACTCACCTCGGCCAAGATCATCATCTCGGGTGGCCGCGCGCTCGGCTCGGCCGAGAAGTTCACCGAGGTCATCCTGCCGGTAGCCGACAAACTGGGCGCCGCCGTCGGCGCTTCGCGCGCCGCCGTCGATGCCGGCTATGCGCCCAACGACTGGCAGGTCGGCCAGACCGGCAAGGTGGTTGCGCCCGACCTCTATATCGCCGCAGGCATCTCCGGCGCCATTCAGCACCTCGCCGGCATGAAGGATAGCAAGGTCATCGTCGCCATCAACAAGGACGAGGAAGCGCCGATTTTCCAGGTCGCTGACTACGGCATCGTCGGTGACCTCTTCACCGTCCTGCCCGAACTCGAAAAGGCGCTTTGACGCGGCTTTACCGGGCATATTAAAATCTGGAATGGCGGGGTAGACGAAGTCGCCCCGCCATTTTAGTTTTGCACTGCACAAAAAACAGGCTGAAGCCTCGGACGGGATCGGTGTCATGAGCAGGATCGAAACGATCGGCATTATCGGTGCGGGGCAGATGGGCGGCGGCATCGCCCATGTCTCGGCGCTCGCGGGCTACAAGGTCCTGCTCTACGACGTCTCCACCGACCGGATTGAGAAGGGCATCGCCACGGTCAGCGGCAACATGGCCAGGCAGGTGGGCGCGGGCAAGCTGGACGAAAAGTCGCGCAACGAGGCCATGGCGCGCATTTCCTCGGCTCCGGCCATGGCCGATCTGGCAGGCGCCGACCTCGTCATTGAAGCAGCGACCGAAGACGAGACGATCAAGCGCAAGATCTACACGCAGCTTTGTCCGCAGCTCAATCCCGAGGCGATCCTCGCCACCAACACCTCGTCGATCTCGATCACCCGGCTGGCGGCGCAGACCGACCGGCCTGAACGCTTCATCGGCATTCATTTCATGAATCCGGTGCCGTTGATGAAGTTGGTGGAATTGGTGCGGGGTATCGCCACCGAGGACAAGACGTTCGAACTGGCCAAGGATTACGTCTCGACGCTCGACAAGACCGCCACCGTCTCCGAAGACTTCCCGGCCTTCATCGTCAACCGCATCCTGCTGCCGATGATCAACGAGGCGATCTACACACTTTACGAAGGCGTCGGCACGGTCGATGCCATCGATACCGCCATGCGGCTGGGCGCCAACCATCCTATGGGACCGCTCCAGCTTGCCGACTTCATCGGCCTCGATACCTGCCTTTCCGTCATGCAGGTTCTCCATGACGGCCTATCGGACTCGAAGTATCGCCCCTGCCCGCTGCTGGTCAAATATGTCGAGGCCGGTTGGCTCGGCCGCAAGACCGGGCGCGGCTTCTATGACTATCGCGGCGAGCACCCCGTCCCGACTCGCTGACGCAGGTCTCTTCCGGACTTACCATCGGGCGAAAAGCCGGCCGCCCAGCAGCCCAAGCAAAGTCAGGCCTGCGATCGCGACCGTGTACCAGGTCGCGACGAAGAACGGCGAGTCGTCGGGGCAATGGGCGGCGTAGAACATTGCCGCCAGCCCGCCAGCGAGCAAGCCTGCAATGGCGCCGGCGAGACCCGGCCGCGTCGGCGCTCCATGCCGCAACGCCGCGATGAACAGCGCCAGCGGTCCGATGCCGATCATCGGAATGAACAGGAGACAGGATCGCATGTTCGTGCCGATCAGCCGCGCCGCCCAATCCTGTCGCGGTATCAGCATCATCTCGGCGATGACAGCCGCAGCCATGAGCAGGGGCGCCACAAGCAGCCCTGGAAGATATTTGCGAACCGAAGCGCCGGGAGAAGACAACGCGCGCACGCAAACAAAGGCGGCAGCCGCCAGCGATCCGGCGAAAACGAACTTGAGCAGGAACCGCACCGTGTGGGCAGCGGTTTCGATATCCAGGCGTGGTCCAAGCGTTGAAAAGAACACAGCGGCGGCAACGAGAGCCGCCAGCGCCGCGGCCAGCCACCACGCAGCGCGCAGGGACATCGTGCGATAGGCGGCATCGGCGTTGAGCGACTTGATGAGGTCGTCCGTTTTCACGCCCTTCCCCCTCCAAACCGGCTGGCGATGGCCGCCAGTCCGCGATGCAATGCCACCCGAACCGCGACTTCGCTCATGCCCAGCGCCTGAGCCGTCTGGCTGATCGAGCGTCCCTCCACCGAAATCGACGACACGACCGAACGCTGCCCGGCTGGCAGGCTCTCCAGCGCGCGGCTGACATCGCGCGCGCTGACGGTCTCGTCTTCAGGGTTGGCATGGGTTTCGGCGATCTCGCCGATCTCGATCTCGATGCGGCGGCCACGGCGTCGGAATGCGTCGATGAGCTTAAAGCGGGCAATGGCGTACACCCACGGAAGCACCGGCGCATCGCTGCGCCATGTATGCCGCTTGGTGTGAATGGCGAGCAAGGTTTCCTGCACGATATCCTCGGGGTCGACGCCGCCGTGAACGATCTTGCGGCGGGCAAAGCCACGCACAAGCGCCGCCACGCGGTGAAGGAAATCGGCGTATGCCTTCTCATTCCCCGCGATAGCGGCCCGCATGAGCCGGTACAGTTCGGCCTCGTCCATGCCGCTCACAAGATGCACCTCTGGTCTTCGCGCCGAACCGCGGACTTGTTACATCAAGTCGAAACGGCCGCCAATTGGCGGCCGCTCCGGGCAATTCATTGGATCGAACAGGCTCGGCAGCTGCCGCTTCAATTGGAGGGCTGCGGTTCCATTCCGCCTTCCGGCTCCGGACCCTTCTTCTTGCCACGGGCGGTGCCGCCAGCTTTCGGAACCGCGGAACCACGCGGCGTCGGTGTGTCGTCGCCGAGATCGCGCGACGGCTTGTTGCCGGCCAGGAGCTGTTTGATCTCTTCACCCGACAGCGTCTCGTATTCGAGCAGGCCTTCCGCCAGCGCGATCCAGTCCTTCTTCTTCTTGGTCAGCACCGTCTTGGCTGTAGAATAGGCCTCGTCGATCAGCCGGCGCACTTCGGCGTCGATGATCTGCGCCGTTTCTTCTGAAATGTTCTGCTGGCGCGTCACCGAATGGCCGAGGAAGACCTCCTCCTGGTTGTCTCCATAAGCGACATGGCCGAGCTTGTCCGAGAAGCCCCAGCGCGTCACCATGGCGCGCGCCAGCTTGGTCGCCTGCTCGATGTCGGAGGAAGCGCCGGAGGTGATGTTTTCCTTGCCGAACTTGAACTCTTCCGCCACACGCCCGCCCATCATGATGGCGAGGCGCGAGATCATGTACTTGTAGCTCATCGAATAACGGTCGCCTTCCGGCAACTGCATGACCATGCCGAGCGCACGGCCACGGGGAATGATCGTCGCCTTGTGCAGCGGATCGGCAGTCGGAACGTTGAGCGCCAGGATGGCATGGCCGGATTCGTGGTAGGCGGTCAGCTCTTTCTCGGCCTGCGTCATCGCCGACGAACGCCGCTCGGCGCCCATCATGATCTTGTCCTTGGCGTCCTCGAACTCGGCCATTGTGACGAGGCGCTTGTTGCGCCGCGCCGCCATCAGCGCCGCTTCGTTGACGAGGTTCATCAGGTCGGCGCCGGAGAAGCCCGGCGTGCCGCGCGCAACCGTCTTCAGGTCGACATTGGGGGCGAGCGGCACGTTGCGCACATGCACCTTTAGTATCTTCTCGCGGCCGATGATGTCGGGGTTCGGAACCACGACCTGACGGTCGAAGCGGCCGGGGCGCAGCAGCGCCGGGTCGAGTACGTCAGGCCGGTTGGTGGCGGCGATCAGGATGATCGATTCGTTCGATTCGAAACCGTCCATCTCGACCAGCAACTGGTTCAGTGTCTGCTCGCGCTCGTCGTTGCCGCCGCCGAGACCGGCGCCGCGATGGCGGCCGACCGCGTCGATTTCATCGATGAAGATGATGCAGGGCGCGTTCTTCTTGGCCTGGTCGAACATGTCGCGCACACGGCTTGCGCCAACGCCGACGAACATCTCGACGAAGTCCGAGCCGGAGATGGTAAAGAACGGCACGTTGGCCTCGCCGGCGACCGAGCGGGCCAGCAGCGTCTTGCCGGTGCCCGGAGGACCGACGAGCAAAACGCCGCGCGGAATCTTGCCCCCGAGCCGCTGGAATTTTTGCGGGTCGCGCAGGAACTCGACGATTTCCTCCAGGTCTTCCTTGGCCTCGTCGACGCCCGCGACGTCCTGGAAGGTGACGCGCCCATGCGCCTCGGTCAAAAGCTTGGCCTTGGATTTGCCGAAGCCCATGGCACGGCCTGAACCGGACTGCATCTGGCGCATGAAGAATATCCACACGCCGAGGATGAGGATCATCGGCAGCCAGGAAACGAGATAGCCGAATAGCGAATTGTTGCCGTCGGTTTCCGGCCGCGCATTGATGGTGACGTTCTTCTCCTCGAGCCGCGACACCAGCGCGGTATCGCCCGGTGAATAGGTCTGGAATCCGTTCGAACTGTCGGAATAGGTGCCCGTTATGCGCTCGCCCGCGATCGTGACCGTCTTGACCCGACCGGCCGCCACCTCCTGCAGGAATTGCGAGTAGGGAATATCGGTCGAGGCGCCGCGCGTCTGGGGTGTCTGGAAAAGGTTGAACAGGGCGATGAGCAGGACCGCGATGATCGCCCAGAGCGCGAGGTTGCGATAGTTCGGATTCATTTAATGTCCCGTTGGTGCCCGCCGGATCGCTCCGGACGCGGGGCTTTGAGAGGAGCTTCAGCCTAACATAGGGAGAGCGCATTCCCTTGCCAAGCACAAGCACGGGTCTCGGTTAAGCTTTGCTGGACGATCCGGGGACAATGTGGCCGTGGAAAGGCGGTTTCGGAACAGGAGAAGCTCCGATCAGCTTTGCCACGGCCGATGCCGGCGCCAGATCGAAAGACGGCAGGAACCGCGCCCAAGGCGCGACAATCGCCTGCGAAACACCGGGCAAAACCGGACCGAGGCATCGCTTTCCTTGCCATACGGCCGGTTCGGCCTGAAGCGCCTTGCGCACAAGGCCTGCCGGGATATCCTCTCGCTCGCAGTCGGCGAATGCATCGGAAGCTGCGCCGACCGGCGCGATCAAGAATCCGTCACCGCTGTCGCCGAAAGTGATGCGCCGGCGTCCATCCCACAAGGTCGCTTCACCGGCCGCAACCGGCCCCGGCAGGCCGCGCGCCTCGCGGAACAGGAAGATGCCCGCGCCCCGGCTGTCGACGACCGAGCGCGACAATGTGGCGCGAAGTGGCTCGGCCCGAAGGCGCTCCAAAAGCCCTCGCGCACGTGCTTCGTCGGGCAGAAAGGACACGCCGCCGACAGTGGCCAGCAGAATGCGCAGTGCATAGACGGCTACGTCGCTGTCACCGGCAACGAAGGCCGGATCGAGCCTCAACAGTCCGGCCGTCGGTTGGATGACATAATTTTCGATCAGTTGCGCCGCACATCGACCCAGATCGACGCGCGCGCGCGCTGCGCGGGCAGCGCGATCCAGCGCTTGCGTAACGGCATCTGCATATGCCTGCATCCCGGAACGAACCCGCGGACGCTCGAACCGCGGATCGGCATTGGTCGGATCGTCGACCCAATCGACCTGCCTGGCGCGCAGCTTCTCGCGCAGCCAATGCCGCCTTGCTGCGAGCAAGGGCCTGAGTATCCAGATATCGCCTTCGTAAAGGGTCGCGGGCGCCATGCCCGCCATGCCACGACTTGTTTCCGAAGGGCTCTCGGCTCGCGCCTGCCGCATCAACACCGTCTCGGCCTGGTCGTCGGCGGTGTGTCCGGTCAGGATCGCGGCAAACCCGGCCTCGCGCGCCGCCTGCGCCAGCAGCCGGTAGCGCGCCTCGCGCGCCGCGGCGGCGAGGCCGGTGGAAGGCTTGGGGCCGGACCAGCTCATGATTCGATGATCGACGCCGTGTTCCCGGCAAAGCCGCGCGACCGTCTCCGCTTCGGCGGCCGAATCGGCGCGCAAGGCATGGTCGACGGTCACAGCCAAAATTTTCGACGTCTTTGAATTGGCGGCCAGATATTGCTTCAGCAGTAAAAGCAGCGCGGTCGAATCGCTGCCGCCGGAAATGGCCACGACGGCGCCGCCTGTGAAATCGATGGGCTGGAAAAGAGCGCGCAGCGCGCGTGCATCGGCCTGCGCTTCGGAATCTGCCCTGGAGATCGTCAGCACGGCGTAAAAACTTTGTGGCAGTTCAGCACGAAGCGTTTGCGCGTTCCTGCTTGACGCGTTCTTTCATCGCGCCGGAAATATCGGGATAGCGTTTGGCGACCTCGCTGAACGTCGCGCAGGCCACGTCGCGCTGCTTCAGAGCCGCCAGCGAAACCCCAAGCTTCAACAGCATGTCCGGCGCCTTCTTCGCCTTCGGATAATCCTTGCTGGCGGCGAGGAAGACTTCCGCCGCATCGCGGTATTTCTGCTGGCCGAGCAGCGATTCGCCCAGCCAGTAGTGCGCGTCCGCCGCGCGGGAATCCTTGGGGAAGCGCGAGATGTGGTCGCGGAAGCCCTGTTCGGCGGTGTTGTAATCGCCCGACAGGATGAACTGATAGGAATTGCGGTAGAGCTCGTTCGGATCGTTCGTCGACGGCAGCGCGGCAACCACCGTCCCGTCCGCATTGCCGGCGGCTGCCGGTGCCTGGGTCGGCGGCGCGGCGGAGGACTGCTGGCCCGCGCCCGCGTCCACGACATTGCCGTCCTTGTCGACGGTGATGGTACCGAAGGTCTTGGCCGGGGCGCCTTTGATGACCTGGCCCGGCTCGCCGTCGCCGGAATCGATAATCACCTCTTCGATGGACTGGCCGGATGGCTGCGGGGCGGCGTCTGCCGCCCCCGTCGTTGCCGGTTGCCGGTCGGCAGCCGGCGGCGGGATGGCGGGCGTCGCCGCCATCTTGCTATCCAGCGAAGTTCCCGCGTCAGACTTCTTCTGCGGTGCGCCCGCGCCGCCGCCTTCGATCTGCTGGAAGCGGAATTCGTTGTCTTCCTGCTGCTTGCGCATCTGTTCCTGCATTTGCAGTATCTGGAAATTCAGCTCCTCCAGCCTGCCGTTCATGGCACGGATCTGCTCTTGCAGCGCCACGCCGCCGGCGTCGGACTGCGCCACCTGGGTATGGTTCTCGCCCTTGCCGCCGAAAACGCCCGGCAGGCCGATCGACGGCAGGTGGAAGGAAAAGCCGCCTTCCCTGTCGGGCTGGCCGTTGGTGCCCGCCGCGCCTGCAGTTCCCGACAGAAGCAGCACTGCCAGCGTGCCGCTCAGGATTGTTCTGAAATACATATGCCTCTCGCCTCGGAATGGTGAAACGGTCACGGCCGTCGCCGACGCCTCGCGCTGGCATCAGCCGCAATTCGCCTCTTAGCAGGGCGCGAGACTTCGGCCAAATTTTGTTTCCGGACGTTACAACGCGAAAAAGGCGGCCGCGAGACCGCCTTTCCGGATTGGTGTTGCATTTACGCGACCGGAATGTTTCCGGTCTGGCAGCGGCTTAGCTGCCGGCGCCGCTCAGCGTGGTGACCGCCCGGCGATTCTGCGACCAGCAGGAGATGTCGTCGCAGACCGCGACCGGACGTTCCTTGCCGTAGGAGATGGTCTTCAGGCGATTGCCGGCAACGCCGCGGGCGACGAGGAAATCGCGGGTGGCGGCAGCGCGGCGGGCGCCGAGCGCCAGGTTATATTCACGCGTTCCGCGCTCATCGGCATGGCCTTCGATGACGATGGCGTACTGCCGGTACTGGTTGAGCCACTGCGCCTGGCGCGAAAGCGTCTGCTGTGCGTCGGCGCGGATCGACGATGAGTCCGTGTCGAAGAAGATGCGATCGCCGATGTTGACCGTGAAATCCTGCGCCGAACCGGGCGTCGCGGCACCCGCTCCGCCAAGACCGAGGTCGGCGGCACTGTTCGGGGTTTTCTTGGAAGCGCAGCCGGCAACGGCCAGCGCGGCGACCAATGCGATCATGGCCGGGTTTCGGGTAAGTGCTGCGATACGGCGCATGCCGCCTCTCCTTCGCAATTCGAGTGATTTCAGTGATCTTCCAGTAACCACGTTTGGGTTAACCGGCGTTCAAGAAACAGGGTTAAATTTCGGTTACGACCGCCGTCCACGGCCTCTTGCGCGTGGAGCACATTGCGCGCGGACCCTAGGCGGAAATACGGCCAAAACGCGGCCAAGGCATGAAAAAGGGGCCTTCCGGCCCCGATTTCACGAACAGAAAGGCATCCGTCTCCGCTACTCGAGCAACGGAGACCAGGCCGGATCGGACGCAAAGTTGGATGTCGGGATCGGCTGTTCGTTGCGGCCGGTGAGATCGATGGAAACCAGCTTCGGCCCGCCCGAACCCGGCGCGTCGCGGAAGAACATCAGGACGCGGCCGTTCGGTGCCCAGGTCGGACCCTCCTGCTGGAAGCCGGAGGACAGGATGCGCTCGCCCGAGCCGTCGGTGCGCATGACGCCGATCTGGAACTCGCTGCCCGATTGCTTGGTGAAGGCGATCAGGTCGCCGCGCGGCGACCATACCGGCGTCGAATAGACCCCGTCGCCGAAGGAGATGCGGTTCTGGCCAGAGCCATCCGCATTCATGACATAGATCTGCGCCCTGCCGCCGCGGTCGGAGGTGAAGACGACCTGCGATCCGTCCGGCGAATAGGAGGGCGAGGTGTCGATGGCGTTGGAATTGGTCAGCCGCGTCGTCGAACGGCTGCGCAGATCCATGGCGAAGATGTTGGAATTGCCGTCGTCGCGCAGCAGGCTCATGATGACCTTCTGGCCGTCGGGCGAGAAGCGCGGCGCGAAGGTCATGCCGGGGAAATTGCCGACGAGTTCGCGCTGGCCGGTCTCGATCTGCAGTAGATAGACCCGCGGCTGGCCGCCCTCATACGACATATAGGTGATTTCCTGCCGGTTCGGCGAGAAGCGCGGCGTCAGCACGATGGCGTTGCCGTTGGACAGATAGCGCACATTGGCGCCGTCCTGATCCATGATGGCAAGGCGCTTCTTCCGCGCATTCTTGGCGCCGGATTCGTCGATGAACACGACGCGGGTGTCGAAATAGCCTTTTTCACCGGTCAAGCGCTCATAGATGGCGTCGGCGATGATGTGGGCGATGCGGCGCTTGTTGGCGTCGTTGGCGAAGAACTGCTCGCCGGAAAGCTGCTGGCCGGCGAACGTGTCCCACAGCCGGTATTCGGCGCGGATGCGTCCATCCGCCTCCTGGCTGACACGTCCTGTGACCAGCGCCTGCGCGTTGATGACCTTCCAGTCCTCGAAGCGCGGCGCCGCGTCCGGATTTGAAATCTTTTCGATGAAGGCGCTCTTGTCGATCGGCGCGAACAATCCCGAACGCTTGAGGTCGGCCGTCACGATGCCGGAAATCTCCGCTCCCAGCGCATCGCCGGCCATGTCGGTGATGGCGATCGGCAGAGGCTCGATATTGCCCTTGTTGACGTCGATCTCGACCAGCGCCCGGGCGGGAAGCGTCGCAAGCGCGCTCAAGCCGGTGGCCATGGCGCCGATCATCATGAGCGTCGTCAGGAACTTCTTCATGCGTTCAGCCTCGTTCTTCTGTCTGGCGGATGTTCATGGGGCGAGCGCCTAGAACATGTCGCTTGGATCGAAATTGACCACCACTTCCGACCAGCTGTCGTACTTGTCGGTGGGCAGGTTGAATGGCGCGCATTTCTGCACCGCGCGCACCGCGGATTCCGCTGCCGTACGGCCGGGACCGGACGGCGCGCCGCCCTTGATGACTTCGGGCCGATCCTGCAAGGCGCCCGAACGGTCGAGATGGAAACGCACCGAGACCTTGAGCGTCTCGGCATCGTCGACGCCGGCGGGAATGCTCCAGCAACCGCCCAGCTTCTGGCGCAGCGCGTCCATTTCGTTCTGCGACAGCCGGTTGCCGCTCGTCGTCTTCTCGCCGCCGAGCGAAGCCTGCTGCGACGACCGTTTGGCCCCACCGCCGGAAGCCTTCTGCTTGTCCAGCAGCGCCGCGATGTCGTCGGCGTTGAATTCCTTCTCGTCCGACTTCGGTTTCGACGAAGCCTCCTTCGCCGGTTTGTCGGCGTCCTTGCGTTCCGGCGCCTTGGCGGTTTCGGCCTGCGCCGGCTGCGGACGCGGCCTGGCCTGCGGCGCCGGCGCCGTGTCGGGCAGCTTGGCGGCCTCCTCGACAGGCTGTTCGGCGGCAATGGTCTCGGCGACTGCATCGGGCTTGGAAAGCTCCTCGATCGAAGCCGTCTTCTGCTCAGGCGGTTTTGGGGCCGGCTCGGGCTCCTTCACCGGCTGCGGCTTCGGATCGGGTTCCTTGACCGGATCCGGTTTCATCTCTTCCTTCGGCTGCGGCTTCGGCGCGACCTCCGTGGCGGGCGTCGGCTTCGGCTCGTCCTTGGGCTTCGGCACGTCTTCCTGCGCCGGCTTTTCCGTTGGCGTCGGCGAAGGTGGCGGCGTATCCGATTTCTGCACCGGCTTAGGCTTGGCCTCGGGCGTGATCGGCTTGTCGGTATCGACGCTGTTCTCGCCGGTCTTCTGGGCGTCGGCGACGATGTCGGGGCGCTGGGTCGGCGTCGGCGCAGCCTTTTCCTGCATCGTCGCTTTCTTGTCGCCCTGCTGGATCTGCGTGATGTCCTCCATCGGCACGATGTCGACCGGCAGCGCCTCGACATCGGTCACCTCGAAAGCAGACGGGGCCGACAGCGAGAACAGCCCGAAGCCGATCAGCGCCGCATGCATGATCACCGATGTGGTGAGGCCTGCTCTCATGGAACTACTGGTCTTGCTCCTGCAGCGTCACGAGGCCGAGATTCTTGTAGCCGGCCGCAGAGATGCGGGCCATGACCTTCATCACCGTGCCGTAATCGGCAACCTTGTCGCCGCGCACATAGATGCGTTCCTCGTAGCCGGTCTTGGCGATGGCCTCGAGCTTCGGCACGACTTCGTCGATCGGGATTTCGGTCTCCTGGATGAAGACCTTGCCGGCCTGGTCAATCGACACGGTGATCGGCTGCGTATCGGAATTCATCGCCCTGGCCTGCGTTTCCGGCAGGTCGATGGGCACACCGACCGTCAGCAGCGGCGCCGCCACCATGAAGATGATCAACAGCACCAGCATCACATCGACCATCGGCGTGACGTTGATTTCGGACATCAGCGCATGATGGCGACTACGCCGCCTGTGGCCGCGTCCACCGCGCCCCGAGCCGCCCGCGCTTACTGACATACCCATGATCTGCTCCTAAGCCCGGTTCTCAGGTCCGCTGGGCCACTTTTTCATCGATTTGGCGCGAGAGTATGGCGGAGAACTCGTCCGCGAAGCCTTCCATCCGAACGCCAAGCTTGCCGGCGTCGGATGATAGCTTGTTGTAGGCGATGACCGCCGGGATGGCGGCGAGCAGGCCGATGGCGGTTGCCAGAAGCGCCTCCGCGATGCCGGGCGCGACAACCGAAAGATTGGTGTTTTTCGAGGCTGCGATCGCCTGGAACGAGGTCATGATGCCGACAACCGTGCCGAAAAGACCGATGAACGGCGCCGCCGAACCGATGGTCGCGAGAAAGCCGAGCCGACCTTCGAGCCGTTCCATCTCGCGCGTCAACGCCAGGTCCATCGCCTTGTCGATGCGGTTCTGCAGGCCAAGGGGAGATTTCGCACCCTTCTCGAAGCTCTTTTTCCATTCGCGCATGGCGGCGACGAAGATTGCGCTCATGCCGGTCGTCTTGCGGTCGGCCAGCGTACGGTAGAGTTCTTCCAGCGACTGGCCGGACCAGAATATCTGTTCGAACCTGTTGAGGGCGAGCCGCATGCGGCCATAGGCGACAAGTTTGTCGACGATGATCGCCCAGGTCCAGATCGAGGCTCCAAGCAGGCCGAGCATCACCAGCTTGACGACCCAGCCGGCCTGCATGAACAGGGCCCAGATCGACAATTGCGCCGCCGGTTCGGCCAGTGCGATATTTTCCATCTTCACATCCTTAAGAATTTTCCGGGCCTGGCTTGCGGCTAGCCCCTGGCGCATTCCCCTTGTGGCCCGTCGGCGCGAAGCTTCCGGAATGCCCCAAAATGCGCTCCTCGCGGCCTTTTTAGGGCAAATATTGGTGAAACGAAGGCGCTCGGATTCCTGCGATTTTCACTGATCTCTTCATGAACCGTTATGGTTAAGGATCAGTTAGGAGCTATGTTGCACCGCAAAATGGCGCGCTTCGGCGGCAGGGCAATAGGGAACAGGCGTTTTAGAAATCGGCTTTGGGAACGAAGGCGGCGACCCATTCCTTGGGAAATCGGCGCGGCCGGCCGCCCTCGCCGACGATTGCCGCCTCCACACGCGCCTCGACCAGCAGGTCGTCGCCGCGCTTCAGCCGCTGCGCCATGAAGATGCGCGCGCCCGATATGTTCGTGGTTCTCGTGTCTATGGTGAGTATATCGTCCATCCGGGCCGGGCTCCTGAAGTCGATTTCCATGCGCCGGACGACCCAGGCGATGCGTTCGCCATGCTTGCCCTCCGCCAGTTCCGTGTGATCCACCCCCGCGAGCCGCAGGAAATCGGAGCGGCCGCGTTCCAGGAATTCAAGGTAGCGCGCGTGATAGACGACACCGGAGAAGTCGGTATCGGCATAATAGACCCGCGCCATCAGCCGATGGCCGAATGGCGTCAGTCCACCCGATATGCCGCCGATCAGATCCGGCTCGCCTCGATCCTCCATTTCACTTTCCTTTCGCCGCCTTTATGGGAACCGGCTTGGCACCGTTGGTGGCGAGGATCAAGTGCCGTGCGCGGGCTGCCGCAGGCTCACTGTCCATGGGCGGCGGTTTGTCAAACCGCCGCCCATGGTGATCTTGAAGATTGTACTGCGGCTACTGCTGGGGAATACCCGCCTTCTGGATGACGTCCCCCCATTTCTTGATGTCGTCGGCCAGACGCCTGCCAATCTCTTCCGGCGTGCTCGACCGCGCCTCGACACCAAGGTCGGCGAAACGTTTCTTGAGCGCCGGATCGGCCAGCACTTCGACCAGCGTCGCGTTGAGCTTGCTGACCACTTCCGGCGGGGTCCCCTTCGGCGCGAAAATCGCATTCCAGGAGGTCACGTCGAATCCGGTCACGCCCTGTTCCTGGGCCGTCGCCACATTCGGCAGCAGGCTGGAACGGACCGGGCCGGAGGAGGCAAGCGCAATCGCCTTGTCCTGCTGCAGCACCGCATTCAGCGCCGTCTGGCTGTCGATGATCATGTCCAGCTGTTCGCCGAGCAGGGCGACCTGCAGATCGGGCGTCGCCTTGTAGGGCACGATGGTGAAATCCACGCCGGCCGTCGATTTGAACAGTTCCGCCGCGAGGTTCTGGCTGGAGCCGACATTGATCGTGCCGACATTGAGCGCCCCCGGATTTGCCTTGGCGGCTTCCAGCACGTCTTTCAACGTCTTGAACTTGCCGCCGGCCTTGGTGACGAAGACGAAGTCGAAATAGGCGAGGCTCGATACCGGCACGAAATCCGTGGTCGGATCGAACGGCAGGTTCTTGAACAGCGGCACGCTGATCGCCGTGCCGTTCGACAGCAGCGCCAGCGTGTAACCGTCCGCCGGAGCGTCCAGCACGGCCCTCGCCGCCGTGGCGCCGCCGGCGCCCGGCTGGTTCAGGATGACGATCTGCCGGCCGAGCTTCTTGCCGAGGCTCTCAGCGACGATGCGCGCCGTGATGTCGGCGATACCGCCAGGACCGAACGGCAGCACCAGCGTGATCTCGCGGGACGGATAGGCGTCCTGCGCCCTCGCGGCATTCGGCAGGCCGAGTCCCATCGTTACCGCCAACACCGCCGCCCAGGCCACGGCCCGGCGAAGAACGCCTGGCTTTTGAACTCTACTCTGTTGCATTTTACTCCTCCCAATGAAGCCGCTCAGGCGGCGAAACCGTAAAGACGCGCAGGATTGTCGACGAGCAGACGCTGCTGGCTGGGAGCGTCGATGGCGAAACGCGGCACGAGGTCGACGAGATCGGCTTCGTCGACATGCTCCTTCAGATTCGGATGCGGAAAGTCGGTTCCCCACAGCACCCGGTCGGGGCTGACCTCCACCAGCGCCTTGGCGAACGGGACAGCCGTGTCGAATGGAAAGCGCGAGATGCGCTCGGAACCGGAAACCTTGATCCAGCAATTCTCCCGGCGCGCCAGTTCGAGCAGGACCTGAAACGCTGGCTGCCCGGTGCCGAGCGCCGTGTCGATCCTTCCCATGTGGTCGATCACGAATGGAACCGGCAACCGGCGGATCATATCGCCGAGCGGCACGATGTCGGCGGCATCCAGATGCAGCACGACATGCCAGCCGCTGCCCTTGATCCTGTCGATCACGCGGTCGAACACCGCCATGTCCGGCGCCCCGCCGAGATGGCGGACGAAGTTGAAGCGCACACCGCGCACGCCGCCGTCGTCCAGTTGCCGGAAGATGCTGTCGTCGAAACTGTCGTCGACGATGGCGACGCCGCGATAGCTGTCGGGACGCCGGGCTATCGCATCGAGCATGGCGCGGTTGTCGGCTCCGTGGCAGCTTGCCTGCACGATCACCGCGCGCTCGACACCGAGCCGGTGATGCAGCGCCGCCAGCTTCTCCTTCGGCGCATCATCGGGCGTGTAGGTGCGGTGCGGCGCATAGGGGAAGACGGCGCCCGGCCCGAAGACATGGCAATGCGCGTCGCAACTGCCAGGCGGCAAGGCATAGACCGGCTTGCGGCCGGCCTGCGCTGGAAGATCGTTCATGCTGACTGTTCCTGGAGAATGCTTTCGGCAGCCGTCTCTTGCGGACCGGCAGCCAGGTCCCTGAAGCTCGCATAGCTCGCCGCCACAATCTGCTGAATAGCCGCCTCGCGGTCATTGCCGTCGACTTCGCCGTGCGAAAGACGGGTCACGCGCTCGGGATTGATGAGCGCGTAATAAAGCGCACCGAGCAGAAACTGGCTGCGCCACACCAGCCCCTCCCGTGAGGCGCCCGGCACGCATTCGGCAACGGCGTCGATGAAGGCGCGGCTGGTTTCGTCAAAGGCGCCCGCGATGATCGTCCGCGCGTCCGGGTTGCCCTCCGCCGACAGCACAGCGCGCATGCGGGTGAATTCTGCGCCGCCGCCATCTCCTTCCGAAGAGGAAATGAAAGCGGGCAGAACATAAGCCCTGAGAATTGCCATCAGCCGCTCGTCCGCATCGCTGATCCGCCGCGCCTCGCCAAGAAGCTCTCGCCGGCGGGCGTTCATCGGCTCGGTATGGCGCTTGTAGATTTCCCGCAGGAGATTGGCCTTGGAGCCAAAATGGTAGGTCAGGCTTCCGACATTGGCGCCGGCAGCCTTGGCGATCTCGCGCAGGGAAACGGCGTTGTAGCCGCTGGCCGCAAACAGCGTGACGGCATTTCGCAAGAGGGCGTCGCGGACGCTGGGGCGCATGAAATTGCTCGTTCGACCTTATAATTTGTACATCTGTACAAATTGACGGCATGCGTCAACCAGATTCGCGATCCGGAGGAACGCAAACGTCATTTCGATACATGGGTCGGACCAAGGCCACCCGGCGGACGCGAAGCCGGATCAGAGCGCAGGATGACGAATTCTGGAGATTACGCCCGAATAGTCGCCGGGTGCCGGGTCACTCTTCCTGGAAGAGATTGATCTGCTGCTGGACGAAATCCTTCGGCGCTTCGATCCCTAAATGCCGCCAGGCATTCGCCGTCAGCACCCGCCCGCGCGGCGTGCGCTGGATAAAGCCCTGCTGGATCAGATAAGGCTCGATGATGTCCTCAATGGCATCGCGCGGTTCGGACAGCCCAGCGGCGATGGTCTCGATGCCGACCGGGCCGCCGCCGAAGTTCTGCGCGATCATGGAAAGATACCGCCGGTCGAGCGCGTCGAGGCCGAGCGCGTCCACCTCGAGCCGCGACAGCGCCTCGTCGGCGACCTTGCGGCTGACAATATCCGCGCTGGCGACGGCGGCGAAATCGCGCACGCGCCTGAGCAGCCGACCGGCGATGCGCGGCGTGCCCCGCGCCCGCCGGGCGATCTCGGAAGCACCGTCATCGCTGAGGGGCAAGCCGAGGATGCGGGCGCCGCGCCGCACGATCAATTCCAGTTCCTCGACCGTATAGAAATTCAGCCGCACCGGAATGCCGAAGCGATCGCGCAGCGGATTGGTGATCAGGCCGAGCCGCGTGGTGGCGGCGACCAGCGTGAATCGGGCAAGGTCGATCTTGACCGACCGCGCCGCCGGCCCCTCGCCGATGATCAGGTCAAGTTGATAGTCCTCCATCGCCGGATAGAGGATTTCCTCCACCGCCGGGCTCAGCCGGTGGATTTCGTCGATGAAAAGGACGTCCCGCTCTTCGAGATTGGTCAGAAGCGCGGCGAGATCGCCCGCCTTGGCGATCACCGGACCGGAGGTGGAGCGGAAATTGACTCCCATCTCGCGCGCCATGATCTGCGCCAGCGTCGTCTTGCCAAGGCCTGGCGGGCCGACGAACAACACATGGTCGAGCGCCTCGCCACGTCCCTTGGCCGCCTCGACGAACACTTTCAGATTGGCCCGCGCCGCCGCCTGGCCGACGAATTCGTCGAGCGTCTGCGGCCGCAGCGTCTGATCGGCATCCTCGCCGCGTTGTTCGGGCGTGAGAAGGCGAGGAGAAAGACTCATGCCATTCTCCTTGCATGGGCATCAGCCATGGGCAAGCGCGAGCTCACCGCGCCAGTTCCTTGAGGCCGAAGCGGATCAGCTTCGCCGAGTCCGCGCCCTCTCCGGCCGATTTCATCGCGGCAGTGATCGCATTGGCGGCGATATCGCGCGAATAGCCGAGATTGACCAGCGCCGAGACCGCGTCGGTGATCGGCGCAGGCGCGACCCCTTCGCCCAGTTCCTGCTTCAGCCCGATCGTGCCTGACGCCGCTCCAGCAAAGGCTGGTGCCTTGTTCTTCAGTTCGGTGACGATGCGCTCGGCCACCTTCTTGCCGACGCCCGGCGCCCGGGAGACCATGGCGATGTCGCGCAGCGCGATAGCGTTGGCGAGGTCGGCGGGCGCCATTGTCGACAACACCGCCAGCGCCACCTTGGCGCCGACGCCCTGCACATTGTTCATCAGCAGCCGGAACCATTCCCGCTCCAGCGCCGACTGGAAGCCGTAAAGCCGGATCATGTCCTCACGCACATAGGTCTCGATGAAAAGCACCACCGCCTCGCCGGTCGCCGGCAGTGCGGCCAGCGTACGGGCCGAGCAATAGGCGACGTAGCCGACGCCATGCACATCGACGACGCAATGATCCTCGTCGATTTCGTCCACCGTTCCCTTGAGCTTGCCGATCATGCCAGCGCTTTCATGGATGCGTCTCAGGAGAAACGATGCGCAGCAGCGGGAAATAGGCGCGATAATGCGCAGTGTCCCGGGTGAGCAATCGATAGCCGCGGATCGTGGCGTGCGCCCCAATATAAAAATCCGGCAAGGGCGACCGTTTGGGGCCGCCGTCCCGGCGGTAGGCGACGAACGCCTTGCCGGCTGCAAAAGCCGCTTCCCACGGCAAATCCTCCCGAACGAAACGCGACGGCGATAGCGCCGACTCGAGGTCGGCCTCCAGCGGAAAGCCCGCAGCCATCTCCGCGTAGACAATCTGGTTGATCACGATAGGTCCCTGAGACCGAAGGCGCTCGATGGTGCGGGTCGACCAGTCCTCCCAGGCACTGCCTGTATCAAACAGGTCGATCAGAACGTTGGTATCAACCAGCGTCGACATCAGTCCCTCAGCAGTCTGAAGAATTCGTCGCCCGTCATCCCGCCGAGGTCCATGGTTCCCTTATGCCGGCGGATATGGTCCATGAAATCCGCAGTCTCGGCCCTGGATTGGGAAGTCGTCGCAGGGCGTATCAGCGCCCCGTCTTCGCGCAGGTCAAACTCGATCTCGCTACCAGGAACGATGCCCAGCTTGCGGCGAACATTCTTCGGAATCGTAACCTGACCTTTTTCGGTGACGCGCATGGTAATACCTCCGAGGTATTACTTAAGGGAACACGCAGAACAAGTCAAGAACATGGCGGTATCAGGCGAAACGCCTAACCCGCCCGCGCCAAGCGGTACGCAGCGCTTTGCCGGTGGTGCGCATGGCAGATGGCAATGGCGAGCGCATCGGCGGCGTCGTCCGTATCGAACGAGGCTTTCGGCATCAGAACCCGCACCATCATGTGTATCTGCTTCTTGTCGCCGTGGCCGACGCCGATCACGGCCTTCTTGACAGCATTCGGGGCATATTCCGCCACCGTCAGCCCGGCGCGCGCCGGCACCAGCATGGCGATGCCGCGCGCCTGGCCGAGCTTGAGCGTCGCCGCCGCATCCTTGTTGACGAAGGTCTGCTCCACCGCCGCCTCGTGCGGCATGGCCTGATGCAGTACATCCGCCAGCCCGTCATGCAACTGGCAAAGCCGCGAGGCCAAATTGGCCTTGTCGTCGGAACGCACCGTACCGGCCGCAACGAAACGCAGCGAATTGCCGAACGTCTCAACAATCCCCCATCCGGTCCGCCTCAGCCCCGGATCGATGCCGATGATACGAATCGTTTCCGCCATGTTCCCACTCTATCCGCCCGGCACAGCCATGCCAGCGAAATGTGAACAAAGCAGAAACGTATCGAAGATCAGCCCCGCGCGAAAGCGGTATTGAGCAGCATGATCTGGTCCGACACCGGATTGCCGCGATGGCCTGCGCGCGGCAGCGGCGCGGTCGCTCCGGAACCGTAGACCTCCTCGTCCATGCGTCGCACCAGCGACTGCAAGCGCAGCGAACGGTTGACGAGGTCGAGGAATTCCTTCGGCAGTTCGTTCCAGCCGGCGGCCTCGTCATGTGCGGAAGCCGTATCGAGACGGACCTTGGATTTTTCGGCGGCTACCTGGTCGCGGGTCATCTCGCCGGAATTGGCGGCTCTTTGCAGCAGAAGCCAGGACGCTATCTGCATCAGGCGCGTGGTCAGCCGCATGGATTCCGCCGCATAGAGCGTCGCGCCAAGCCGCGAAAGCTTTTTGGCTTCGACGCGGCCCTGCCCGTCGAGATATTCCGCCGCTTCCTCGACCAGCCCCATGCCTTCGTTGTAGAGCGGCTTGAAGGATTGCGAGAAGACGCGGCGCTCCGCCAGCTTTACCGTCTTTTCGTGGTCCTTCGTGGCTTCGTTCATGTCCGCGTCCTGCACTTCATAGAGCCGGCTTACTCGATTGCCGCACCGTGAGGCCGGCAAACTAGAGAATGGGCCGGAAAAATGCGCTTCGTTGTTCACGAAGGCAAGGACATGTTTAACAAAGGGTTAACGGCGCTTTTGCGGCAAGGGCCAAGCCTGTGCATAAACAAAAAAAGAGCCGCGGATAAGGCGGCTCTCAGGAGTTAAACAGGGAGGCGTCAAACAAAGTGGCTCCAACCACTCGGTAAGAATCCAGATAACTGGATAACCACAGTAATCACCCGTAAAGCTTAATGGCAGCTTAACGCTGCACGATATTTTTGATCCAAACCCCCGGTTCTGTGCCGTATCAGGACAGATAGGCTAGCCGGCATTGCGGCTCGGCCGCCACAGCGCCGGCAACGCGATGAAGGCGAACAGCAGCATCGCCGCATAGAAGCCGAGCGACGAAATCGCCACCAGCGGTTCGATTGCCTCGTTGCCGCCGAGCAACAGGAAAAGCCCCACCAGCAGGCCGATGCCGCTGATCGCCGTCAGCCAGAAATGCACCTTGGCGAGCAGCGTCGCGCCCATTACCGGAAACAGGTGATAGAAGAAGGCGAACACCGCCGACATCAGCCAGCCCGCCACCATTGTGTGGGCGTGGACTGGCATCTGCGAATGATCCTGCGAAATCGACATGTGAAGGCCGAGCGCCATGCCGCACAACGCATAGACGACCGCCAGCGTAAAGAAATTCCTTGCCACCCCTTGCATTGCTTTTCTCCGTTTCCCTCTTCCCCGCAGGGAATGGGTTTCAATTTGCCGCCGCCAAGCCGACCAGGGCTGCTGCGCGGTCTCACGATGCGAGGCCGCAAGCGCCCTCAGCTCCACAGCACGCCGTCATTCTTAGCAAACTACCAGCCGGCCCGCTCGATGGCGCCGAACGGCAACCGGGATTCTCACCGATTTTTTTGACGGACCGACGTGCGCGGGAAACGCGTTAAAAAAGGCCGATCAGGCCGTCCCAAAGCAGCTTCCCGCCAGCCAGTGCAACTGTCGCGTATGTAAATGGATAGAACAGTTCCGGCCGCATCCGCCGCACCAACCAGGCGCCCGCCAATGTGGCCAGCGGCGCCAGCGGCATGAGCACGAGCGATGCAGTCAGATTGGTGGAATCGAACTGGCCGAGTGCAAAATAGGGCACCAGTTTGATCGCATTGGTGGCGGCGAAGAAGAGCGCGGTCGTCCCCGACAGGATTTTCGGATCGAGCCGCAGCGGCAGCGTGTAGACCTGGAAGGGCGGGCCGCCGACATGCGCCACGAACGAGGTAAAGCCGGAGACTGACCCCCAAAAGCCGGCTGCGACGCGGTTCGGGGCAGCCGCATGCGTCCGGCCGTGCCGGAAACTCAGATAGATCCAGCGCAGCACGAAGATCATCGCCACCGTGCCGACGATCAGCCGTATGGCTTCCTCCGTCACCATCGCCGCCATCAGCCAGCCGAGGCAGATGCCGATCAGCGAACCCGGCAGCATGTCGACCAGCGTCCTGCGGTCATAAACGCCCCACCAGCTCCATACTGCCGCCACGTCCATCAGGCACAGGATCGGCAGCAGGATGGCCGCTGCCTGCACCGGCGGCATGGCGAGCGCCATCAGCGGCACGCCGACAAAGCCTGCGGCGCCGCCGAAGCCGCCTTTTGAAAGACCGACAAGGATCACGGAAGGGATAGCCGCTGCGTAGAACAGCGGATCGGCAAGCAGACCTGTCATGGCAACATTGAAAGTCCGGAAGAATTGCCGAAACGGGATACCTCAGAAAGCATCCCGCCGCGATAATAATTTGAACCTTGCTGCTTATTCGCCATCACCTGTCCGCTCCCGCTCGTCCCAAAGCCCACCCTGCATTGAAATCGGCGCATCGGGGTTCTATTCGGGGGCCGCGCCAATGCGCTGAATCTGGAGGCCAGGATATGACCGATATCCAATTCCGCCGCGCCGCTGAAGCGGATGTTCCGATAATCGTGGCCATGTTGGCTGACGACGCTCTGGGGAAATCGCGCGAGGATTTATCCGTGCCGCTTGCCGAAGGCTATCGAACCGCCTTCGCCGCGATCGACAGCGACCCGCACCAGCTTCTCGCGGTGATGGAAGAGGACGGCCGCATCGTCGGCACCTTGCAGATCAGCTTTCTGGCCGGTCTATCCCGCAAGGGCGCCATGCGCGGCCAGATCGAGGCAGTGCGCGTCGCCGCCGACCGCCGCGGCGCGCGGCTCGGCGAAAAGCTGATCGAATGGGCGATAGGCCAGTGCCGCGAGCGCGGCTGCGTCATGGTCCAGCTCACCACCGATAAGAGCCGCACCGACGCGCACCGATTCTATGACCGGCTGGGCTTCACAGCCAGCCACATCGGCTACAAGCTCAATCTTTGAGCACCCGTGCCACTCACGCAAACCTCTCTCGCCTGTTCATCGCTCTGCCTTTCGTCTATGCCCCAATCCAACCATCTTCGCCTCGCATAGGCGGAACCCGGGATGAATACCGATGGATGAACCGACAACACCGCTGAACCGCTGCCGCATCGTGCTGATCGCGCCGCCTGGCGCGTCGGCGGAACGGGTGGTTGCGGCGCTCGGCGGCGGCGACGTGGCATCGCTCATCCTGCCGCAATACGGGACCGGCGAAGCCGCTTTCCAGTCCTTTGCCGAACAGGTCACGCCGGCGGCACAGGCCGCCGGTGTGGCGGTTATCGTCGCTGGCGACACGCGGATCGCCGGGCGCATCCACGCCGACGGCATCCATGTCGAAGAGGGCAAGGCAGAGCTGGCCGAAACGATCGGAAAGTTCCAGGACAGGATAATGGTCGGCGCCGGCGGCGCGAAGAGCCGCGACGAGGCGCTGGAACTGGGCGAGGAGCGCCCGGATTACATGTTCTTCGGCCGCTTCGGCTACGATACCAGGCCCGAACCGCACAACCGCAATCTGGCGCTCGGCCAATGGTGGGCGGAGATGATCGAAATCCCCTGCATCGTGATGGGCGGCACCGACATCTCCTCCGTCGAGGCGGTTGCAGCCACCGGCGCCGAGTTCGTGGCACTCTCCGTGGCGGTGTTCGCCGAGGGCATCGATCCGGCCGATGCCGTCACCCGTGCCAACGCGCTGCTGGACGAGCACGCGCCGCGTTTCGAGGATTGAACCGGTGCTGGCAAAACGCATCCCGTCGCTCGCAGCCGCTCTGTCCGTTCTGGGCCTGATCCCGGCCTTCGCTCAGGAGAAGCCGGCGACGACCGAACCCCCGGCAGCGACGGAAAAGCCCGTCCAGCCTGAGACGCCAAAGCCCGTCGAGCCGAAGCCCAACCCGGCAAAGCCCGCGGCCCAAAAGCCCGATGCCAAAACGGACAAGCCGATCGAAAAGACCTTGCCGCAGCCGGCGACCACAGCCGAGCCGCCGCCGCTGCCTTCGGCTGACATCATCAACCCCGAGCGCTTCGGCGCCAAGCCCACGGACGCCGCCTATGGTGCCTTCCAGCGCGGCCTCTATCGGACGGCCTACAACCTCGCCCTGCCGCGTGCCCGGAACGGCGATCCCGCCGCCGCGACATTGCTGGCCGAAATCACCTCGCGCGGCCTTGGCGTGCCGCTCAATTTCGCCGAGGCCGCCAAATGGTACGCGCAGGCCGCCGAGCGCGGCGTGCCGGAGGCGCAGTTCCAGTATGCGCTGATGTTGCTGGAGGGCCGCTACGTCAAGAAGGATGAAAAAGGCGCCTTCGCGCTGATGCAGGCCGCCGCCGAAGCGGGCAACCGGCTTGCCCAGTTCAATCTGGCGCAATTGCTCGTCCAGCAGGATGCCGGCGACTCTGGGCTGGCGAAGGCCGTTCCCTATTACGAGCGCGCCGCCGCCACCGGCCTCGCCGATGCGCAATACGCCATGGCGCAGATCTACGCCAACGGCGTTGGTGGCAAGAAGCAAGACGACGTCCGGGCCCGACGCCTGCTGGAGCAGGCCGCCCGCCAGAACTACGACACCGCCCAGATCGACCTCGGCCAGTGGATGGTGGACGGTCGCGGCGGCAAGCGCGACCTGGCCGGCGGCTTCGCCTGGATGAAGCGGGCCGCAGACGGCGGCAATGTCGCCGCCCGCAACCGGCTGGCGAAATTCTACATGGCAGGCATTGGGGTTCAGCCCGACAGCAATCTCGCAGCCGCCTGGTACATTGTCGCCCGACGGGCCGGCCTGATCGACCAGGATATGGAGGACTTTCTCCGCGGCTTGACGACGGATGAAATCCGCAAGGCCCTGCAACAGGCGAACCGCCTGCCCTGATCCAGTCAGTCCTTGCCGCTACCCTTGTCGCCTGTCTTCAACGCGTCGGAAACCTTGTGCTTCTTCGGGTCGTTCAGGTTTTCATCGGCGGCATCGCGATCCTCGGACGGGTCGTCCTTGGCTGGAAGGTAGCCTCTCGGCCGTGTTTCGGGTGGGCCTTCCCACCGTGGCCATTGCTCGCTCGTACCGGCTTTGCCGGGCTTGGGGGTATCGGAACCCATTTCTGCCTCCTGTGATGGCTATGAGCACAACCCGTCGCCCGCCGCATTGTTCCGCTCGGTGGCTTCCCTTGCCTCTTGCGGCGATTTGTGGTCTTGGGTCGCCCAAACGGCCCCAGCGGCATTCCTCTCCGGACCAGAAACAGCATGGCCAAGATCAACGGCAACGAAATCCGTCCCGGCAACGTCATCGAGCATGACGGCGGCCTGTGGGTCGCGGTGAAGACCAATTCAGTCAAGCCCGGCAAGGGCGGCGCCTACAATCAGGTCGAGCTGAAGAACCTCATCAACGGCACCAAGCTTAACGAGCGGTTCCGCTCGGCCGAGACGGTCGAGCGCGTCCAGCTCGACATGAAGGACTTTTCCTTCCTCTACGAGCAAGGCGACTCGCTGGTCTTCATGGACACCGAAAGCTACGAGCAGCTCGAACTGCAGAAGGATTTCGTCGGCGACCGCGCCGCCTTCCTGCAGGACGGCATGATGGTGACGGTGCAGCTTTACGAGGAAAAACCGATCGGCATATCGCTGCCCGACCAGGTGATCCTCGCCATAACCGAGGCCGACCCTGTAGTGAAGGGCCAGACCGCCGCGTCGTCCTACAAGCCGGCGATTCTGGAAAATGGCATCCGCGTGCTGGTGCCGCCTTTCATCGAGGCCGGCGAACGCATCCTCGTCGACACCAACGAGATAACCTATTTGCGCCGGGCGGACTGAGGTCCGGCAGTCGGCGACCGGATCATGTTGGCTGGCAGGCATCAATGAGACATTGTCCCGACTTGATAACCGACTGCCGACTGCCTATTGCCCACTGCCCTTAACCAAGAAAGTTCCTTCCCATGGCCCGCTCAGCTCTCCTCAACGTCATGGTCCAGGCTGCGATGAAAGCCGGCCGCTCGCTGTCGCGCGACTTCGGCGAGGTGCAGAACCTGCAGGTCTCGCTGAAGGGCCCGGGCGACTATGTCAGCCAAGCCGACCGCAAGGCGGAGGAGATCGTCTATTCCGAACTGTCCAAGGCACGCCCCGGCTATGCCTTCCTGATGGAAGAGCGCGGCACTGTCGAGGGCGATGACGACCAGCACCGCTGGATTGTCGACCCGCTCGACGGCACCACCAATTTCCTGCACGGCATTCCGCTGTTCGCGGTCTCCATCGCACTCGAACGCCAGGGCCAGATCGTCGCCGGTGTCGTCTACAACCCGGCCATGGATGAGCTTTACACCGCCGAGCGCGGCGGCGGCGCTTTCATGAACGACCGCAGGCTGCGCGTTGCCGCCCGCACCAAGCTGACCGACGCCGTGATCGGCTGCGGCGTTCCGCATCTCGGCCGCGGCCACCACGGAAACTTCCTCGTCGAATTGCGCAACGTCATGGGCGAGGTCTCCGGCATCCGCCGCATGGGGGCTGCCTCGCTCGACCTCGCCTATGTCGCCGCCGGTCGGCTCGACGGCTTCTGGGAGAACAACCTGTCGGCTTGGGACATCGCGGCCGGCCTGCTGCTGATCCGTGAGGCAGGCGGCTTTGTCTCCGATCTCGCTGGCGGTCAGAACATGCTGGAGGACGGCTCGGTCGCAGCCGGCAACGAAACCATCCACCGCGCGCTGCTCAAGACGATCACCAAGCCGCTGAGGGCATAGGCGTCGGCTCTACGGCGCGTCACACCGTCGCAAATCCGATACACTAGTCTGGCATGTCGCCTGCATGTCTCCCAGATAAGGGGCTGACAGGCCACATCGATGTCCGAAACTGATACACCCATCGAACTCAACATCCCCTTCATGGGGCGCTGGCACTATTCGCGCGCCGAACTGATCGCTGACGGCATCGTACATGCGCTCGGCATCGTGCTGGCCATCGCCGCGGGTTCGGCCCTCCTGGCGCTTGCCGCTTTCCACACCGGACCGGGCGAATACATAGCGGCGGTTTTCTATGTCGTCTCGCTGCTGACGGTGCTGTCGGTGTCGCTGGCGTACAACCTTTGGCCGGTGCAATCGCCGGCCAAGTGGATCCTGCGCCGTTTCGACCATTCCGCCATCTACCTGCTGATCGCGGCGACCTATACGCCCTTCCTGGCGCAGCTGGACGATTCACCCCTCGCCCGCTGGATGATCGGCGCAGTCTGGACGGCCGCGGCTCTTGGCATGGCCATCAAGATATTTCTGCCAGGCCGCTTCGACCGGCTTGCCGTCGTCTTTTACCTCGCCATCGGCTGGAGCGGGATCGTGCTGGCCAAGCCGCTGATCGCCACACTGCCGACCGCCTCGCTGGCGCTGATCGTCGCCGGCGGCATTGTCTATTCCTGCGGCGTGATCTTTTTCGCCTGGAAAGGCCTGCGCTTTCACACCGCGCTCTGGCACGGGTTCGTCGTCGGCGGCGCCGGCCTGCATCTGGCAGCGCTTCTGGACTGCCTCGTGGTCAGCCGCCTTTAGGCCCGTACATACGGCGAGCGGCCCGCAGACCGCGCCAAGCGCCTTCCAATTTGGTCACATTTCCGCTTACAGTCGCAGACAAACGTGATCGATCTTGGCCGCCAGCACAGACGGGACACCGATGACCTTTCTCAAATCGTTCGCACTGGGCAAGCGTTCCGATGTGCTGAACTACGATCCCCACAAGCTCTCGAGTCCGCAGGTCTTCCTGCTCACCATGATCGTGTTTCTGGCCATCGTCGCTTTCATCGCTGCCATACTCGCGCGTCAGATATCTACCGCCTTCGTTACCAATCCCGGCCTGAACGGACTGATCCTCGGCGTGCTTGTCGTCGGCATCCTGCTTGCCTTCGTGCAAGTAGGCCGGCTTTTCCGCGAGGTGCATTGGGTCAATTCCTTTCGCGCCGGTTCCGAAGTGACGGAGCCTGTCCTGCTTGCGCCGATGAAGGCGATGCTCGGGCGTTCCTCGTCGATGGCTTTCTCCACCAGTTCCATGCGCACCATGCTGGACTCCATCGCTACCCGTCTCGACGAGAGCCGCGATACCTCGCGCTATCTTGTCGGCCTGCTCGTCTTCCTCGGTCTCCTCGGCACCTTCTGGGGCCTGCTGACCACCATCGGCTCTATCGGCGAGACCATCCAGGCGCTCGATCCCGGCAGCGGTGACGCGGCCGCCGTGCTCGATGCGCTGAAGCAGGGCCTTGCCGCGCCGCTCGCCGGCATGGGCACAGCGTTTTCGTCGTCGCTGTTCGGCCTTTCCGGATCGCTGGTGCTCGGCTTCCTCGACCTCCAGGCGGGGCGCGCCCAGACACGTTTCTACACCGAGCTCGAGAACTGGCTGTCTTCCGTTACCGACCTGTCTTCGGACATTGTCGTGTCCGACCCCTCCAAGGCGGATTCGGCCGACGAGATCCGCGTTCTTTCCGAGCGCCTGCGCAGCATCCAGGAAAATGGCGGCTCCAATCCCCGCGTCGCAACCGCTATGGCGAGCCTGGCCGACGGCATTTCCGGCCTCGTCAAGAACATGCGCTCCGAGCAGCAGATCATGCGGGACTGGGTAGAAGCCCAGTCCGACGAGCAGAAGGCCATGCGCAACACGCTCGAAAAAATCGCCGATGCGCTGAAGAAGCCGGGAGTGCACTGACTTGGCTCTTGCCCGGGCGCGCCGCGCCGACCGTCGTATCGACTATTGGCCGGGCTTCGTCGACGCGCTGTCGACGCTGCTCCTGGCCATCATGTTCATGCTGTCGGTCTTCGTGCTGGCGCAGTTCCTGCTCAGCCGCGAGATTTCCGGCAAGGACGAGGTCCTGTCGCGGCTGAACTCCCAGATCAACGAGTTGACGCAACTTCTGGCGCTGGAGAAATCCAACAGCCAGGATGCGCAGGATTCGCTCGCCAATCTGCAGGCTTCGCTGTCGGCGGCTGAAGCAGAAAAAAGCCGGCTGGAACAGCTTCTGTCGCAAGGCGCGGGCGCCGGCGCGGCGGCCGATGCGCGCGCCGCTCAGCTTTCGGGCGAGCTCGACAGCCAGCGCCAGATCAGTCAGCGGGCGCTGAGCCAGGTGGAACTGCTCAACCAGCAGATCGCGGCGCTGCGCAAGCAGATCGCCGCGCTCGAGGACGCGTTGGATGTGTCGGAGCAGCGCGACCGCGAATCCAACACCAAAATCGCCGACCTCGGCCGCCGCCTGAACGTGGCGCTGGCGCAGCGCGTGCAGGAGCTCAACCGCTACCGCTCCGACTTCTTCGGTCGCCTGCGCGAAATCCTCGCCGACCGCGAAAATATCCGCATCGTCGGCGACCGCTTCGTCTTCCAGTCGGAAGTTCTGTTCCCCGTCGGCTCGGAAGAGATCAACGACGCCGGTCAGGTCGAGATGAAGAAGCTCGCCGACGCCATCATCGAGCTGCAGAAGGAAATCCCCCCGGAGATCAACTGGGTGCTGCGCGTAGACGGCCATACCGACGACCGCCCGCTTTCGGGCAGCGGGCGTTACCGCGACAATTGGGAGCTTTCGACGGCCCGCTCGACCTCGGTGGTGAAATTCCTGATCGCGAACGGCGTTCCCGCCAACCGTCTGGTGGCCGCCGGTTTCGGCGAGTTCCAGCCGCTCGACACCGCCGACACCGACGAAGCCCGCACCAAGAACCGACGCATCGAGCTCAAGCTGACCGAACGCTGAGGCTCCTGCGACGCTTACCAAGTGATAGCGCGGCTGGCTGCCATGGCCTTCCCGGCTTCAACTTTCCTTGAGCAGCCTGTGAACTAAGCCCTTGATTTTGCGCCCCTTAGAGCGCTCACGCCAAACCGGCAAGAGGGCCAAATATTATCTTTTTTTAATTACCCTTCTCGCCACGGCGCTCCTAATCTTTCTCCCGCGGACCGAGAACCGCCGGCGGTACATGCCTCCGCGACGCGACGGAACCGGACGGTCTGCGACATCGGACTGTCGGCACAGCGGTGCCGGCAGTCCCTAGATCAGGAGACGCAATCATGCGCTCTTTCACTCCTAGGACGCTTGCACTTTCCGCCCTTCTCATCGCCGCGCCGCTGACGGGCGCTTACGCTACGTCTTACAATGTCGGCGAAACGCCATTGGTGCAGTTGCAGGGACCGCGGCTCCAAGCCGTTCTCGGCCAACTCCAAAGCGCCGCCGACGGCATCAAGGCCGAACGCACAGACAGGACCATCTCGGCCTCTCAGGCGGGAACGATGGAAAAGCAGGTCGCCGACATACGCAGGACCGCCGAACGTGACGCCGCGCAAAACCACGGCCGGGTTCCGGCAACGCAGTATCACGACATGCTGCGCCGGATCGGCAACATCGCACCGACCGTCGACAATCTCGACGAACACGGCTGACCGCTTTCGGCAGGAAGGGACGTCGATCCTCCGGAGCTGCGGCTTCGGAGGATTTTTCACCAGCCAAGCCACAAGGCAGCGAGCGCCAGAACCGCCGGGATCGCCTGTACGTAGAGTATCTTCCGGCTGACCGTCGCAGCGCCGTACAGACCGGCGACAAGCACGCACAGCAGGAAGAAGATTTTCACCTGAAACCCCGCCGCGCCGAGATACAACCCCCAGATCAGCCCCGCGGCGAGGAACCCGTTGTAAAGCCCTTGGTTGGCCGCCAGCACTTTCGATGCGGCCGCGAATTCAGGCGTCAGCCCGAAAGTCCGGCGCCCGGTGGGCGTGTCCCACAGGACCATTTCCAGATAGACGATGTAGATATGGATGAGGGCCACCAGCCCGACCAGAATATTGCCGACCATCTCTCCCCTCGCTCGTCCGCCCAGGCCTTGGGTAGGTGCATGCAGGATACGCTCTTGTGCCAACGGCGCATAGGCCAGCGAAAACAGTTGCCCCGCTGAGCGGCTTGCTGTCTTTTCAGCCGCGACGGCGCACGGTCGCCGGGTACGGAGCAGGGAAGAAAGAATGTCGTTCCAGAAACTCGATGAACTCGGCCGCAAGCTCGAAGCGCTGGAACACGCCATGGCAATCCTCGGCGCCGACGAGGCGACCCACATGGCGGTGGGCGGCGGCGAAAAACGCGCCGAGGCGATGGCGACGCTGGCCGGCATGTATCACCGCCAGGCGACCGCGCCGGAAGTCGGCGACTGGATCGGTGCGGCGGAAGGCGAAACGCTGAACGATATGCAGGCGGCGGCGGTTCGCGAATTCAAGCGCCAGCATACCAACATGACCTGCCTGCCGGCGGAATTCGTCGAGCGGCAGACCAGCGCGCGCCTGCGTTCCGAGCAGCTCTGGCGCGACCTGCGCGCCAAGAACGATTGGCAGGGATTTCTGCCGGCCCTGCAGGGCATCGTCACGCTCGTTCGCGAGGAGGCTGCATTGCGCGCCGAGGCGCTCGGCCTCGCCCCTTACGATGCGCTGATGGAACAATACGACCCCGGCAACCGCGCCGCTGACATTGCGCCGGTCTTTGCCGAGTTGAAAGCTTTCCTCAAGGATTTCGTACCCGAGGCTTTGGCAGTCCAGGAACGGCAGCTGGCCAAGCGGCCACTGAAGCCACTGTCCGGTATCTACCCCATCGACAGGCAGCGCGAATTGGGTCTCGCCATGATGGCTGCGGTCGGCTTCGATTTCAGCCATGGCAGCCTGTCGGTTTCGCACCACCCGTTCTGCGGCGGCGTGCCGAGTGACGTGCGCATCACCACGCGCTACAAGACGACCGATTTCCTTTCGGCGCTGATGGGCGTTCTGCATGAGACCGGCCATGCGCTTTACGAGCAGAACCTGCCGAAGGACTGGTCGCACTGGCCGCTGGGACGCGCCCGCGGCATGGCGGTGCATGAGAGCCAGAGCCTGTTCGTCGAAAAGCAGCTTGGCCGCAACCCGGCTTTCTGGCGCTGGGCGCTGCCGGTGGTGGAAAAGCATCTCGACGAAGACTGGTCGATGGACGACATCCTGCCGCATGTGCACCGGGTCGAGCGGGGTCTCATCCGCGTCGATGCCGACGAGGTGACCTATCCGCTGCATGTCATCCTGCGTTTCGAGCTGGAGCAGGACCTCGTCTCCGGTGCGCTCGACGTCGCCGATCTGCCGGAAGCCTGGGATACGAAGATGCGCGACTATCTCGGCCTGTCCACCATCGACAATCCGGCCGACGGGCCGATGCAGGACGTGCACTGGCCGGGCGGCGCCTTCGGCTACTTCCCGTCCTATACGCTGGGCGCCATGATGGCGGCGCAGCAATGGGCGGCCCTGACCAAGGTTCATCCTTCCACGGACGACGATCTCGCCAAGGGCGATTTCACCGCGGTCAACGAATGGCGCCGCGACAACATCTGGTCGCAGGCCTCGCGCTGGTCGACGCCGGAGCTGATGCGGCGCGCGACAGGCGAGAAGCTGAACGCGGTGTATTTCATCGAACATCTGAAGGAGCGATATGGGCGTTAGGGTCAGGTCCTACATGGTCCCGTATCCGTGGAGTTCTTAGTTGTCGGAGAAAGCTTGGCCTACTCCGCCGCGCCCGCAAACGCATCCGCGCCGCGCTCGAACTGCAGCTTGGCGAGCCTCGCATAGATGCCGCCCTTGGCGACAAGGCTCTTGTGGCTGCCTTCCTCGACGATCCGCCCGCCGTCCATCACCAGGATGCGGTCCGCTTTCAGCACGGTCGCCAGTCGGTGCGCGATGACCAGCGTGGTGCGGCCGCGCATGAGATGTTCAAGCGCCGTCTGCACCATCGTCTCGCTTTCGGCGTCGAGCGCGGAGGTCGCCTCGTCGAGCAGCAGGATCGGCGCGTCGCGCAGGATAGCGCGGGCGATGGCGATGCGCTGCCGTTGGCCGCCCGACAGCGTCACGCCGCGCTCGCCGAGCTGCGTGTCGTAGCCGTCCCTGAGCTTGCCGATGAACGGATCGGCAAGCGCCGCCTTGGCAGCCGCTTCGATCTCCGCATCGGAAGCGCCCGGCCTGCCGAAGCCGATATTGTCGCGCGCGCTGGCGGCAAACACGGTCACGTCCTGCGGCACGATGGCGATCCGTTGCCGCAGCGTCGCCGGATCGGCCTCGCGCGCATCGACACCATCGACCGTTATGGTGCCTGTCTCGGGATCGTAGAAGCGCAGGATCAGCGAGAAGACCGTGCTTTTGCCGGCGCCTGACGGACCGACGATGGCCACTGTCTCGCCCGGCTTCACAGCGAAGGTCAGCCCATGCACGGCGGCGCGGTCCGGTCGTGCCGGATAGGAGAACGAAACATTGTCGAACGCGATGGCGCCGCGCGCAGTCGCGGACAACGGCCTCGGGGCCGCGGGCGCGACGATGGCCGGCTTTTCGGCAAGGATCTCGGTCAGCCGTTCGGCAGCCCCCGCGGCTTGCGAAAGCTCGCCCCACACCTCGGAGAGCGCGCCGAGCGCGCCGGCGGCGAACACGGCGTAAAGCAGGAACTGTCCCAGCGTTCCCGGAGACATGGCGCCGGAGAGCACATCGCGCGAACCGAACCACAGCACGGCGACGACCGACGAAAAGATCATGAATATGGCGAAGAACGTCAGCATCGCCCGCGCCAGCACGGAGACGCGCGCCGCTTCGAACGCGGCATCGACCGCCGCCGCGAACCGTCCGGTGACGAGCTTTTCGTTGGTAAAGGCCTGCAGCGTGCGCACCGCGCCGATCTGCTCGCTGGCATAAGCCGTCGCCTCGGCCAGCGTATCCTGCGCTTGCCGCGATTTCCGGCGCACCGAGCGGCCGAAGGCAACCAGCGGCAGCACGATGATCGGTATGGCGACGATGACGAGGCCGGACAGTTTCGCGCTGGTGACCACCATCATTGCGACAGCGCCGAGCCCGAGGATGACATTGCGCAGCGCCACCGAAGCCGTGGCGCCGACCGCCGATTTCACCTGCGTGGTGTCGGCCGCCAGCCGCGAGACGATCTCGCCGGAATGCGCGGCGTCGAAGAACGCCGGCGACAACGCCGTGACATGCGAAAAGACATCGCGGCGGATGTCGGCAACGACGCGCTCTCCGAGCGTGATGACAAAATAGTAGCGGCCGGCCGAGGCCAGCGCCAGCACTGCCGCCATCACCACCAGCATAGCGAAATAATTGGCGATGAAGGTGGAATCGGACGAGGAAAAGCCGTGGTCGATCATGCGCCGGACGGCTACGGGCAGCGCCAGCGTGGTCAGCGCCGCCAGGATCAGGGAAACGATTGCGCCGACCGCCAGGCCACGATACCGGCCGATATAGGGAACCAGCCGCCCGAGCGGCGCCGGCGAAGCTCGCCGTCCGTCACCGCCCGCTTGTTCCGCCATGCCCGGTTTCCTGTTCGAATTGGCTTCGGCGCGGCCTTGTGATTCAATTTGGCCTGATGTATAGGCACGCCGACCGTTTTGGAAGCTGCGGCTCCTGCATAGCTGCGGCTTCTCGTTTTAAAAAGGGGCGCATCGACGCAGGCCGTCAGCCGCACCCTCAGCAGGACAAGAGCCATGAAGACCGAAATCCATCCCGACTACCACACGATCAAGGTCGTCATGACCGACGGCACCGAGTATACGACCCGCTCGACCTGGGGCAAGGAAGGCGACACGCTGAACCTCGATATCGACCCCACCACGCATCCGGCCTGGACCGGCGGCCAGCAGACGCTGCTCGACCGCGGCGGCCGTCTGTCCAAGTTCAAGAACAAGTTCGCCAATCTCGGCATCTAAGCCCGACAGGCGCCGGTTGTTCCGGCTGTTGGCCGCTTGACAAAAACCCGCCTTCGAGGCGGGTTTTTGCGTTTCAGGAACGGCCGCTCCTCAGCCCTTCTTGTTCTGGCGGTTGGCGATGAGATCGTCCACCACGGCCGGGTCGGCAAGCGTCGATGTATCGCCCAGCGCGCCGAAATCGTCCTCGGCGATCTTGCGCAGGATGCGGCGCATGATCTTGCCGGAGCGCGTCTTCGGCAGGCCCGGCGCGAACTGAATCTTGTCGGGTGCGGCGATGGCGCCGATCTCCTTGCGCACATGCGCGACCAGTTCCTTGCGCAGTTCCTCGGTGCCCTTCTCGCCGGCCATCAGCGTCACATAGCTGTAGATGCCCTGGCCCTTGATGTCGTGCGGATAGCCGACGACAGCGGCCTCGGACACCTTGTCGTGGCTGACGAGTGCCGATTCCACCTCGGCGGTGCCCATGCGGTGGCCGGACACGTTGATGACGTCATCGACACGGCCGGTGATCCAGTAATAGCCGTCCTCGTCGCGCCGACAGCCGTCGCCGGTGAAATACTTGCCCTTGTAGCTGGCGAAATAAGTCTGCACGAAACGGTCGTGGTCGCCGTACACCGTGCGCATCTGGCCGGGCCATGAATCGACGATGCACAGATTGCCGTCGGCAGCTCCCTCCAGCACCTTGCCGTCATTGTCGACCAGCTGCGGCTTGATGCCGAAGAAGGGCCGCGTCGCCGAACCGGGCTTCAGGTCTGTCGCGCCCGGCAGCGGCGTGATCAGGATGCCGCCGGTCTCGGTCTGCCACCAGGTGTCGACAATCGGCACCTTGGAATTGCCGACCACCTTGAAATACCACTCCCAGGCTTCGGGATTGATCGGCTCGCCGACCGAGCCCAGCACGCGCAGGCTCTTGCGCGAAGTCTTCTTCACCGGCTCCTCGCCGGCGCCCATCAGCGCCCGGATCGCCGTCGGCGCGGTGTAGAAGATGTTGACCTTGTGCTTGTCGACTACCTCCCAGAACCGTGAGGTCGACGGGTAGTTCGGCACGCCCTCGAACATCAGCGTCGTCGCACCGTTGGCGAGCGGTCCGTAGACGATGTAGCTGTGGCCCGTCACCCAGCCGACATCGGCGGTGCACCAGTAGATATCGCCGTCATGGTAGTCGAAGACGTATTGGTGCGTCATGGACGCATAGACGAGATAGCCGCCGGTCGTATGCAGCACGCCCTTCGGCTTGCCGGTCGATCCTGACGTGTAAAGGATGAACAGCGGGTCTTCCGCCTTCATCTTCTCCGGCTTGCAATCCGGCTTCGCGGCGGCGACCTCGTCGTGGTACCAGACGTCGCGGCCCTCGGCCCAGCCGACCTTGCCGCCGGTGCGGCGCACGACCACGACGGTCTTCACCTTGGTGCCGGCCTTGGCGGCGATGTCAATCGCCCTGTCGGTGTTTTCCTTCAGCGGGATCGTCTTGCCGCCGCGCAGCCCCTCGTCCGCGGTGATGACGAAGGAGGACTTGCAGTCGTCGATGCGGCCTGCCAGCGCATCGGGCGAAAAACCGCCAAAGACGATCGAATGGATTGCGCCGATACGCGTGCAGGCGAGCATCGCATAGGCCGCCTCCGGGATCATCGGCATGTAGATAGTGACGCGGTCGCCTTTCTTGACGCCGTGCTTCTTCATCACGTTAGCCAGGCGGCAGACATGCTCGTGAAGCTCGTTATAGGTGATCTTTCTGTCGTCGTAGGGGTTGTCGCCTTCCCAGATGATCGCCGTCTGGTTGCCGCGCTTCTTCAAATGGCGGTCGATGCAGTTGTAGGAAACGTTGGTCTGGCCGTCCTCGAACCATTTGATCGAGACCTTGCCATCGAAGGAAGTGTTCTTGACCTTGGTGTAGGGTTTGAACCAGTCGATCCGCTTGCCGTGCTTGCCCCAGAACTTGTCCGGGTTCTTCACGCTTTCCGCATACCACTTCAGGTATGTGTCGTTGTCGATCAAGGCGTTCTTTTTCCACGCCGGCTGAACCCGGTGGACACGGACCTCGGACATATTTGTGCATTCCTCCCGAATTTCGACGCCGGTTGTGTACCGGCGGCGTCCGCTGCCATCGGCCGCGGACGCCCGGCATTATTATCAATTCTTCCCCGGCGGCAACATTAGACGTTGGGGGAGCGTGGCGGGATGACGCAGAATGCCGGCTGAACGCAAGCCGGCAATGCGGGCCTGTACCCGATCGGCTTCAGACACGATTAACCATCCGGGTGCAGACTTCATGCGGGAGGATTTGCACCAGCGCTGGCGAGGCAGACATGCGCGACCATTCCGAACTGGAACTGCTGCTGAACGGCTACGGCCTCACCACGGCCAGGATCCTCTATCACTTTCCCGATCACCCGCATCTCCTGCAGACTTATGTCTGGCAGGACTACGACCTGGCACCGAAATTTCCGGCTCTGATCGCGTTCGTCGAGTTCTGGAAGACCCGCCTCGAAGGGCCGCTGCATTCCGTGCAGTATACCCACAGCCGGTTGATCGCACCCAATGAATGGCGCAAGGTGGACGGCGAACTGGTCCTGCACTGAGGCAGGGCATCACCGACGGCGTGGCCACTGGCCCATATGAAACGGGCCGAACACCCGGGCTGTCTGATTGCTTCCGCGGGCTTGAATGTTTATGGCCAAGCCTTCCGCCGGCCAGACGGGGCCGGCTGCACAAGGAGTCATGCCATGAAGATGAAGCTGCTTGCCGGCGTTGCCATCGCCGCGACCCTTGCTTTCGCGAATTCCGCCTGGGCCGACATCACCATCGGCGTCGTCGCGCCGCTGACAGGGCCGGTCGCTGCCTATGGCGACCAAGTCAAGAACGGCGCCGAGGCCGCCGTCGAGACCATCAACAAGAACGGCGGCATTCTGGGCGAAAAGGTCGTGCTCAAGTTCGCCGACGACGCGGGCGATCCCAAGCAGGGTGTCTCGGCCGCCAACAATCTGGTCGGCGACGGCGTGCATTTCGTCGTCGGTCCGGTCACGTCCGGCGTTGCGATACCGGCCTCGGATGTTTTCGCCGAGAACGGCATTCTGATGGTGACGCCGACGGCCACCGCGCCGGACCTTACCAGCCGTGGGCTCACCAATGTGCTGCGCACCTGCGGCCGCGACGACCAGCAAGCCGAGGTCGCCGCCAAATACGTGCTCGAGCACCTTAAGGACAAGAAGATCGCCGTCGTTCACGACAAGGGCACCTATGGCATGGGCCTCGCCAATGCATTCAAGGCCGTGCTGAACGCGGGCGGTGTCACCGAGGTGCTCTATGAAGGCATCATGCCTGGCGAAAAGGACTATTCGGCCATCATTGCCAGGTTGAAGAATGACGGCGCCGAAGTCATCTATTTCGGCGGCTATCACCCGGAGGGCGGCCTGATCGCCCGCCAGCTCGCGGACGCCGGCGTCAAGGCGCAGATTATCGGCGGCGAGGGCCTGTCCAACACCGAATTCTGGGCGATCGGTAACCAGGCCGCGGCCGGCACGCTGTTCACCAACGCCTCGGATGCCCTGAAGAACCCGGACTCGGCCGAGGCGGCGCAAGTGCTCAAGGAGAAGAACATTCCGGCGGAGGCTTTCACGCTCAACGCCTATGCCGCGGTGCAGGTCATCAAGGCCGGAATCGAGAAGGTCGGCAAGGCCGACGACGCGACCGCCGTCGCCGCCGCGCTCAAGGACGGCCAGCCGGTCGAGACCGCCATTGGCAAACTGACCTATGGCGAGACCGGCGACCTGTCCTCGCCAAGCTTCTCGCTGTTCAGGTGGGAAGACGGCAAGATTGTCCCCGTGGAGTGAGATTTAGTCCACGTGACCTGGAAGGCCGGAGCATCGCTCCGGCCTTTTTCGTATGATCTGAACAGCGTCAGGCGGGTACGGCAGGCGCCGGCGCATAGGTGCGGCCGCCGAAAATCGCCGATCCGACGCGCACGCTGGTGGCGCCGAAGGCGATCGCCACCTGATAGTCGCCGGACATGCCCATCGAAAGCTTGTCGACGCCCGCCTCCTTGGCCAGCTTGCCGAGCAGCGCAAAATGCGGCCCCGGATTTTCATCTGCCGGCGGAATGCACATCAGGCCCTCGATAGTCAGCCCGTGCTCATCCCGGCAACGGGCGACGAACGCCACCGCATCCTTCGGCTCGATACCGGCCTTCTGCGGCTCGGAACCGGTGTTGACCTGCACATAAAGCCGCGGATTCTTGCCCTGCTTGCGCATTTCCTTGGCGATCTCGGCCGCGATCTTCTCGCGATCCACGGACTGGATCACGTCGAAAAGCTCGACCGCATCCTTGGTCTTGTTCGATTGCAACGGCCCGATCAGATGCAATTCGATGCCCGGATATTGCGCCTTGAGGCCCGGCCATTTGCCCTGCGCCTCCTGCACCTTGTTCTCGCCGAACACCCGCTGGCCCGCCTCGATGGCCGGCCGGATGTCGTCTGGCCCGAACGTCTTCGAGACCGCAATGAGCACAGCCGATCCCTTGTCACGCTTCGCTTCGCGCTCTGCGGCGGCGATTTTTGCCTTGACCGCTTCAAGCTGCGAGACCGTATCACTCATATCAGGATCCTTCTGTTTTTGACTGGCGTTGCGCCCGTATGGTTGACGGGTCCGGCAAAGCGTGGTGAAGACCCGGACCGAGCTTTCCGAACCGTCATAGGCCGGTTCCCCGAAGTTTTAAGTGAAAAACGTCTCATGGCAACAGAACGATACAATCCCCGCGCATCGGAACCCAAATGGCAGAAGGCCTGGGACGCGGCAAAGCTGTTCGAAACGCGCAACGACGATCCGCGCCCGAAATATTACGTGCTGGAGATGTTCCCCTATCCTTCGGGGCGCATCCATATGGGCCACGTGCGCAATTACACGATGGGCGATGTCGTTGCCCGCTATCGCCGCGCCATGGGCGACAATGTCCTGCATCCGATGGGCTGGGACGCTTTCGGCCTGCCGGCCGAGAACGCCGCGCGCGACAACAAGGTCAACCCGCGCGACTGGACCTACGCCAACATCGAAACGATGAAGGGCCAGTTGAAGACCATGGGCCTGTCGCTGGACTGGGCCCGCGAGATCGCCACCTGCGATCCGGGCTATTACAAGCACCAGCAGAAGATGTTCCTGGATTTCTGGCGCGCCGGGCTGGTGGAGCGCAAGTCGGCCAAGGTCAACTGGGATCCTGAGGACATGACCGTGCTCGCCAACGAGCAGGTCATCGACGGCCGCGGCTGGCGCTCCGGCGCGCTTGTCGAGCAGCGCGACCTGACACAGTGGTTCTTCAAGATCACCTCGATGAGCCAGGACCTGCTGGACGGGCTGGAGACGCTCGACCGCTGGCCGGAGAAGGTCAAGCTGATGCAGGCCAACTGGATCGGCCGCTCGGAGGGCTTGCTGATCCGCTGGAAATTGGAGAATCCGCCCGCCGGCGAAAGCGAACTGGAGGTCTACACCACACGCCCCGACACCATATTCGGCGCGTCCTTCATGGCCATCGCCGCCGACCATCCGCTGGCGAAGAAGGCGGCTGAAGGAAATCCCGAACTGGCTTCCTTCATGGAGGACGTGCGTCGGCGCGGCACCTCGGCGGCCGAACTGGAAACGGCGGAGAAGCGCGGCTTCGACACCGGCCTGCGCGTCGCTCACCCGTTCGACCCGAACTGGACGCTGCCGGTCTATGTCGCCAATTTCGTGCTGATGGACTACGGCACCGGCGCCATCTTCGGCTGCCCCTCCGGCGATCAGCGCGACCTCGACTTCGCCAACAAATATGGCCTGCCGGTGGTGCCGGTGGTGATGCCGGAAGGCGCGGACGCAGCCGCGTTCCAGATCACCGAAGAGGCCTATACGGACGACGGCGTGATGATCAACTCGCGCTTCCTCGACGGTATGAAGCCGAAGGTGGCCTTCGAGGAGGTGGCGACACGGCTGTCCGACGTCAGCATCGGCAACCGGCCGCAGGCCGAGCGCAAGGTGCAGTTCCGCTTGCGCGACTGGCTGATCTCGCGCCAGCGCTACTGGGGCTGCCCGATTCCTGTCATCCACTGCGACGATTGCGGCGCGGTTCCGGTACCGGACGCAGACCTGCCGGTCCGGCTGCCTGACGACGTCACCTTCGACAAGCCGGGCAATCCGCTCGATCATCATCCGACCTGGAAGCACGCCAACTGCCCGAAATGCGGCAAGGCGGCGCGGCGCGACACCGATACGATGGACACCTTCGTGGATTCGTCCTGGTACTTCGCCCGTTTCACCGATCCATGGAACGAGACCGCGCCGACCACGCTGTCCTGTGTCGACGGCAAGGGCGGCTGGCTGCCGGTCAACCAGTATATCGGCGGCATCGAGCACGCCATCCTGCACCTGCTCTATTCGCGTTTCTTCGCCCGCGCGATGACGGCCACCGGCCATCTGAACGAGGTCAAGGAGCCGTTCCAGGGTCTGTTCACGCAAGGCATGGTGGTGCACGAGACCTACCGTCTGCCGGAGGGCTGGATCACGCCGGCGGAGGTGAAGATCGAGGAAGTAGACGGGAAAAGGCAGGCCGTGCTGCTCAAGGACGGCAGCCCGGTCGAGATCGGCTCCATAGAGAAGATGTCGAAGTCGAAGAAGAACGTGGTCGACCCGGACGACATCATCGCCAGCTACGGCGCCGATACGGCGCGCTGGTTCATGCTTTCGGATTCGCCGCCCGAACGCGACGTTATCTGGACCGAGGCCGGCGTCGAGGGCGCGCACCGCTTCGTGCAGCGCGTCTGGCGCCTGATATCCGAAGCAGCCCCCGCCTTGGCCGGCGTCGTTCCTGCAGCCGCCACCGATGGCGAGGCCGCCGCGATCTCCAGGCCGGCGCACCGCATCCTGAAGGCCGTCGGCGAGGACATCGGCCGCCTGCACTTCAACAAGGCAGTCGCCCGTATCTATGAATTGACCAATCTGCTGTCGCCGCAGGTCGCCGATCTCGGCAAGGCCGATGCCAACCGGAAGGCGGCCGTCCGGCAGGGGCTGGAATTCCTCGTCCAAATGATCGCGCCGATGATGCCGCATCTGGCTGAAGAGTGCTGGGCGACGCTGGGTGGCCGCGGGCTGGCGGGCGAACAGGCATGGCCCACCTTCGACCCGGCGTTGACAGTGGACGACGAGATGGTGCTGCCGGTGCAGATCAACGGCAAGAAGCGCGGCGATTTGACAATTGCCCGCGACGCAGACCAAGGTGCGGTCGAAAAAGCGGTCCTGGCCCTCGACTTCGTCGAGAAGGCGCTGGAAGGCAAGGCGCCGCGCAAGGTGGTGATCGTCCCGCAAAGGATCGTCAATGTCGTCGTTTGAGCCAAACAGCAGCAACGCCGCGCCGCGACTGCGCAAGGCCGTTCTCGTTGGAATGGTGGGGCTTCTGGCCTTTTCCTCGGCCTGCACCGTACGGCCGCTTTATTCGAACGCGCCGCTTTCGGCCGGCTCCACCGTCGGCGCCCGGGCTGAACTGTCTTCGATCGCCGTCAAGCCGGTCGATTCCCGTTATGCCCAGCAGGTCCGCAACCATCTCATCTACGGGCTGACGGGCGGCGGCGGCGAGCCGGCGAATCCGGTCTATTCGCTCGATCTTGCCGTTTCCGAGACAGTCGAATCGTCCGCCGTGGTCCAGGTGACCAAGGAAATCGACGAGCCGACGTCCGGCACCGTCACGCTCAAGGCGGACTACAGGCTGATCGAAATCGCCACCGGCAAGGTCGTCGCGTCCGGCAGCCGGACGATGACCTCGTCCTTCGACAAGCCGAAGCAGGAATTCGCGGTCATGCGGGCGCAGATCGACGCCGAAAACCGCGCCGCGCGGGAGCTTGCAAGCCTCCTGCAGCTGAAAATCTCGCAGGACCTGGCCAAGCGCTCCTGAGCGCCTGGCCTTTGTCCGGTAAGTTGCCGGGGTAAATTCAGGCCAGCCCGGCCTGAATTTCAAACCAGCCTAGCCGATCTTCTGACCTGTTTTTTCCCAGTCTGCGAGGAACTGTTCGAGGCCCTT
>CBFGLW010000021.1:0-46861 GCA_965649745.1 uncultured Mesorhizobium sp. | reverse complement strand
GACCGACAAGTTCATCGTGCGCTCGCGCCATCAGCGCAAGAGCTAAGAAGAGGTAACGCCAAGTGACTCGTTCGGTTTGGAAAGGCCCCTTCATCGACGGCTACCTTCTCCAGAAGGCAGACAAGGTTCGTGAAGGTGGTCGCAATGAGGTGATCAAGATGTGGAGCCGGCGCTCCACCATCCTGCCGCAGTTCGTCGGCCTCACCTTCGGTGTCTACAACGGTCAGAAGCATGTCCCGGTCTCGGTGAACGAGGACATGGTCGGCCACAAGTTCGGTGAGTTCGCTCCGACCCGGACCTATTACGGTCATGGCGCGGATAAGAAGGCGAAGAGGAAATAATCATGGGCAAGGCCAAAGCTCCGCGCAGGCTTGCTGATAATGAGGCGCGCGCAGTCCTGCGTACGATCCGTATCAGCCCGCAGAAGCTGAACCTGGTTGCTGCGCTGATCCGCGGCAAGAAGGTCGCGGCTGCGCTGAACGATCTCGAATTCTCGCGCAAGCGGATTTCCGAGACCGTCAAGAAGACGCTGGAATCGGCGATCGCCAACGCGGAAAACAACCACGACCTGGATGTCGACGCGCTGATCGTGGCCGAAGCCTATGTCGGCAAGTCCATCGTCATGAAGCGTTTCCACGCTCGTGGCCGTGGCCGCGCCAGCCGCATCGAGAAGCCGTTTTCGCACCTCACGATCGTCGTTCGTGAAGTCGAGGAAAAAGGGGAGGCCGCATAATGGGCCAGAAAATCAATCCGATCGGTCTGCGCCTCGGCATCAACCGCACCTGGGATTCGCGCTGGTACGCGAACACCGGCGAGTACGGCAAGCTGCTGCACGAGGACATCAAGATCCGCGAGTATCTTGAGAAGGAACTCAAGCAGGCCGCGATCTCGAAGGTCGTGATCGAGCGTCCGCACAAGAAGTGCCGCGTCACCATTCATGCGGCGCGCCCGGGCCTGATCATCGGCAAGAAGGGCGCCGACATCGAGAAGCTTCGCAAGAAGCTGACCGAGATGACGAAGTCGGAGACGCACCTGAACATCGTGGAAGTCCGCAAGCCGGAGATCGACGCGACGCTGGTCGCTCAGTCGATCGCCCAGCAGCTCGAGCGCCGCATCGCCTTCCGCCGCGCCATGAAGCGCGCCGTGCAGTCGGCCATGCGTCTCGGCGCCGAGGGCATCCGCATCAACTGCTCGGGCCGTCTCGGCGGCGCTGAAATCGCTCGCATGGAGTGGTATCGCGAAGGTCGCGTGCCGCTGCATACGCTGCGCGCCGACGTCGACTACGGCACGGCCGAGGCACATACCGCCTACGGCATCTGCGGCGTCAAGGTGTGGGTGTTCAAGGGCGAAATCCTCGAGCACGATCCGATGGCGTCCGAGCGCCGCGCCACCGAAGGCGAAGCGCAGGGCGGCGAGCGTTCCGGCGCCCGCCGTCGCGAGAACGCCTGATTAAGTTGCGTGATCCCGAAAAGTGGGAACCGGTTTTCGGATAAGATCACGCTGAGAAGATGAGAATTTGGAGCAAGTAAGATGCTGCAGCCAAAGCGCACTAAGTTCCGCAAGCAGTTCAAGGGCCGCATCCACGGTACCGCCAAGGGCGGCACCAACCTGGATTTCGGCGGCTTCGGACTGAAGGCGCTGGAGCCGAACCGCGTCACCGCGCGTGAGATCGAGGCAGCCCGCCGCGCGATCACCCGCGAAATGAAGCGCGCCGGCCGCGTGTGGATCCGCGTGTTCCCGGACGTGCCGGTGACCGCGAAGCCGACCGAAGTCCGCATGGGCAAGGGCAAGGGCGCCGTCGAGTACTGGGCGTGCCGCGTCAAGCCGGGCCGCATCATGTTCGAGATCGACGGCGTTCCGGAAGAAACCGCCCGCGAGGCCTTGCGCCTCGGCGCGGCCAAGCTTTCGGTCCGCACGCGCTTCGTTCAGCGCATCGCAGAATAAGGAAGAGCCGAGATGAAAGCCGAAGACATCCGCACCAAGACGCAGGATCAGCTCGCTGACGATCTCGCCGCGCTGAAGAAGGAGCAGTTCAACCTGCGCTTCCAGAAGGCGACAGGGCAGCTCGAGAAGACCGCGCGCGTCAAGCAGGTCCGTCGGGACATTGCGCGCATCAAGACCATCGCGGCGGAAAAGACCGCCGGCAAGAAGGCTTAAGGACAAAACCATGCCAAAGCGCATTTTGCAGGGCACCGTCGTCAGCGACAAGAACGAGAAGACGGTCGTCGTCAAGGTCGAGCGTCGCTTCACCCATCCGGTGATGAAGAAGACCGTGCGCTTGTCGAAGAAGTACAAGGCCCACGACGAGAACAACGCCCACAAGGTCGGCGACACCGTGTTCATCCAGGAATCGAAGCCGATTTCCAAGGACAAGCGCTGGATCGTCGTCACCGAGGCGCAGGCCGAACAGGCCTGACCCGCGGGTCGTAACGAAACGAATTTTGGACAGACCGGGGAGGGGTGAAGAACCCGTCCCGTTAGAAAAGAAGAAGGCGGCCAGTCATGATTCAGATGCAAACAAACCTCGACGTCGCGGATAATTCCGGCGCCCGTCGTGTCATGTGCATCAAGGTGCTGGGCGGTTCGAAGCGGAAATACGCTTCCGTCGGCGACATCATCGTGGTGTCGATCAAGGAGGCCATTCCGCGCGGCCGCGTGAAGAAGGGCGACGTGATGAAGGCGGTCGTGGTTCGCACGGCCAAGGACATCCGCCGTCCGGACGGCAGCGTGATCCGTTTCGACAAGAACGCGGCCGTTCTCGTCGACAACAAGAAAGAGCCTGTGGGCACGCGTATCTTCGGCCCGGTTCCGCGCGAGCTTCGCGCCAAGAACCACATGAAGATCATCTCGCTCGCGCCTGAAGTGCTGTAAGGAGCAGGACCCATGCAGAAGATCCGTAAAGGCGACAAGGTCGTCGTGCTTTCCGGCAAGGACAAGGGCCGCAATGGCGAAGTCCTGTCCGTGCAGCCGAAGGAAGACACCGCGATCGTGCGCGGCATCAACATCGTCGTCCGCCACCAGCGCCAGACCCAGGCGCAGGAGGGCGGTCTGATCAGGAAAGAGGCGCCGATCCATCTTTCGAACATTGCGCTGGCCGATCCCAAGGACGGCAAGCCGACCCGCGTCGGCTTCAAGTTCGAGAAGGACGGCAAGAAGGTTCGCTTCGCCAAGCGCTCGGGAGAAACGATCAATGGCTAAGGCAGCTACGGCTCAGGCGGAAGCCAAGAACACGCCGCGCCTGAAGAAGGTCTACCAGGAGACCATCAAGAAGGCGCTGCAGGAGCAGTTCAACTACGACAACGAGATGCAGGTCCCGCGTCTCGACAAGATCGTGCTGAACATGGGCGTCGGCGAAGCCACGGCCGATTCCAAGAAGCCTTCGGTCGCCGCCGAGGACCTGGCGCTCATCGCCGGCCAGAAGCCGGTCGTCACCCGCGCCCGCAAGTCGATCGCCGGCTTCAAGGTTCGCGAGAACATGCCGATCGGCGCCAAGGTAACGCTCCGCAAGGAGAAAATGTACGAGTTCCTCGACCGCCTCGTGAACATCGCGCTGCCGCGCGTTCGCGATTTCCGCGGCCTGAACCCGAAGAGCTTCGATGGCCGTGGCAACTACGCCATGGGCATCAAGGAACACATCGTGTTCCCGGAGATCAACTACGACAAGGTCGATCAGATCTGGGGCATGGACATCATCGTTTGTACGACTGCGAAGACGGACGACGAAGCCAGGGCGCTGCTCAAGGCTTTCAACTTCCCCTTCCGCCAGTAACGGCAGCGAGAAAAGGAAAAACCTGAATGGCAAAGACCAGCTCAGTCGAAAAGAACAACCGGCGCCGCAAGCTCGTGGACCAGTACGCTGCCAAGCGTAAGGCCCTCAAGGATATCGTCATGGATCAGTCCAAGCCGATGGAAGAGCGTTTCCGCGCCCAGTTGAAGCTCGCGGCCCTGCCGCGCAATTCGGCGAAAATCCGCATCCGCAACCGCTGCGAAGTCACCGGCCGTCCGCGCGCCTTCTATCGCAAGCTCAAGGTTTCGCGTATCGCGCTTCGTGATCTTGGCAACAACGGCCAGATCCCGGGCCTGGTCAAGTCGAGCTGGTAAGGAGGACATGATATGTCATTGAGCGATCCTCTCGGCGATATGCTGACCCGCATCCGCAACGCCTATGGCCGCAAGAAGTCGAGCGTCTCGACGCCGGCCTCGCGCCTGCGCGCCCGCGTTCTCGACGTGCTGAAGTCGGAAGGCTACATCCGCGACTACAGCCAGACCGACTTCGACAACGGCAAGTCCGAAATCGAGATCGAGCTGAAATATTTCGACGGCGACCCGGTCGTGCGTGAAATCTCGCGCGTGTCGAAGCCCGGCCGCCGCGTCTACGTTTCGGCCAAGTCGATCCCGCAGGTCGCCAACGGCCTCGGCATCGCCATCCTTTCGACTCCGAAGGGTGTCATGGCCGACCACGAAGCGCGCGAACAGAATGTCGGCGGCGAAGTTCTCTGCCAGATATTCTGATCGGGCCTACTTGAAACAAGAGAAGTAACGAGGACAAAAAATGTCTCGTATCGGAAAGAAACCCGTTTCGGTGCCGCAGGGCGTGACCGCCTCGGTCAACGGCCAGACCGTCACGGCCAAGGGCCCGAAGGGCGAGCTCAAGTTCGTCGTCAACGACGAGGTCCTGGTCAAGCTGGACAATGGCGAGATCGCCGTCGAGCCGCGTGACCAGTCGAAGAACGCGCGCTCCAAGTGGGGCATGTCGCGCACGCAGATCCTGAACATCCTGCAAGGTGTGAAGGACGGCTTCGAGAAGAAGCTCGAGATCACGGGCGTCGGCTATCGCGCCGCCATGCAGGGCAAGAACCTGCAGCTGGCGCTCGGCTTCAGCCATGACGTCGTCTATGAGACGCCGCAGGGCATCACCATCGCCGTGCCGAAGCCGACCGAAATCACCGTGTCGGGCATCGATAAGCAGCAGGTCGGCCAGGTTGCGGCTGAAATCCGCGAGTATCGCGGCCCCGAGCCCTACAAGGGCAAGGGCGTTCGCTACGCTGGCGAGAAGATCGTCCGCAAGGAAGGCAAGAAGAAGTAATCGGGGCAATCGGCAGTAGGCAGTAGGCAATCGGAAAATACCGACTGCCGATTGCCAATTCCCGACTGCCACAGTTTAACGCCGCGGGGCGTTGTCGCGGGAGGTTCGCCTACCGCTAACGGCAAGCCCCGTTTGATGAAGGCAGGAAAGAAGACCATGTCCGACAAGGCAGCAACGCAGAAGCGTGCGCAGCGCATCCGCCGCCAGATCAAGGCCGTTTCCAACGGTCGTCCGCGTCTGTCGGTCCACCGCACGTCGAAGAACATCTATGTGCAGGTGATCGACGACGCCAAGGGCCACACCATCGCCGCCGCTTCGACGCTTGAGAAGGATTTCAAGGGATCGAAGAAGACCGGCGCCGATACCGCCGCCGCCGCCGCTGTCGGCAAGCTGATTGCCGAGCGCGCCACCAAGGCTGGCGTCAAGGAAGTTGTCTTCGACCGCGGCGCCTACATTTACCACGGCCGCGTCAAGGCGCTGGCCGAAGCCGCCCGCGAAGGCGGTTTGAGCTTCTAAGGAATAGTGAATGGTGAAGGGTAAAATGGAAGAATTGATGAGTGCGCCTGACGCGTTCTGACCATTCACCGTTTTACCATTCACTATTCACCGATTGAAATTTTCGCCGTGGACCGGCATAAGCCAGCCACACATAGCAACCCGTGCTTCCGGAAAAGAACAAGGAACAGGATATGGCACAGGAACGTAGGGATGGCGGCCGTGGCCGCGATCGCGAAGAGCGCGACGACGGCATTGTCGACAAGCTCGTACACATCAACCGCGTCGCCAAGGTGGTCAAGGGTGGCCGCCGCTTCGGCTTCGCCGCGCTCGTCGTCGTCGGCGACCAGAAGGGCCGCGTCGGCTTCGGCCACGGCAAGGCGCGCGAAGTGCCGGAGGCGATCCGCAAGGCGACCGAGAGCGCCAAGCGCGACATGATCTTCGTGCCGCTGCGCTCGGGCCGCACGCTGCACCACGACGTCGAGGGACGTTGGGGTGCGGGCCGCGTTCTCCTGCGCGCCGCCAAGCAGGGTACCGGCATCATCGCCGGCGGCCCGATGCGCGCCGTGTTCGAGACGCTCGGCATGCATGACGTGGTTGCCAAGTCGATGGGCTCGTCGAACCCGTACAACATGGTTCGCGCCACCTTCGACGCGCTGAAGAGCCAGATGCATCCCAAGGATGTGGCTGCCGCGCGCGGCATCAAGTACTCGACCCTTCAGGCCCGCCGCGGCACCGCCGTTGCGGCCGAAGAATAGTCGATAGCTGAAAGGACCAGGACAATGGCCAAGAAAGCTACCAAGACCGTCACCGTCGAGCAGATCGGCTCGCCGATCCGTCGGCCGAAGGAACAGCGCGCGACGCTGGTCGGCCTCGGGCTCAACAAGATGCACAAGCAGCGCACGCTGGAGGACACTCCCTCGGTGCGCGGCATGATCGCTGCCGTCTCCCATCTCGTCCGCGTCGTCGACGAGAAATAAGACGCACGCTGGAGAACAACCATGAAACTCAACGATCTGCGTGACAACGAAGGCGCGACGCACTCCCGCAAGCGCCTCGGCCGTGGCATCGGCTCCGGCTCCGGCAAGACCGGCGGCCGTGGCGTCAAGGGCCAGAAGGCGCGCTCCGGCGTCGCCATCAACGGCTTCGAGGGCGGCCAGATGCCGCTCTACCGCCGTCTGCCCAAGCGCGGCTTCAACAACATCTTCGCCAAGAGCTTCGTCACCGTGTCGCTGGCCCGTATCCAGGCCGCCATCGATGCCAAGAAGCTCGACGCCAAGGAAACCGTGACGGCGGAATCGCTGGCCAAGGCCGGCGTGATCCGCCGCGTCAAGGACGGCGTCCGCATCCTTTCCGACGGCGAATTGAAGGCCAAGGTTTCGTTCGATGTCGCCGGCGCCTCCAAGGCCGCCGTCGAGAAGATCGAGAAGGCCGGCGGTTCGGTGAAGCTGCCCGAAAAGGCCACCGCCGAGTAAGCGTCGGGAAGAACGGGCAGGGCCCGCATCTTTTCCAGTCAAACGAGCGGCCGCGTCATTGCGGCCGCTTGCATCTTTGGGAGGCCGGGACTATCTCGGTGACACGCGCCGCCCGACAGCCGGGCCCCAGTTCTATCCAGGCGCGACCAAGCGGAGAATTCAGGCATGGCTTCGGCTGCTGAACAACTAGCCTCCAATCTCAATTTCGCGGCCTTCGCCAAGGCCGAGGACCTGAAGAAGCGCATCTGGTTCACCATCGGCGCGCTGCTGGTTTACCGGCTCGGCACCTACATTCCGCTGCCGGGCATCAATCCCGAGGCTTTTGCGCAGGCGTTCCAGTCGCAGTCGAAGGGCGTGCTTGGCATGTTCAACATGTTCGCCGGCGGCGCCGTGCAGCGCATGGCGATCTTCGCGCTCGGCATCATGCCCTACATCTCCGCCTCCATCATCATGCAGCTCATGACGTCGGTCATCCCGTCGCTGGAAGCGCTGAAGAAGGAAGGCGAGCAGGGCCGCAAGATCATCAACCAGTACACCCGCTACGGCACCGTCTTTCTGGCGCTGGTGCAAGCTTACGGCATTTCCGTCGGGCTGGAGGGCGGCAATGGCATCGTCACCAATCCCGGCCTGTTCTTCCAGCTATCGACCGTCATCACTCTCGTTGGCGGCACCATGTTCCTGATGTGGCTGGGCGAGCAGATCACCGCTCGCGGCATCGGCAACGGTATTTCGCTCATCATCTTCGCCGGCATCGTCGCCGGCCTGCCAACGGCCATTTCCGGAACGCTGGAACTCGGCCGCACCGGCGCGCTGTCGACCGGATTGATTCTGGCCATCATCGTGCTGGCCATCGTCGTCATTGCGCTGATCGTCTTCTTCGAGCGCGCCCAGCGCCGGCTGCTGATCCAGTATCCGAAGCGCCAGGTCGGCAACCGCATGTTCCAGGGCGACACCTCGCACCTGCCGCTGAAGCTCAACACGTCGGGCGTCATCCCGCCGATCTTCGCCTCGTCGCTGCTCCTGCTGCCGGCTACCGTCGCTGGCTTCTCGAACACGGCCAACATGCCCGCCTGGGCCAGCACCATCCTGGCGTCGCTCGGTCACGGTCAGCCGCTCTATATGCTGTTCTATGCGGCGATGATCGCGTTCTTCGCTTTCTTCTACACCGCGATTGTCTTCAATCCGAAGGACACGGCCGACCAGCTCAAGAAGCATTCCGGGTTCATTCCGGGCTATCGTCCCGGTGAACGCACCGCCGAATATATCGACTACGTGCTGACACGCATCACGGTGATCGGCGCGATCTATCTGGTCGCGATCTGCCTTCTGCCGGAATTCCTGATTTCGGCGACGGGCGTGCCTTTCTACCTTGGTGGCACTTCGCTTCTGATCGTGGTCAGTGTAACGCTCGACACCGTTGCGCAGATCCAGGGACACCTGATCGCGCATCAGTATGAGGGCCTGATCAAGAAGTCGAAGCTGCGCGGGGGTAAGAGGGGCAGATGAGATTGATATTGCTTGGCCCGCCGGGAGCGGGCAAGGGGACGCAAGCGCAGCGACTGGTCGAAAAGCACGGCGTTCCGCAACTCTCCACCGGGGACATGCTGCGCGCCGCCGTGAAGAACGGCACCGAGGTGGGTAAGCGGGCCAAGGCGGTCATGGATGCGGGGGAACTCGTTTCCGACGCCATCGTCAACGCCATCGTCGCGGACCGGATCGATGAGCCGGATTGCGCCAGGGGTTTCATCCTTGATGGCTATCCGCGCACGCTGGCGCAGGCCGATGCCGTTGAGGCCATGCTGAAAGAGCGCGGGCTGAGGCTCGATGCTGTCATCGAGCTGGTCGTCGACGACAAGGCGCTTGTCGGGCGTATCGAAAAGCGGGCCAGGGATGCGGAAGCGGCCGGCCAGCCGGTGCGCAAGGACGACAACCCGGCCGTGTTCGAGGAACGGCTGCGCGAATACTACAAGAAGACCGCGCCGCTGATCGGCTACTATTACGCCAAGGGTATGCTCAAGGGTGTCGACGGTATGGACGACATCGACGGCGTAACCGGGCAGATAGAGGAACTGCTTTCGGGCTCGGAGCGAAAAGTCGCTGCCCGCACTTGACGGACACGCGCCGCTGGAGTATGGCGGCCCGTCTCCCTATCAGGCATGAGGCTTGCTTGTCCGCGAGGACGAGGCAGTCGTGTTGAGTAAGGAACTCCTGCAAGGGCCGGCCTCCACCGGACGCGGGCATTTTGAACAGCGCCGGACATGCCTTGTTTTTCAAGCGGTCCAGGCCCACATGGAGAAGAGAAGAATGGCTCGTATAGCCGGCGTCAACATTCCGACCAACAAACGCGTCGTCATCGCGCTGCAGTACATTCACGGCATTGGCAAGAAGTTCGCCCAGGAGATCGTCGACAAGGTCGGCATCCCGGCCGAGCGCCGCGTCAACCAGCTCACCGATGCCGAAGTTCTGGCGATCCGCGAGACGATCGACCGCGACTATCAGGTCGAAGGCGACCTGCGCCGCGAAGTCTCGATGAACATCAAGCGCCTGATGGACCTTGGCTGCTACCGCGGCCTGCGCCATCGCCGCTCGCTTCCGGTCCGCGGCCAGCGCACGCACACCAATGCGCGCACCCGCAAGGGTCCGGCCAAGGCGATTGCCGGGAAGAAGAAGTAATCTGGCGGCAATCGGCAATCGGCAATGGGCAGTCGGATATTCGACTGCCGACTGCCGAAGCCCGACTGCCTCCTCAGGTGGAGCCGCTGGCACTACGGCGGTGTAGAGATCAACTGAAAGGATAATCATGGCCAAGGAAGCCGCTCGTGTTCGCCGCCGCGAACGCAAGAACATTTCGTCGGGCGTCGCGCACGTCAACTCGACCTTCAACAACACGATGATCACCATTTCCGACGCGCAGGGCAATGCGATTGCCTGGTCGTCGGCCGGCGCCCAGGGCTTCAAAGGCTCGCGCAAGTCGACCCCGTTCGCCGCCCAGATGGCCGCCGAGGACGTCGCCAAGAAGGCGCAGGAACACGGCATGCGCATGCTCGAAGTCGAGGTCTGCGGACCCGGCTCCGGCCGTGAATCGGCGCTGCGCGCGCTGCAGGCCGCCGGCTTCACCATCACCTCGATCCGCGATGTGACGCCGATCCCGCACAATGGCTGCCGCCCGCGCAAGAAGCGCCGCGTCTAAGGAATATTGAACCCCGTCCAAGCGCCGCATCAAGCGGCGCTTTGATGGTTTTCCAGGTCGCCCGCCACGATTGGATGGTGGCGGGGAAACGGAAGGAAGACAAAATGATCCAGAAAAACTGGCAGGAACTGATCAAGCCGAACAAGATCGAGTTCTCGTCGAAGAAGAAGACCCTGACGACGCTCGTCGCCGAGCCGCTGGAGCGCGGTTTCGGCCTGACGCTGGGCAATGCACTCCGCCGCGTGCTCCTGTCCTCGCTGCGCGGCGCTGCTGTCACCGCCGTCCAGATCGACGGCGTGCTGCATGAGTTCTCGTCCATCGCCGGCGTACGCGAGGATGTGACCGACATCGTGCTCAACATCAAGGAAATCGCCATCAAGATGGAAGGCGACGGCCCCAAGCGCATGGTCGTGCGCAAGCAGGGTCCGGGCGCTGTTCTCGCTGGTGACATCCAGACCGTCGGCGATGTCGATATCCTGAATCCCGACCATGTCATCTGCACCCTCGACGAGGGCGCGGAGATCCGCATGGAATTCACCGTCGACACCGGCAAGGGCTACGTCCCGGCCGAGCGCAACCGCGCCGAGGACGCGCCGATCGGCCTGATCCCGGTCGACTCGCTCTACTCGCCGGTCAAGAAGGTCTCCTACAAGGTCGAGAACACCCGCGAGGGCCAGGTTCTCGATTACGACAAGCTGACCATGGCCATCGAGACCGACGGCTCGATCTCCGGCGAGGATGCGGTCGCGTTTGCGGCCCGTATCCTGCAGGACCAGCTCGGCCTGTTCGTCAACTTCGACGAGCCGCAGAAGGAAGTCGCGGCCGAGGCCGTCACCGAGCTCGCCTTCAACCCGGCGCTGCTCAAGAAGGTCGACGAACTGGAGCTTTCCGTCCGTTCGGCCAACTGCCTGAAGAACGACAACATCGTCTATATCGGCGACCTGATCCAGAAGACCGAGGCGGAGATGCTGCGCACCCCGAACTTCGGCCGCAAGTCGCTGAACGAGATCAAGGAAGTGCTGGCGGCCATGGGCCTGCATCTCGGCATGGAAGTGCCGGACTGGCCGCCGGAGAACATCGAAGACCTCGCAAAGCGTTACGAAGACCAATATTGAGCATGAATTCCAAGGGCAGGCGGCGCGAGCCGTCCGCCCGACGGTCATGCGGAAAACCATCCGGGGTCCTGGGCCTCGTGAACAACTGAAGAAGGAAAAGAGCCATGCGCCACGGTTTTAAGGGCCGTCGCTTCGCCCGCAGCGTAAGCCACCGCAAATCCATGTTCGCCAATCTCGCCGTGTCGCTGCTCGAGCACGAGCAGATCGTCACCACCCTGCCGAAGGCGAAGGACCTGCGTCCGATCGTCGAGAAGCTGGTGACGCTCGGCAAGCGCGGCGACCTGCACGCCCGCCGTCAGGTCATTGCCCAGATCGGCAACGAGAACGTCGTCAAGCGCCTGTTCGATACCATTGCGCCGCGCTACGCCAACCGCAACGGCGGCTATCTGCGCATCATGAAGGCCGGCTTCCGCCACGGCGACAACGCCGCGATGGCCGTCATCGAATTCGTCGACCGCGACACCTCGGCCAAGGGCGCCGGCGACCGCGCCCGCGTCGAGGCCGAAGGCGGCAACGAGGACGCAGAGGCCGCGTGATCTGATCGCTGCTGAGCGGCATGGTTTTCAAAGACCGGCAGGCGCAAGCCTGCCGGTCTTTTTTGTTTTTGCTTCCTCTCACATCTTCCGTTGCGGAAGCGTCATGAGTTGATAGTATATCCGAGGTTCTTCCAGGCTTCTCTTTCAGAGAGATCGACGAAATGATTGATTATCATTCGCATCTGGCCGTCCTGCAGGAATTTCTCAAGTTGACAGGCGCCAGTCCGGAAGAAAAAGCCGTCTTGCAGGCGGCGAAGGACGATCCCGATGCGGCAATCATCGGCGCCTGTATCGATCATCTGGTCGTTCATGCGGAGTCTGACGGATTTGAAATAGACATTCTGGAAAAGGCCGCCGGTATCTGGTCGCGCGCCGTTGCCATATATGGCCAACTGGGCGAGGCGCAGAGCGGCATCGAACAGGCGCTCGCCTCACCGCCTCCCGCCAATGCGACCGAACTCGTGGGACAGGCTCTACAGAAACTGGTGGCGGCGCGGGACTCCGCTCTTGCCTCGCAGGCCGAAATAGACGCACTCAAGGCATCCATAGAACCGCTCTCCCATATCCCTCCGCATCCGCGTCAGGATGACGTGAAGGAGCCATCCTGGGACAATGGCAACCGGTTTCTCGGCAGGCGGACCGCCGCGTTCCTGAATGAGGCATTCCGCAAGGCGGGCAGTAAGCGCGAGCGCGCGGTGGCCGCCGGTCTGGTGAGCAGCTATGCCGGAAACCTGTGCGGCTCGGCATATCTGGGTACGGTCGTTGCTGGCCCGCGGCGCCTTCACCGCTTCCGCGACCGGATCGCCCGCAATGCCGTCGGCGCCTATCTTCACAAGAAGAAAGCCACGCCGAAACTTTCCGGCATAGGCTTGTTCGGAGCCGCGCCGGGCTCTCCCCTGCCGGCTGACATAGCTGCGCTGTTGCGATCCGCCTTCACGATGGCTTATCCGGGACGGCCGGTTCCCGATTTCGACGCGGGCTACGGCAAGCTGGTCAGACACCTTCAAGCGCTGGAACGCTTTCAGCGTGTCGATCTGCCGATGCCGCCGGCCAATGGCTTTGTCGAGAGCGTGCCGCCGACCGAAGTCGGGGACATATTGGCGGCGTCGGGTATCGACGGCGGGCTGAGCATCTCGACTGCGTCTGATCCCAATCCAGGGACGGCGAGCACTTCGGATTCGAAATCCAGCTCGGGCGCCGGCTGTGTTCTGATCGTGCTGGCTATTTTCGCTTTTTTGATCCTGCTGATCGTCTGCATCGTGCAGGCAGTCGACAACGGCAAATGCACCGTTTTCGATTTCCTGGCGCCCGATCCTCCGGACCCGCACGATCCCAACACGCCGGCGCCGGAAGCCTCCGGAGCGCTTACCGCGCTACAGAATTCAGAGAACGCGGCGCATTTTCTGCAGGAAATATTCAACATGCGCATGGTCATGTGGCAGGGGATGGATTCGGCTCTGTCCTATCTCGCCGTCACAGGGCTGATATACCCCGACGATCTCCTGATGTCGTCGCCGCTTTACCAGCAGTTCCTCTTGACGCCGGGTCGGCCGCAATGGCCGCTCCGCCTCGATCCGCAGGCGGAAGAAACTTATCATCGCGATCCGCTCACGCCGGCGGAAAACCCGGTGGCTGGCGTGCACAGCCAACCGTTCCCGGCAGAACTCAGGCCCGAAACATTCGTCGATGTCGGCCAGATGGTGCTGACGCACAGTGCCGACTCGAAATTCAGCGGAAGCCAGTTCGCTTACATATTCCTGCGCGGCCTGTTGGAAGGCCAGCCCGACAAGCATAACCGCGACCTCGATGCAGACCGCGGCTTCATGCATGAATGCTGGGACATCGCCGACGGGACCTCTATCGACGATCCCGTCCTTTCCGTAAAAATTTTGCCCGAAAACGCCCTTTAGGCCGGAGAAAATGTGATGGTCAAAGCGCTCGGCAAGGCCTCCAGACGAAAGCTGCCGTTGAAGGGGAAGGGCGGGAGGGAAGGTGAACCGGCTAAGCCCGAACCGGTCAGCACGTTCATCGTCGTTCCTTATTTTCCGGGAGATCGGGGCAGGCCGGGCGTCGAGCGGCCTTTGCCTGCTGGCGTGGTGCCCTGGCTCTGTTCCTCGATCGTCGTCAACGGACAAGCCGGCGGGGTTTTCAAGCCCGGTGAGCCGACACACGTGACCGTTGCGGTCGCCAACTGGGGTGCGGGAACAGGCGCTGCTCCGGTGCAGGTGTCCCTCTGGTGGGTTGACCCGTCGACCGGTTTTACAAACCCGACACTGTTCGGCCAGACCGTTGTTGCAGTGCCGACCGGCGGCCAGGTCTGCATATCGCCGGTCATTACAGGGATCATACCGGAGAGTGCGCCTTCGCATGTCTGCCTGGTGGCGCGCGTCTCCAGCCCGTTCGATATTCCGACGGGCGGAGCCATCCTGCCGGGCATCGAACGGCATTGGGCTCAGCACAATCTGGTCGAGGCGACGAGCGACAGCGATGGCGGCTTCCAACACAGCATCCGGCTCGTCAATCCATTCGACCGTGCGATAGCGTTCGACGTCCGGATCCAGCCGCTGGAAACCAAGGCCTTGCGGGCCTTGGGCGAAACGCTTCGGGCCAAGTTCGTCGATGTAACCAGGCAAGTGGAAAGTCTGTCGCTCCATCTCGCTGCCGAAGGGAAGCCGCTGCGGCGACTGTCACGCGAGCCTGCCGAAAAGCTTGCGGCAAGGATGAAGTGGAAAACCCTCGATCTGCACCGGGTCAAGCTTGGTGCGCATGAGTCCCGTGAGGTCACCCTTGCGGGGAGGGTCCCTGAAGGCGTGGGAAAAGGTTCCGCCTTCGTGGTGGAGGTCCGGCAAAGTACGGGCGACCACAAGCGCGGCACCTACTACGAAGGCTCGGTCGGCCTGATCGTCCACGTCAAGGGCTGATCGAGGCGGCAAACTTTCGGCTTTTCTTGAAACTGTTCAAGGGGCCCTCGTGGCCCCTTTTTCTTTGGCGGCGTGCTTCTTAAGTCAGGCGGGATCAATTCGGAACCGTCGCCATGCCGCTCACCCGCCGTCTTCTCTTGCCGCTTCTGGCCAGCCTCGCGTTGAGCGCGATTGCCGTCGCGGCCCCTGCCGCAAAGGAGCCGGCCATGCTGCTGGACGCTATCAACGCCGCCGATCTGAAAAATATCCGCGCTGCCATCAGTTCCGGCGTCGATCTTGAAACCCGGGACGGGCAGGGGCGTACCGCGCTGCTCTTGGCGACCCGCGCCAATGCCGTGGAAGCCGCCAAGCTGCTCATCGCCGCTGGCGCCGATGTCAACGCAAGGGATGCCATCAAGGATACGCCGTTCCTCTATGCCGGCGCGGAAGGTCGGGACGATATTCTCAACGCGATCCTCGCCACCGGCCGCGCCAATCTGCGCGACACCAACCGCTACGGCGGAACCGCGCTGATACCGGCAGCCCATCACGGCCATCCGGACACGGTCCGCATTCTTCTCGGCACCGATATCGACATCGATCATGTCAACGATCTCGGCTGGACGGCGCTGCTTGAGGCCGTCATCCTGGGCGATGGCGGGCCGGTGCATCAGGAAATCGTCGGGCTTCTGGTCGACGCCGGCGCAAGGAACATCCCGGACCGCGGCGGCAGGACACCGCTCGATCATGCCCGGGACAGGGGCTTTCGCGAGATGGCCGAACGTATAGCGGCTGGACCTGAAAAGTAACATTCGCGCTAAGCTGGGTGCAGCGGCCGCATTTCGCCGGTCCCGTCATCAAACTGTTATCGGCCCGCTTTACGGCCTCGGGAAGCAATTGCTCCAGCCACCCCGAAGCCAGAGGCAGCCATGTCAGACTATGAAGACGTCCAATTCCGCACCAGCATGCTTGAGGAAAATGCCGGTCCGGGAACGAACCCTACCGACAACCGCACCATGGGCGAGATCATTGCCACGCGCTTCTCGCGGCGTGGGCTGCTGAAAGGCTCGCTGGCCGTCACGGCGATCGCCGCGACCGTCGGCCAGGTGGCACTCGTCACCGCCGACAAGGCGCGGGCCGCAGGCGGCTCGGCCTTTTCCTTCGACGAACTCGAGGCAGGCGTCGACGACAAGCATCACGTCGCCGCCGGCTATGACGCAGACGTGTTGTTGCGCTGGGGCGACCCGCTGTTCACCGACTCGCCCGATTTCGACCCGACGAAGCAGTCGGCCGAGGCGCAGGTGAAGCAGTTCGGCTACAACAACGACTATGTTGGTTACATTCCGATCGACGGTTCGGCCGAGCATGGCCTGCTCGTCGTCAACCACGAATATACCAATCCGCACCTGATGTTCCCGGGAATCGTGAAGGTTGTTGAGAAGGACGGCAAGAAGAAGCTCGAGGTCGCGCCGCTCAGCAAGGAGCAGGTCGATGTCGAGATGGCCGCCCATGGCGGCACCATCGTGGAAATCCGCAAGCAGGACGGCAAATGGCAGGTGGTGCGCGACGGCAAGCTGAACCGCCGCATCACCTCGATGACCGAAATGGAGCTGACCGGCCCGGCGGCCGGCAACGACCGCCTGAAGACCAATGCCGATGCGACCGGAACCAAGGTGTTCGGCACGGTCAACAACTGTGCCGGCGGCGTCACGCCGTGGGGCACCTATGTGATGGCCGAGGAAAACATCCACGGTTACTTCTCCGGCGAGCTGCCAGAGGGCCACAAGGAAGCCGCCAACTACAAGCGCCTTGGCATCCCGGAAGGCGCATATGAATGGGCCGCTCATTACGAGCGGTTCGACCTCGCCAAGGAGCCGAACGAAGCCAACCGCTTCGGCTGGATCGTCGAGGTGGACGTGCAGGACCCAACCTCCAAGCCGAAGAAGCGCACCGCGCTCGGCCGCTTCAAGCATGAAGGCGCGGAATCCATCGTCGCCAAGGACGGCAAGGTCGTCTTCTATCTCGGCGACGACGAGCGTTTCGACTATGTCTACAAGTTCGTGACCGCCGGCACCTTCAATCCGAACGACCGCGCCGCCAACATGGACCTCCTCAACGAGGGCACGCTGCACACGGCGAAATTCAGCGAGGACGGCACTGTCGAATGGATGCCGCTGGTGTTCGGGCAGGGCCCGCTGACGGCTGAAAACGGCTTCAACAACCAGGCCGACGTCCTGATCGAGACACGCCGCGCCGCCGACCTGCTCGGCGCGACCAAGATGGACCGTCCGGAAGACATCCAGCCGAACGCGACCAATGGCAAGGTGTACGTCATGTTGACGAACAACACCAAGCGCAAGGACGACCAGGTCGATGCGGCCAACCCGCGCGCGAAGAACGCTTTCGGCCACATCATCGAGATCACCGAGGATGGCGGCGATTTCGCTGCCGCCAAGGGCAAGTGGGAAGTGCTTTTGAAATGCGGCGACCCCTCCGTGACCGATGTCGGTGCCTCCTTCTCCACGGCAACGACGGCGAACGGCTGGTTCGGCATGCCGGACAACTGCGCGGTCGATTCCGCCGGCCGCTTGTGGGTTTCCACCGACGGCAACAACAACGAGGAAACCGGCCGCACCGATGGCCTGTGGGCCGTCGACACCGAGGGCGAGGCGAGGGCGACTTCCAAGCTGTTCTTCCGCGTTCCGGTAGGCGCCGAAATGTGCGGCCCGCTCTTTGCGCCGGACGATCAGACGGCCTTCGTCGCCGTGCAGCATCCGGGCGACGGCGGCGAGGAATGGGAAGGCTTCGGCCGCCCGTCCTATTACGAGGATCCGTCGACCCGTTGGCCCGATTTCAAGCCGGACATGCCGGTGCGCCCTTCTGTCGTCGCCATTACGAAGCAGGGCGGCGGCAAGATCGCCGTATAACGGCGGTCGCTGTCTGAAACGGACTTCCGCGATATTTGGAAATCCCGGCTAACGCGCCGGGATTTCTTTTTGTTTTGAAGGCAGGGAGAGGCGTAGATCGCGGATTTCGCCTTTCATTTTGCACAATCCTCACGACAATGGCGCCGATCTCGTTTCGGAGGATTCGGAATGTTTGCCAATCGGCTGTCCAATGCCTTGGTTTCTGCCATGCTGCTGGCTTTCCTTGCGCTTGGCGCCGGTCCGGCTGCCGGGCAGGACAAGCCCGAGAAGGAAAATCCCGGTCTTTCCGATGTGCTGACCGACCTTCTGCATGGCGCCGAAGGCGACAACGCCACCGCTGGTCCCGATCAGCGTGTTCCCTTCGGGCGCGAGGAGATGCAGCTTTCCTTCGCGCCTCTGGTCAAGCAGACGGCTCCTGCTGTGGTCAACGTCTATGCTTCGCAGACCGCCCGGGTTCGCTCGCCTTTCGACGGCGATCCCTTCTTCGAGGAATTTTTTGGCCGGGCACAGCCACGCGCGCAGTCGTCGCTTGGCTCCGGTGTGCTGGTCGATCCGACCGGCGTGGTGGTCACCAACTTCCATGTCATCAAGGACGCCGACGAAGTGAAGGTGGCTACATCGGACGGACGCGAATTCGCCAGCAAGATACTGCTCAAGGATGAGACGCTCGATCTTGCGGTGTTGAAGATCGAATCCGACAAACCCTTTCCGGTCGTCGCCATCGGCGATTCCGACGCGCTTCAGGTCGGCGATCTGGTGCTCGCCATCGGCAATCCGTTCGGCGTCGGCCAGACCACCACCAGCGGCATCGTCTCGGCCCTGGCGCGCAGCCATATCGGCGTATCCGACTCCGGCTTCTTCATCCAGACCGACGCGGCGATCAATCCGGGCAACTCAGGCGGCGCGCTCATTAACATGGCTGGCCAGCTTGTGGGCATCAACACGGCTATCTACAGCCGAAGCGGCGGCTCCATCGGCATCGGCTTCGCCATCCCGTCGAACATGGTCCGCGCCTTCGCGGACGCGGCCAAGGCAGGCAGCGATTTCTTCGAGCGGCCCTATATCGGCGCCGAATTCGAGCCGGTGACACCGCAGATCGCCGAATCCCTCGGTCTCGACGCACCGGCCGGCGCGCTGGTCTCGTCGGTGGAGCCGAACGGTCCGGCCGGCAAGGCGGGGTTGAAGCCGGGCGACGCGGTGCTGACGCTGAACGGCACGGCTCTCGAAGGCATCGAAGCGCTCGATTACCGCATGGCCACGCTTTCCATCGGCAGCAAGGCGACATTCGGCGTTCTGAGCAAAGGCCAGAAGGAGACCGTCGAGGTGGCGCTGGAGCGCGCCCCGGAAGGAGCGAGGACGACACAAGTCACGCTGCGCGGCCGCAGCCCCTTCGCCGGGGCCAAGGTGGCGGAGCTTTCGCCTCGTCTGGCGCAGCGCCTCGGCCTGCGCAGCGACCTGAAGGGTGTGACGGTGGTCGACGTCACGCGCGATTCCCCGGCCGCCGATTTCGGCTTCCAGCCCGGCGACATCGTGCGCGAGGTCAACGGCCAGACCATCGATACGGCCGAAAAGCTGGGACAGGCCTCGCAGCAAAGCACGCGCTGGTGGCGTTTTACCGTCGAGCGCGACGGCCAGATGCTGCGCCAAGTGCTGCGGTACTAAGATAAGACGCCCTGGAAGTTACGCTCGATCAATTTGGCTTGTAGCGTTGGTTTGCCGTGAGGTCTCTTGGAGAGCGACGCATGAAACACAACGTTCGTCATCCCGGCCAACCGAGCGAAGCGAAGGCAGAGCCAGGACCCATTGAGTTGGCGCGGCCGGGTTCTGGCAAAAGCTCGGCTTCGATGAATTTCGCCAAGGCGAGGACTGGGCTGTACTCTATGATTTCGGACCAAGGGGTCCCGGCTCTGCCCTCGCTTCGCTCGGTTGGCCGGGATGACGCCTTCCTTGGCCGATTTTCTCGAGGTTGGCCGTTCGATGGCTGATCTCTTTGGATCTGATGACTCCAGATCGGGAAAGCCGCCCCCCGGGCAGCCGCTCGCTGACCGGCTGCGGCCGAGGTCGCTTGCTGAAGTCGTCGGGCAGGAGCATCTGACCGGTCCGGATGGCGCGCTGACGCGGTTGATCGCATCGGGCTCGCTCGGCTCGATGATCTTCTGGGGGCCGCCCGGCACCGGCAAGACCACGGTGGCGCGCCTGCTGGCCGGCGAAACCAGCCTTACCTTCGAGCAGATTTCGGCGGTCTTTTCCGGCGTCGCCGACCTGAAGAAGGTGTTCGAGGCCGCCAAGCTGCGCCGCGCCAACGGCCGCCAGACGCTGCTCTTCGTCGACGAGATACATCGTTTCAACCGCGCCCAGCAGGACTCCTTCCTGCCGGTCATGGAAGATGGCACGGTGGTGCTTGTCGGCGCCACGACCGAAAATCCGTCCTTCGAGCTGAACGCGGCGCTGCTGTCGCGCGCCCGCGTGCTGGTTTTCCATTCACTGGACGAGGACAGTATCGAGAAGCTGCTTTCGCGCGCAGAGGATCTTAAGGGCGGTTCGCTGCCGCTGGACGCCGAAGCGAGAGCCATGCTCTTGCGCATGGCCAACGGCGACGGGCGCGCGTCCCTGACCTTGGCCGAGGAAGTCTGGCGGGCGGCGAAGCCGGGCGAGGTGTTCGACGCAGCGGGTCTGCAGCGCATCGTCCAGCGCCGCGCGCCGATCTACGACAAGGGCCAGGATGGCCACTACAATCTGATCTCGGCGCTGCACAAGTCCGTGCGCGGGTCTGACCCGGACGCCGCACTCTATTATCTTGCCCGCATGTTCGATGCCGGCGAGGACCCGCTCTATCTCGGCCGGCGGCTGGTGCGCATGGCGATCGAGGATATTGGCCTGGCCGATCCGCAGGCGCTTGTCGTCGCCAACGCCGCCAAGGACGCCTACGATTTCCTCGGCTCGCCGGAAGGCGAACTGGCATTCGCCGAGGCTTGCGTCTATCTCGCCACCGCGCCGAAATCCAACGCCGTCTACACGGCGTTCAAGGCCGCCAAGACCGCTGCCAAGGAACACGGCTCGTTGCTGCCGCCCAAGCACATCCTCAATGCGCCGACCAAGCTCATGAAGGAGGAAAGCTACGGCGCCGGCTATCGCTACGACCATGACGAACCGGAGGCGTTCTCCGGTCAGGATTATTTCCCGGAGAAAATGGGCCGGCAGACTTTCTACGACCCGCCCGAACGCGGCTTCGAACGCGAAATTCGCAAAAGGCTCGAATATTGGGCTAAGCTGCGAAAAGAACGGCAGGGCCAGGATCGGTCGTGATCTGCCGCTTCTTCAAGGGGAGGGCGCAATGCAGAAGAACAAGGTGCTTGGCTGGATATTCATCGTCATAGGGGCGTGGTATCTGCTTTCGGGCGTGGTCACCAACGACATGAGCGGCATCGCCAGCCTGGGCTACAATCCCGATATGCCGATGAGCTTCCAGCTCGCGCCGGTGCGCTTCATTCTGGGTATCGTGATCAACGCGCTGATCGTCTATTGCGGCATCCGGATGGTCCGCCAGCAGAGCCCGGCCAATTGAGCGCCTGAGCCTTTCATGGCGGCACGAAAGGCTCAGAGGTACTTCCGGTCTGAAATTCCTGCGAGGCCGCATCTGCGGCCATGGGGCCTTGTTGCGTCGCTGGCGCTGCACGTCCTGGCGCTCGTTCTTGTCGCCTTGTCGCCCATGCCGCGTGCATTTCTGCAGCCGCCGGAAGACAGTATTCCCATCGAGATGGTGTCGCCTCGGCAGCTTGAGGCGATGACGCGGCCGCAGCCGGCTTCACCCGTGCTTCAGGCGCCGGCCGTTCAGCCTGATAGCGATGGACGAAGAAGTTCCGCCCAACCGCCGCAGGCACCTTCTCCGCCGGCGAAGCCTGAAATGATCCGCCCGACGGAAATGCTGTCTGCCCGGACGCTGGCCGATCCGCGCAGCCGCAATGTCCGCGCCGATCTCGCCAGCATGGCCGGCAGCGAGCGGCAGCTGCAGATCTGCGCGGTCGAGGCGATGGACCAGATACGTAAGTGGCAGGGCGACTTCGCGCCCGACCGCGTCGTCCCGTACGCCACGGTGCGCGAGAAAATTTCCGGCACGCATATCGATGCGGAGGGCGCTGCCTTTCGCAGCAAAGGCAAATGGTACGGCCTGAAATTCAGCTGCGATCTCGCCGCCAACGGGGAAACGGTAACCGGCTTCGCTTTCCTTGTCGGCGATCCGGTTCCGCGCGCACGCTGGGACGAACTGGGTCTGCCGGCGGTCCATTGATGGCAGGTCGCAAGTCCGCAATTGACCTGCCCGGCAAGCTGAGTCACTAGAAATCCATGACCAACGTGCTTCTCGTCGCTCTCGGCGGCGCCATCGGCGCCAGCTTCCGTCACCTGACCAATCTCGGCGCCTTGCGGCTGGTCGGTCCGAACTATCCATGGGGCACCATGGCGATCAACATCCTCGGCTCCTTCCTCATGGGCGTGTTCATCGAGACGCTGGCGCGCCGCTATGGCGGATCGAGCGCGCTCAAGCTTTTCGTCGCCACCGGCATTCTCGGCGGCTTCACCACCTTTTCCGCCTTCTCGCTCGATTTTGCCGTTCTGTGGGAGCGTGGCGACGCGTTGCCTGCCCTTGGCTATGCGCTGGCCAGCGTCGTCGGCGCCATCGTGGCGCTGTTTATCGGGCTTTGGCTCGTCAGGACCGTTCTGTAGTGCTATTGCCGCGCTTCGAAACGGGCTGAAGAAAAATGGCAGGCGTCGAGCAGATCACGGTTGAAGCCGGCGAGGCGGGCATGCGGCTCGACCGCTGGTTCAAGACCCACTATCCGGGGCTGGGCTTCGGCCATCTGCAGAAGCTTCTGCGGTCCGGGCAGATTCGCATCGATGGCAGCCGCGCCAAGACCGACACCCGCGTGGAGCCCGGCCAGACGATCCGCATTCCGCCCCTCGACGTTGACAAGAAGGGCGAGGGCAACCTGACGGGTCATTCGATCCGCAACCAGGGTGACGCGGACGTTCTGGCCAAGATGCTGCTGCATGAGGACGACAAGGTCTTCGTCTTCAACAAGCCGGCCGGGCTGGCGGTACAAGGCGGTTCCGGTGTTACCCGCAATGTCGACGACATGCTGGAAGCCTGGCGCAACAAGAAGGGCGAGAAGCCGCGCCTCGTCCATCGCCTCGACCGCGATACGTCAGGCGTGCTGGTCGTCGCCCGCACGCGTCTTGCGGCGATGAAGCTCTCCGAGGCGTTCCGGGCGCGCGAGACCAAGAAAACCTACTGGGCATTGGTGAAAGGCGTGCCGCCGAAGCGCGAGGACAAGATTTCCACCTGGCTGGTCAAGGAGCCGACGCCGGACGGCGACCGCGTCCGCATCGCCCGGCATGGCGAGAAGGGCGCCGACCATGCCGTTTCCTACTACCGCATCGTCGAGCAGGCGGCGCAGGCGCTATCCTGGCTGGAAATGGAGCCGTACACCGGCCGCACGCATCAGCTCCGCGTCCATGCTGCCCACATCGGCTGTCCGATCATCGGCGATCCGAAATATTTCGAGGCGGACACCAACTGGGATTTTCCCGGCGGCATGCAGAACCGGCTGCATCTTCATGCGCGCCGCATCCGTATTCCGCATCCGGGCCAGGGCGTCCTCGACGTGACCGCCCCGATGCCCCAGCATATGCGCCAAAGCTGGAATCTGCTCGGTTTCGACGAGCAGAGCGCCGAGGACAACTGAAAGTCGACTGGCGGCCGAGGTTCCGGCTCCCTATCTTGGAAAAATCATGCGCGACATTCTCAACGATCTTGAGGCCGGCAAATACCTGTCCGATCCCGACCCGATGCGGCGGGCGCAGAACCAGATGAAGACGCCGCTGCCGAAGCGCTTTTACGCAGCCGCTTCCGTAGCGCAGGAGGAGAACGGCTTTGTCGTTCATCTGGACGGCAAGCCGGTTCGCACGCCGGGCAAGGCGCTGCTTGCCTTGCCGACCGAAAGGGCCGCTGCCCTCGTCGCGGCCGAATTCGAAGCCCAGAAGGAGACCATCGATCCGGTGACGATGCCGGTGCTGCGGCTGGTCAATACCGCCCTCGACGGCGTGGCGCAGGACCCGCAGGCCGTGCTGGAAGACATTCTGCGTTTTGCCTCGTCCGACATGCTTTGCTATCGCGCCGATGCCCCGCAAGGCCTGGTGGACCGGCAGAATGAGCATTGGGACCCGGTGATCGACTGGGCGCGCGCCAGCCTCGGCGCCCGCTTCAACCTTGCGGAAGGCGTCATCCACGTCGATCAGCCGCGCGAGGCGATTGCCGCGCTCGGGGTTCATCTGGCGCAGCGCGCCGAACCGCTGCGCCTCGCGGCGCTTCACGTCATGACCACGCTGACCGGCTCAGCCCTGCTGGCGCTGGCCGTCGATTTCGGTCAGCTGGACGCCGAGACCGCCTGGCTGGCTGCTCATGTCGATGAGGACTGGCAGATCGAGCACTGGGGGCAGGATGCCGAAGCTGTCGCTCGTCGCGCCCATCGCAAGCGCGACATGATGGGCGCGGTTGCCGTGCTGGAGACCATCAGGGACTGATCGTTCTCCTTCGCGAGCGCATTTCTTAGACCAAAGTCATAATCCCAAAGGCGCTCTGCCGTTGGACCACGCTTTCTGTAAGCTGGCTTCAATGCTTGGGCTGAGTCCGCATGTCGGAGGACATGCGGACGACGATGCCTGGCATATGGGAGATGGGTCTCACGGGAGGACGAACTATGGCAATGGCATCCACCACCGCCGGGGGCACAAGCCGCGGCATGACGCGCGAGGAGAAGAAGGTCATCTTCGCTTCCTCGCTCGGTACGGTTTTCGAATGGTACGACTTCTATCTGTACGGATCGCTCGCAGCCTTCATCGGCACGGCGTTCTTCAATTCCTATCCTGAAGCGACCCGCAACATCTTCGTGTTGCTGGCGTTCGCGGCGGGCTTTATCGTGCGCCCCTTCGGCGCGTTGGTATTCGGCCGCGTCGGCGATCTCGTGGGCCGTAAATACACCTTCCTCGTCACCATTCTGATTATGGGCATGTCGACCTTCCTGGTCGGTCTTCTCCCGGGATCGGCAAGCTGGGGTATCGCGGCTCCGATCATCCTGATCGGTCTGCGTCTGCTTCAGGGCCTTGCGCTTGGCGGTGAATATGGCGGTGCGGCGACCTATGTCGCGGAGCATGCGCCGGACGGACGCCGTGGCTTCTATACATCATGGATACAGACAACGGCGACACTCGGTCTCTTCCTGTCGCTGATCATCATCCTGTTGATTCAGGGCATGATGCCCAAGGAACAGTTCGCCGCCTGGGGCTGGCGTATTCCGTTCCTGGTTTCGATCCTGCTGCTCGGTATTTCGGTCTGGATTCGTCTCAGCCTCAACGAGTCGCCGACGTTCCAGCGCATGAAGGCCGAGGGCAAGGGCTCGAAAGCGCCGCTGTCGGAAGCGTTCGGCCAGTGGAAGAACGCCAAGATCGCGCTTCTGGCGCTGCTCGGCCTCACCGCCGGGCAGGCAGTTGTCTGGTATAACGGCCAGTTCTACGCCCTGTTCTTCCTCCAGAACGTCGTGAAGGTCGATGCCCAGTCGGTGAACATCATGATCGCGATCGCGCTGGCCATCGGCTCGATCTTCTTCGTTGTGTTCGGCTGGCTGTCCGACAAGATCGGCCGCAAGCCGATCATCATGGCTGGTTTCGTTCTGGCGATCCTGACGACCTTCCCGCTATTCAAGGCATTGACGGCGGCGGCCAATCCGGATCTGGCCGCGGCGCAGCAGAACGTCCGTGCGACCGTTACGGCGGCGCCGGGCGACTGCAAGTTCCAGTTCAACCCGGTGGGCACCGCGAAGTTCACGACGTCCTGCGACATCGCCACTTCGTTCCTATCCAAGAGCTCGGTGCCTTACGACGTCGTGACGACGGCGGCTCCTGGCACCCCGGCCACGGTCAAGCTCGGCAATGAGACGGTGGAGTCCTATGACGCGACCGCCGCCGGCGACCAGGCCGCAGCCAAGAATGCCGCTTTCGCCAAGGGCATCAATATCGCGCTGCAGGACGGTGGTTATCCGCTGCGCCGTGCCGCGTCGACGGTGGCCGATCAGAAGCTCGACGCTTTCGTCGCAGCCAACCCGGAACTGAAGCTCGACGCGGCCGCGATCCGCGGTGGACAGAAGGCGACAGTACCCACGGAAAAGGCGATCGCTGACAAGCTGGTGACGGCCGACGAGGCTGCCGGCGCAACCGAGATCACCACCTACTCGATCCCGGGCTCGGGCGCCTTCACCATGTTCGCCGATCCTGCCAAGATCAACTGGCCGCTGACCATCGCGATCCTGTTCATCCTGGTGATCTACGTGACCATGGTCTACGGCCCGATTGCGGCCATGCTGGTCGAAATGTTCCCGACCCGCATCCGCTACACCGGCATGTCGCTGCCTTACCACATCGGCAACGGCTGGTTCGGTGGCCTGCTTCCGGCGACGGTGTTCGCGCTGAGCGCCTACAAGGGCGACATCTACTTCGGCCTCTGGTATCCGGTCGCCATCGCGGCGATGTCGCTCGTCATCGGTATGCTCTTCGTCAAGGATACGCTGGGTACCAACCTCGACGCCAAGGAATAGCCGCGTCGCAACGACTGAATGAAAAAGCCCGGCCTTGGGCCGGGCTTTTTATTTTCGAAAAAGGATTGAGTTAGACGTTCCGGCAACCCTCAACGGGCCTTGTTGCCCCGGTCGTCCCGAACAGCTTCCTCATGATACCAGGCGCTGCCGAAATCGGCTACCTTACCTCTGAGAGATGCAAGCTCTGCCTCAAACTTCGCCCGGCTGCTCAAAATTTTGGCAGAGCCGCGCGATGCGAGGGGAAACATCAGAATCTTTGCCGACTGGGGGTGAGGAGTTGCTTCCATGTGCCAGTCTCCTTTCCTTCTGCCGAAACCGTCGATTCAATCTCTGGAAGATAGTTGCTGCGATTCATTTAGGCAATATGCCTAGAAAAATAACAATAAATGCATATTAATTGTGCATATTTGCTTTTTGGATCAACGAAAAGCACACCCTTTCACCGCAGTGCGATTCCTTGTCGAGATCGAGAAGTCGTCGTGTTTCCGGCACCGGAAACTGGCACGGTCATTGCTTTGTGATCAGCAGCAGATCGGTCACTGTCGACCGAACGCATAGGGATCTTTGCGGTTCCGCCCACTATCGACGAGAGGTCACAGATGACGAAATACAAGCTGGAGTATATTTGGCTCGACGGCTACACCCCGGTCGCCGGTCTGCGCGGCAAGACCCAGATCAAGGAATTCGAGGCGTTTCCGACGCTGGACCAGCTTCCTCTGTGGGGCTTTGACGGCTCCTCCACCATGCAGGCCGAAGGCCATTCCTCGGACTGCGTGCTGAAGCCGGTGGCCGTGTATCCCGATCCCGCCCGCACCAACGGCGTTCTGGTCATGTGCGAAGTCATGATGCCCGACGGCGTCACGCCTCATCCCTCCAACAGCCGCGCGACCATCCTCGACGACGACGGCGCCTGGTTCGGCTTCGAGCAGGAATATTTCTTCTACAAGGACGGCCGTCCGCTCGGTTTCCCGGAGAGCGGCTATCCTGCGCCGCAGGGCCCATACTACACCGGCGTCGGCTACAAGAATGTCGGCGACATCGCCCGTTCGCTCGTCGAGGAACATCTCGACCAGTGCCTGGCTGCCGGCATCAACCACGAAGGCATCAACGCCGAGGTGGCGAAAGGCCAGTGGGAGTTCCAGATTTTCGGCAAGGGCTCGAAGAACGCCGCCGACCAGATGTGGATCGCGCGCTACCTGCTGCTGCGCCTGACCGAGAAGTACGGCATCGACATCGAGTTCCACTGCAAGCCTCTCGGCGACACGGACTGGAACGGCTCCGGCATGCACTGCAACTTCTCCACCGCCTATATGCGCGAGGTGGGCGGCAAGGAATATTTCGAGGCGTTGATGGCTGCCTTCGAGAAGAACCTGATGGATCACATCGCCGTCTACGGGCCGGATAACGACAAGCGTCTGACCGGCAAGCACGAGACGGCGCCGTGGAACAAGTTCAGCTACGGCATTGCCGACCGCGGTGCTTCCATTCGCGTGCCGCACTCCTTCGTCAAGAACGACTACAAGGGCTATCTGGAGGATCGCCGGCCGAATTCGCAGGGCGACCCCTACCAGATCGCGTCGCAGGTCCTGAAGACCATCGCCGAAGTGCCGACCAGCGCTGCCGCCAAGGCCGCCGCGTAAAAACCCTTCACATTATCCAAAGAGCCCGGCGCCTCGTGCGGCCGGGCTCTTTTATTTTGGTGTGACAGCCGGCTGGCAGGGTCGCACGGGGCACCGGGAGCCCTGGGCATTGCACTTTGCAAATTAGAGGCAGTTTTCAGAAGCGCTTCGCCGCTTCTGCCATCAGGCGGACTTGCGTTTCGCCGAGAGGCGTTGCTGCCGCGGCAGATCCTTCATGAAACTGTCGATATGGGCAGGACGGCCGATGTAGAACCCCTGTATCTGATCGATGCCGAGGCGCTTCAGCAATTCCATCTGCTCGGCGCTTTCCACGCCCTCGACAAGGATTTTCGGGCCGCGATTGCGGATCAGCCGGACGATATCCTGGAACATGTCGATGCCGCGCGGCGTGACGCAGTCGTGCAGGAAGGAACGATCGACTTTCACTGTGTCGAACTCGATCAGCCGCAGCCAGGACAACCCGGCAAAGCCGGTCCCGAAATCGTCGAGCCAGATTTTGATCCCGAGCAGCTTGAGGTCGGAGATACATCGAAGAACGTCCGAATGCATTTCCATTTCCAGCCCTTCGGTGATCTCGAAGGCCAGACGGTTTCCAGTGACGCCGGTTTCGCCGAGGATCGTTGCGACAGAAGCTGCAAAGCCCGGGGTTTTGAGCTGTATCGGCGACACATTGATGCTCGCCACCGGCGCGAGGTCGGTCGCCAGAATATCGGTACAGGCCGTGCGCACTGCCCAGCGGCCCAGTTCCTGGATGGCGCCCGTGCGCTCCGCGACGGGAATGAAAAGGCTAGGCGGCACTGATGTTCCGTCTGGCATCCTCAGGCGCATCAGCGCTTCGAGGGCTTCGAGCCGGTGTGAATTGACGTCGTGAATCGGCTGGTAGACCAGCGAAACGAGCCGCTTCTCGATGGCGATGCGCAGCAGCGCGGCGATGTTCTCGCTCTCGTCGCTGCTTTGCGGGTCGTCGGGGTCGAACAGCTTCGCACAGTTGCGGCCGCTGGCTTTGGCCAGATAAAGGGCCCGATCCGCCTCATGGATGATCTTTTCCAGTTTCGCTCCGGCCTGCGGCCGGGTCACCGCGGCGCCGATGCTCACGGTGACGACATGAATGCCGTCGCGCCGCTGCTGGTGCCGGATGGCCAGTTGCTCCACGGCGCTGCGCAGTTCTTCGGCGAGTTCCAGGACGTCGTCCGGCCCGTTCACCGACGCCAGGACGATGAATTCCTCGCCGCCGTATCGGCCGATCGATGTGCCGGGCCTCATCATGTTGCGCAGACCTTCGGCAACCAGGACAAGGCATTGATCGCCGTCCTGGTGACCGTAGCAGTCGTTGAAGCGCTTGAAGAAATCGACATCGATCAGAAGCGCGGCGAAGTTTTCTCCCTGCTGCTGCCACAGCGCCCACAGATCGTGCAGGCGGTCGTCGATCGCGCGGCGATTTTCGAGGCCGGTCAGCGGGTCGGTGCGTGAAAGCCGGAGCAGGGCCTTGCCGCGCTCCGTCGCCTCGGCGTGCTGGATTTTCGCTTCCAGCGCATTCAGGAAGACGCTGTATCGTTCCTTGTTCAGTCTCCAGTTCACATAGGAGGTGAAGACGAAGCAGGAGACGTGGAACACGCCGAAGGAGAGCTGATATATGTGATTGTCCGGGAAGAGGTAGAAAAGAACGAACAGCGATGCCAGCAGCATGACTCCTGAGACGATCAGGGAGAAGTGGAACCGGAAGGTGAAAAACAGGTTGGCGCTCATCATGAAGATCGCGCCGAACACCAGATAATACGAAATCGTCTGGGTATATTGGGTTGTAATGGCTGCAAACAGCCAGCCGCCATAGGCCAGCATCAACGCAATCGCGCAGGTGAGGTCCATCCGGCTGGCGGACACGTGATGGCGGAATTGCCATTCCACCATGACCAACGTGCTGAGCCCGATGATGAAGCGCGCCGCTATGGTCAGCGCCGCGGCGTCCGGGATGAGCAGGATGTCGGTCGCCGAAAAGATCAGATAGACGATGACGGCGGCCCACAGGCCCTGGCGGATCGCCACGCGCCTGATTTCGTCGACGTCGCTGCGGTAGAGCGCCTGCAAATGCGCGGGGGACGGACGTTCCATCCGTTCATGCAGATCGCTGTCGATCGAATCGGCCATCGTTTGCGTCATGCGCTTTCCGTCGAAATGCGATGACTCAACACCCGGCAGCCCAGGCTGCCTGTTGAACAACGCCTTCGCTGTCGCGAAATCGCCCGTGACATGGGGTCCCTCAGACTGCGGAAATTTTCGCGTCAGGGATAAAAGTTTCCGTTAAGCGCGCGGCCAAATCGGCGGAAGCGTTAGCAAACTGGCAAAAAAATAGTTCCAATATTAACCAAATGCATATCAAAGGCTTGAGTTGGAGTGCCTCCCGTCTATCATAGGGTTAACAATTCGTGATCGGCGACCGGATAATTTTATGAATGAGTTGCAACCTGTGCTCGACGGCGAAAGCCTGATTACACCGGCTGCCGTGGCGGCCGATATCGCTTCGCTTCATCCCGCCCATGACCGCGATCAGCTCGCCATAGCGACGGCAGAATTGGGTCTGGTGCTCCACACTGCCCGGCAATGGTTCGAAGGGGGGAGCGATCCCGTCCAGACGATGCGCTGGACCGTCGAGGCGCTGCACAAGCTCCGGCGCAAGGTCGCGGCCGGCGTGTGGCGGGCATTGGTGCCGCAGGCGCAGGAACATCCGGTGGCGGAATATTTCCACCGGGACCCGTTCACGCGCTGGTCGTTCCGCAAGCCGCGGGGATATTCCGGCGACGCCCGGCTGCTCGATTTCATCTATCAGCACGAGAACGTGCAGCAGGACGTGGCCGAGGCCTCGCCCATCGGCCAGTCGCTTTACGCCTACAGCAAATACTATCCATCGTGCGTGGCGGTGAGGGAACGCCGCGATCTGCTGACAAGACAGGTCGATGCGATTGCCGACGAGAGGGGAGAGGGCACGGAAGTGCTCACCATCGCGGCCGGGCATCTGCGCGAGGCGGATAATTCGGCGGCTCTCAGGGATGGCCGGATTTCGCGCTGGGTCGCGCTCGATCAGGATCCCATGAGCGTCGGATCGGTGGCCCGCGACTTTGCCGGCACCCGCGTCGAAGCCATCGACGGCTCGGTCCGCGGCCTGCTGACCGACGCCTACAAGCTCGGCACGTTCGATTTCGTCTATTCGGCGGGACTGTATGACTACCTGACCGATGCTGTCGCCATCCGGCTCACCAAACGATGCATGAAAATGCTCAAGCCGGGCGGCACGCTTTTGTTCGCCAACTTCTCGCCGGAGCTGACCGACGACGGCTACATGGAAACCTTCATGGACTGGACGCTTCTGTTGCGCTCCGAGGCGGACATGTGGTCGATCGTCAATGCCAGCGTCGACCGTAATGCCGTGGACGCCAGCGTTTTCTTCGGCGAGAACCGCAACATCGTCTATGCGGTCATTCGCAAGCGGGATTGATTGATGCGGCGTGCGCGGGGCAACGGCCGCTAAATCGAATCCTTGCCTGCTCAGCCATAGTTTGAATGTTTATGGCGTCCTTCCGATACCGGACCGGCTGCTTGACGGCGGCCCCATCGCAGCGGGAATTTTCCGACATGAGAAAAATATTGGCCTGCGCGACGGCGCTGACTTTTGCGCTGACTGTACCGGCATCGGCTCTTCTCAGGCAGCCCGCCGCCTGGAGCGAGCTGACCGAGCCGTTCAAAATTCTCGGCAACATCTACTACGTCGGCACCAGGGGCCTAGCCGCTTATCTGATCGTCTCCGACGGCGGAGCGATCCTGCTCGATGGAACGCTGGAGGGGAATGTCGGTCCCATCGAGGCGAATATCCGGTCGCTCGGCTTCAAACTCGAGGATGTGAAAATCATCCTGAACAGTCATGCGCATTATGACCATGCCGCAGGCATCGCCGGATTGAAGAAGGACACCGGTGCGCAGGTCATGGCCATGGAGGAGGACAGGTCGGCGCTGGAGCATGGCAGGCAGGAGGGCGACACCAATTATGGCGGCGCGCGCTTTCCTCCCGTGAAGGTCGACCGGGCGCTGCGCGACGGCGATGTGGTGGCGCTCGGCGGTGTGAAGATGACCGCGCACCTTACGCCCGGCCACACCAAGGGCTGCACCACCTGGTCGACAACCGCGCTGGACAACGGCGCTGCGAGACAGGTCGTTTTCCCGTGCAGCATCACCGTTGCCGGCAACATATTGGTCGGCAACAAGGGTTATCCGGAGATCGTCGGGGATTTCCGCAGAAGCTTCGAACGTCTGGGCGCCATGAAGGCCGATGTCGTCCTGCCGGCGCATCCCGAATTCGCCGGCATTTTCGCGCGAAAGGCCCGCCGGGATGCCGGCGACAAGGACGCCTTTGTCGATACCGGCCTGTTGCCGCGCATGGTCGAGAAGGCGCGCGAGGTCTTTGAGAAGGAACTCAGGAAGGCGCAAAAGTAGCTGTCAAGGCAGCTGAAACAAAAACCCCGGCGCAGGCGCCGGGGTTTTGCATTGCGGAAAAGGCTGCGGCCTTAGACCGAGTAGTACATGTCGAACTCGACCGGATGCGGCGTCATCTCGAAGCGCATCACCTCGGCCATCTTCAGCTCGATATAGGCATCGATCTGGTCGTCGTCGAAGACGCCGCCGGCCTTGAGGAAGCCGCGGTCCTTGTCGAGGCTCTGCAGCGCTTCGCGCAGGCTTCCGCAGACGGTCGGGATTTTCTTCAGTTCCTTCGGCGGCAGGTCGTAGAGGTCCTTGTCCATCGGCTGGCCGGGGTGGATCTTGTTCTTAATGCCGTCAAGGCCGGCCATCAGCATCGCCGCGAAGCCGAGATAGGGGTTCGCGCCCGGATCGGGGAAGCGGACCTCGACGCGCTTCGACTTCGGCGAGGAGCCGAACGGAATGCGGCAGGAAGCCGAGCGGTTGCGCGCCGAATAGGCGAGCAGCACGGGAGCCTCGTAGCCCGGCACCAGCCGCTTGTAGGAATTGGTCAGCGGGTTGGTGAAGGCGTTGATCGCCTTGGCGTGCTTGATGATGCCACCGATGTAGAAGAGGCAGGTTTCCGACAAGCCGGCATATTCGTTGCCGGCGAAGGTCGGCTTGCCGCCCTTCCAGATCGACTGGTGCACGTGCATGCCCGAGCCGTTGTCGCCGAACACCGGCTTCGGCATGAACGTCGCGGTCTTGCCGTAGGCGTTGGCGACCTGGTGCACGACATACTTGTAGATCAGCATCTTGTCGGCGTTGCGCACGAGCGTGTCGAATTTGATGCCAAGCTCGTGCTGGGCTGCCGCCACTTCGTGGTGATGCTTTTCAACGCGCACTCCCATTTCGGCCAGCACGGTGAGCATTTCCGAGCGCATGTCCTGGCAGGAATCGATCGGCGGCACCGGGAAGTAACCGCCCTTGATGCGTGGACGATGGCCGAGGTTGCCGGTCTCGTAGTCGGTATCGTCGTTCGACGGCAGTTCGGTCGAGTCCAGCTTGAAACCGGTATTGTAGGGATCGGCCTTGTACTTGACGTCGTCGAACACGAAGAACTCGGCTTCCGGGCCGACATAGATGGTGTCGCCGATGCCTTCCGACTTCATGTAGGCCTCGGCCTTCTTGGCGGTGCCGCGCGGATCGCGGTTGTAGGCCTCGCCCGAGATCGGGTCGAGAATGTCGCACAGGATGACCATGGTCGACTGCGCGAAGAACGGGTCCATATGGACAGTGTCGGCATCCGGCATCAGAACCATGTCGGATTCGTTGATGGCCTTCCACCCGGCGATCGACGAGCCGTCGAACATCACGCCGTCGGCGAACATGTCTTCCTCGACCTCGGCGACATCCATCGTCACGTGCTGAAGCTTGCCCTTCGGATCGGTGAAGCGAAGGTCGACGAATTTCACGTCGTTGTCCTTGATCTGCTTCATGATGTCTTTGGCTGTCGTCATGTCGTGTTTCCCTAGATTTCGTTGAACTGATGATTTCCAGTCGGCATTGTCAGATGGCGTCGATGCCGGTCTCGCCGGTCCGGATGCGAACGACTTCCTCGATGTTGGAGACGAAGATCTTGCCGTCGCCGATGCGGCCGGTCTGGGCCGCCTTGCGGATCGCCTCGATGGCAGCGTCCACGGCCTCATCGCCAAGAACGACTTCGATCTTCACCTTGGGAAGGAAGTCGACGACATATTCGGCGCCGCGATAGAGCTCCGTATGCCCCTTCTGCCGGCCGAAGCCCTTCGCTTCGGTGACGGTAATGCCTTGCAGCCCCGCTTCCTGAAGCGCTTCCTTCACTTCGTCGAGCTTGAACGGCTTGATGATCGCTTCGATCTTTTTCATGCGAATTGTGGCCTCCACTGCCTGCTAAACGGGTTGGGGCCCGCCTGCGCAACATAAAGCACGAACTGTGCCAGTCGGGGCGAAAGCGGCGCGGCTGCGCCGATCCGCCTTCAGAACATCTCGGAAATGCGATTTATCGATATTTTGCGAAACGAATCCCTCCCCCACCAAGCCAACCGTCCTGTATGTCTTCCCATGACTTGCGTACATATTGTGCATTTGCCTATAAATTAGACATATCGAGAGAGCCGGCGGCCTTTGCTTCCTTCCGTGATTTCAGATGGTTTGCGCCAGCCAGAAATCTGTTCGATGGTTTGGAACCGTAACAGGAATCAAAATGGCCCGCGAAGTTCTTTCTCCTGCGGAGATGGCGGAAGTCGACCGTCTCGCCATTGCCGCCGGACCATTCGACGGTATCGGTCTGATGCGCAATGCTGGCCGTTCCGTCGCGTCGCTGGTGCTCGCGCGCTTTCCAACGCCGCGATGTGTCCATGTGCTGTGCGGTCCAGGCAACAATGGCGGTGACGGCTATGTGGTTGCCCGGATGCTTGCCGAGAGCGGCGTACGCGTTGCTTTGTGGGCGGCCGCCGCTCCGAAGGCGGGAAGCGATGCGGCCAGAGCCGCGTACGAATGTCCGTTAGCGGCACGCGTTCTGACGGCTTTCGACGCAGAGCGGGGCGATATCGTCGTCGACGCCCTTTATGGCGCGGGTCTTTCCAAGCCTCTTGAAGGTGCGGCCGCCGAAGCTGTCGCGAAAGTGACGAAGTTTGGGCTGCCGGTCGTTGCGATCGATCTCCCGTCGGGTATTTCCGGCGAGAGCGGCAAGGTTTTCGGCAGCGCCTTCTGCGCCGATGTCACCGTGACCTTCGTGCGCAAGAAACCCGGCCACCTGCTGCTGCCCGGTCGGGAATATTGCGGCGAAGTCATTCTTGCGGACATCGGCATCGCCGACGCCGTTGTCGAGGCGCAGGATATTCGCACCTTCGAAAACGATCCTATGCTGTGGCGGAGTGCCTTCCCTGCGCCGGCGGTTGACGCCCATAAATACAGGCGCGGTCATGTCGGCGTCTTTTCCGGCGGTCCGTCGTCAACCGGCGCTGCGCGCCTTGCCGCCATGGCCGCGGCCCGCATCGGGGCAGGGGCGGTGACGGTGCTGTCTCCGGCCAATGCCATGCAGGTGAATGCCGCGCACTTGACGTCGATCATGTTGCGCAAGGTCGATGACGATCAGGACCTTGCCGGCTTTTTCGCCGAGCGCGCGCCGTCCGCCTTGGTGCTCGGGCCGGGCTTCGGCATCGGCGAAAAGGCGCGCGATTTCGCGCTGGCGGTTCTGGCTTCGAAGCAACGCGGCGATCCGCCCAAGGGGCTGGTTTTGGACGCCGACGGCATCACCACCTTTCGTGACCGGCCGGAAGCCTTGTTCGAAGCCGCGCGGGACGACGGTGTGCCCGCCCTCGTGCTGACGCCGCATGAGGGCGAATTCGGGCGTCTCTTCCCGGATATCGCAGCCAACGGGAACCTATCCAAATCGGCCAAGGCGCGCGCTGCGGCCGACCTTGCCGACGCCGTCATCGTCTACAAAGGCGCAGACACGGTCATCGCCGCGCCGGACGGCAGGGTCGCCATCAATGCCAACGGCTCGCCATGGCTTGCCACGGCAGGTTCCGGCGATGTCCTGTCAGGCATGATTGCCGGGTTGCTGGCGCAAGGCATGTCCGCCTTCGAGGCGGCATGCGCCGCGGTCTGGATTCATGCCGAGGCCGGCAGCCGCTTCGGACCGGGCCTGATCGCGGAGGATTTGCCGCTGGCGCTGGCGCTGGTTCTAAGGGATTTGTACGCCGCAACCTGACGCTCCGGCCATTGGCCTGTGACCCGCAGGCCCCTATCTTTGCAGGAAGCGCGGCCAGCCTGCCGCGCGCGGTTGACTTGCCCAAAACCTTTCGATTTACACGCTGACAGACAATCCCCTGAAAAGCGGACGCTTTTTCCCATGCTTGAGAAGACTTACGACGCCAAGGCGATCGAGCCGAAGATCGCCAAAATCTGGGAAGAGGCGGACGCGTTCCGCGCCGGCGCCGCTGCGGAGGAAGGCGCCGAGCCCTTCACGGTCGTCATCCCGCCGCCCAATGTCACCGGCTCGCTGCATATGGGCCATGCGCTGAACAATACGCTGCAGGACATTCTGGTGCGCTTCGAGCGCATGCGCGGCAGGAACGTGCTGTGGCAGCCGGGTATGGATCATGCCGGCATCGCCACCCAGATGGTGGTCGAGCGGCAGCTCATGGAAAAGCAGGTCCACCGGCGCGATCTGACCCGCGCCGAGTTTGTCGACAAAATCTGGGAATGGAAGGCCGAATCCGGCGGCATGATCTTCAATCAGCTGAAGCGCCTGGGCGCCTCGGCGGACTGGTCGCGCGAGCGTTTCACCATGGACGAGGGCCTGTCGAAGGCCGTGCTCGAGGTCTTCGTCACCCTCTACAAGGAAGGGCTGATCTACAAGGACAAGCGCCTTGTAAACTGGGATCCCAAGCTGCTCACTGCCATTTCGGACCTCGAGGTCGAGCAGGTGGAACTGAACGGCAATCTCTGGCATTTCCGCTACCCGGTCGAAGGCAAGACATTCGATCCGGAAAATCCCGAGACCTTCATAACCGTCGCCACCACGCGCCCCGAGACCATGCTTGGCGACACCGGCGTCGCCGTGCATCCGGAAGACGGGCGCTATAGCAAGCTCGTCGGCAAGAACGTCGTCCTGCCGATCGTCGGACGCAAAATCCCGGTCGTCGCGGACGAATATTCCGATCCGGAGAAGGGCACCGGCGCGGTCAAGATCACGCCGGCGCACGATTTCAACGATTTCGAGGTCGGCAAACGGCATAAGCTCCCGGCGATCAATATCCTCACCGTCGAGGCTGCCATAAACATCAACGAAAACGAGGACTTCCTGGCTGGTCTTGATTCAAGTCCCGAGCGGCAGGCCGTGTGGAACAGCCTGCACGGGCTGGATCGTTTCGAGGCGCGCAAGCGCATCGTCGAGTTGATGGAGGAAGGCGGCTTCCTCGCCAGGGTCGAGCCGCACCATCATGCCGTGCCGCACAGCCAGCGCGGCGGCACGCCGGTGGAGCCGTTCCTGACCGACCAGTGGTACGTCAACGCCGCCGAACTGGCGAAGCCGGCCATTGCCTCAGTGCGTGAGGGCCGGACGGCCTTCGTCCCGAAAAACTGGGAAAAAACCTATTTCGACTGGATGGAGAACATCCAGCCCTGGTGCATCTCGCGCCAGCTCTGGTGGGGCCATCAGATTCCGGCTTGGTATGGGCCGGATGGCGCGATCTTCGTCGAGAAGGACGAGGAGACGGCGCTGGAAGCGGCCGTCCAGCACTATATCGCCCATGAAGGCCCGTGGAAGGCTTGGGTGGAAGACAAGCTCGAAAACTTCCAACCCGGCGAAATCCTGACGCGCGACGAGGACGTTCTCGATACCTGGTTCTCGTCGGCGCTCTGGCCGTTCTCGACGCTCGGCTGGCCGGACAGGACGAAGGAGCTCGAGACCTACTACCCGACCGACGTTCTGGTGACCGGCTTCGACATCATCTTCTTCTGGGTCGCCCGCATGATGATGATGGGCCTGCACTTCACCGACCGGGAGCCGTTCCACACCGTCTATATCCACGCGCTGGTGCGCGACAAGAACGGGCAGAAGATGTCGAAGTCGAAGGGCAACGTCATCGATCCGCTCGAACTGATCGACGAATACGGCGCCGACGCGCTGCGCTTTACGCTCGCCATCATGGCCGCCCAGGGACGCGACGTGAAGCTCGACCCGGCCCGTATCGCCGGCTACCGCAATTTCGGCACCAAGCTGTGGAACGCCACGCGCTTCGCCGAGATGAACGGCGTTGCGCGCGACGACAATTTCTGGCTGAACGACGCCAAATTGACGGTAAACCGCTGGATCCTGACCGAGCTGACCCGCGTGTCGCGCGAAGTCACCGAAGGCATCGTTGCCTACCGCTTCAACGATGCTGCGGGCGCAGCCTACCGCTTCGTCTGGAATCAGTTCTGCGACTGGTATCTGGAACTGCTGAAACCGGTCTTCATGGGAGCCGACGAGGAAGCCAAGGCCGAGAGCCGTGCCTGCGTCGCCTTCGTGCTGGACGAAATCTACAAGCTGCTGCATCCGATGATGCCGTTCATGACCGAGGAACTGTGGACTGCCACCGCCGGTGAGGGCAGGGAGCGCTCGTCGCTTCTATGCCATGCGGCCTGGCCGGCTCCGGATTTCGAGGACGCGGCTGCGGCCGACGAGACCAACTGGTTGATCGATCTGGTGACCGGCATCCGCTCCGTGCGCTCGGAGATGAACGTACCGCCGGCGGCAATCGCGCCGCTGGTCGTCATCGACGCCAACGAGACGACGCGCGAACGCCTGGCCCGTCACGACGGTGCGATCAAGCGTCTTGCCCGCGTAGGAGAAATTTCCCTGACCGATGCCGCGCCCAAGGGCGCCGCGCAGATCGTGCTGAACGAGGCCACCGTCTGCCTGCCCCTCGGCGCGCTGATCGATCTTGCTGCCGAGGCTGCTCGTCTGCAGAAGGAGCTCGCCAAGGTGACCGAGGAAATCGCCCGCCTGCACAAGAAGCTGTCGAACGAGAAGTTCGTCGCCAATGCGCCGGAGGACGTGGTCATCGCCGAGCGTGAGAAACTGGCCGAATATGTCGAATCGCAGGCGCGCCTGGCGACCGCTCTCGGGCGAGTCCGCGACGCAGGTTGATTTGCCTGCCGCTGCGGCAACTTGCCGAGGAAACGGGCATTCCGCAGCGTCACATTGACGTAAACGGAATGTTTTAGCCCCAATGTTGCCATAATGTAACAATGGCGCCTTTTGAGGGTTGAAAATGCGTATTTTCGGCCCTTTTCACCACCGTTTTCCGCTTTTTTCGGCCGTCGGCATACCAAAACCGGCTATTTTCAACGGTCGCGGCGGACCTCTTCAAACCTGCTTCATGGCCGGTTTTGAAACCGTACTTGTACACCCCGAAAATCGTTATTGCGTGCTTAACTTGAATTGGTTCTAGCATAGGCAACTTGATTTCCTGGGGAGAGGAATAATGATCGATTTGCGTATGAAAGCACTGCTGGGGGCAGGGTGCTTTTCGCTCGCCATGGTTGGCGCAGCCCACGCCGGCGGCTTTTCGCGCGGCACTGCCGATACGGACATTTTGTTCGAGGAAGGCAATTTCAATATGCGCGCCGGCGTGACCTATGTGTCGCCGAATCGGGAATACACGAGAAATCCCAATCCGGCGCTCGTCGGAACGTCTTACACCGACGACTACGTCATCCCGTCGGCGGCGATTAAGCTCAACATCACCGACAATATCCGTTGCGCGGCGACCATGGTCGACAACAATGGTGGATCGGCCACTTATGCCTATCCGAAGGCCCCGCCCAGCTTCAAAAAGTCGGAAGAATTCACCACCAACGAAAAGGCGCTGACCTGCGGCTTCAAATTTGACGTTGGCCCCGGACAGCTCTGGGTGCTCGGCGGTGGCTACATGGAGAATTTCGACTACGACCGACTGAATGTAACGCCGTTCGGACCTATCAATCTGACCCTCGACGGCGAAGAGTTCGGTTACCGCGCCGGTGTTGCCTACGCCATTCCCGACATCGCGTTCCGCGCCCAGTTGATGTACCGCTCGGGTACGTCCTACGGAGCCGACGGTACTTTGACGGTTCCCGGCGCACTGGTAGGGTCTCCGGCGCCGACTGTTCCACTTGCGGCCAAGGGCTTCGGTAATCTCCCCCAGACGGTCGAGCTGAAGCTTCAGAGCGGCATTGCACCCGGTTGGTTGGCTTTCGGTTCGGTGAAATGGAGCGACTGGAGCGTGCAGAAGCAGCTTCTGGTCACGACCGCTACCCCTCTGGGCAGCCAGGACGTCTATAACTGGAAAGACGGTTGGACGGTCACGGGCGGCGTCGGCCATGCGTTCAACGAACGGGTGTCCGGTCTTGTGAGCTTGACTTGGGATCAAGGCGTCATGACCGGCTACGACTTGTCCAGCGACACCTATACACTGGCGCTCGGCGGCTCGTTCAAGGATGCCATCGGCGGAGAACTGCGCGCCGGCGTCGGTATCAGCTATCTGACGTCAGCTGATATCACAAAAGGCTCGGACGCGGGTACTGCGGTCGATTCCGGCTATGCCATCGCTGGCAGCGTCGGCTACAGCGTCAAGTGGTAAGCTTCTGAAATATCTCTGAAAAAGCCGGGCGTATCGCCCGGCTTTTTTGTTTTAACACGGACTTTCCTGTGGCCTTCAAAGGCTCTCTAAAGGCAAAATAGCCCAGTAACCAAGCGCTCACAAATTCGTGACATTTTTGCAACTGTTCCACCCGTTCACCGCTTTGCGAAGACTCTGGCGAAGACACCGCCCATTTCCCGCCATAAACCCGGAGCACTTCGAGGGGTGTCCGGGACACGTGCCATGAAGGCATGGCGAAGGGCAGGCCGCACTCTATGCGGCGAGGATGAGTATGCACGCCAGACTGTTTTCAAAGGCTGGATTCCGGAGCGTCGGTTTTGCCGCAAGGCACCGCCAGATCGCTGCGGAGACGATTCCAGCCGCGCAGGTCAGGGCGATAGCGGTTTCGGCGCTCGTCGCCTTTGCGACGATTGGGGCTGTCGGCCAGGCGATGGCCTTCGACGAGAAGATTTTCGACGACAAGACCGGGGTCAAGCCGCAGTCCAGTCCTTGGGCCGTCTTCCAGTTCGGTTTCTCCGCCTACAAGAACGGACATAAGGATCAGGCCGTCGAGGCTTACAAATACGCCGCCGAAAACGGTCAGATCGGCGCGACTTGGAAGCTCGCCCGCATGTACGCGGAAGGCGACGGCGTCGCCCGCAACGATTATGAGGCCTACAAGTTCTACAGCGAGATCGCCGATCAGGACGTGGAACCGGGCTCTCCGGAAGAAAGCTACGTCTCCGACGCGCTGGTAGCGCTCGGCAATTACTCGAAAACCGGCATTCCCGGCAGCCCTGTCGAGGCGAACGAAGTACAGGCGCAGGAATATTACATGCGCGCCGCGGCCAACTATCGGAACCCGAATGCCCAGTTCGAGATGGGCAAGATGTTCCTCCACGGCGAGGGTGGCGTGAAGGCTAGCGTCAAGCAGGCCGGTCGCTGGCTGCAGCTTGCCGCGGAAAAGGGCCATGCCGGCGCGCAGGCGACGCTGGGCAATCTGCTATTCCAGAGCGGGCGCGTCGTGCGCGGGCTGGCGATGATGACGGCGGCGCTGGAACGGGCGGCACCCGTCGACCAGCCGTGGATACGCTCCATGCAGGAAGAGGCCTTCGCGCTGGCGCCCGAAGCGGACCGTCGCACGGCGATTTCGCTCGCCGACGATATTCTTACCAAAGGCGGCGATCAGTAGTTGCTTGTTCGGTGTCGTGCAGGTTGCCGACATCCTGCGATCCGCGCCGCGCCCAATCCTGAAGTCGATCGGTCCTAGTTCGATCTCGACCCTGCGAAGGCCGAGGCCGCCAGCACCAGCCATCCGGCCAGCAGCAGCGTACCGCCTGTGGGTGCGGCCATTGCCACGAGGCGCGTTCCGCCGAAGTCGCGCATCAGCAGATCGCCGCAGAACAGCACCAGCCCGGCCGCAAGAATGAAGCACCCGATCCGGGTGATCCGGTTGCCGTCTGCAAGCCCGGCCACTAGGAACACCGGCGCATGCGCCAGCAGAAACGACGCCACCGTCCCGGTGAATGCGCCGCCGAGATGCGCCGCCGCGGCCGAGAGCCCGACGCCAGCGGCCCCACACAGACCGCCGACGAAAACGAGGGCGCGGTTCGACGACTTCAAGCGTGCTTCATTGCGGTCGACGTGGATATTCATCATTCGATCTTTCGCATTTCCGTCCGCTGTCACGCCCGAGCGGCCAGTCCAGATCACGTCTGCGCTGCCTCGGCCAGCAGCCGCCGGTGCCGCGCATGGACAATCCAGTTATAGGCCGCGCCCATCGCCATCAGCACGCAGGTTCCGAGGAACACGGAGCGCATGCCGAAATGCCCGCCGACGAAGCCGCCCATCACCGGACCGGCCACCTGGCCGACATATTGCGCCGAGATCGACAGGCCGAGTACGTTGCCGCCGACGCCGTCCGGCACATTGTGGCGGATGACGCTGGTCACCGACGGCAGCAGCCCGCCGAGCGCCAGCCCCATGAGGAATCGCAGGCCGATGAGCTGCCAGCTGGCGGTCACGAAGGCCTGCGGGATCAGCAGCAGCGCCGACACCGTCAGCGCCCCGACGATGACGTTCCAGTGGCCGACGCGGTCCGCCAGTCTGCCGAGCCGTGAGGCCGACAGGATGCTGCCAAGCGCAGCCGCCGACATGACGATGCCGGATACCAGCGTGACCCGGCTTTGATCGTCCACTAGCTGCGCCACATAAACGGTGATGATCGGCTCGATGGACATCGTGGCGAACATCAGGAGCATGCCGGTGAACAGCATGGCGACGACCGGCCGCTTGTCGGGGATCTGCGACCAGCCGCCCTCGCGCTTCTGACCGGTCTTCTTGTCGGCCGCAGGGGCAGGGCGCCTGTCTTCCTTGATCAGGAAGGTGGTGGCGAGGAAGGACAGGAAGATAACGCCGCTGGCCAGCAGGAAGGTTGCACGGATGCCGATCAGCGGCGGCAGCGCGCCGCCGACGAGCGGGCCGACCAGATTGCCGGCCATGATGCCTGCCGAAAGCGTGCCAAGCGCCCAGCCGGACCGCTCTTTGGGCGTCTGCATGGCGACGAGGATGGTCGAACCGGAGGAATAGCCGCCGGCAAAGCCGATCAGTAGGCGCAGCAGCACCAACTGCCACACCGTTTGCACCATGCCGGTGAGCGACATGCAGATGGCCATGCCGAGCGAGGCGCGCACCAGCATCGACTTGCGCCCGTAGCGGTCGCCGAGCCGACCCCATAGCGGCGCGACAAGAGCGGCGGCGAAGAAGGTGGCTCCATAGGCAATGCCGGACCACTGCACGATCTCGGCATGGCTCCCGGCGCCCAGTTCCTCGACATAGAGCGGCAGGAACGGCAGCAGTAGCGTCATCGCCACAAGCGTCGTGAAAGAGCCCAGCAGGCAAACGACGAGATTGCGCCGCCAGTGGATGTTGTAGCCGTTTTCGGCGCTTGTCTCGGATTGGACGGACATGGCTGGTAGTGAGGTTACATCGGTGATGTTGTCAGGGATCGGATGATATGCTCATCGGCATCGAAGGTCAGGCGTATTTGCCGGTCGCCGCGCGTGGCGCCGCGGACTGCCGGATTGACGCGGGCTTATCCGTTGAGCATTTCCGCCACCCTGGGCGCAAAGTAGGTCAGGATCCCGTCGCAACCGGCGCGCTTGAAGGCAAGCAGCGATTCCAGCATCGCCTTGTCGCCGTCGATCCAGCCATTGGCGCCCGCCGCCATGATCATCGAATATTCGCCCGACACTTGATAGGCGAAGGTCGGCATCGCGAACTCGTCCTTCAGGCGGCGGATGATGTCGAGATAGGGCAGGCCGGGCTTGACCATGAGCATGTCGGCGCCCTCCGCGAGGTCCTGCTCGGCCTCGCGCACGGCCTCGTCGGAATTGGCATGGTCGATGTAGTAGGTTTTCTTGTCGCCCTTGAGCAGGCCCGCCGTTCCGACTGCTTCGCGATAGGGGCCATAGAAGGCCGACTGGAACTTGGTCGCATAGGACATGATCGCCACGTCCTGGAAGCCGTTGGCGTCGAGCGCGTCGCGGATCGCGCCGATACGTCCGTCCATCATGTCGGAGGGGGCGATTATGTCGGCGCCGCTGGCTGCCTGGATGACGGCTGCCGCCGTCACCTGCTCGACGGTCTCGTCATTGACGATGATGCCGTCGCGCAGGATGCCGTCATGGCCATGGCTGGTGAAGGGATCGAGCGCCGCGTCGGTGATGATGCCGATGTCCGGGACGGCGTCCTTGATGGCGCGGGTGGCGCGGTTGATGACGTTGTCCGGATCCAGGATGTGCGAGCCGGTCTGGTCGCGCAGCGACATGTCCACATTGGGAAAGGTCGCCAGTGCCGGAATGCCGAGGCTCGCGGCGCGCTTCGCCTCCTTGACCGCGAGGTCGATGGACAGCCGGAAAACGCCCGGCATGGCGTCGATGGGCTCGCGGACGTTTTCGCCGTCGACCACGAAGATCGGCCAGATCAGATCGTCGACCGTGAGCTTGTTTTCCTGCACCAGCCGCCGCGACCAGTCGGCCTTGCGCATGCGTCGTAGCCGGCGCGAGCCGGTAATCTCGTCAACGCTGCGTGTGCCGGCAGCCTTGGTGCGGGAGAATTTGTTCATCGCTCTGCTCCAGACGTGCCGCTTTTATCATGACGGCCGCGGCAAGACCAATGCGCCATGTTGATGCAACCGGTTGTCGCGAACGCGCACACCCTGTGTGCACCGACCTCGCCGCAGGTCTCGACAATTGACGCCGCAGCCCCCGCCGCTTAGCACTTCAAGTCCTTGGGGAATGGAGGAATCGCAAGCGATGGATTTTGACGGCGGCGACGAAATCCGCTTCGAGCGAACCGGCAAGGCCGGGATCGTCACGCTGACACGCCCCAAGGCGCTGAATGCGCTGACGCATCGCATGGTGCTGGCGCTGTCCCGCGCTCTGACCGCCTGGGAAAAAGACCCTGGCGTTTCCGTCGTCCTGGTAAGGGGCGAGGGCAGGGCGTTCTGCGCCGGCGGCGACATCCTGCAGGTCTACGAGGCCGGGCGCGCCGGCAGTCCGCTGGTCGATTTCTTCGCCGACGAATACCGGATGAACGCGCAGATTGCCCGCTACAGCAAGCCTTATGTGGCGCTCATCGACGGCATCGTCATGGGCGGCGGCGTCGGCATCTCCTGTCACGGCTCGCACCGCGTGATGACGGAAAACGCGCTGTTCGCGATGCCCGAGGTCGGCATCGGCTTCTTTCCCGATGTCGGCGGCAGCCATCTTCTGCCCCGGCTGGCCGACAGTTTCGGCATGTATCTGGCGCTGACCGGCAATCGGATCGGCTATGGCGATGCGCTTGGGTCGGGCCTCGCCACGCATGCGATGAAGGCACAGGACCAGTCTGCTCTCATCGAGAAATTGACGGATACGGGCAATCCGGAAGCCGTCTTGTCCGCCATGTCCGTTTCGGTGGAGCGTGAAACCGACGCCGCCGTTCTCGAAAGCATAGCCCGGCATTTCTCGCAGCCTTCGGTCGACGATATTCTGGACAGCCTGCGGAAGGCGCCGGCCGACGATCCATTTGCGGCCAAAACGCTGGCGACGCTGCTCGATCGTTCTCCCACCAGCGTCCGTGTCGCCTGGCGGCAGATCGTGGCGGGGCAGGCGCTTTCGATGGACGATTGCATGCGCATGGAGTTCCGCATCCTGAACCGGATGCTGCGGGGCCATGACTTTTACGAAGGCGTCAGGGCCGCGCTTGTCGACAAGGACCGACAGCCGAAGTGGCAGCCGGCGTCGCTCGATGCCGTGAGTGTAGCCGATGTCGATGCCTACTTCGCATCGCTCGGCGACAGGGAACTGCAGCTGTGAGCGAGACAACGTCGAGGCGTATTCTTTTCGAACCCTCGACGGTCGAGATCATCTTCGCCTGGTTCCAGCGCATCGTCGCCGCCTACTGTCTGCTGTTCGGGCTGCTCTACTGGGTGCGTCTGATCGGCTTTTATCCTGGAACGCTCTGGCGCTTCGACCTGATGCCCGTTCACTGGCAGGTCACCGCAGTCATGCTGGCCGTGCTTTTTCCCTTTGCCGCCGCGGGGTTGTGGATGCTGGCGTCGTGGGGGCCGGTCATCTGGTTCATCTGCGCCGCGACCGAGACCGTCATGTATGCGGGCTTGCCGCGGCTTTTCGGTGAGCGTCCGGCAATCGTGTTCTCCCATGCACTGGTGGCGCTGCTCTATATCGTCTTCCGGATAGTGCTTCACGTCCAGGCCCGCCGCACGCGCGAGCTCTGAACCCGGCCATTAAATATTTACGTTAATTCTTTGCCCTCGCGTGACGCTTCGTTAAGCGTCTTTCGAAAGCTATTACCGGTAAGCTCTTGTTAGCCTTGGCGTTTAAGTCGAATTTTATGTGTATTCGATAGTGTCGCGATCAAGGTGAGAAAACAAAAAATCACCAAGGCGACAAACGAGAGGCAAAGACAATGATCAATTCGCGCCCTGTGGCAAAGACTGCCAACGTATCCGACGACCGCCGTGAAGCAATTCGCTCGCTATACATGGAATCGCTGCAGCTGGTCGAAAGGTTGCATCGCCGTTTGCTTGACGTGATCAAGGACGAGTTCGACCGCAACGGCCGCTCCGACATCAACGCCATCCAGGCGCTGCTGCTCTTCAACATCGGCAATTCCGAGCTGACCGCCGGCGAACTGCGCTCGCGCGGCTACTATCTCGGCTCGAACGTGTCCTACAATCTGAAGAAGC
>CBFGLW010000020.1:0-50771 GCA_965649745.1 uncultured Mesorhizobium sp. | reverse complement strand
CGCCCTTGACGATCTGCGGGATGATGTCCTTGCCGAAATCGCGGCTGGAATTCGGGTCGGCGGCGTCCTTGCGCAGCATCTCCATCAGGAACTTGGTGCGGAAGACGTAGATGCCCATCGAGGCCAGTGCGAAATCCGGCTTGTCGGGAATGCCGGGCGGGTCGGCGGGCTTTTCGATGAAGGATATGATGTTGTCCTTGCCGTCGACATGCATGACGCCGAAGCCGGTCGCTTCCATGCGCGGCACTTCGAGGCAGCCGACGGTGACGTCCGCGCCGGCGTCGACATGCTGACGCAGCATCAGCTCGTAGTCCATCTTGTAGATGTGGTCGCCGGCCAGGATGACCATGTATTCCGGCCCATAGGCCTCGATGATGTCGATGTTCTGGTAAACGGCGTCGGCGGTGCCCTCGTACCATTGCGTTTCCGAAACGCGTTGGCTGGCCGGCAGGATGTCGAAGCTCTCGTTGCGCTCCGGCCGCAGGAAGTTCCAGCCGCGCTGCAGGTGGCGGATCAGCGAATGCGCCTTGTACTGCGTCGCCACGCCGAGGCGGCGGATGCCGGAATTCAGCGCATTGGACAAAGCGAAGTCGATGATGCGGGTCTTGCCGCCGAAATAGACCGCCGGTTTGGCACGCCGGTCTGTCAGCTCCTTGAGGCGACTTCCGCGCCCGCCCGCCAGCACATAGGCCATGGCGTCGCGGGCCAGCGGCTGCGTGCGTTTCATATCGGCCATTCAATCCTCCCCAAAAACCCTTATTGCGGAACGAATTCAAGCATGATCGTGGCGAGCGGCGGCAGGACAAGCGTTGCAGCGGCCGACGCGCCATCGGCGCGCGCCACGACCATTCCGCCATTGCCCATACCGGAGCCGCCATAGTCGGCTGCGTCGGTGTTGACGATCTCACGCCACTCGCCAGCGTGCGGCAGCGGCACGCGATAATTCTTACGCGGCACCGGGGTGAAATTCGAGATGACCGCAACCGGGTTTTCGCCGGGCGCCTTGCGCAGCCAGGCGAAAACCGAATTCTCCTTGTCGTCGACGATCAGCCATTCGAAGCCGTCCGGCTCGCAGTCGCGGGCGTGCAGCGCCGGGCGCGAGCGGTAAAGGTAATTCAGGTCGCGCACCGCCTTGCGTACACCCTGGTGCGGAGCGAAATGAAGCAGGTCCCAGTCCAGCGCCCTCGCCTCGCTCCACTCGCGGCGTTGAGCGAATTCCTGGCCCATGAACAGCAGCTTCTTGCCCGGATAGCCCCACATGAAGGCGTAGAAGGCACGCAGCGTGGCAAATTTCTGCCAGTCGTCGCCGGCCATCTTCGAAAGCAGCGTGCCTTTGCCGTGCACCACCTCGTCATGCGACAGCGGCAGGACGAAATTTTCGCTGAACGCATACATCAGGCCGAAGGTGAGCTGGTCGTGATGGTGCTTGCGGTGGATCGGCTCCTTGGCGAAATACTCGAGCGTGTCGTGCATGAAGCCCATGTTCCATTTGAAGCCGAAGCCGAGCCCGCCTTCGTGGACAGGAGCGGAGACCTTCGGCCAGGAGGTCGATTCCTCGGCAATGGTCATGACGCCGCGCTGGCGACCGTAGAACTCGACATTCATCTTCTGCAGGAAGCTGACTGCCTCCAGGTTCTCGCGGCCGCCCTTCTCGTTTGGGATCCATTCGCCAGCCTTGCGCGAGTAGTCGAGGTAGAGCATCGAGGCGACCGCATCCACGCGCAGGCCGTCAACGTGGTATTTCTCCGCCCAGTAGAGCGCGTTGTTGACGAGGAAGGACCGCACCTCGCGCCGGCCGAAATTGTAGATCAGCGTGTTCCAGTCGGGGTGGAAACCCTTGCGCGGGTCCTCGTGCTCGTAAAGCGCCGTGCCGTCGAATCGCACCAGCCCGAATTCATCGACCGGAAAGTGCGCCGGAACCCAGTCGAGAATGACGCCGATGCCGGCGCGGTGCGCGCCATCGACGAAGCGGGCAAACCCCTCCGGCTCTCCGAAGCGCGCGGTCGGCGCGTAGAGCCCGGTGGTCTGGTAGCCCCAGGACGGGTCGTAGGGATGCTCAGAGATCGGCAGGAATTCGATATGGGTGAAGCCTGCATCCACCACGTAGGGGATCAGCCGGTCGGCAAGCTCGTCCCAGGACAGGAACGTGCCGTCGTCGTGGCGCTGCCAGGAACCGGCATGGACCTCGTAGATGGAGATCGCCTCGCGCCGGCTGTCAGCCGAACCCCAGAACTTACGGTGCGCCTCGTCGCCCCATTCGTGCGCGTAGGGCGCCGCGACGACAGAGGCGGTTTCCGGCCGCAACTGCGAGCGGAAGGCGAAGGGGTCGGCCTTGAGCGGCAGGCGCGTGCCGTCGCCCGCCAATATCTCGAACTTGTAGCAGCGGCCGGCATCGATATCGGGAATGAAGATTTCCCAGATGCCGGTGTCCTGACGGTTGCGCATGGCATGGCGGCGGCCGTCCCATTCGTTGAAGTCGCCGACGACCGAAACGCGGCTGGCGTTCGGCGCCCAGACGGCGAAATGTACGCCGCTCGCGCCCTCATGGTCGATGACATGCGCGCCGAGCTTATCGAACAGCCTGAGATGCGAGCCTTCGGCGATGTAATAATCGTCCATCGGCCCCAGCACCGGGCCGAAGGAATACGGATCGGTCAGCCACCAGTCGCCGTCGGCATTGCGGGCGTGATATTTGAGCGGCTGGCGTTTGCGGATCGACAGCGCGCCTTCGAAAAACCCGGCATCGTCGCGGCGATCGAGCAGGCCGGCCTTCTTCCCGTCCAACGTAAAGGCGGTCACCTCTTCGGCACGCGGTACGAAGCAGCGCGCGAAAAATTCCTTATCTGCTTGCTGGAGACCGAGGACGCCGAACGGATTGCCATGGGTGCCTGCGACGATTGCCGCGACATCGCCGGCCGTGGCCAGTCTGTCGGAGCCGCCTGTGGCAGCGGCAGCGCGCGGCTTCCTCATAAACGGCACCCCTCCCTGGGCATCCGAGCCACGCCTCATGCAATCACATCAGGCCGGCACGTTCCAGATGTCTTTTGCATATTGTCGAATGGTCCGGTCCGACGAAAACCAACCCATGCGGGCAACGTTGCGGATGGCCTTGGCGTTCCATTCGGGGCTGTTGCGCCAGACGCCGTCGACTGTTCGCTGCATGGCCGCATAGGCATCGAAATCCGCCGCGACCATGAACCAGTCGCTGTCGTAGAGACCGTTCATCAACTCGCGGTAACGCTCCGGATCGTCAGGCGAGAAGACGCCCGAGGAAATGGCCGAAATCGCCTGCGACAGCTCCGGCGAGCCTTCGATGATGGCGCGCGGGGCATAGCCGTTGGCGCGGCGCTCCGCCACCTCATCGGCCTTCAGGCCGAAGATGAAGATGTTGTCGTCGCCGACATGCTCCTTCATTTCGACGTTTGCGCCGTCCAGCGTGCCGATGGTCAGCGCCCCGTTCAGCGCGAACTTCATGTTGCCGGTGCCCGAAGCCTCCATGCCGGCGGTCGAAATCTGCTCGGAAAGGTCGGCGGCCGGCATCATCACCTCGGCCAGGCTGACATTGTAGTTCGGCACGAACACCACTTTGAGCAGGCCGCGCACCGCCGGGTCGCGGTTGACGACCCGGGCCACGTCATTGGCGAGCTTTATGATCAGCTTGGCGTTGTGATAGCTCGGCGCCGCCTTGCCGCCGAAGAATTTCACGCGCGGCATCCAGTCCCGGTCCGGATGCGAGCGTATCTGGTCGTAGAGGGCGACGGCCTCCAGGATGTTGAGCAACTGGCGCTTGTATTCATGGATGCGCTTGATCTGGATGTCGAACAGCGCCGATGGATCGACCTTGATGCCGAGCCGCTCGGCCACGAGATTGGCGAGCCGCGCCTTGTTCGCGCGCTTCACGCCGGCGAACTTTTCCCGGAAGGCGGCGTCGTCAGCAAACTTCTCCAGCCCCTTTATCGCCTCGATGTCGTCGAGGAACTTGTCGCCGATGGTCTCGCGCGCCAGCCCGGTCAGGCCGGGATTGCACTGGATCAGCCAGCGGCGCGGCGTGATGCCGTTGGTCTTGTTGTTGATGCGGCCGGGATAGAGGCTGTGGAGGTCGGCAAACACCGTCTCTTTCATCAGTTCCGTATGCAGCGCCGAGACGCCGTTGATGGAGTGCGAGCCGACGAAGGCCAGGCTGCCCATGCGCACGCGCCGGTCGCCATTCTCCTGGATCAGCGAGATGCGGGCAATCTGCTCGTCGGAGAAGCGGCGCGTCGCCCGCGCCTCCAGCAGGATCTGGGCGTTGATGGCGTAGACGATCTGCATGTGCCGCGGCAATAGCCGTTCGAACAGCGGCACCGGCCAGCTTTCCAGCGCTTCGGGCAGCAGCGTGTGGTTTGTGTAGGCGAAGGTGCGCTTGGTGACGTCCCATGCCTGATCGAAATCCATGCCGTGAATATCGAGCAGCAGGCGCATCAGTTCTGCGACGGCGACGGCCGGGTGCGTGTCGTTCAGGTGGATGGCGGCCTTGTCCGGCAGCGACGCCAGTTCGCCGTACTGGCTCAGATGACGCTGGACGATGTCCTGCAGCGAGGCGGAGGAGAAGAAATACTCCTGCCTGAGCCGCAGTTCCTGCCCCGCCATGTGGGAATCGGCCGGGTAAAGCACGCGCGACAGCGCGTCCGCCTTGTTGCTTTCGGCCAGCGCGCCGATGTGATCGCCGGCATTGAACCTGTCGAGCAGGATCGGATCGACCGGCATACCGGACCACAGCCGCAGCGTGTTGACACGGTTGGCGCGCCAGCCCACCACGGGCGTGTCGTAGGCGACCGCAAGCACATGCTCGGTCGGCTTCCAGATATGGCGTTCGAGGCGTCCATCCTTGGAGGTTTTCGATTCGACCGCCCCCCCGAAGCCGATCTCGAACGAGCGTTCGCGGCGCTCGAATTCCCAGGGATTGCCGTGATCGAGCCAGGTTTCAGGCAATTCCACCTGCCAGCCGTCGTGAATCTCCTGGCGGAACATGCCGTTCGCATAGCGTATGCCGTAGCCATGGGCGGGTATATCGACGGTCGCCATCGATTCCATGAAACAGGCAGCCAACCGCCCGAGGCCGCCATTGCCCAGCGCCGCATCGGGTTCCAGCGCAGCCACCGTGTCCATATCGACGCCGAGGGAGGAAAGCGCCTCGCGCATTGTCTCCATCAGGCCGAGATTGGAGAAGGCGTCGCGCATCAGCCGGCCGATCAGGAATTCCAACGACAGGTAGTAGACCCGCTTTTCCTGCTGCGCATAGGTTTCCTTGGTCGCCTCGATCCAGTGATCGATAATGCGGTCGCGGACCACCTTGATGGACGCCGTCAGCCAGTCGTGCTGGGTGGCGACGGTCGTGTCCTTGCCGATGCGGTATTTCAGGGCCTGAAGAATTTCAGCGGCGAGCGTCTGCGGATCGGGATTGTCCGGAAGGGAGGTCGAGGAATCGGATTTCTCTTTGCGCGTCATCTCTTGTCCCGTATGGCTCACCCATTGCCTCCGCTATCGATACCGCATCGTTCCTCCGTCTCCATGCTAGACGACGGGAAAAAATATTCAAACGATTTAGCCCGTCCCGGCCTCCGGTCCCTGCGGCAATTCGACTAGGCAGCGACGGCGGCCTCGGGAGCCGGCTTGGCGCCGGTCATGAAGGCGACGGCATCCGACATGGAATATTCCTTCGGGTCAATGACACACAGGCGACGGCCGAGCCGGTGGATATGGATACGATCCGCCACCTCGAAGACATGCGGCATGTTATGCGAAATCAGCACGATCGGCAGACCGCGGCGCTTGACGTCGAGGATGAGTTCCAGCACACGCCGGCTTTCCTTGACGCCGAGCGCAGCCGTCGGCTCGTCCATGATCACCACCTTTGAGCCAAAGGCGGCGGCGCGCGCCACCGCGACGCCCTGGCGCTGGCCGCCGGAGAGCGTCTCGACCGCCTGGCTGATGTTCTGGATGGTCATGAGGCCCAGTTCGGTCAGCTTGTCGCGAGCGCGTTTTTCCATGGCCGGACGGTCCAGCATGCGCAGCCATTGGCCGAGTGGCCCTGGCTTGCGGATTTCCCGGCCGAGGAACATGTTGTCGGCAATCGAAAGTGCCGGCGACAGAGCAAGGTTCTGGTAGACGGTTTCGATGCCGGCGGCGCGCGCTTCCATCGGCGATTTGAAACTGACCGTCCTGCCTTCGAGACGGATCTCGCCGTCGTCCGGGGCGATGGCGCCTGAAATCGCCTTGATCAACGAAGATTTGCCGGCGCCGTTGTCGCCGATGACGGCGAGGATTTCGCCGGGATAGAGGTCGAAATCCGCATTGTCGAGCGCGGTCACGCGACCGTAGCGCTTGACCAGGCCCCTGGCGGTCAGGATTGGCTCTTTGCTCATACCGAAACCTTTCTGATCCACTGGTCGACGGCCACAGCGCCGATGATGAGGACGCCTGTCAGAAGCACCTTCCACTGCGGATCGGCGCCGAGCATGTTCAGGCCCATGGAGACGACGCCCACGATCATGGCGCCGAACAGCGTGCCGAGGATCGAGCCGCGGCCGCCGAAAAGGGAGATGCCGCCGATCACCGTCGCGGTAATGGCTTGCAGATTGTAGTCGGTGACAGCCCAGGACGGCGATATGGAGCCGTTGCGGCCGATCGCGACCCAGGCGGCGAAGGCGGCGATCAATCCGGCCAGGCCATAGACGGCCATCAGCACCTTTTTGGTCTGGATGCCGGAGAGCTTGGCCGCCTCCGGGTCGTCGCCAACCGCATAGACATGCCGGCCCCAGGCGGTGTGGTTGAGGACGTACCAAAGCAGGAGCACCAGCAGGACCATGGCGATGACGCCAGCCGTCAGCACAGCGCTGCCGACCTTGAAACTGGAGCCGAAGATATGGAGTAGCGGCGCGCTGGCATCGACATCGGTATCGCGAATGGTCTCGTTGGCCGAATAGATGAAGTTCGTCGCCATGACGATGTTCCAGGTGCCCAGCGTGACGATGAAGGGCGGCAGCCGCATATAGGCGACCAGCGCGCCGTTCAGCAGGCCGCAGAGCAGGCCCATCGCCAGGCCCGCCACCACGGCGACCGGCGCCGGCAGACCGTAGGTGACGCCAACATTGCCCATCACCACCGCGGAGATGACCATGATGACGCCGATCGACAGGTCGATGCCGGCGGTCAGGATCACCAGCGTCTGCGCGGCGCCGAGAATGCCGACGACGGCGATCTGCTGCAGGATGAGCGTCAGCGTATAGGACGAAAAGAAGCGGCCCCCGATGGTAAGGCCGAAAACGACGATGGCCAGCACCAGCACGATCAGCGGCACGGCGGCCGGATTCGAATGCAGGAAGTGCTGCACCCGCTTCAGCATGGACATGCCGCTTTCGTCGAAGGAGGCGACACTCGTGTCGCTTCCCGAAAGCACTTTCTCGAATTCCTGAGCTTGGGACATTTTTCCTCCCGATGGCGCACACGGTGCGCAGCGTTTCCAGCCGCCTGATGCTTCCGGTCTGCGCCGGCGCTTTCGAGAGACGGCGCGTTCATGGTCGACCCAAACCGGCCGGGGATCAAGTACCGGCCGGTGCGATCCGGCAGTCCCTTACTCTCGCCCGTGTGGGGAGGGTCGCCCGAAGGGCGGGGTGGGGAAAATCTTTTACCCCACCGGCTCCCTGCCGGGGCCCGTTGCCTGCGGCAACTCCCCGGCGTTAAGCAGAACCGGGCCCCTCGCTAGGGCTCGGGGCGTTCGGTGACTTCGGGAGGTCCACCGGACCTCCCGATTCGCCTTCGGCGAACCGTCACCTCACCCCCAGCACTTGTCCGTGCCTTCCTTGGTGTCGATCGATTTCACCCCGTTGGCGGGCTTGTCGGTCACAAGGTTCACGCCGGTGTCGAAGAAGTTCTTGCCTTCGGTCGGCTTCGGCTTGGTGCCATCCTTGGCAAAGTTGGCGATCGCCTCGATGCCGAGCGCCGCCATCATCAGCGGATATTGCTGCGAGGTCGCGCCGATCACGCCATCGGCTACCGACTTCACGCCGGGGCAGCCGCCGTCGACCGAGACGATCAGCACCTGGCTCTCCAGGCCCACAGCCTTCAACGCCTGATAGGCGCCGACCGCGGCGGGCTCATTGATCGTGTGGATGACGTTGATGGTGTTGTCCTTCTGCAGAAGGTTCTCCATCGCCTTGCGGCCGCCCTCTTCGTTGCCGTTGGTGACATCATGCCCGACGATGCGCGGATCGTCCTCGTCGCCGATCTTGTTGGCATCCTTGGGGTCGATACCGAAGCCGATCATGAAGCCCTGGTCGCGCAGAACGTCGACGGTCGGCTGATCGGGCGTCAGATCGAGGAAGCCGATCTTGGCATCTTTGGCCTTGTCGCCCAGTGTCGCGGCGGCCCAGGCGCCGATCAGCTTGCCGGCCTCCAGATTGTCGGTGGCGAAGGTGGCATCGGCTGCATCCAGCGGGTCGAGCGGCGTGTCGAGCGCGATGACCAGAATGCCTGCGTCGCGCGCCTTCTTGACCGTCGGGACGATGCCCTTGGTGTCGGACGCGGTGATGAGGATGCCCTTGGCCCCGTCGGCGATGCAGCTTTCGATCGCCGCGACCTGGCTTTCGGAATCGCCGTCGACCTTGCCGGCATAGGATTTGAGGTTGACGCCAAGTTCCTTCGCCTTCGCCGTCGCACCTTCCTTCATCTTGACGAAGAAGGGATTCGTATCGGTTTTCGTGATCAGGCAGGCGCTCACGTCGGCGGCGGAAGCCGGCGCTGCGAAAGATGCCAGACCTGCGGCGGTTGCAGCGAGCAACGCCGACTTCATCAGACGGTTCATAGATAGTCCTCCCGAAAACAACATCGCACCGGAACAGCCCGGCATCGACGGCAAGGCGCACTCCCAGTTCCGCCCGCCGTCGAGGGGAACAAACACCAACAGCCAACCGCTGTCAATAATTAAATCACTCTTATTTATTATTGACACAGTTGCGGGCGGGTATCATTCTGATGCAAAAGAATTTCCATAAAAATCAGGGAGGAAACGGTGGAAACCGGCACTTCGCGAGACGGTTCTACCGAGCCGGTAGAGAGCCGTTTTCACCGCGGCACCAACCAGAGCGGCATGCGCGACCATAACGAGCGGCTGGTGCTTTCGCTGGTGCGCGAAAAGGGCAGTCTGGCCAAATCCGACATAGCGCGCATGACCGGCCTGTCGGCGCAGACGGTGTCGGTCATCATGCGCGAGCTGGAGGAGGAAGGCCTGCTGCTGCGCCAGGCGCCCCTGCGGGGACGCATCGGTCAGCCCTCCATCCCCATGTCGCTCAACCCGGACGGCGCCTATTTCATCGGTCTCAAGATCGGCCGGCGCAGCGCCGAGCTGGTGCTCATCGATTTCCTCGGCAGCCTCCGCGCCATGCTGCGCCAATCATACCGCTATCCGACAGCCCGCGAGACGGTGAACTTCGTCGAGACCGGCATGGCCGAACTGCAGCAAAGCCTGAGCGATGGCGAGCGCCGGCGTATCGCCGGGCTGGGCATCGCCATGCCTTTCGAGCTGTGGAACTGGGTGGACGCGGCCGGCGCCCCGCGCGAGGTGATGGACGAGTGGCGGCACCGCGACATCCGGGCTGAAGTGCAGGCGCTCTGTACCTTTCCCGTCTATCTCCAGAACGATGCGACTTCCGCCTGCGGCGCCGAACTGGTGTTCGGAACGGGCGGCAGCGGGCGGGATTTCGTCTATTTCTATATCGGCGCATTCGCCGGCGGCGGCATCGTCCTCAACGGGCGCATCTACAGCGGCACGACCGGCAACGCCGGCGCCCTGGGGTCCATGCCTGTGCCCGGGGCGAATGGACGGCCCGCGCAATTGATCGACATCGCCTCGGTGGCGGCGCTGGAGAAGGCGCTCAATGCCAAGGGCGTCGAGGCGTCGCATCTGTGGACTTCGCCGGAAGACTGGGGCGAAATCGGCGCCGAACTGGACCTGTGGATCGACAGCGCCGCCTCGGCGCTCGCCTACGCCATCGTCTCGGCCTCCGCGGTCATCGACTTCGAGGAGGCGGTGATCGACGGCTGGATGCCGACCGAAGTGCGCCGGCGGCTGGTTGGCGAGGTCGCCAGGGCGCTGGGAAAGGTAGACGCCGAGGGGCTCAAGCTGCCATCCGTACGCGAAGGGACCGTCGGCATCCATGCACGCGCGCTTGGGGGGGCAAGCCTACCGCTTTCGGAGCGTTTTCTCATCGGCCCGGCGCATTCCATGCCGCGGGCGCCCTGAGCATGTCCTGTCCCCTGCCCGTTCGGCTCGCCGTGACGCAATCCGGCGCCCCTCAAATCGTCCAAACCGACATCATTCATTGTCAGGAATACCGACCGTCATGATCCTGTGTTGCGGCGAAGCCCTCATCGACATGCTGCCGCGCCAGACGACGGCGCAGGAAGCAGCCTTCGCGCCCTATGCCGGCGGCGCCGTCTTCAACACCGCCATCGCGCTCGGCCGTTTGGGCGCGCCGGCCAGCTTCTTCTACGGCCTGTCCCGGGATTTGTTCGGCACGCAATTGCGCGAGGCGCTGGCGGCGAGCCATGTCGACATGCGCTATGCGCCACTCTCGGACCGGCCGACGACCCTGGCCTTCGTGCAGCTCGACAACGGCCATGCCAGCTACGTTTTCTACGACGAGAACACCGCAGGGCGGATGCTGACGCCGGCGGACCTGCCACAGCTCGACGACAGCGTCGACGCCATGCTGTTCGGCGCCATCAGCCTCATCTCCGAGCCGGCGGGCGGCACATATGAGGACTTCATGCGGCGCGAACAGGCAAACCGTGTGATGATGCTTGACCCCAACATCCGGCCGAATTTCATCCCCGACAAGGCAAAGCATCTGGCCCGCATCCGCACCATGATGGCCATGGCCGACATCGTGAAGCTATCGGACGAGGATCTGGCCTGGTTCGGCGAGGACGGTTCGCATGACGACGTGATCCGGCGCTGGCTGGAGCGCGGCCCGAAGCTGGTCATCGTCACCCACGGCTCGAAAGGCGCAATGGGTTACACCCGCAACCATACAGTCACGGTAATGCCGCAGAAGGTCGAGGTGGTGGATACGGTCGGGGCCGGCGACACTTTCAATGGCGGCGTGCTCGCCTCCCTGCACGAGCAGAAGCTTTTGTCCAAGCCGGCTATCGCCCATCTTTCCGAGGATGCAATCCGTAGCGCGCTCAGTCTCGGCGCGAGAGCCGCAGCCGTCACGGTTTCGCGCGCCGGCGCCAACCCGCCCTGGCGGCACGAGCTCGGCTGATCTCCGCAGACCCGCCGGCTGGCCGGACAATGTGGTGATGTTGCGCCTTTTCCGACCTATGTAAGTCTGATACCAGCGGTCGAAATTCGACAACGGAAGCGAAAAGACATGCAATTCATCGATCTGGCGGCGCAGAGAAAGCGGTTGGGCGAGAGGCTGAAAACCGCGATCGAAACCGTCGTCGAGGACGGCCGCTACATCCTCGGACCACAGGTGACGGAATTCGAGAAGAAGCTTGCCGACTATACCGGGGTCAAGCATGTCGTCGCCTGCGCCAACGGCACGGACGCCCTGCTTCTGCCTCTGTATGCGTCCGGCATCGGACCCGGCGACGCGGTCTTTGTGCCGAGCTTCACCTTTGCCGCCACGGCCGAAGTCGTGGCTCTGGCGAAGGCCGAACCGGTTTTCGTCGATGTCGACCCGGAGACCTACAATATCGACGTCGCCAGCCTCGCGGCGGCGATCGAAATGGTCAAAGCCGAAGGAAGGCTGCGGCCGCGCGCCATCATTCCGGTCGATCTGTTCGGCCTCACCGCCGATTACCACGCGATCATGGAAATCGCCCGGCGCGAAAACCTGCTGGTGATCGAGGACGCCGCGCAATCCATCGGCGGCTCGAAGGACGGCCGCATGTGCGGCGCGTTCGGCCACGTCGCGGGAACGAGCTTTTATCCGGCGAAACCGCTGGGCTGCTACGGCGACGGCGGCGCCATGTTCACCAATGACGGCGATCTGGCCGAGCGCCTCCGTTCCTTTGCCTTCCACGGCAAGGGCAAAACCCAATACGATAACGTCCATGTCGGCCTGAATTCGCGGCTGGACACGCTGCAGGCGGCGATCCTGATCGAGAAACTCGCCATCCTGGACGAGGAGATGGAAGCCCGCCGGCTCGTGGCCGACCGCTACGCGCAGGGGTTGGGCGACATCGTAACGGCGGCGCGCAATCCCATGAGCGGCCGTTCAGCCTGGGCGCAATACGCCATCGAAACGCCGAAGCGCGACGGGCTGAAGGCCCATCTGCAGGAAAAAGGCATTCCCTCGGTCATCTATTACGTCAAGCCGCTGCATGAGCAGGTAGCGTACCGCGACTATCCGCGCACGCCGACCGGGCTTGCGGTTTCGGAAGGACTTCCCGACCGCATCCTGTGCCTGCCGATGCATCCCTATCTGGAAGCGGCGGACCAGGATCGCGTCATCGAGACGATCCGCAACTATATCGGCTCCAACTCGGCCGACGCGGCGGCGGAATAGATTTCCCTTCTCCCCTTGTGGGAGAAGGTGGCCGAGCCGAGCGTTGCGCAGGCGAGGTCGGATGAGGGGTACTCCAGCTTGGCACCGATCACGCTCCGGCCAACACCCCTCATCCGTCTCGGCGCAATGCGCCGATCCACCTTCTCCCACAAGGGGAGAAGGGGACGCTCCTATCGCCCGCTGGCGATGAAATGTGGGTTGGCGAAATCGACGTCAGCGGCCTGGTTGCGCTTGCCATAGACCAGCGGCTGCCCGTCGAGGGTCCTGGTCATGCCGCCGGCGGCGCGCAGCACGGCGTCGCCCGCCGCCGTGTCCCACTCCATCGTCCTGCCGAAGCGCGGATAGAGATCTGCTTCGGCGCCGGCGAGCAGACAGAATTTCAGCGACGAGCCGACCGAGACGATCTCAGCCGCGCCGATGTCGCGGATGTAGCGTTCCGTTTCCGGCGTGTTGTGCGAGCGACTGGCGACGATCGTCGGCGGTTCGATGGCGACGCGGGCATGAATGCGGCGACGCGCCGAAACGGTGAAGTCCTCACCGACTTCCAGTGCCTCGGCAAATCCCGGCCGGCCCGAGAAGAACCTTCCGCTGCACGGGGCATAGACGACGCCGATTTCGGGCACGCCACGCCGTATCAGGGCGATGTTGACGGTGAAATCCGTGCGGCGGTTGACGAATTCCTTGGTGCCGTCCAGCGGGTCCACCAGGAAGAAAACATCGCCCGTATCCGATGGCGCTTCGCCGGCGGCAGCCTCCTCCTCGGCAACGCAGGGAGTATGCGGGAACTGGCTGCGCAGGCCGGCGAGGATGATCTCCTCGCTCAACCGGTCCGCTTCGGTAACGGGGGAGTCGTCCGCCTTGTGCTCGACCGCGCAGCCGGCGTGGAAAACGCGCATGACCTCCCGGCCCGCGGTGAGCGCGAGATGCTCGAACGTAGCGAGCATTCTCTCGTCTTCAGATACCGCCGCCGTAGTCGTACTGGTTTTCGCCATTGTCACGCTCGGTAAGCCACTGTTCGACCGCTTCTACCATCTCTTCGGCCGACCTGCCGAGCGTCTTCAGATGAATTTCCGGGTTTTCCGGCGCTTCATAAGGCGAGTCCACGCCGGTGAAGTTCTTGATCTCGCCCTTGAGGGCGCGAGCGTAAAGGCCCTTCGGATCTCGCCTCGCGCACTCCTCGAACGGCGTATCGACGAACACCTCGACGAACTCTCTGCCCTGCATCAGCTCGCGCGCCATACGCCGCTCGGCCCGGAACGGCGAGATGAAGGAGACGATGACGATCAGGCCGGCGTCCGCCATCAGCTTGGCGACCTCCGCCACCCTGCGGATGTTTTCGACACGGTCGGCGTCAGTGAAACCAAGATCGCGATTGAGTCCGTGGCGGATATTGTCGCCATCCAGAATGTAGGTATGGCGGCCGTTGGCGTAGAGCTTGCGCTCCAGCAAGTTGGCGATGGTCGATTTTCCCGAACCCGACAGGCCGGTGAACCAGAACACCGCCGGCCGCTGGTTCTTCATGTCGGAGCGCGCCTGCTTGCCGACATCGAGCGATTGCCAATGGATGTTCGCCGCACGCCGCAGCGCGTGCGTTATCATGCCGGCGCCGACGGTGGTGTTGGTGATGCGGTCGATCAGGATAAACGCGCCGGTCGAGCGGTTTTCAGCGAAGGGGTCAAAGACTATCGGAGCGCGCAGCGAAATGTTGCAGACGCCGACCTCGTTCATCGCCAGCGACTTGGCAGCCTCCTGCGAGAAATCGTTGATATCGAGGCGGTATTTCAGGTCGGTGACGATGGCACTGACCTGATCGGTCTCCGTCTTCAATATGTAGGAGCGGCCGGGCAGCAGGGCCTGCTCGTCGAACCAGACGATGTTGGCGGCAAGCTGGTCGGCAACTTCCGGCCGGGCGGTAGGCGTGACCAGCATGTTGCCGCGCGACACCTCGACTTCCTCGTCGAGAACGAGGGTGACGGCCTGCCCGGCTATAGCGCGCTCAAGGTCGCCGCCATGGGCGACGATGCGCTTGACCCGCGCCGACTTGCCGGATTTTGCGACGACGATTTCCTCGCCGCGCGCAACCGAGCCCGAGGCAACGGTGCCGGCAAAGCCACGGAAGTCGAGGTTCGGCCGGTTCACATACTGGACCGGAAAGCGAAAGGGCAGATCGTTGGCGGCGTCGTCGACCACCACGCCTTCGAGATGCTCGATGAGCGTCGGACCGGAATACCATTCCATACGCGAGGACGGGCTGGTGACATTGTCGCCGAAGCGGGCCGACATTGGGATAGGCGTGATGGTCTTGAAGCCGAGATTGCCGGCGAAGGTCTTGTAGTCGTCGGCGATACGGTCGAACGCCTGCCGGTCGAAATCGACCAGATCGATCTTGTTGACCGCCAGCACGACATGGCGGATGCCGAGAAGCGAAGCGATGATCGAATGGCGACGGGTCTGGCGCAGAACGCCCTGGCGCGCGTCGACCAGCACGATGGCAAGATCCGCGGTCGAGGCGCCGGTCGCCATGTTGCGGGTATACTGCTCGTGGCCGGGCGTATCGGCGACGATGAACTTGCGCTTCGAGGTGGCGAAGAAACGATAGGCGACGTCGATGGTGATGCCCTGCTCCCGCTCGGCTTCCAGACCGTCGACCAGCAGCGCGAAGTCGATATCCTCGCCCGTCGTTCCGTGCTTGCGGGAATCGCGCTCGAGCGCAGCCAGCTGGTCCTCGAAAATCTGCTTGGTGTCGGACAGGAGACGCCCGATCAGCGTCGACTTGCCGTCATCGACCGAGCCGCAGGTCAAAAAGCGCAGGAACGACTTCTGCTCCTGGGCGAGCAGATAGTCACGAATCTTGTCGGAAGGGACGAGGCTTTCAGTCGGAATGTGACGCATACTCAGAAGTAACCCTCGCGCTTCTTCTTTTCCATGGAACCGGACTCGTCCCGGTCGATGAGCCGTCCCTGGCGCTCGGACGTGCGCGCCGTCAGCATCTCGCCTACGATCGCCTCAAGCGTGTCGGCGGCGGACTCGATGGCGCCCGTCAGCGGATAGCAGCCGAGCGTGCGGAAGCGCACCATGCGGTTTTCCACCTTTTCGCCAGGTCGTAGTTGCATGCGATCATCGTCCTTGAGGATGAGCATGCCGTCGCGCTCGACGACCGGCCGTTCCTTGGCGAAATAAAGCGGTACGATGGGGATGCTTTCCTGCAAAATGTACTGCCAGATGTCGAGCTCGGTCCAGTTCGACAACGGAAACACCCGGATCGACTCGCCGGCGGAAATGCGGGTGTTGAAGATGTTCCACATTTCCGGGCGCTGGTTCTTCGGGTCCCAGGCGTGCTGGGCGTTGCGAAAGGAGAAGATGCGCTCCTTGGCGCGCGACTTTTCCTCGTCGCGGCGAGCGCCGCCGAACGCCGCGTCGAAACCGTATTTGTCGAGCGCCTGCCGCAGGGCCACGGTCTTCATGATGTGGGTATGGACGTTCGAGCCGTGATCGAACGGATTAATGTTATCGCGCACGCCATCTTCGTTCACATGGACGAGCAGATCGATGCCGAGCTTTTCAGCCATGGCATCGCGGAAGGCAATCATCTCGCGGAACTTCCAGGTCGTATCGACATGCAGGAAAGGGAAAGGCGGCTTGGCCGGATAGAAGGCCTTCATCGCCAGGTGCATCAGCACAGCCGAATCCTTGCCCACGGAATAAAGCATGACCGGCTTGGAGAAATTCGCCGCGACCTCACGAAAGATATGGATGGACTCGGCTTCGAGCCGTTGGAGGTGCGTGAGCGCGATATTCATGGGACCAATGTTCTTTCATGCCAAAAAGTTCCCGGCCCTTTGGAGGCCAAGAACCGGCCGGCCTGCGCGCCAGCTCTTTCATCCGGCTTTTTAGCAGCGGACAGTACCGAGAACACGCAATATCACGCTGGCAAATGTCCTTTGTGGAGACATGGTTTTCCGCTCACGAGCAAAAACCGACAAACTTCTTCCCCGGATTGCGGCATCAGGAGTCAAGCAGACCTGCCGGGGCCGGCGAACGGATATGCCAGCGCCCTAAGAGCAGGCATATCGATCTGCCAAGGCCGCCGCGCCATTGTCACAATTCCATTTCAGTTCCATGGCAGTGGTGATAGACCGGCGCGCGACTTAAGGATCGAGGCGAAACAAATTGAGAATCACCATCTTTGGCGTAGGCTATGTCGGTTTGGTCACCGGCGCGTGTTTTGCAGAAGTCGGCCATCAGGTTCATTGTGTCGATGTTGACAGGAAAAAGATCGACGGGCTGAAGAACGGCATCGTTCCGATCTATGAGACCGGGCTTCCCGAACTGGTTGCCAAGAACCAGAAGGCCGGGCGATTGACGTTCACCACCGACGCCGCCGAGGCAATACAGTTTGGGCACATCGTATTCATCGCGGTCGGCACGCCGCCGAACGAAGACGGGTCCGCAGACCTTTCCCATGTGCTTTCCGTGGCAGAGACGATCGCAACACACATGACGGAATTCAAGGTCATTGTCGGCAAGTCTACGGTGCCGGTCGGCACCGTAGACAAAATTCGTGGCAGAATTCTGGAAACTCAGAAACGCCTGGGCAGGTCTCACGATTTCGAAGTCTGCTCCAATCCCGAATTTCTCAAAGAAGGCACCGCCATCGAAGATTTCACTAAGGCGGCGCGCATTATCGTCGGCACGAATTCCGAGCGGGCCCGCAAAGTGATGCGCGAGTGCTATGCACCTTACAGCCGGAACCACGACAAGCTGATGTTCATGGATCCGCGGTCGGCGGAACTAACGAAATATGCCGCCAATGTGATGCTGGCAACCAAGATCAGCTTCATGAACGAAATCGCCAATCTGGCCGAACGGCTCGGTGCGGATGTCGAGCAAGTGCGCCTCGGCATCGGCTCCGACCCCCGCATAGGCTATCATTTCATCTATCCCGGATGTGGCTATGGCGGCTCCTGTTTTCCGAAGGACGTGCAGGCGCTAGGCCGCTCAGCGGATCAAGTCGGCTACGATGCTCCGCTCATCAAGGCCGTCGAGGCAACCAACAATGCGCAGAAGAATGTGCTTTTCCGGAAACTGGAGCAGATTTTCGACGGCGACCTCGAGGGACGCCGCATCGGCGTATGGGGATTGGCATTTAAACCGAACACCGACGACATGCGGAGCGCGCCGAGCCAGGTTCTGATCGATGCGCTGCTGGCAAGGGGCGCTCATGTACAGGCTTTCGATCCGGCGGCGATGGACAAGGCGAGGAAAGTTTATGGCAACAGGCCCGGCCTGGTGTTCTGCGCCCAGCAAGAAGAGGCCGTGACCGGGGCCGACGCGCTTGTCATCTGCACGGAATGGAAACAATTCCGCATTGTCGACTTCAAAGAGCTCAAGTCGGAGCTGAAAAGTCCCATTATTGTCGATGGACGCAATCTCTACGAGCCGGCGGAGCTGCGGGAAAATGGCCTCCTTTACTACGCCATCGGCCGTGGCGATTCCGTCAGTCTGTTCGGCGACCGGACGATCCAGCCCTGACGGCAGACAATATTACCGACCGAAATTTTAGTTTCCTTGGAGAATCGGAAGGGACCGACTACAATGGCAGGCGATAATACCCGGGGAATATGCAGACCGTGAACCAGCATCGCATAATGAGGTATGCCGGTTCCTTTCTTGACGTCGCCACCGCAGCGGCGGCTTTTATCTGTTCCTACCTGGTAATCTTCGGCGTCGACCTGTATCGCAACGTTCCCGGAATCGAAGAAAAGACGCTGGCTTTCGCTGGTATCTTCACGCTCTTTTTCTGGCTTTTGTCGATGCATCGCGGCTCGTGGCGCTATGTTTCCATCCCCGATCTCACGACCATCATCAAGGTCAGTTTTGCCACGGTCATTTCCTACACGGTCTTCGCCTTCCTGCTGACGCGCGGCAGCAATGTCCCACGTTCGGTGCCGATCCTCACCCTTCTATTCATGATCGCCGGACTGTCGACATCGCGGCTCGTCTATCGGCTGCTGATGGAGCGGGCGTTCCTTCTGCCCGCCGACAGCGAACGATCCTCGTCGCGCAAGTCGATCAACGTGCTGCTCTACGGGCTTACAGACAACGCAGAGAGTTTCATCCGCGCCAACCGTCGCGGCGCGAAAAGCGATTTCAATGTCGCCGGCATCCTCGATGACAACGTCCTCAACCAGACGCGGATTGTTCAGGGCGTGAAGGTGCTTGGCGATTTCGCCTCGCTCGGCCAGATCGTCAGCCGGCTGGAAAAGAACCGGAGCAAGATTTCGGAAATCATCATCACCGAGATCGGCCCGAACCGGCAGCGCCTCGCTGAAATCGTCGAACAGGCGGCGCGCCTCGGCATCAAGGCTTCGAGAATCCCGGATTTCACGGAAACTTCGCTGATCACCAGCCAGACGATGCTGCAACCCAAGGCCATCGAACTCGGTGACCTTCTCGGAAGGCCCGAAGTCGTGGCTGACCTCGAAGGGGTGGCGCGGCTGATCAACAACAAGGTCATCCTGGTCACCGGGGCCGGCGGCTCGATCGGGTCCGAACTCTGCCGCCAAATCGCGAGCTTCGGCCCGAGCCTGCTCATTCTGACCGATTTTTCCGAGTATCACCTTTACATGCTCGACATGGAGATTCAGGAGAATTTTCCGAATCTCAACGTCGTCACCCGTATCGTGAACGTCCGCGACAAGGGCCGGGTAACCAGCCTGTTCGCCGAGTTTCACCCGGACTCCGTCTTCCATGCCGCTGCACTCAAGCATGTGCCGCTGGTCGAAGCCAATCCCGTTGAAGGCATCAAGACCAATCTGCTCGGGACGCGGAACGTCGCCGATGCGGCCCTGCAATATGGGGCGACCAATTTCGTGATGATCTCGACCGACAAGGCGGTGAACCCGACCAATGTGATGGGTGCGACGAAAAGGGCGGCCGAGGCCTACTGCCAGTCCGTCGACATCAGCTCGCAGAAAACCCGTTTCAAGACGGTACGCTTCGGCAATGTGCTCGGATCCAACGGTTCCGTCGTGCCCCGCTTCCAGGAGCAGATCGCCAATGGCGGGCCTGTCACCGTCACGCACCCGAATATCGTGCGCTTTTTCATGACCATACCGGAGGCGGTGCGGCTGGTGCTGAACGCGTCCGCGCACGAGCACGGCAAGCAGGACCAGCGCGGCAAGATCATGGTGCTGGACATGGGCAAACCCGTCCGCATCGTCGATCTCGCCGAACGCATGATCCAGCTCGCCGGCTTCCGGCCGCGCGTCGACATCGACATCGTGTTCACCGGGCTGCGACCGGGAGAGAAGCTTTACGAGGAGCTTTTCGACCCGTCCGAGATGCAGGAGCACCTGCCGGAGGACACCTATTTCGTCGCCTCGCCTCGGGTGATCGACAAAGGCTTGCTGCACAAGACCCTTGCAACACTGCAGGAAGCCGTGCTGCGCGAGGACCGTTCGAGGGCGATCGAATTGCTCAACCACATCGTCCCCGAATATAAGCCCGGCGGCGCCAGCGCGCCGGAGGCATCCTTCCACAAGGACGATCTCAACGACAGCAATCCGCTGAACTGAGCGCATCGCTCGCTGCTGAACCGTTCTGCGAAAGCGGTGCGACCCCAACGAGCCGAAGCGCGTGGAAGCCGTTCACGTTCGTAGCCGTCCCTGTTCCGGCGTTCTGGCGCAGGGACTCTCCAACCGCGCCGTCCCGCCGGACAGCCTTACCTCAGCGGCCTGCGTGCCGTCCTGCCGTCGAGAGTCCTGCCGTCGAGAATAGCTGAGAGCGCCCCACACTTTCCCGTCGCGCATCGCCGGACATTTGCACCCACCTTCCCTCACGCTCCTTCACCCGATCGGGTGATTGCGGGTGGTTAGGCCAAAGGCAAAAACTCGTCTGCCCCGGACGTTCGCTCGGGAAAATCAGCACGGAAGGTACGAAGACATGCGCAATCGGATCATCACTCTCGCTACGTTTCTTGTGGCCGGAAGTTTCTTCATATCGGCGGCGGAGGCGGCCTGTACCGGCAGCAACGGCAGGGGCTGGGGCAGCGGGAGGGGGGCAGGCAGTTTCTCGATGGCTTCGGCCGACAAGAACTGCAGGATCAGCTTCCCCGGATTTATCGACGACACAAAAAAAACGAGAACTCCGGCGACCCAGGTCAAAATCACCAGCCAGCCCAAATCGGGAAAGATCAGCGTGGTTGCCGGGAAAGGCCTGATCTATACGCCGAAGGCGGGTTTCAAGGGAAAGGACCGGTTCTGCACCAGCAACACGTCGCCGAAGGTCAAGGGCCAAAGGTTGTCCGGGTGCATTACGGTTTCGGTTCGCTAGGTCAGGACCTGTCGGTCCGGTCCAACAGGTTCTGACCCTGTACGATCCGGCATGGACGAACGGGAATGCGTTTCCCGGATAGAGAAAAGGCCGCCGCCTTGCGGGCAGCGGCCTGATAAAGCCACAGGCGCTACCGTCTTAGCGGGATTTGGACGGGATCAGCGACCAGACCGCCGGCACGATGGCGGCGGCAAGACCGGCCTTGATGAGATCCGGCACCAGGAACGGCATGACGCCGAAGGCCCATGATTTTTCCGCGCCGATCAGTCCGGCGAGCCAAGCGAAACCCATCGCCAGCATGACGATGTCGGCGACGATCACCGCGCCGAAAAGCTTGAAGGGATTGCGGTCCCAGCCGCGATCCGCGGCCCAGCCTACGATGGCCGCCATGACGACGAAGCCGGCCAGATAACCGCCGGTCGGGCCCATCATATAGGCAAGGCCGATGCCCTTTTCCGGCGTGCTCTGGAAGACCGGGAGGCCGGCAGCGCCTTCGGCCATGTAAAGCAGGAGCGTCGTAACGCCGAGGCGCAGGCCGAAGGCGGCGGCGATCAGGAAGATGGCCAGCGTCTGCAAGGACATGTCGACAGGGCCGAGCACGACCTTCGTTTTCGCGGAAAGCGTCAGGAGCAGCGTGCCGGAAACAGCCAGGAGTATCTGCATGCCGAGGCGCGTGACGCCTTTCTCGGGCAGAGCGAAGGAAACCAGCGGACGTAGTGTTGTTGCGAGTGCCATGATCTTTCCCATCCGTTCGACGCGGGCGGAATGGCCGCGCCGCCGTTTCCCTATATTGGCTTCCATGTTAAGCGGCAATCCGTTTTGCCGTTCTTCGGGAGCATCACAGGCGGATGGAGCTCAAATTCAACAGTGATTTCGATCCAGCCTACGGCGTCGCCGTGCCTGTCGTTCCCGGCGTGGAGCGTGTCACGGCGCGCAATCCGAGCCCCTTCACCTTCCACGGCACCAACAGCTATGTGATCGGGATCGATACGCTGGCGGTGCTCGACCCGGGACCGGACGATCCGGAGCATTTCAGGACATTGATGAGAACGATCGGCGGACGACCCGTCAGCCACATCTTCGTCAGCCATACCCACAGGGACCACTCCCCGCTTGCCGCCCGGCTCAAGGCTGAGACCGGGGCAATTCTCGTCGCCGAGGGGCCGCATCGTTCCGCCCGGCCATTGCGGATCGACGAGACCAATCCGCTCGACGCCAGCGCCGACACCGACTTCGTGCCAGACCTTCAGGTGAAGGACGATTCGGTTGTCACCGGCGACGGCTGGGCGATGCGGACGGTTCTGACGCCGGGCCACACGGCGAACCACGCGGCATTCGCACTGGAAGGCGCGGGCATCCTGTTCTCCGCCGATCACGTCATGGCGTGGGCGACGACGATCGTGGCTCCGCCAGACGGCTCGATGAGCGATTACATGGCCTCGCTGGACAAGCTGTTGGCGCGTGACGACCGGCTGTTCCTGCCAGGGCATGGCGGGCCGGTGACAACGCCGCGAACATTCCTGCGCGGTCTCAAGGCGCATCGCAAAATGCGCGAGCAAGCCATAGTGGAGCGGCTGCGCAAAGGGGACCGCACGATCAAGGACATGGTGGCGGCCATCTATCGCGGCACCGACCCCCGGCTGCACGGCGCTGCAGGCCTATCGGTTCTCGCCCATCTGGAGGACCTCGTCGGGCGCGGCGCCGTAACGACCGAGGGAGCTCCTTCCATCGACGGCACGTTCTTTCCCGCCAGCTAGTCGGCAGTCTTAACGCGAGCCGGTTATTCCGCCAGGTCGGGCTGGATGCGGCCAGCGACTTCCTGGTCCAGTTCGGACAGGAAGCGTTCGATGCGCGCGGCGTTGTCGCCGAGATCGTGCCGGCCGTAGCGCGACGCCGAGCGCATGTCGACCAGCGCCGCATCGCCCTCATCGCTTACTCTTATGGCGACATCGGCCGGGAGTTCCAGCACGAAGCTGGACGCGACGGCGTTCACGGTGATCTGCGGCTGGCCGACGGAAGCCGGTATCGGCTCGACACCCCAGCCCTGCCTTGCCAGGACGGCCTCGACGGCGGCGAGCACGTCCTGCGACGGCAGGTCGTAACGGTGCGTCGTCACCAGCGGATAGGCTTCGACCTGGAGCTGTTTTTCATCCGGCGTTGTCGTGACAAGCGCATTCATCTCCGCGCTCCGGTCCGACACGTCGAGCGTGGGCGGATCGTCCACGTCGGTGGAAATGTCCATGAGAGCGGGATGAGCTGTCATCCAGTAGGCGGCAACCGCGAAGGGGACGAGCGCCAGCAAAGCGAGAAGCGAGCCGGCTGCGATGTCCCGGCCGCCCCGGTCGCCGTGGTTCCAAAGCCGCGCAAACGCGAAACCGGCGAATAGGAGGGCCAGGATCGCGATCAGCGCAACCAATGCCAGCACCCACAGATAAGCCACCGTCTCGACCATACCGAAATGATGGCCGATCCACACGGTCGCCAGCAGCACGAGGCTGAACGCCCCGCAGCGCCGCGCCCATCCAGCTGCTTTCGTGCGCCGTCCGTAGCTGTCCCGCATCTTCACCCGACCAGAAATCCGCGCCAGAACCAATCGCCCAGAATCTTGACGCCGACTGGTCCTAAAGCGTTTCCAGCTCCGGTTGAAGCCGAAAGACGTGTCACCCGGTCGGCAGCCTGTAGTCCTGGAACTGCTTGCGCAGCGTAGTCTTCTGGATCTTGCCGGTCGCCGTATGCGGTATCTCTTCGACAAAGGCGACGTCGTCAGGCATCCACCACTTGGCGACCTTGCCCTGCATGAAGGCCAGCAAATCCTCCTTTGTCGGCTCCCTGCCCGGCTTGCGGACGATGACCAGAAGCGGCCGCTCGTCCCATTTGGGGTGATGTACGCCGATTACCGCCGCCTCGGCGACATCGGGGTGGCCGACCGCGAGATTTTCGAGTTCGATGGTCGATATCCATTCGCCGCCAGATTTGATGACGTCCTTGGCGCGGTCGGTGATCTGCATGTAACCATTGGGATTGATGTAGGCGACGTCGCCGGTATCGAACCAGCCCTCCGAATCGAACTGTTCGGACCCGGCGCCCCCATAGTAGGCGCAGGAGACCGCCGGGCCGCGCACCTTCAGCCGGCCGAATGTTTTGCCATCCCATGGCTGGGCGACATTGTCGTCATCGGCGATCTGCATCTCGACACCGAAAGGCGCATAGCCCTGCGTTTGCTTCAGGTCCAGCATCGCCTCGCCTTCCAGCGCCGCCTGCTCGGGTTTCATCGTGCAGAGCGTGCCGAGCGGCGACATTTCCGTCATGCCCCAGGCATGAACGACTTCGACTCCATAGTCCTGCTGGAACTTCCGGATCATGGCGCGCGGCGCGGCCGAGCCGCCGATCACAACCTTGTTGAGATATGGCAGTTTCTTGCCGTTCTCCTCCAGATACTGCAGCAGCATGAGCCAGATGGTGGGTACGGCGGCGGTGAAGGTGACCTTCTCATTGTCCAACAACTCGTAGATCGACGCGCCGTCCATCTTGCCGCCCGGCATGACGATCTTGGCGCCGGTCATCGGCCCGCTCTGCCCGAGGCCCCACGCATTGGCGTGGAACATCGGCACGACCGGCATCACCACGTCGCGCGAGGAAATGCCCATGGCGTCGGGCATGGCCGCGATCATCGCATGGAGAACATTGGAGCGGTGGCTGTAAAGCACGCCCTTCGGCTCGCCGGTGGTGCCGGACGTGTAGCACATGCCGGCGGCGGTGTTCTCGTCGAAGCTCTTCCACCGGAAGTCGCCATCCGCCTCGGCCAGCCAGTCCTCATAGCAGACGGCATTGGACAAGGCGGTTTGCGGCATGTGCGCGCTGTCGGTCAGCACGATCACCTGCTTCAGCGATTTCACCGACGGAGCGATTTTTTCCAGCAGCGGCATGAAGGTCAGATCGACGAAGATGGCCCTGTCCTCGGCATGGTTCATGATCCACACGAGTTGTTCGGGAAACAAGCGCGGGTTCAGCGTGTGGTAGATCGCGCCGACCCCCATGATGCCATACCACGCCTCCAGGTGCCGGGCAGTGTTCCACGCGAGCGTCGCGATGCGGTCACCGAGGCCGTAGCCTTCGCGCTCGAGCCGTTGCGCCACCTTGCGCGCACGAAGGTGAACTTCGGCATAGGTCGTGCGCACCACCGGCCCTTCCACCGAGCGCGAGACGATCTCGCGGCCGCCATGCTGCAAGGCAGCGTGGTCGATGAGCTTGTGACAGAGCAGCGGCCATTCCTGCATCAGTCCGAGCATCTACGTTCCTCCCTTTTTCAAACTGCTTTTTCGGGCATTTTGGAAGGAATGGATACAAAGTCCAGATGCCCCGTTTCACGCTTTGGTAGTGCCCGTGCAATCTTTCAATGCCACATTGCCGCCACTGTCGACGTAGAGGCTGTTTTCCGGCGGCGGGTGTGATGGCGAATGGAGAGGTTCGCAATGACCCAGCGCGATGAAAAAGCCCTTGAGGACACACTTGCCGAAAGCCTAGCCGATCTCGTGCCGGACGCGGAACCCGTGTCGGAACAGGAATTCGCCGAAGTCGTCGGCGGCGCGCTGGAGGCTGTCGGCGGCAAGCTGCTCTTCAAGATGTGCGTCGGAGGCGAAGGCGCGGAAGAACACGTGGCTGCCGCGGCGGTCGGTGACGGCAAAAGCCAGCAGATCCTGATGATGACGCTGCCGAAGAGCGGCGGAACGCTCAAGGTGGAGCCCGCCGCCAAAAGCAGAAGCCCGGCAGCCGGTATCGCAGCCGCCTATGCCGGCCTGATGGACGTCTTCCAGGCAGCCGCCTGAGGCGACCGGCACTCCGGAATCGATTGACCTACCTAGTGGGCCAGCCCCAGAACCGTTCTTGAACCAAGAACGGAAAGGATTTTGCGCCCCGCGGTCCAGCAGCTACACCATCGGGATCGATCCATGCGATCTCAGAGCCTTCACGGCCACGAAGCCTGAAGGACAGCGCTGCCGGAGCCAGCCATGACCGAACAGTTGCCGCTGAGCAATCTGCAAACGCGGGACATCGAGTCCCTCATTCATCCCTATACGCCGCTGCACAAGCTGAAGACGACGGGAACGCTCGTTATCAGCCACGGCAAGGGCGTGCATGTCTACGACACGCAAGGGCGCGAATATATCGAGGGCATGTCCGGCCTCTGGTGCGCGGGGCTCGGTTTCGGCGACGAGGAGATGGTGGAGGCCGCAACCGAACAGCTGCGCACCCTGCCCTTCTACCACCTGTTTGGCGCCAAGAGCTTCGAGCCGGCCATCGAACTGGCCGAGAAGCTCAAGGAGATTGCGCCGATCCCGGTCTCCCGGGTGTTCTTCACCTCTTCCGGTTCGGAAGCCAACGATACGCAGGTCAAGCTCGCCTGGTTCCTGAACAATGCGCGCGGCAAGCCGCAGAAGAAGAAGATCATCTCGCGCATAAGGGCCTATCATGGCGTCACCGTCATGGCCGCCTCGCTCACCGGCCTTCCAGGCAATCACAATGGCTGGGACCTGCCGGTCGACCGCGTGCTGCACACCGATTGCCCGCATTTCTACCGCTTCGGCGAGGATGGCGAGAGCGAGGCGGATTTCGTCGCCCGCATCGCGCAATCGTTGCGCGCGCTCATCGAGCGCGAGGGCGCCGACACGATCGCCGCCATGATCGCCGAGCCGGTCATGGGCGCGGGCGGCGTCGTCGTGCCGCCGCGGGGTTATTTCGAAGCGATCCAAAGCGTGCTGGACGAGCACGATATCATGCTGATCGCCGACGAGGTCATCACCGGTTTCGGGCGTACCGGCAACTGGTGGGGCACCGAAACCTTCAACATGCGGCCGGCGACCATTTCGGCCGCCAAGCAGATGACCTCCGCCTACGCGCCGCTGGGCGCCGTGATGGTGCCGGAAGACATCTACCAGGCCTATGTCGACTACACCGCCAGGCTCGGAACGTTCGGGCATGGCTTCACCTATGGCGGGCATCCGCTCGGTTGCGCGCTGGGCGTGAAAGCGATCGAAATCTACCAGAAGCGCGACATTGTCGGCCATGTGCGGCGGCTGGCCTCCGTCTTCGAGGCAAGGATGAAGCGGCTCGGCGAACTGGAGATCGTCGGCGAAGCCCGCTATTGCGGCCTGGTCGGCGGCGTCGAGCTTGTCGCCGACAGGAAGACGCGGAGGCCCTTCAGGCTGGAACAGGGCGTCGGACCGCTGACGGCGAAGCTGCTGGAGGAAAACGGCGTGATCCTGCGCGCCATGGGCGACACGATCGGCCTATGCCCGCCCATGGTCATCAGCGAAGCCGAACTTAACGAATTGTTCGACCGCTTCGAAAAAGGACTTCGACAAGCGGAAGAACACGTGACGAAGCAGAAGCTGCGCGAGGCCTGACAATAATTTTGAGCCCTCTAGGTCTTTCCGGAGGCAACCGGGTTCCGAAGCGGCAATGCTTCCTTTGTAGAGCGTAGCAGAGATACCTGAAAACAAAATAAAACCGGCATAAAGAATTGCCACGCAGTATCAAAGGAGTCAAAAACAGGATTTAGTGTATATGCAAGAAATTGCGAAAAAACACCGCACATAAAAGATTGCTGATAAAAATTTAGCTTACTTCTAAATGCCCACAGGCAGTATAAAGCCGGCCCTCCGACAAGGATCCATATTACGATGTAACCTAAAATTCCATAGCGAAATAACGAGGCAGGAATACTCATCTCATAGCGCCATGGCTTGTCAGCGCTACGGATGACGTTGGTCGAGGAACCATGGCCGAAACCTAGCCACGGACGATAGGTGAAGTCTGACAACAACTGCCTTGTCTGATCGACCCGTTCCGTCTCATTTTCGAGGGATAGGGAATCCAGACGGTTTAAAATAAGCGTCCTTGTGTCGGCGATATCGAATTTTATCACCACCGAAGCAACAAGTATCGCAACAATGCCTGCCCCTATAGCCCGCTTAAATGCTTTAGGCGACCGCATAGAGTTCCAAAAATAGAAAAGCGCGCTTACGGCCAGACCGAGAAAAGCGGATCGGCGTCCCAAGGCCAAAATACCGATCCAAAACACACCCAGTAATAAAATTCGGGACAGGCTCCCCTGCTTCAAATACGCAAAAGTCAAAACAGGCGCAGTAAAAAGAAGCGAGCTAACCATGTTGCTGGATAAGCCGACGTCTCTCGTGTCTACATTTATCGCAATGCCCGCCAGAGAATATACATCAGGGATACCGAACGGAACATAGCCCAATTCACCGAGAAGGATTAATATAGCATACAACCAAATCAGCCATGCAGAGATCACGGCTATTTTAAAAAGCGCCGGCAATTGACCGCCGATAAAAGGAAGGAATAAAATCCAGAAAAGTGTGAATCCTATATACAATGAAGTTGTGTATAATATTGACCCCTGCTCTTCAATTCCGGAGGTGATCGGAATTAGAACATATAGGCTGTAGAATAATAATATAATTCCCGACCAGATATAATATCCGGCGGGCAGGGACGCTCCTCTGCCCAAGGCAAATCCAAAGGCCATAACGATAAGGCCCAGAACGATCTTTTGCTCGACCAAAAGGAAAGGAAAAGCCATGATCGAAAAAATGAAACCGGCGAAGAGCGGCCTGTAGGCATACCTGTCTGCCGCCCCTCGAATTGTCACGACGCGTCCGAATGCTTGGCGAACCAGTCCTGAGCGTCTTTCAGACCCATATCGGCGGCGGCCTTGATAAAGCCCAGCCCTGCAGCGGCGTCACGCTTGGGGTTGTCTTCTGCCAGCAGCGCCTGTCCCAAATAAAATTGTGAAGCTGCCGAATTCGACAACGCCGGGTCGCTCAGGTATTTTATCGCCTTATCATAGTCCTTTGGAATATAACGGCCCAGCCAATTTTCAAGGCCGGCCCGATTCAATAGCGCCTTGGCGTGGTATGCATCTGCACCAGCTTCAGCCAGAAAAACGGCGAGCCTGCGGGAATCAGGATCTTCGTGTTCCTTGAGCAAACTTTCCGAAACAGCCGAAAGCGGGCCCGGATCCAATTTCTCTACCGTTTTTTGTGCGATCGTTCGCAGATCGGCTTCGCCCTGGCCGGAAGCCAGTTCCGCCAGGGACGCGGCGGTAGCGGAAGTGTCAAATTTTTCGGAAGATTGTCCTTTTACAACGGCGCTCACGAGGGCGTCGACGTCGGTTCCCTTGCGAATTTGCCAAACGCCTACGGCGGCCACGACCGTGACGGCCAGCAAAACAGCGATTGCTATGGAGACCGTCCGCTTCCTGACAGGTTGCTCGTGTGTCATCTTCTTTCTCCCGTTCGAACTGAAGCCAACGCGAGTCTGCGAAGCCAGAACTACGCTGGCGCACCTTCTCCCTTCGGTCTAAGCGACGCGAGCAAGGCTATTGTGACAGCAAGAATCCACCCAACCAAGGCGAAGGCGATGAGAATCGCCAACGACCTCAAGCCGAAAACCGATCCCGGTGTGCTCGGGGACGAGGTTTCACTATAGAACTGCCCCAAAGTGCTATCGAGACGATTGCGGGCCGAGGAAAGCAGAGCGAGATAGTTTCCGGTTAGGCCATCCAACTCTTTCGCCGCCTCTCCGAGGAATTGCGGATTCTCGGTGGCGTCGGTCGAGGCCGTACGGAAGTCAATTTCGCGCTTGATACCGGATATTTCCTGAAGGGCTGCCTGCCGCCGCTCCAAGACATTCTGGATATAGTTGGCGTAGGCAGCACGCTCAGCCAGTTCGACAATCTGTCCAACCGCATTGTCGCCAATCTGAATGCCAGACGATTGCGGCGCGACCGGCGGAGCCTCCACGGGAGTCGGTGTCGCCTGATAACTGCGGAGCCGATCGAGAGTGAGATCAAAACCCTCGATCTGCCGCTCGAGATCGGCAATCCTCAACTCCTTGCTTTTCAGATAGGCCCGGCCAGCAAGGTCCGCAGACGATAGGCTTTTGCTAAGCAAGGGGTCGAAATAGACCGTCCTGAAACGTTGAATATCCTGCCTTACATCTTCCGCAGTTGCGCCCCCTTTCGTAGCAAGGGAGGCCAAGCGGTTATCCTCACCGATGATACCCAAGCCCGCGGTCATCACATTAAGTCTGTCATCGGCCACCAGGATGCTCGCTGCGTTGGTCAGGGGCTCCTTGGTTGCGGTCACGGCGGCATCAGCAAGACTTGTATTCAGGTAGACACGAAACTGTTGAGAGTACACGTCTTTCCATATCTCGGGTAAGGCCTTTGCAATCGCGATGGCGGTCGACCTACCGACGCCCAAGGGGCCATAGAAGACATCGATTCGCAGCCCTGACCGAATCGTCGCGTTCAGTTCCTGCTGATAAGCAGCATTGATGCTGTCCACATCCGTAACAGTTAAATTCCGCGCGCCCAGCCTAAGTCTGTATTTCTGTGCAACTCCTTCTGCTACCGGATTGTCATAGCTTACCTGAATATTGTTTAATAAATCAGCGCTCTGATCGAAATTGAAACGACTGCGCAAAACCGAAACAACAGCAGGAGACAGTAAGTCCTGCGGGGAAAACCTTGTGCCATTAGGATATTGATTATTCTCTATATTCTGCAAAGCGATATAATAGACAACGGGGCGAGGATATTTCCAGGCAGAGAATCCTATAATCGCCAACCCGACGCAGGCCGTCAGCAAAGGCAGAATGGTCAACAGGCCGCGATACCGCCAAAGTATCCTAAAAATTTGGCCGAAGTTTATGCCTCTGTCTTCGTTCTCTGCATTATCCGATGCATTTGCGATATCACGGTTCATTCGGGTTCCTACTTGCAAACTGAAAAATCCGACTGCAGGGTCTTCAGGTGCACGCTAGCTTTCACTTGGACGCATTTTCGCAGAAATTCGAAACTCTCAAACCCTGAAATACTCCCGATACCACGCCACGAAATTGGCAATGCCATGTTCTATCGGCGTATCGGGCTTGAAACCAACGTCCGCTTTCAAAGCCTCCACATCGGCATACGTCTTTTCGACGTCGCCCTTTTGCATCGGCAACATGTTTTTTACCGCTTTCTTGCCGAGCGCCTTCTCAATCGCGGCAATGAAATCCAGAAGAGAAATGGGCTTGTTGTTCCCGATATTGTAAACTCGATACGGTGCCGATGAGACCGCCGGATCAGGCGTCTCGCCATTCCAGTCAGCCGCTGGCGCGGCGACATGGTCGAGCGTTCGCACCACCCCTTCGACTATATCATCGATATAGGTGAAATCGCGCATGTGTTCGCCGTTGTTGAACACGTCGATTGGCTTGCCCGCGAGGATGTTCTTGACGAAAAGAAAGAGCGCCATATCCGGTCGCCCCCAGGGCCCGTACACGGTGAAAAAACGTAGCCCGGTCGTCGGCAAACGGAAGAGGTGCGAATAGGCGTGGGCCATCAGCTCATTGGCCTTCTTTGAAGCCGCATAGAGACTAACCGGATGATCTACCGAATCCGATACGGAAAACGGCAATCTTTCGTTCGCCCCATAGACGGAACTGGAAGACGCATAGACCAAATGCTTGACGCCGAAGTGGCGGCAGCCTTCCAGAATGTTGATAAACCCTACAATGTTCGAATCGATATAGGCGTGAGGATTTTCAAGCGAATGGCGTACACCGGCCTGGGCCGCCAAATGCACAACCTTGTCAAATCCGGATCGTGAAAACAGCTGTTCCATTCCGGCGCGATCGCTTACGTCCATTTTTACAAATTCGAAGCCTTCACGCGCATCGAGTCGCTGGAGGCGGTTTTGTTTTAGCCGGGGATCGTAATAGGCATTCAAATTATCGAGCCCGACCACCTCATCGCCTCTGTCCAAAAGACGGTGCGCGACATGCGAACCGATGAACCCGGCTGCGCCGGTAACGAGAATGCGCATTGATCTGCCCCTAAATTCGCAGGTCGCTGTCGGAAATTGGCAATATGGCTTTTACATCGAAAAGAAGACCACCGGCCTTCGTCAGACTCCGGATACCTTTCGAGCCAAGCTCGCGAAAGCGGTCGTGCGCCACTGCCAGGATCACACCGTCATATGTCTCGGGTGTCAGATCGCCAACGAGAGACAATCCATATTCCGCCTCGACCTCGGCCGGATCCGCCCAAGGGTCGTGTATATCGACCTGCATGCCGTAGCTCTTCAATTCGGCGACGACGTCGATAACCCGAGTGTTTCGGATATCCGGACAGTTCTCCTTGAAGGTAAAACCGAGGACCAGAATGCGCGCACGCGTCGCATCGATGCCGCGTGTGAGCAGCAAGCGTACAAACCGCGATGCAACCACTTCACCCATCAGGTCGTTGATACGCCGCCCTGCCAGGATAATCTCAGGATGATGGCCGACCTCTTGCGCTTTGTGGGTCAAATAATACGGATCCACACCAATGCAGTGGCCGCCGACCAGACCTGGCCGGAAAGGAAGGAAGTTCCATTTCGTCCCGGCGGCTTCGAGCACGCTCATGGTGTCGACGCCGAGCCTCTGGAAGAGTTCAGCGAGTTCGTTGACCAATGCAATATTGACGTCCCGCTGCGTATTCTCGATGACTTTGGCGGCCTCTGCAACGCGGATGGACGGAGCCCGATAAGTGCCGGCCGTGACGACGGCTGCATAAACTCGATCGACTAAATCGGCTGCCTCCGGGGTCGAGCCGGAAGTCACCTTCACAATTTTGTCGATGGTATGCAATTTGTCGCCAGGGTTTACCCGCTCAGGGCTATAACCGGCAAAAAAATCCTCATTCAGTCGAAGCCCTGACACCTGCTCAATGACAGGGACACAATCCTCTTCGGTCGCGCCGGGGTAAACGGTGGATTCGAATACGACAACATCGCCCTTCGAAATGACCTCGCCTACCGTCTTGCAAGCTGATTTGAGCAATGTCAGATCTGGACGTTTGGCTGCATCGATCGGCGTTGGCACGGTAACGATGTAAAAATTGCAATCGCGCAGATCGTCAAGCGAACAAGTGAACTGAACCGTCGTGCTCTTCAAAGCGCTGGATTCAAGCTCCAGCGTCCGATCTATCCCCGCTTTCAGCTCAGCGATTCTCTTGTAGCTGATATCGAAACCTGTAACGGGGAATCGCCGTGCCAACAGGGTTGCCACGGGTAATCCGACATAGCCAAGCCCGATTACTGCAATTCGCGTCTCGTCGATAGTCCTCACGCAAATTCCCTGCGTTGTCGCAAACGAGCGCCCTTGTATCTTATTCCGATCAAACCGCAATTCACAAAAAGCTTCCTTGTGTACGCAACGGATGCTAGGGGCGTCTCCGCCGCCGTGATCTCGAAGCCATGACCTTTAGTGACGCACCGAACATCGGAACCCGTAAGACTCTCGACAAATCCGGCCTCCGAGTTTTCCTACTGGGTGGGTTCGCTCCATCCATCGTCACGTTCCGGATGCCGCTCATTCGAAAAATCCAGCAGCTTGGCGGTCATATTGCCGTAGGTGCGCCACTGTCGGAACTGTCGATGGAACACGCGGCCCTGCTTAAGCGTGCGGGCGTTGCTGCATACGACATCCCAACTAGCCGGCATGGAATCAATCCTTTCTACGATGCCAGCTATGCGAAGCGGGTTTACGAGGCGATAAAGACCGAAAAGTCTGACGTTCTCGTCCCCTATACGATCAAACCGGTAACTTTCGGGAGTTTCGGCGCCCGGCTTGCCGGCACGAAACGGATACATCCAATGGTAACCGGCCTGGGTTCGGCCTTCATTGGAGAACCCGCTTCGGTCAAAGGCAGGCTCGTCCGGCTGGCTGCAATCGGCCTCTACAGGGCCGCATTCTCCTTGTCCGAGACGGTCTATTTTCAAAATATGGACGACGTTGCCGACCTCAGGCGCCTCGGCGCGCTCTCCAGGCGCCGGCCTATTGCGATCCTCCACGGGTCTGGCATCGATATCGACGAATATGCGGAGCAACCGGTCCCACAAAAATATATCGAATTTCTCATGGTCGCGCGGCTGATCGCCGACAAGGGCTTACGCGAGTATGCTGCAGCTGCTCGCATTGTGAAGGAACAACATCCTGAAGTCCGATTCCGGCTCGTAGGCCCGACCGACACCAATCCCACGGCAATTTCTGAAGCAGAAGTGCGCAGCTGGCAGTGGATAGACTACCAACCCTGGACCGACGATATTCGGCCCGCATTGGCAGCCTGCTCCGTCTACGTTCTGCCCTCCTACCGGGAGGGTACGCCACGCAGCGTCCTCGAAGCGATGGCCGTGGGCAGGGCTGTCGTCACCACGGACGCGCCCGGATGCCGCGAAACCGTGCAAAATGAAGTCAACGGCTTCCTTGTGCCCGTCAAGTCGGTCCGCCCGTTGGCCGATGCAATGTTACGCTTTGTGAAAAACAGAGAACTGATTTCGGCCATGGGCAAAGCCAGTCGAAACATCGCCTCCTCGAAATACGACGTGCGCCACGTTTATGACGAATTATTGAGACGAATAGGACTTCTTGCGTGAAGCCACGATTGTCATGGATCAAAAGAACTATCGATGTCTTAGGCTCCGGATTCGGTTTGCTGCTTCTATCCCCGCTCTTTCTCGTCATGTCCCTTCTGATCGCCTCGTCTATGGGGCGGCCCGTTTTTTTCCGGCAGACACGGCCCGGAATCGACGGAAAGCTATTCCGAATGGTCAAATTCAGGACCATGACAGACAGCCGTGAAGCTGACGGCCGGTTGAAATCCGACGCAGATCGCATGACGGCGCTGGGAAGTTTCATGCGATCGACCAGCCTCGATGAGCTCCCGGAATTATGGAATATTTTCAAAGGCGACATGTCTATTGTGGGTCCACGTCCCCTGCTGCCGGAATATCTCCCCCTTTATTCGGCCCGCGAGGCGCGCCGGCATGAAGTTCGCCCCGGCTTGACGGGCTGGGCCCAGGTCAATGGACGGAATGCCCTTTCCTGGACGGAAAAATTTGAAATGGACGTTTGGTATGTGGACAATTGGTCTCTCAAGCTCGATCTGAAAATTATCTGGCTGACCGTTGTCGCCGTCGTAAAAAGAAAAGACATCTCGGCTGCTGGAGTCGCGACGATGCCGCCGTTCACTGGCAACTCTCCAACTGAAGACAAGTAAATTTAGCGGCCGGGATATACGGTACAGGAATAAAAAACTATGCTGAACACTCCTTTTTCGCCTTGGCCCAGCTATACCGATGAGGAAGTTCTAGCCGCTTCCCAGGTTCTGCGATCCAATAGGGTGAACTACTGGACCGGCAACGAATGCAGAGAATTTGAAACCGAGTTCGCCACGTTGGCACAGGCAGATTATGCCGTGGCGCTCGCCAATGGCACCTTGGCTTTGGATGCGGTATGGCCCGCTCTCGGTATCGGCCCCGGTGACGAGGTCATTGTAACACCCCGCAGTTTCATGGCGTCGGCATCCACTATCGTCATGGCCGGCGCGACTCCGATTTTTGCGGACGTCGACCCGGACAGTCAGAACATTACCGCCGAAACCGTCGCGCCCCTCATAAGCGCAAGAACACGCGCGATCCTTTGCGTTCATCTGGCGGGTTGGCCTTGCGAAATGAATGAAATGAGGAATCTGGCCGCAGCCAGGAACATTGCGTTGGTTGAGGACTGCGCCCAGGCACACGGCGCTCGCTACAACAACCGATCAGTTGGCGATCTCGGCGACATTGCAGCATGGTCATTCTGCCAAGATAAAATCATGACGACGGGGGGGGAAGGCGGCATGGTCACGACTTCCAACGAAGAATACTGGTCTTCGATTTGGTCCCTCAAGGATCACGGCAAATCTTACGAAGCCGTCTATAAGCGGGAGCATCGACCGGGCTTTCGATGGGTGCACGAAAGCTTTGGCTCGAATTGGCGAATGACCGAAATACAGGCTGCCATAGGCCGGCTTCAGATCAAACGGCTGCCTGAATGGCATGCCAAACGAACGGAAAACGCCAAAACGATTGCAGCCGCCTGGGGTGATCTGGATGCCCTTCGCATACCGATGCCGCCCTCGCATATTCAGCACGCATGGTACAAATTCTATGCTTTCGTTCGACCGGACATGTTGAAGTCAGGATGGGATCGCGACAGGCTCGTCGCGGAGATCAATACCCAGGGCGTTCCATGCTATATGGGATCCTGCTCCGAGATTTATCTGGAAAAGGCTTTTACGGATCGGAATATCGGCCCGCCGGCGCGCCTTCCGGTGGCGCGCGCGTTAGGAGAAACAAGCATGATGTTTCTCGTTCATCCGACCTTGAGCGCTGACGAAATCGCTAAAACATGCACTGTCGTACGCCAGGTGGTGCAACAGGCGAAACGCTGAAGAACTGTTAAAGATAAGGGCTGGATTTCTCCCGGCTACCGATTTTCCGGGCCGGGGTCCCCACGCAAACGCTGTTCTCGGGCATGTCATGGATGACGGTGGCGCCTGCGCCTATCACCGTGGCGGCACCGATCTTCTTGCCGTGGATGACTCGCGCCCCCAAACCGAGGAAAGATCCCTCGCCGAGAAGAACGTTGCCTCCGGTCACAACTCCCGGCGCCACGCTCGAAAAGTCGCCCAGGTCGTTGTCGTGATCGATAGAAGCGCTCGTGTTCAATATGCAATGCTCGCCGATTCGTGTGCCGACATTGACGATTGCACCTGCCATGACAACTGAACCGGCTCCGATTTGAACGCCGTGCGCAACAACACTGCGGGGGTGCAGCACTGTAAGCCATTCAAGAGTTGGGCAGAGAGCCTGCGCCCGCTCTACGACACGCTGACGTTGATGATTGTCCCCGATTCCAGCGATAGCGAATTGAACCGAACTCGCCGACGCCAGTGTCCTGATATCGTCAATTCGCCCGACTACAGGTAAACCGTCAATGCGCGCAGGCTGACTGTAGCGATCATCCAAAAAGCCGACGGGAACAGCCGCTCCAGATTGGCGCAACGCATCCAAAACGACGCGGGCATGGCCTCCAGCTCCCAAAATGAAGGCGTTCGCCATTCTTTGGCCCCGTTCTAGAGTTGATACGGTTGCGAAACTATTCACCTCCAACCAAAGCTGCAACAACGCTCCCAAAGTTGCCAACATCCGAAATTTGTTGCATGGAGCGCGACGCAAAACAAAGAAGCGGTCTCTATGCACATCCTTGTAACCGGCGGCAGCGGGTTTATAGGCTCGGCGGTCTGCCGGCACTTCATCCTGGATCTGGGTTGGAGCGTAACCAATGTCGATTGTCTAACCTATGCGGCGGCGGCCGGTTCGTTACGCGCGATCGAAGGCAAACCGAACTATCGGTTCGCCAAGATCGATATCTGCGATGGACCGGCGATAAGCAGTTTGCTCAAGGAGGTCCGTCCAGATGCAATCATCCATCTGGCGGCGGAAAGTCATGTGGACAGATCCATCGACGGCCCCTTGGCATTCATACGCGCCAATGTGCATGGAACGGCTTGCCTGCTGGAAGCTGCACGTGAGTATTACGGCACGCTCACCGGGGAAGCCAAACAGCGGTTCCGGTTTCACCATGTTTCGACGGACGAGGTCTATGGCAGTCTCGACCTGACGTCGTCGCGCTTCACCGAAACGACCAGCTACGATCCTTCATCTCCCTACTCCGCATCGAAAGCGGCATCGGATCATCTCGCGCGCTCTTGGCATAGGACATTCGGCTTGCCGGTGATCGTCACCAACTGCTCGAACAACTACGGCCCGTTCCATTTTCCGGAAAAACTGATCCCCCTGATGATCATCAAGGCTCTGTCGGGCAAACCGATGCCGGTATACGGGAACGGCGGCAATATTCGTGACTGGCTCTTTGTCGAAGACCATGCCCGAGCGCTTGGCATTGTGCTGGCACGGGGTAGGCCTGGCGAAACTTACAATATCGGCGGCGATGCCGAGCAGACAAATTTGGCTGTGGTCGAAGCCATCTGTGAAATCCTCGATACTTTGCATCCTCAAGCCGACGGCAGGCCGGCAAAAGATCTCATTACGTTTGTTGAGGATCGACCCGGTCATGACATGCGTTATGCGGTCGATACCGCAAAGATACATAAAGAGCTTGGATGGTCGCCTTCCGTTACTTTTGCCGATGGGTTGAAAGAGACGGTAAAGTGGTACATCGACAACCGATGGTGGTGGAGCCCTATTCTGGAAGCTCCCGTGTCTGATCGGCTCGGCACTTTGAAGCAAGCGTAGGCACCCTTGGGGGCCCACCCCGCCTCAGTCAGACGGGACGATAAGGAGATCTCATGCGAGGCATTGTACTTGCTGGAGGAACCGGCACGCGGCTTTTTCCACTCACGATTGCTGTTTCGAAGCAATTGATGCCAGTCTACGACAAGCCGATGGTCTACTATCCGTTGTCGGTGCTCATGCTGGCCGGCATCCGCGACGTTCTGATCATTACGACTCCCCACGAACAGGAGATGTTCCAAAGACTTCTGGGAGACGGATCGCGTTTCGGCCTCAATATCGAATATGCCGTGCAGTGGTCTCCCGACGGAATTGCGCAGGCATTCCTGATCGGCGAGAAGTTCATCGGCAACGAGAACGTAGCCTTGGTGCTCGGCGACAACATTTTTTTCGGACACGGCTTTTCGGGAATCCTGGAACGAGCCGGGACCCGTAAGACAGGTGCAACGGTCTTTGCAACGCGGGTGATCGATCCCGAACGCTTCGGCGTAGTGGAATTCGATGCAGACTTCACGGCCCTTTCCATCGAAGAAAAGCCGTCGAAGCCGAAATCCCACTTCGCTGTCAGCGGCCTTTATTTCTACGACAATGACGTGATCTCCATCGCCAAATCGATAAAGCCGTCCGCCCGCGGCGAACTGGAAATCACATCGATAAACCAAAGCTATCTTGAGCGTGGCGATCTCAAGGTCGAATTGCTGGGACGTGGATTTGCCTGGCTCGATACAGGCACCCAGGAAAGTCTGCTGGAGGCAGGTGAGTTCGTCCGAACCGTCGAAGTGCGCCAGGGACTAAAAATAGCCTGTCTTGAGGAAATAGCTTACGCCAAGGGCTACATCGACCGCAGGCAACTGGAGTCCGCCGCCGACGCGCACGGCAAGAGCGAATACGGGCGCTACCTGGCTCAATTGCTGGAAGAGCGACATGCAGATTGATGATACCGGGCTCGCCGGAGTCAAACTCGTCACCCCCCGCGTCTTCCGGGACGATCGCGGGTATTTTTTCGAGACATACCAAGAGGACAGGTATGACGCAGCGGGGATTGCCAGCCCCTTCCTGCAGGACAATGTCTCGAAATCCCGCAAGGGCGTGCTGAGGGGACTGCATTTCCAGCATCCCAATCCGCAGGGCAAGCTGGTCGGGGTACTGGACGGCGAGGTATTCGACGTCGCCGTCGATCTCCGAAAAGGCTCTCCGCAATTCGGACAATGGTATGGGACTATCCTTTCGGGGGAAAACCATCGTCAACTGTGGATACCCGAAGGTTTTGCCCACGGGTTCCTTGTTTTGAGTGAGATCGCGATCTTCGCATACAAATGCACCGCACTTTATTCTGCCGAGGATGATCGCTCTGTTCGCTGGAACGATCCCGCCATCGGCATCGAATGGCCCTCGAAAGAGCCTGTTTTGTCGCCCAAGGATGCCAATGCACCGCTACTGGCTGAGCTTCGCGAAGGCGATTTGCCCGATTTCAGCGCTCTACACGCAGAAAGCATGGCGTCGGAGCGCTCGCCGTGAAAGTGGTTTTGCTTGGCGCAAACGGACAGTTGGCCGGCCAGATCAAAAGATGTGCGCCCGACGACGTCAATCTTGTCGCCCTCGGTCGCGCCGAGGCGGATTTTGCCGACCTCCCGTCCCTTCGATCCACTCTCGAAACGCTGCGGGGTGACGTTGTCCTTAACGCAGCAGCCTATACCGCCGTCGACAATGCCGAAAACGACAAAGAGCGCGCATTCCTGATCAATGGCGAGGCTGTCAAGACGATCGCCGGTGCTGTTGCGGGATATGGCGGTCGTCTTGTTCATATCTCTACGGACTACGTCTTCGACGGCACCGCTTCTTCCCCCTACAAGCCGGACGCGCCCACCAACCCGCAATCCGTATATGGCGCCTCCAAGCTCGCAGGCGAACTCGCTGTCCGCGAGGTTCTGGACGATAAGCGATCGCTTATCGTCCGGACCGCTTGGGTATATGCCATGGGCGGCACGAATTTCGTGGAAACGGTCCTTCGGCTTTCGAGAACGAACGACAGGTTGCGCATCGTCGCAGATCAGATCGGAACGCCTACATCGGCAGCCAGCCTGGCAGCCGGCTTGTGGTCTGCAATAGAGCGTGAAACCTCCGGGATTTGTCACTTCACGGATGCCGGGGTCGCCAGCTGGTACGATTTTGCCGTCGCTATCAACCAGATCGGTGCAAGGCTGGGGCTTTGCGCCGCACGGCCTATCGATCCGATCTCAAGCGACGATTTTCCTCGACCGGCGAAGCGGCCGTCCTATTCGGTTCTCGACAAATCAGAAAGCTGGGAGGCGATAGGTTACAGATCCCCACATTGGCTCGAAGCGCTGGAATGCGAAATTCGAAGAACCGCACCTACGGCGAGCCTTCCTTGACCGAAGCATCGTCCACCCCGGCACCGGTGCCAATCAGACATCAGCTTTCAAGTAGCGCACTATGGAGCTTGATCGGCGAAGCAGCGCCGTTCGCCTTCGCCGTCATAGCCGTTCCATGGCTTGTCCATCTCATTGGATCGGAACGGTTCGGCCTTCTCAGCATCATCTGGATCGCCGTCGGCTATTTCAATCTTTTTGATCTCGGGCTCGGTCGCGCCATAACCCAATTTGCCGCCGAGAGAATCGGGGCTGGAAAGCGAGAGCAGGTTTCCAGCATTCTCTGGAGCGGACTTGCCGTCATGTTGCCCCTGGGTCTCGTTACCTCGGCCGCGCTGATAATATGGGCTCCTACGCTGACTGATTACATCAATATTGCGCCGCCTTATCGTCTCGAATTTGATACGGCGCTCAGATGGCTGGCGATGGCGATACCCTTCGTCATAGCCACAACAGCCCTGAAGGGTGTTCTGCAGGCCTCGCAACAGTTTCGAACCATCGGTCTCATCCAGCTGCCCTTTGGAGCCTTCATGTTCCTGGGCCCCGCTCTGGCCGCCCAGGCAGGCTTCGAGGCCTTGGACCAGCTGACGCTGGCGCTTGTGATTGCGCGTCTGGTCGTATGCGCTCTCTATTTTCGCGCTACCGCCAAGGCTTTTCCGAACGTAATCCTGCCCCAAGCCTCGAAACGTCAGCTGAAGTCCATGTTGCAGTATTCGGGCTGGATCGCCATCAGCAACCTGATCGGCCCCATGATGGTCTATTTCGACCGACTGGTCATCGGCGCCTATCTGACTGCGACCGCAGTTGCCCACTATGCCGCCCCGTTCGACGCGATTACCCGAACCAGTATCTTTGCGGTTTCCATCGCCGCCGTGGTTTTTCCGGCCGTCGCCTATCTGGGACGCGGAGCGGAAGAGCGTGTGGTCAGCGTCATGAATAAGGCTCAACTGCTTGTCGGCGTATGTGTATTGCCTGTTTATGCGATACTTTCAGCGTTCGGTGGCGACATATTGAAGTTCTGGATCAATCAGGAATTCGCTACCGCGGGCGCCATACCGGCCGCAATTCTTTGTGCTGGGATGTTCGCGAACTCGGTCGCCCGGTTGCCACATGCCGTCTTGCAGGGGCGAGGCCGCGCCGATCTCACGGCGATTTTCCATATGCTGGAACTACCATTCTATTTTGCACTACTCTTCCTGCTGATCTCGAAGTATGGATTGATCGGAGCGGCGGCGGCATGGACCGGGAGGGTCTTGCTGGACTTTATACTGCTTCAGTTCTTTGCCGGACGGCTGCTCGGTGTCGATACGGTTTTCCGTTGCGCGCGGATATTGGTCATCTGCGCTCTCACCGTTTCCATAGCAGCGATCGGCATCGTCGATTTTCTACCCTTGAAAATCTTTGCATGCGCGACCAGCGTGGTACTTGCGATCTGGCTGCTCTATCGCAACGGCCTGATGCATCCCTCCTTGATCAAGAGGCTCATCTAGGATTTGCCATGAACACGAAACTTGAAGCCGCGGTCGGGCAAGTTGGCTGGCCGGCACAAGATCTGGAAGCAGTCAACGAATGCCCCGCCTGCAGCTCCGGCAGGCGGGAAATTCTCCATGACGCAATGGATGATGTCGTTTTCCGTTGTGCGCCCGGAACCTGGACTATGGTTTCCTGCAAGGATTGCCAGACAGCCTATCTCAATCCACGCGCAACGCCTTCGTCGATCGGGCGGGCCTACGCCACCTACTACACCCATAAGTCGGAGGAGCAAGCGGAGCGTATTTCTACGCTTAGGCACATTTGGCAGGCAGCGATGAATGGCCGCCTCAACTCGAAGTATGGGCTGAAGCGGCAGCCGGCCAATCCGTTTACGGGTACGCTATTGCGCGTGGTGCCTTTCGTTCAATCCTTCTTCGATCCGCTGGGGCGAACCGTCGACAAGCCGCCTCGTGCCGGCGCGCGGCTGCTGGACTTCGGAAGCGGCGACGGGCGCTTTCTCTCCTTCGCCGAAGAAGCGGGCTGGGTTGCGGAAGGCATCGACTTCGATCCAAAGGCAGTGGAAGCGGCGCGAGCTAAGGGCTTGGCCGTCAGGTTGGGCGATGCTGACACGTTGAAGCAGCAGCGTGGGCTGGACGCAATCACCATGAGCCATGTGATCGAACATGTTCATGATCCGGTTGGCATTCTGAAAGACATCCATTCCGCTTTGAACTCTGGTGGCGTCCTTTGGATAGAGACCCCCAACATCAAGTCGTTCGGGCATAGCCGCTTCGGCCGCGCGTGGCGCGGCCTGGAAGTACCCCGTCACCTAACCATATTCAACGAGGCATCGCTCGCTTCGGCCTTGCAGGATGCCGGTTTCACCAAAATCCAGTCCTGCCCCAGGCCTTTCGTTTCACTTGGAACTTACCGGGCTTCGCGCATGTTGCGGGATGGACGCAACGCTTATGAGCGGAATTCGAAGCTTGGCCTGCTGTCCGCCGATGCCATATTAGATGGCATAAAGGCGATTTTTACCCCCCGAAGATCCGAGTTTTTGCGGTTTCGCGCCGTCAAGTGAAAGGCGCCTTCCAGACAAAGGCTGACGACTGTACGACAAGTTGTGACCCGCACCCTGTGAAAGCCAGACTTTGACCCGTATTCTCGCCCTTACCAAATACGGCCGCAAAGGCGCCAGTAGCCGGTTGCGCACGTACCAGTTCATCGAACCGCTCGCCCAGCATGGTATTCATGTCGACGTGGAGCCTCTGTTTTCGGATGAATATCTGCAAGGTATATATTCCGGCTCGGCCGATAGGGCCAGGCAAGGCTCTCACGCGCTTTTGCGCCGGATAGGCGTTATGCTCAGGGCTGGCCGCTACGATCTTGCTTGGATCGAAAAGGAAGCGCTGCCCTACATGCCATGGATCGTCGAGGGCCTGGCCGGCCTGCTGTTGCCGCCGTTCATCGCCGACTACGACGATGCGCTTTTTCATCTGTACGACCAGAGCCCCAAACCCGCAATTCGGAAGCTGCTTGGACGAAAGATCGACAAAGTGATGGCGGCGTCAGCGGCCGTCGTTGCAGGCAATCGCTATCTCGCGGACCGCGCTGCAAAAGCGGGTGCCAAACGGATCGAAATCATCCCGACTGTGCTCGACCCTTCCCGCTACAAGGTATCTTCCTGCCGCCAGCGCGACCGCCTTCGTATCGGCTGGATAGGAACTCCCATGACGGCTCCCTATCTGCGGACCATAGCGCCAGCCCTGGCGCGAGCTCAAACAGAGTTGGGAGCCCAGATCGCTCTGATCGGTTCCGGCCCCGTAACACTGCCAGCCGTTTCTCCGGAAATCATTCCATGGACAGAAACCAGCGAGGCCGCAAACGTCGCATCGCTGACCGTCGGGATCATGCCGCTTCTCGATACCCCTTGGGAGCGCGGAAAATGCGGCTACAAACTCTTGCAGTATATGGCGAGTGGAAAGCCCGTGATCGCTTCACCCGTCGGCGCGAACAACGATATCGTTCGAAGCGATATCGGTTTCCTCGCCAGATCCAACGACGAATGGTTCGATGCTTTTTCCAAATTGGCAGCTGATCCTGGCTCGGCCGACGCGATGGGCGTCAGAGGACGGAAGCGTGTGGAAGAGGAATATTCGATAGAGGCGGCGGCGCCGCGCATAGCCTCACTGATCCATTCATTGTCCAAAGGCAGGACTTAAATCTCGCCAGTCCGGAACGCAGTTCACCTCGCGCCGACTTTCGGCCATAGGTCTGCGTCGCTCTCCTTTGGATCGCTCGCTGCGACGAGAACCAGCGGCAAGACAAACAGAACGGTTATGAGGTCATGGGTGAACAGCGGCCCTGTCAGACCGAACAACGCAAACGTTCCAACCACGGACATCACTACAAAGCGACGGTCTTTACGTTCATCGAAGCTGCCCCAAACCATCAGTAGCGGCGTTAGAAGTACTGCGAGCAAGGCGACCAGACCGACCGCACCCGCGGCAACCATCGTGTCCAGATAAACATTGTGAACATGCGTGAATGTCATCCCTGACATTCTTCTGTCCAGTCTAGATCTGACTGCGGACATTTTCTCGTGAGGTCCGTATCCGAGTACGGGGCGATCAGAGATGGCTTCCAGCGCTCCAGACCACAGCGCAAGCCGGGTTGCCATCGAAGAATCGGAGCGCTGCGCTTCAATCATCTGAATATCACTTTTGGTGATCCGCCATTGATGCTCCAATTTGTCCAGGTTCGCGAAGCCAAGAACGGCCAGTACGACCGCGGCGAGCGCCACCCAACGCAGTTGCAACCTGCCAATGCAGATAGCCGCGACCGCCGGAACCAGGATGATGCAGGGATAGAGCGTTCTTGTACCGGACCAGATTACCCCGACAAAGGCGAGACACGTGCCGGCAAGAGCGATCCATTTCGCCTGCCTATGCGGAGAAAAAACGCCGGCGAGTGACAGTATGCCCAAAACGGCCATGACGATCCCCAAGACGCTTGCATTGCCGGCGCCGCCGCTTTGCGTCCCTGTAATAAAGAGAGCGGCCAAGCCAAGAGCGGCGCCGAGCGGCGCCCAACGGCATAACGTTTCCCAGGAAGCAAGCGGGGAACCACTCCGATAGCGTCCTATAAGCAAAGGGGCGAACAGAAACGCTGCCGGATTGAGATATGGCAGGCCGGCAAGCCCGCTGGAGGCGATGCCAGCTATCTGCAGTATCGCAAAGTAGGTTAATCCCGAAAATATGAACGCAAGGGATCTCCTCGGAATCACAAGCCATCGACGGCCTCGAGCGAGATTGACGATCGCCCACAATCCGGCGCCGTAGAAAAGGAAGCTAAGCCACGATCCGGCGAATCCCGGAACGGTTGCAACGTAGCCGGAATAGACCACGTTCGATTCCGCCAATGTAAAACGTGGCCAAAATCGTAAAATCTGTTGTCGTACGCGATCAAGCATTCTGCACTAAACTCATCGATCCGCTTGCAGAGACGACGACACATCCAGATGCCGCCGTCGATGGCGGCGACGCCTTATCGAGGATTTCGCTGGGTCCCACACCGATCAATTCCCCTCGGTAGAAAAACAACCATTCGGACGGGTAGCATACCTATCATCTAGGTAAGAAAGAGGCACGAAAACTATCCAGATCGGACGGAAGCCGCGGCTTGCGGCCTCCACCCGCTCCGCGGCGTAACAGCCGGACTTCAGCCCGACTGCTTTGTCGCGGCCTGAGCCGCGGCGAGCCGCGCGATCGGCACCCGGAAGGGCGAGCAGGATACGTAATCCAGTCCGACCTCCTCGCAGAAGCTTATCGAGGCCGGGTCGCCGCCATGCTCGCCGCATATGCCGAGCTTGATGTCCGGCCGCGCCGCCCTGCCCTTTTCGGCGGCCATGCGGACCAGTTCGCCGACGCCCTCTATGTCGAGCGAGACGAACGGGTCCTGCTCGATGATGCCCTTCTGCCTGTAGGCTTCGAGGAAGGAACTGGCGTCGTCGCGCGATATGCCAAAGGTGGTCTGGGTCAGGTCGTTCGTGCCGAAGGAGAAGAACTCCGCCGACTCGGCGATGACGTTTGCCCGAATGGCCGCGCGCGGCAGCTCGATCATCGTGCCCGAGAGATACTCGATCTTGACGCCGCTCTCTTCCATCACGCTCGCGGCGACGGCGTCGATGCGGGCCTTGACGAATTCCAGTTCCTTCACGATGCCGACCAGCGGCACCATGATTTCAGGCACGACCAGCTTGCCGCTCTTGCGGCCAGCCTCGACGGCTGCCTCGAAGATGGCGCGCGCCTGCATCTCGGCGATTTCCGGATAGGATACCGCCAGCCGGCAGCCGCGATGGCCGAGCATCGGGTTGAACTCGTGCAGCGCCTCGGTGCGCTGGCGCAGCTTTTCGGCCGATACATTCATGGCCGCCGCCACCTCGGCGATTTCCTCCTCGGTCTTGGGCAGGAATTCGTGCAGCGGCGGGTCGAGCAAGCGGATCGTTACCGGCAGGCCAGCCATGATCTCGAACAGTTCGAGGAAGTCCGAGCGCTGCATCGGCAAAAGCTTGTCCAGCGCGGCGCGCCGGTCCGCCTCGGTGTCGGCCAGGATCATCTCGCGCATGGCAACGATGCGGGCGCCATCGAAGAACATGTGCTCCGTGCGGCACAGGCCGATGCCCTCGGCGCCGAAGGAACGCGCCATGCGGGCGTCAGCCGGCGTTTCGGCGTTTGTGCGCACCTTCATGCGGCGCACCGAGTCCGCCCATTCCATGATCGAGGCGAAATCGCCGGAGAGTTCCGGCCGCAGCATCGGCACCGCGCCTTTCAGCACCTGGCCGTTACCTCCGTCGATGGTGATGACGTCGCCTTTGCGGAAGGTCGCGCCCATGGCGATCAGCGTGCCGGTGCGATGATCGACGCGCAGCGAGCCGGCGCCGGACACACAGGGCTTGCCCATGCCGCGCGCCACCACCGCGGCATGGCTGGTCATGCCGCCACGCGTGGTCAGGATGCCTTCGGCGGCGTGCATGCCGTGAATGTCTTCAGGGCTGGTTTCGACCCGCACGAGGATCGCCTTGCGGCCCTGCCCTTTCAAATCCTCGGCGTCTTCCGAGGAGAACACGATCTCGCCGGTCGCAGCGCCTGGTGATGCCGGCAGGCCGATGCCGATGACATTGCGTTCGGCCTTCGGATCAATGGTCGGATGCAACAGCTGGTCGAGCGAGGCGGGGTCGATGCGGGCGACGGCCTCTTCCTTGGTGATCAGGCCATCCTGCGCCATGTCCACGGCCATCTTGAGCGCAGCCCTGGCGGTGCGCTTGCCCGAGCGCGTCTGCAGCATCCACAGCTTGCCGCGTTCGATGGTGAACTCCAGGTCCTGCATGTCGCGGTAGTGCTTTTCGAGCTTGTCCGAGATGGACACGAAAGCGGCGAAGGCCTCAGGCATCAGCTTCTGCAATGATGGCTTGTCCGAGCCGGCGGCGATGCGCGCCGCTTCGGTAATGTTCTGCGGCGTGCGGATGCCGGCGACGACGTCCTCGCCCTGTGCGTTGACCAGGAACTCCCCATAGAGAGCCTTCTCGCCGGTCGAGGGATTGCGGGTGAACGCGACGCCGGTGGCCGAGGTGTCGCCCATATTGCCGAACACCATGGCCTGCACATTGACAGCCGTCCCCCACGCCTCCGGAATGTCGTGCAGGCGGCGGTAGGTGATGGCGCGCGCGTTCATCCAGCTGGAGAACACCGCGCCGATGGCGCCCCAGAGCTGTTCGCGCGGGTCCTGCGGGAATGGCTTGCCGAGTTCTTCCTCGACCCTGGCCTTGTAGAGCGCGATGACAGCCTGCCATTCGGCAGCGCTCAATTCGGTATCGAGTTCATAGCCGAGCGTCGCCTTGCGGTCCTCGAGGATTTCCTCGAACACCTCATGGTCCAGCCCCATGACGACGTCGGAATACATCTGGATGAAACGCCTATAGCTGTCGTAGGCGAAGCGGGCGTCGCCCGAATCCCTGGCGAGCGCCTCGACGGTCTCGTCGTTCAGACCGAGATTGAGAACCGTATCCATCATGCCAGGCATGGAAGCGCGTGCGCCGGAACGCACCGAAACCAGCAGCAGCTTTTCAGGGTCGCCGAAGCGGCGGCCGGTCAGTGCGCCGATATGGTCGAGCGCCGCGTCCACATCGGCAGCGAGCGTATCCGGATAGGCGTTGCCATTGGCATAGTACCAGTTGCATGCCTCGGTGGTGATGGTGAAGCCGGGCGGAACCGGCAGGCCGAGGCTGCACATCTCGGCAAGATTCGCGCCCTTGCCTCCCAGGAGATTCTTGTCGCCGGCACGTCCTTCAGCCGCGCCATCGCCGAAGGTGTAGACCCACTTGGTCATGTTTGCTCCCATCGCCAGAGGGCAGGCACGCTTTCCGCCCGGGCGAGCGATAGAATGCTGCGCTGCGAAAGGCAAGGCGCAGTCTGGAAGGAGCCGGCGTACAATCGATTAGAGCAGCGCTGATCTTCCAGCCGGGCTTGCGGCCGAATAAACCGTTGCATCCCGGCACCGGTCACGGTAGAACAAAAAGGGAACAGTGAGGTGCAAAATGAAACAGACGGGCAAGCTCGACTTTCTCGAAATGCCGGCAACGCATGGCAGGCTGGACAGCGTGAAGGCATTCTACAGCGCCGTTTTTTCGTGGTCGTTCACCGACTATGGGCCGACCTATTCCGGCTTCGACGAGGGACTGGAAGGCGGCTTCCAGGCCGACGCCGCGGAAGCGAGCGCCAAGCCGCTGCCGGTTCTTTATTCGGAAAGCCTGGAGGCAACGTTTGTCGCCGTCGAAAACGCCGGCGGCACGATCGTCAAGCCGATCTTTTCCTTTCCCGGCGGCCGGCGGTTCCATTTCCTCGATCCGGCCGGCAACGAGCTGGCGGTATGGGGCGAATAGACCCTGACTGGAAACCTCTAGTCAAACGCCACCCGTCCGATTCAGGCAGGACTGCAGGGCTACATGGCGCCATAGGCGGAAACATACCAGGCGGTTCCGTTGTAGACGAAATCGACCCATCGGTCGGCGACCAGGGTCTTGAGCCCGGCTACGGTCAATGTGAAGGCATTGCCGCCGGAACGGACGACACGGAACCGCGCGCCCGGATAGGCGCCCGTCGTGGACAAGGTGACGGTTCGGTTGAGGGTTAATGTTCCCAGATGCCGTATCTCTTCCGCGTCCGTTAAAACGGTCAGGGTGAAATTGCTGTCCGATGTCACGGTCTGCTGCCCGCCGCTGCATGTGCGCCGCCAGTAAACGCCGTCGGATATCAATTGTCCGCCGCCGCCGCCAAGGTCTGAACAATAGATCGTCTGCCCCGCAGCCACCGCAGCGGACGGCAGGGTGGAGAGCGTGTAGCTGCGGAGGCGGAAATGCCGGTTCGCATCGATGACCGGAAACGCGCCCCCTATGGAAAGACCGTCGGTCGCGTCCAGCCGGGCGATCTCCGCGGGCGTATCCGACCCGGCGGGCGAGACATGGAACAACAGCCGGCCGGCCATGTCCGAGGCGCCGGGCGCGGCGGCTATCACCTGACCTTCGATAACAGCGGTTTTAACGCCGCTTCCATCAGCTGCGCTGCCGTGCCACTGGATCGAGCCGGCGCTGTCGTCCTGCGCTGGCGCCGAGGGCGACAGCAGCGTGCCCCGCGATTTCTGCAGTATGATATCGGCGCCAACGGTATCGTCGGAGCTGCGGCGGAAAATGCCGGTGGCGCCCCCCGATTGCGCCTCGACCAGAAGACGGCCCGCATCACCGCCTTCCCCGCGCAGATGCAGCTTCTCATCGGCGTCGAAATCGCCGCCAAGGGCAATGCCCGTGTCGTTGGCGCGCAGGACCGTTTTCCATGTGCCGCCGTCCGGAGACAGGCGCAGGCTCATCGCATCGTTGCCGACAAGCCCCCATTCGGCGCGGCCTGAATATCCGGTCTGCATGAGCACCGAAAGCACGTCCGCGCTGGTTTCCTTGTTGAAAACCATACGCATGTCGCCGTCGCCGCCCTCCCCGACGGATCTGGCGGTCCATAGGGCGTTGTTGATCTTGGCCGAGAACGGATTTCCGACATCGGCAACCGTACCGACGCCGAGGAATTCCGGGCGCAAGTCGCGCAGCGGCATCGGCGACCATTCATCGCCGTCCCAGCACGCCATGGTCGCCTCGTCGGCGACGAAAGCGAGCCAGCCCGCCAACGGACTGACGAACTGCCACAGGGCATCCTGCCAGACCGCCACCTGCCCCTCGTGGCCTGACCAAGCTCCCAATGCGGACGCGGCGACGATGTAGCGGTCGCCCCCGACAGGTTCGGCAGGTGGCGCGGCCAGAGTCCGGCTCTGGACCGCCAGTTGGACGATGCAGTCGAGCCGGCCGAGCGCCTCATTGTGCGTCACATGCTTCTGGGCTTGAGCGGGCATAATATAAGGCAGTTGCAGATTGGGGGTTTCTTCCACGGTCGTCCCTGCGCATCTGGCCGGAACCCCATTGCCCCGGCGGCTTCACGCAATTCTCGCGGGGAAGCAGACGGTTGAGGACATGCCGGACTTCGCGTTCGGAGGCGACCGTGCCAAGCGCATGATTTGGCGACTGTATTTTTTGCCTACCGCTTCAGGAACGCAAAATCTGTCCACGTAGGTAAACCTCGTCCGCGAGCGATCGGTCTCCCAGGCAAACCGGGACTTCGGAGAAATCGGTGGCAGCCGACCGATTGTGCTTTGGACCTGAAATCCCTATAAGGCGGCGGTTTCGACTCGCCGGTCGACGTTGGGGCGTCGCCAAGTGGTAAGGCATCGGTTTT
>CBFGLW010000019.1:0-52949 GCA_965649745.1 uncultured Mesorhizobium sp. | reverse complement strand
TTGCCGCGGCGGCGATCCATCTTGAGGATCTCGAAGGGCTGCGGGTTGTGCATGAGCGGCGTGACGTCGCGGATCGGACGGATGTCGACCTGCGAACGCGGCAGGAATGCCACGGCGCCGTCCAGATCGACGGTGAAGCCGCCCTTGACCTGGTTGAAGATGACGCCTTCGACGCGCTCGCCCTTGTTGAACTTCTCTTCGAGCCGGACCCAGCTCTCTTCGCGGCGGGCCTTCTCGCGCGACAGCATCGCCTCGCCGAGAGCGTTTTCGATGCGCTCGACATAGACCTCGACCGTGTCGCCGACCTTGAGGCCGCCATCCTTGCCCTTGACGCCGAATTCCTTCAGCGGCACGCGGCCTTCGACCTTGAGGCCGACATCGATGATGGCCATGTCCTTTTCGATCGCGGTGACGAGACCGCGCACGACCTGGCCTTCGCCGGAATGGCCGGCGCCGAAAGATTCGTCGAGCATGCTCGCGAAATCGTCGCGAGTGGGTGTTGCAGTAGCCATATTTTCTCCTGGAAACCCCGCATTTGAGCGAGGTCGGCGCCGTGGTTAGCGTTGCGTTGGCCTGCCGGCGTTCCGGGTCGAAACCCTGGCCGCTTCGAAGCGGCAAATCCGGCGCATGAGAATGCTGGCAGGCTGGTTCTGGTCCGATATTAGGATTTCGCCGGCTATCTCCCAGGGAGACAGGACAAAAAGCCGATCAGGCCTTGTTCCGGGTTGCGAGAGCCTCGTCCACGATCGCGCGCGCCGCCTGGAACGCGGCCTCTATAGACATTTCCGAGGTATCGAGCAAGTGCGCGTCGGCGGCCGGACGCAGTGGCGAATCCTTGCGGCCCATGTCGCGCTCGTCCCGGCGGCGGATATCGTCCAGGATTTCGGCCTTGTCGGCCGTGCCGCCGCGCGCTTCGATGTCGCGCAGCCGGCGCCCGGCCCGTACCTCCGCGCTGGCGGTCACATAGAGCTTCACGCCTGCTCCGGGACAGACCACGGTGCCGATGTCGCGTCCGTCCAGAACCGCGCCGGAAGGCTGCGCGGCGAAGGCTCGCTGCTTGTCGACCAGGATTTTACGCACTTCGGAAATCACCGCCACGCGCGACGCCGCATCGGCCACCTCATGCGCGGAGAGCGCCTCGCGGTCGAGGTTTTCGAGATCGACCAGTTCGGCGGCCTTGATGGCATGCGCTTCATCGTCGAGCGGCCAGCCCTCGGCCAGCATGCGATGCGCGACACCGCGGTAGGTCAGGCCGGTGTCGAGATGTGGCAAATGATAGTAGTCGGCGAGCCGCCGCGCGAGCGTTCCTTTGCCGGATGCCGCCGGTCCGTCTATGGCGATGATCATCGCTTCGCCCTGTAATGCCGCATGATCTCGGCCATTTCGGCATTGGCGTGGACTTCGTGCGGGTTGCCGAGACCGTCGGCCACCCGCTCCATGTCCGTCACCGTGCGGTTCTGGCTGGCCTTCCACTTGCCGTCGATGGCGGTGATTTCGATTTCGACGCCGACAATGCCTCTGATCTGCGCCTGGATGAAATCCTCGGGCGCATCGTCGACCGCCCAGGGAGCGGGCCGGGCGGATTCGTGGTCCCGGGTCAGCGCGCCGATCTGTGTCTGCAGCCAGCCGACATCGTGGGTCACGCGCGCCGCGCCGCGCACCTGCACCACCGCGTAGTTCCAGGTCGGCACCACCTTGCCGGTTTCCTGCTTCGCCGCATACCAGGACGGCGTGATGTATGTTTCCGGCCCCTGGAAGACGACGAGAACCGGCGCGCCAGCTTCGATCTCGCGCCACTGGTCGTTGGCCTTCGACATGTGCACCTGCAGGGTTCCCTTTTGCGACATGCCGGGTTCGAGGTGGAAAGGAAGGAGATTGGCGTTCGGCCCGTCGCTCGCCGCGGTGATCAGCAGGCCGAGCGGATGGGCGCGGATCAGCGCGTGCTGGACCGAAAGATCGTCCTCGCGGAAATGCGGCGGTTGGTACATCTCACTCTATTCCTGCGCCGAGCCCCTTCATAAGCCCCATGAATTCGGGAAAACTTGTGGCGATCATGGTGGCGTCGTCAATCGTGACCGGCTTTTCGCTGGCCAGGCCCATCACCAGGAAGCTCATGGCGATGCGGTGGTCGAGATGGGTCTTGACCGCCTCGCCCTTCGCCTGCCCACCCAACCCCTTGCCGCCGGGAACGCCGCGCACCGCAAGCGTCGAGGGACCTTCGGTGCAGTCGACCCCGTTCAGCTTCAGCCCTTCGGCGACAGCCGACAGCCGGTCGCTTTCCTTGACACGCAGTTCCTCTAGGCCCTGCATCAGCGTTTCGCCCTCGGCGAAGCTCGCGGCGACGGCCAGCACGGGGTATTCATCGATCATCGACGGTGCCCTTTCCGACGGTACGGTGACGCCCTTCAGGTCGGAGGAGCGCACGCGCAGATCGGCGACATCCTCGCCGCCCTCGTTGCGCGGGTTCAGAAGGTCGATCCGCCCGCCCATCTCCTGCAGTGTGAGCAGCAGGCCGGTGCGAGTAGGGTTCATCAGTACGTTCTCGATGACGATGTCGGAGCCCGGCACGATGAGCGCGGCGACTAGCGGGAAGGCGGCCGAGGACGGGTCGCCCGGCACGGCGATCACCTGCCCGGTCAGCTTGCCCTGTCCCTCGATGAAGATGTGGCGCACGCCGCGCTCGTCGGTCTCGACCGTCAGATTGGCGCCGAAACCCTTAAGCATCTTTTCGGTATGGTCGCGCGTCATCACCGGCTCGATCACCGTAGTGACGCCCGGCGTGTTCAGCCCGGCCAGCAGCACGGCCGATTTCACCTGCGCCGAAGCCATCGGCACCCGATAGGTGATCGGCGCGGCATGTTTCGGACCGCGCAGCGTGATCGGCATACGGTCGCCGGCGGCCGTCTTCAGTACCTGCACGCCCATCTGACGCAGCGGGTCCAGCACACGGCCCATGGGTCGTCCGGACAGCGAGGCATCGCCGACAAAGGTCGTTTCCATATCATAGGTGCCGACCAGCCCCATAGTCAGCCGCGAACCCGTGCCGGCATTGCCGAAATCGAGCGGAGCCTCCGGTTGCAGCAGCGCGCCGTTGCCAGTGCCGCGGATGATCCACTCTGCACCCTTTTTCTCTATATGCGCGCCCATGGCCTTCATGGCCTCGCCGGTGCGCATCACGTCCTCGCCCTCAAGCAGGCCGGTTATGCGGGTTTCGCCGGAAGCCAGGCCGCCGAACATGAAGGAGCGGTGCGAGATCGATTTATCGCCCGGCACGCGGGCATTGCCTGAAAGCGGCGGCGAACGCCGCGCGGTCGCTGGTCGTGGTTTGGCGTCGTGCGCCATCTGTTATTGCCCTGGATTTGCTCGGCGAGCGCTTGCTCAAAGCCGGAATGATCTTTTTTGCGCCGCTTTCGTAGCATGGCGGACATCATCCGTCATCTGAAAAAGTCCGGCGAAAATGCCGCCAAAAAAGCGTGGCTTTTGGCTTTGACAGCGCGTCCATCTGTGATTAAGGGGACCAATCTTTCTATACGAGGCTTGCCGTGGCAAAACCTGAACTTGGCACAAAACGCATAGACCCGGAGACGGGTCAGAAATTCTACGATCTGAACAAGGATCCGATCGTCTCCCCCTACACGGGCAAAAGCTACCCGCGCTCCTATTTCGAGGAAGGCAAGATCGCTGCGCTCGAGGAGGAAGACGAAGTCGAGGACAAGGAACTGGATTCCGAGGACGAAGGCGCCGAGATCGTATCGCTCGAGGATGCCGATGAGGAGGCCAAGGGCGACGATCTTCCCGATCTCGGCGATGACGACGACGATGTCGATCTCGGCGATGACGATGACGACACCTTCCTCGAGGACGAAGAGGAAGAGGACGACGACGTTTCAGACATGATCGGCGTCGGCGACGGCGACGACGACAGCTGATCGTAGCGGCGGACTTGAGGATGCCAGCCGCTTTCGCGGCCAGCAGGATAAAAAGCCGCCGCTGAAGACTTGCTATTGCCGCGAGGCGGCGCTAGAAGCCGCCAGCACTGAAGGTCGGGACCCAAGCCCGGCCTGATCTCTTCGCCGGAAACGGCGCCGGCGGACTGCCGGGAGTGGGGCCATAGCTCAGTTGGGAGAGCGCTTGAATGGCATTCAAGAGGTCGTCGGTTCGATTCCGATTGGCTCCACCAAACAGTCTTTTCCAGGCGGACGGCTGACGCATGCACCGGCAAAAGATCGCTGTCGTCGCGGACCCGCATTTCCATGACGTGACCCACAGGCCGGGCGGCGGAGGCGGCACCGCGTTCCGTTCCCTGGCCAATACGTGCGAATCGACCCGGGTCTTCAATGAGAGCTACAGTGCCCTGCCGGCCCTGCTCGACGATATTGTCCGCCGCGGCATCGAGATCGTCGTCATCGTCGGCGATCTGTCGGACGACGGGCAGCGCTGCACCATGGCGCGCACCTGCGAGGTGCTGAAGCGCTACAGCAGCAAGCATGGGCTGCGCTTCTTCGCGACGCCCGGCAATCACGATCTGTTCGGCATGCACGGCCGCCATCAAAGCAAACTGTTCCTCAACGAGGACGGCACGCAAACCTTTATGACCAGCGATCCGGCCGCCGCCAGCTGGTCACTCGGGAGCGTGCTGACCGATGAGATCTATTGCGGCGGCTACCCGCAATCGCTTGAGTTCATGGCACCGTTCGGATTCTTCAGGCGGTCCGATTTCCTGCATTGGGAAAATCCCTTCGGACAGCATGACGATCTGTCCCGGCGCACCTTCGAGATTGGGTCGCAGGACGGATCGGTCACCACGCGGATGGTCGACGCATCCTATCTTGTCGAGCCGGAGGAAGGTCTATGGATTCTCTCCATAGACGCCAATGTCTTCGAGCCGAGAGACGGCGCGACGGACCTGACAGCCGAGAAAAGCTACTACGACAGCACCGATGCCGGCTGGAACGCGATGCTGCGCCATAAGCGCTTCATTCTCGACTGGATGGCCGATGTCGCCAGGCGGGCCAGGGAGCAGGGCAAGCACCTGCTGGCGTTTTCCCATTATCCGATGCTGGACACCTTGAACGGCACCGCCTCAGCCGAAGCGAAGCTGCTGAACAAGACCGGCTTCTCCCGCCGGATGCCCTCCGCAGCGGTGGCCGAAGCGGTGGCCGCGACCGGAATCGGCGTGCATTTCAGTGGGCACCTGCACCTCAACGACACGGCGCTGGCGCGATCCGGGAACGATTTCATCGTCAACATAGCGGTACCGTCGACCGTCAGCTTTCCGCCGGCCTACAAGATGGTGACGTTCGACGACACGAAACTGAACGTGGAGACTGTCTTGATCGACAAGGTGCCGGGCTTTGACGTGGCTTTCGAGGCCTACCGAACGGAAATCGCGCATGGCGGACGCGATCCGGGCGATGTGCTGGCGGCTCGCAACCATATGGATTTCCTGGACCGGGTGCTGCGGCAGACGGTGCTTGTTCGCTATCTACCGCGCGAATGGCCCAAGGAGATGACTGCTTTCGTTCATTTGTTGAGTGAAGACGACCTCGTGCGCCTGGCCCGCGCAACGCCTGTGTCGGCGGCCGAACTGATACAGGCCGCGGCTGACAAGCCGGGCGACGGCATGCCCTTCCTCGATATTGTGGTCGACTGGTATCGGCTGCGCCATGCCCGCGGTCTGGCATGGGATATGATCGGAGCCGAGCGCTTGCGACAATATCGTGAGCTGGCGGATACGTTCGCTGCGCGGCCCTGGCCAGAAGGCAGCGTACAGGCATGGCTAAACACATTCTTCTCCGTTATGCGCGCCTATATGGAAGCTGAAGAATCGGTCCGCTTTTCGGTCGACCTTGCCACGGGCGAGATTGCCGAGTTGCAGCCCGATCATGCCGCTCCGCGCCGGACCCGGACCGCCTGAAACCTGCCATCAACTCGTTGGCCACGCCCACTCAGCAGCAGCGTTGCTACTCGTCGTCAAACTCCATATTTCACGGCGGGATCGATTCAATCCAGCTGTGACACGCTCTAGCTGCGGCGTACGCCGGAAGCGCCGCCGTTCGGATTGGGAGCGGGAGTTTCCCGCGTGTCCCGTGCGGGCTTTGGGGATGCGCCGGGTGATCTGGGCTTCATCCTCACGTCTTCAGGTCGTGGCTTTGGTTTTGTCGGGACGGGCATGGCAGCCTCCATTACAATCAACAACCTGCCAGGCCGAAAGTTCCCCCGTGCTGCCCTGCCCACAGCGTTTCCACCCAGTCCTGAACCGCTCTAGCCGCTGAGTTCCCAGGTGGTGACGCGTTCGCCGGTAACCGCATCTTTGCCGTCCTTCAGCCGGACACGGCGGCTCTGAAGCTCCTCGCGGATGCGGTCGGCCTCGGCCCAGTTCTTGTCACGAATGAAGGCCAGACGGCGCTCTATGGCGCGGTCGATTTCGCCGGTGTCCGTTCCGGTGAGCAGGACGACCACGCCGCGGAGATTTTCCGGAGCCGATCCGCCATTGCAGGCGGCGATCTCGATCAGGGCCTCCTGCTCTCCGAGATTCGCCAGTCTCTGCAAGGGCGGCGGCAGGACGCCGAAGAAGGCCATGGATGCCGCAAGCGCTTCCGCGTCGGCATCTTCGGCGAGCCTGTGGATGGCGAGGCTCGCAGCTGGGCTGTTCAGATCGTCCATCAGCGCGGTAACAATTTCGGCGGCCGGTTCTCGCCAGAGCGAGGACACGGCTGCGGCGCCGATCTGCTCCCGCCATTTGTGCAGGATGTTCTCCGCCTCTTCGAGCTTGCGCATGCTGAAGTCGATCGGCTCGCGGTAATGCGTCGTCAGCATGGCCAGCCGCAGCACGTCGCCCGACCATGAGCGGCCGGCGAACGTATCCGTCGACAGCAATTCGCGGATGGTGACAAAATTGCCCTCGCTCTTGGCCATTTTGCGGCCCTCGACCTGCAGGAAGCCGTTGTGCAGCCACACGCTCGCCATTTTGCTGGTGCCGAAGCCGCAGCAGGACTGCGCCAGTTCGTTCTCGTGGTGAGGGAAGGTCAGGTCGACGCCGCCGCCGTGGATGTCGAACTGGTGCGGATTGGCGAGGCCGGCTGGCGACAGCATCGGCCTGGCTTCCTCCCATAGCCATCTGTCCGCCATGGCCGAGCATTCTATATGCCAGCCGGGACGACCGCGCCCCCAAGGGCTCTCCCAGCCGGGGTCTTCCGGCGAGGACGGTTTCCACAAAACGAAATCCATCGGATTGTTCTTGTAGGGGGCAATTTCGACACGCGCGCCGGCGATCATGTCGTCCAGCGAACGGCGCGCCAGCTTGCCGTATTCGGACCCGCCGTCGGCATCCTTCCAGCTCGTCACGGCGAACAGAACATGGCCCTCGGCGGCATAGGCATGTCCGTTGGCGACGAGCCGTTGGATGAGATCGATCATATCCTGGATATGAGACGTGGCGCGGGGTTCGATATCCGGGGTCAGGCAACCCAGTTCGGCAATATCGAGATGGAATTGCCGTGCAGTCTTTTCCGTCACCGCCCGGATCGCTTCGTTCAAAGGAACGCCTGGATAGTCGCGCGCCGCCCGCGCGTTGATCTTGTCGTCGACGTCGGTGATGTTGCGGACATAGGTGACGCGCGCCTTGCCGCCTTCCGCCTGCCAGTGGTTGCGTGCCGCCAGATGCCTGAGAAGGCGGTAGAGCAGGTCGAAGACGATGACGGGCCGCGCATTGCCGATATGGGCATAATCGTAGACCGTCGGCCCACACACATACATGCGGATGTTGGATGGATCGAGCGGCGCAAAGTCTTCCTTGGCACGCGAGCCGCTGTTGTGGAAACGTAGTGTCGGGCCGCTATCCGGCATGGCCAATCCTCGCCTTGATCGCTTTGCCCCAGCCGAGCCTGGAGCCGGGCGCCATAAAATCGAAATCGCCGCCATCGGGCCGCGCGAACATGGCGTCCACAGCTCGTTCCGGAACGTCCTCGACGTTGCCGTATTTCCAGCGCGGCTCACGGTCCCTGTCGATCAGCGCCGCACGCACCCCCTCAAGGAAATCGCCGCGCTCCATGCAGCCGCAGGCCAGCCGATATTCGGTGCGAAGCGCATCGACAAGCTCAGGCTCGCGGCGGGCTTGCCTTATGGCCCGCAAGGTCATCGCCAGCGACAGCGGCGAGCCCCTGTTCATCTGCCGCAGGCTGGCGCGGTGCCATTCGTCGTCGATCCTTGCCGACAGTGCCTCGGCGATTTCTGCCAATGTCGGTAAACCGAACACCGCACCGATCTCGCTCCGTCGGGCACGCAGGCAGCCTGCATCCGCCGGCTGCCCCGCGAAGGCGAAGACAAGATCGGGATCGCCCGTTGCGGCTATTTCGGCGGAGAGCGCCGGCAGGTTTTCAGCGGCCACATAAACCGAGGCAAAGCCCGCTTCGATTGCGTCTGCGACGTTCATCTTGACGCCGGTCAGCGCCGCGTACTCGCCGAAATGCCCGGGCGCGCGCGACAGGATGTAGGTCGAGCCGGAATCGGGAATGAAGCCGACCGAACATTCAGGTACAGAGATGGCGGTGTTTTCCGTCGCCACAGTGTGGCTGGCGTGTGCGGATACGCCGATGCCGCCGCCCATGGCCATCCCGTCCATGAGGGCGACCACAGGCTTCGGATAGGTGGCGATCAGGGCGTCGAGCCTATATTCTCGGCGGCAATGACGGCGTGCCGCCTCGATGTCTCCGGTTTTCACGGGATCGTAGAGTTCGGCGATGTCGCCGCCGGCGCAGAATGAACGCCCGCCGGCCGAATCGATGATGACCACCTCTATGGCCGGATCTTCGAGCCAGGCCAGAAGCGCCTGCTCCATCAGCGTGACCATCTCCAGGGTCAGCGCGTTCAATGCTCTTGGACGGTTAAGGGTAATGCGTCCGGCGCGGTTCTCGATGCGGATGACGACATCCATGTCCTTGTCCCGGCTTCGTCTCCAGTTCGCGATTGGATGAAATCAGTGATGGACCAGCGCACACGACCAGGCGAAGCCGGCGCCGTTGGAAACCACCATCACCTTGTCGCCCTTGCGGATGAGATTCTGCTCGACCGCCTCGGCGTAGTTGATGACCATGTCGCTTTCCTGCACATGGCCACGCTTGGCCAGCGCCTTGGTGTAGACCTTGTCCGGTGTCAATTTGAACCGCCGCATGAAGTAGGACTGGTCCCAGGTCGAGAAGGTCGGGTAGACGTAATAATCGACGTCGTCGAAATCGAGATTCAGCTTCTTGAGGAGCTTCTCCATCACCTTCCGGAACATCACGAAGTTGATCGGAATGACCCCTTCGTTGAATTTGTCCATCTTGCAGTACATGTGCAGGAGTTCTTCCGAGACCGCCTCGTCGGACGTCCGGTTCTGCAGTCCCGGCACGTACCAGACATCGTGCAGCCGGCCAACAGAGATCGTCTCGACGCCCAGGATCTTCGCACGCTCGGAATTGCGGCGCAGAACGATCGCACTGCCTCCGTCGCTGGCCACGGTGATCGGATAATAGGTCTTGTTGCGGTCCGGCGTCCGGTCGCCTGCGAACAGCAGCGCCGTGTTGAACCGGTCGTCGCTCTGCATCATCGCCACGACGGTCTTCAAGGCCAAATGGTAGCTGGCGCAGCCGCCGGTGTTCACGGCGGTGGCGAAGGCATTCTTCAGCCCGAGCTTTTCCTGAACTAGCCCGGCCGCCGACCATGTCGGCCCGACATAGTCTTCGGGAATGCTGGTGAAATCGACGACCAGGTCGATCTCCGCGGGAGCAACCCCGGCCTTGTCCAGCGCGCGTTGCGCGGCCTTCAGCCCGAGCTCCGAGGGTAGCTCGTCGGTGACGTGAACTTCCTCGACGCCCACGTCGCGCTGGAAATCGATGTTCTTGGAAAGCGTGCCGAACGGCACGTCCTCGTCGCGGAACACATCCGCGACCTTCTTCTTCTTTTCCGGAAGATAGAATGCTTCCGACAGGATGCCGATCGTATCCACGCAAACCTCCCGTTAGAGCCGCAGCAACGTCGCCGCGGTGGTAAATCCCATGCCGTGCGAGGCCAGCATCACCAGATCGCCAGCCCGGGCGCCGTTCTGTCGGGCGCTGAGATAGTTCATCACCAGGTCGTTCGAATGGAGATGCCCGCAGCTTGAAAGGTTCTGCCGCGCGATGTGATCCTGCGATCCCATATGGTCGATGAAGGCGTCGATATCGTCGCCCGAAATGTTCGGCGTGATGAAGTGGCCGATATCGCGCTGCTCCAGCGCATGCTTGTCGAGCAGCGCGGCGGTCAGCTTCTTCAAGCCACCGACGCGGTCGAAGGCATCGTATTTGGCGCGGTCCAGCACCAGCCTGTAGAGATCCAGCCGCGCCGGATGAGCGATGCCGCCGCCCGGTATGTTGATGACGTCATGCAGACCACCTTCGGTCGAGACCATCGTGTCGATGATCGCGCTGCCCGGCGCATCGCGCTGTATGATGAGCGCGCTTGCTCCGTCGCCGATGGCGGTGACCGGGTTTTTCCTGTCGATCAGCCTGTTGCCGGGAATGGCACAGTCGCTGGCGACCAGCAGGATCGTCCGGATTTCGTCGTCGGCGCGAATGAGCGACGTGGCGAATTTCAGCGCCACATGCAGGTTCGAGCAGCCGCCGCCGCTGTATCCGAGCGTGAAGGCCTTTTTGGCCCCCAGCTCCGCCTGCAGCTCGTTGCTCATCGACCAGGCCGGCTCGACATACTTCTGCGGCATCACCGAGAAATCGATGATCGCGTCGAGGTCCAGTGGCGACAGCGATCCCTTTGCGAGCGCATCCTTCGACACTTCGACTGCCATGTCGGTCGGGCTCTCGCCTTCAAAGATGTGAACCTGCTCGACGCCGAGGCGTGAAGCCGCCTCTTCGGTGAAAGGCACGCCTTCCTCGTCGAAGATCTCGCGCAGGGTCTTGGTTCTGGGCGGCAGCAGCGTGGCTGCGGCCAAGATGCCGATCGGCTGGTCGCTCATCTGGAAACCTCCTGGAAATGCATTTCTGCAGGCCACCCGGGCCATCGGTCGTCCGCAGCTCGCCGCCGGCACAGGTCCGCGGCGGGCTTCCTCGTCAATGAAGGCAGCTCTGGATGACGTCCTTCGGCACGGCATGATCGTCATACCACCGCCCTTCCAGCGGCTTCTTCACCAGCACGACGTCCGCCGCGTAGGAAAGAATGTCGTTGTTGTGGTCCAGAAGCTCCTGCCTGAGCGATGCCGGCAGCGCGCCGTCCTTCTCATAGGCGCGTTCGATCGAGCCGGTCAGGTAACGCAGGTGGTCGATGCGTGAATTGACGATCTTGATGCTCTTCTGGGTGACGCGTCCGAAATCGGCCTTGTAGTTGGCCAGCGTCTGCATCGCCTCATACATTGATGGCAGGAATTCACCGCGCGCCATCCACTTGGTCTCGTAGTTCATGGCGTCCTTCCACACCGGCTGCAGCAGCGACTTGCGGTGCGACTGCAGATCGCGGTGGAAGACCTTGTAGCCATGCTTCTCGGGTTCCTCGAACCACTGGCAGCCGGGGTCGAGGAAAGGGATCATGCCGAATATGGTCGGGATGACCTTATCGTTGGGGAAACGCTCCATGAGACGCGCGGAATATTCGACCGTCTCCATCACCGAGGCATGCGTCTGCTGCGGCATGCCGATCGTGTACCAGAGGTAGAAGCCCTTGATGCCGATATCGAGCGCCTCCTGGATCCAGTCCTCCATCTCGGGATTGGTATAGGTCCCGCGCCCGGTCAGCCGGCTTATCTCCACGTCATGCGACTGCGGCGACAGGTTGATGAAGATGTCGGTGTTCGGCGCCGCGTTCACCATCTCCTTCAGTAGCGACGGCTTGGTCAGGCGGAACTGCTCAAATGAAACGGACTTCACCACGCCGCTTTCATCGACGGCCTTGAGGTAGTCGATGAGACGCGGGCCGGATTCCGAATAGGCCTGCAGCGTATAGACGCTGAGCGGCGATTCCGTTTTGGGGAAAGTGGTGATCTCGCGCGCCAGTTGTTCCGAGCGGCGATGGAAAACGGTCTTCTTGGACACGTTCATCATCCGCTGGTAGGCCCAGCGCGATCCGGAACACCAGCCGCAGCTTTGCTGGCAGCCGGTGTTGGGCAGAACCATGAGATTGGGGAGGTTCAAAAGGCTCTGCGTTTTGGGGAACATCTTCGACCAGTCGATGGCGACGTCGTTCAAAATGTCCGGTGTATAGGAATGGCCGTTGTCGACGATGAAGTCGTCGTCCTTGTAGATCATGTTGGGCACGTCGAACCGGCCGCGCCGCCCCTTCTTGATGTCGGCGACGAGCTGGCACAGCGGCTCCAGCGTATCGTAACCCCGGATGACCCCGTCGATCTGGGGGTACTGCATCATCTCCTTGGCGTAGTAGGTGGAGACGATGCCGCCGAACACGACGAAGGAATCCGGATGATGCTTCTTCAGGACGCCCGCGACTTCGACGGAGCCCTGGCAATGGGGCAGCCAATGCAGGTCTATGCCGAAGATCGGCGCGTCGAGATGCCCGATGAGCTTGTCCACGTCCAGCGTCGGATGTTTCAGCATCAGCGAGGCGAGATTGACGATCTCGACATGCAGCCCGCGCTCGGCCAGATAACTTTTGATCGAGAGGAATCCGAGCGGATACATCTCGAATATGGGCGTCACATTGCTGCTCTCCTGACTGGAATACCAGCCGAGCGCCATGTCGTCCCTGTTCCTGAAATCGAAAATCGCTGGCGCGTGAACGAGAATCAGGTCGGCTTTCACCGTGCTCTTCATCGTCGGTTCCTTTGAAGAAGGGAATTATGCGGCGGCTTTTCCGAGCTTCGCCAGGCAGAAGTCGGTCAGCGTTTTCAGCGAACGGTAGTTCTTCGCCGAAATCTCCTCCTCATCGATCTCGACACCGAATTCCTTTTCCATGAACTCGGTGATCTCGGCGATCCCGAGCGAATCCAGGATACCGCTGTCGAGAAGGTTCTCCTCGGGGTCGATGGCCCCGGAGATGCTGACGCTGGAATTCTCGACCAGATAGTCGTTCAGGGACTTCTGCAGCTCGGCTGCGTTCGGCACGCTATTGCTCACGGCAATCTCCTCCTCGTTGTACGGTATGGGGAAGCAAGCAGTTCCTTCGAGATATCCTCGGCTTGTGCTGTCACAGGCCCGCCGGGGCGACAGACAGTTCCGAGCGACATAAATCCAAGCTCCTTTCGCATGCTTCAGACATGAAGCCTGCGAAGACCAAAACGTATCGAGCCCGTGGATTTTTAGGTCTGCTTTGACACCAGATTGCAAAACCAAAAACTACATGTCAAGCAGTAATCCAGAATAAAATGCTAGCTTGTGGCGTTTTTGCGATATATTCGCAAAATATAAAAGTAAGTATGCAATACATATAAAAGTATTTTTAATAAAACAGTTGGAACCGGCAAAAATCATTGCCGGAACCATGCCTCCCGTTTTGGACAGTCTATTTAATCAAAGACCAAGAAAGCGCGCCGCAATACTCCGCTGAATGTCGGAGGTGCCGGAATAGAGCAGGCTGCCGGCGGAATCTCGATAATCGCGTTCGATCTCGTAGTCCGACATGAAACCGTAGCCGCCATGGATGATGAGGGTGTTCTGGCAGGACGCCACCCAGGACTCGCTGAGATAGAGCTTTGCCAGCGCCGCTTCCATGGCGCAGCTGCCCTTCACCTTCTTGAGGTAGGCAACCTTGTAAAGCAGCAGTTTCGACGTCTCCAGCCGCAGCTTCATGTCGACGATTCGGTTGGCCACCGACTGGAATTTGCCGATCGGCTTCCGGAACTGCTCGCGCTTGTTGGCATGGGCGATGCAGGTTTCGAGCTGGTACTCCATCGCGCCGACCAGATTGGCCAGGATGGCGCTGCGTTCCCATTCCATCGAATAGTTGAAGATCCTGCCACCCTGGCCTTCCTTGCCGATCCGGGCAGTGACCGGAACGACGCAGTCCTTGAGCGTGAGTTCGGCCATGGGAGACGTCCTGAGGCCCATCTTTCGCTTGTTGGGGCTGACGATGAGGCCGGGCGTGTCGCGGTCGACCAGAAAGCCGGTAATGCCGAGCGAGCCGGCGCTGGCGTCCACCGTGGCGAAGATGACGAAGACGTCCGCCACCGGCCCGTTGGTGCAGAAGACCTTGGCGCCGTTGAGGAGATAGTTGTCGCCCTGGCGGACGGCCGACGTCGAAAGGCTCATTACGTCGGATCCGGCATTCGGTTCGGTAATGCCATGGGCGCCGATGAGGTCGCCGGCGATCAAGCCGCGTAGGTACTTTTCCTTCTGTTCGTCGCTGCCGAACTTCGAAATCGGCATCTGTACGGTCCACATCTGACCGTTGATGCTGAACAGCAGCCCGTTGTCCCGGCAGCCGTAGCCCAATGCCTCCATTGCCAGGACGGTGGTCACGATATCCTGTTCGGAACCGCCATATTCTTTCGCGAAGGGAAGCCCCTGAACGCCGAACTGCGCGCATTTCTTCCACAGATCGCGTGAGAGTTCGCTGTCGGCGTCGCGCTGCTTCAACGTGCTGTCGGCCAGTTCTGTGACGGCGAAATCCCGCACGCGCTGTTTAAAGTTTTCCTGCTCCTCGGTGAATGCGAAGTCCATGTTAACTCCTATTCGCAGATCAACTCTGTCGTCTCCGGCCTGTTCTCCGCCGGTCAGTAACCCAGCGCCTGCGGCAGGGCCGTCGACAGCGCGGGAATGAAGGTGAGCAGCATCAACACGACCAGATGCCCGATCAGGAACGGCGTCAGTTCCTTGGTGAGATCGCTCATGCTGACCTTGGTGGCCATGGAGACTACGAACAGCAGGCTGCCGACCGGCGGCGAAATCATGCCGAGCGTCAGATTGTAGATCACGATCATGGCGAACTGGATCGGGTCGACGCCGAGCGCGGTGGCGATCGGCGCCAGGATCGGCACCAGGATCAGCACGCCGGGCAGCGGTTCGAGAAAGATGCCGAACAGAAGCAGCAGCACATTGACCGCCAGCAGGAAACCGATCGGGCCGAGATTCCAGGAGACGATTGCCTGCGCGACGTCCTGTGGAAGCCCCTCGATCGTCAGGATCCAGGCGAAGGCCTGCGACGTCGCCAGAACCAGCAGGACGGATGCCGTCATCATCGCCGAGCGGGCGAGGATGCTGGGCAGGTCCACGATCTTGAGGGTGCGGTAGAAGAACATGCCGCAGATGAGCGCGTAGAAGACGGCGATGACGGAGGCCTCAGTCGGCGTGAAGACGCCCGAGCGGATGCCGACAATGATGATGACCAGCAGCATCAGCGCGGGAATGGCGCGCCAGGTGTTGAGAACCATGGTCCGCCAGTCGGGGCGCGGCTCGGTCGAACGGTAACCGCGCTTGCGGCAGATGTACCAGTTCGCCGCCGCCATCGCCAAGGCGATGACGATGCCGGGGATGAAGCCAGCGAGGAACAGTTCGATCACCGAGACGCCGTCATACTGCAGCGCATAGATGATCATGGTGATCGAAGGAGGAATGATCGGCCCGACGATTGCCGTCGAGGCGGTCAGTGCCGCGGCATAGGAGCGCTTGTATCCAGCCTTGTCCATCATCTGGATCATCATGGCGCCGGGGCCCGCCGCATCGGCGAGCGCCGAGCCCGAAATGCCGGAAAAGAGCGTCAGCGAAAGGATGTTCGCATAGCCCATGCCGCCGCGCAGATGGCCAAGGAACTGCATGGCGAAACGAAGCAGCACAACCGTCAGCGCGCCGCCGGTCATCAGTTCCGCGGCAAGGATGAAGAATGGTACGGCCAGCAGCGGGAAAGAATCCATGCCGGTGAACATTTCCTTGAGCACCACGATCTGCGGAAACTGGCCGCCCACGGCCACTGCCAGCCAGGCGGCTATTCCGAGCGCGAATGCAACCGGCATTCCCAGTGCCAGCAGCAGAACGACTGATATGACGAGTGTTGCGATCACGACTGTGTAGACCCTCTGTATCCGGCGATTGCGCCGGGCTTCCTTGTTTTTGTTGAGTCCCGAAGCCCGGCTCTTTTGGCCGGTTCCGATGGCTGAATCCGGCTAGATCGATGCCGCGGCTTCAGCGTCCATCTCGTCGCTTTCGGCGAACCGGTATTCGCGCACGTAGGAGCGCATGATGAGCAGCAGGTGGACGATGAGCAGACCGAACCCGATCGGGAACGCCGCATAGGCATAGTCGAACGAGAAGCCCATGGCGGGCATCGTCTGATAGCTCATCATGTCCATGTAGATGAAGCTCTGCCAGATCATGACGGCGAAGAATGCCATCAGCAGCAGGCACAGGATAAAGCGCAAAAGCCGCGCCATCTGCTTGCTGAGCATGAAATGGATGTTGTCGATGGCCACGTGTCCGCCGAAGCGAAGCACCAGCCCGGCGCCGAGGAAGGTCATCCAGATCATCAGGTAGCGCGCCAGTTCCTCGGCCCAGATGATGGAATCGTTTGTCAGGTAGCGCAGGCAGACATTGGCGAAGACGATCACGCTCATGGCGGCGAGGATCAGGATAAGCGCCCAACGGTTGATGGCGACGAATATTTCTTCCGCTTTTGCCATTTTTCCCTCGAAAAAATTGCGGAAGCGCCGGGTTACGACGCTTCCGCCAGTTGGGGCACGTTATTTCGCGGCGATGATGCTGTCGATGAGATCCTTGCCGTACTTCTCGTAATATTGGTCGTAGGCGGACTGGAGGGCCTTCTGAAAGCCTTCCTTCTGTTCCGGCGACAGTTCGTTGACCTGCATGCCGGCAGCCTTGAGCTGCTCGACGCCGGTCTTCTCGACATTGTCGACGAAGGCGCGCATGGCGTCGCGGCCTTTCGCGGCGCCGTCGCGGAAGATTTTCTTCTCGTCGTCGCTCAACCCGTCGTAGAATTTCTTCGACATCAGGATCATGGCGGGCGAGTAGACGTGGCCGGTCAGGGTCAGATATTTCTGCACTTCGTTCAGCTTAGCCGAAACGATCACCGACAGCGGGTTCTCCTGGCCGTCGATTGTGCCCTGCTGCAGCGCGCCGATCACTTCCGGCCAGGCCATCGGCGTGGGCGCCGCGCCAAGCGTCTTGAACGCGGTGATGTGGACCGGATTTTCCATGGTGCGCAGCTTCAGGCCGGCGAGATCTTCAGGTTTGTTGATCGGATGCTTGTTGTTGGTGACGTGACGGAAGCCCTGCTCGCCCCAGGCGAGTGCCACCATGCCGCGCGCATCGAACTGGCCCAGCACATCCTGGCCGATCTTGCCGTCGAGCACGCTGCGGGCGTGCTGCAGATCGCGGAACAGGAACGGAATATCGGTTGCACCGACCGCGGGCACGAAATTGCTCAGCGTGCCGGTAGAGACGATGGTCGCCTCGACGGTGCCGAGCGGCAGGCCTTCGACGACTTCACGCTCGCCGCCCAGCCCGGAGGACGGGAACATGCGGAACTTGAATTTGCCGTTGGTCTCCTTCTCGACATAGTCGGCCCACGCCTTGGCGCCCGCGCCATAGTGGGAATTCTCGGCCAGCGCATAGCCGAGCTTGACTTCGGTCTGCTGCGCCATGGCGGCTGTACCGATGCTGCAGACGCCGGCCACGATCGCGGCCGCCAGGAATGGAACTTTCAGAATTTTCATCATACTCCCCTTTGGAATGTTGCCGGCGGATTCAGGGAAGAGGCCTCCCAGATGCGTCCAGTCGCCTGCAGGGACGGGCGCGGACGACGCAGGCCGTTCCGGCTGATCGAAGCAGGTCGTGACCGCACACAGGTACGGCCTTTGCTTGTCGGCTGGATTTTCGTGCGACGCGTCTCGCGCGCGCCATCCGGCAGAACAGAACTGTCACAGCGGCGGTACCGTGAGAACTCACACGCACCATTACCTCCCGCGGCTCGGAAAAATCCTGCGACAACGGACAGCCCGGTGGCCGAATGGCCACCCAAGCGACGAAAAAACATCTATGCATTTCCTCCCATTTAAGCGAAAGCATCCTTTAGTCGGAGTTTCACTTGAAATCTTGCATAGACTTTTTCCGCAGTATTGGGAAATATCTCTTTTAGACCCAAATAGGTTGCGCGCTGAATTAGAGGCCACCGATGAACCTGAGGCAGCTTCGTTTTTTCGTTACGGTCGCAGAAGAATTGCATTTCGGTCGAGCCGCCGAGCGGCTCAGTATGACCCAGCCGCCCTTGAGCCAGGCCATATTGGCCCTGGAACAGGAGCTGGGGGTGACGCTGTTCAAGCGTACAAAGAGACATGTCGAGCTGACGCCCGTGGGCGAGCATTGGCTCGTTCATGTGCGAAAGATACTGGACGATGCCGAGACGCTGCCGGTCCTCGCCCGCCAACTGGCGCGCGGCGAAATAGGCACTTTCAAGCTCGGCTTCGTCTCGACGGCGGACTACAGCGTGCTACCCGATCTTGTCGGCAACTATGGCGCCGCCTATCCGGACGTGAAGGTCACGTTGCGGGAAATGACCAGCGATCTCCAGATCGAAGCGCTGCTTCAGGGCGATATGGATGCCGGCCTTATCATCCCCGTCCACGCCACCCTGCACTCCTCGCTGGCGTACTTGCCGCTTTTGCGCGAACCGCTTGTCGCGGCCATCCCCGAGGCATGGCTGAACGAAGGACGCATCAACTGCGCCGACGGCAGGCTGCGGCTTTCCGAACTCGTCGATACGCCGCTGGTCATCTTCCCGCGCCGTAGCGCGCCGGCGTTCCACGACATCATCACAAGCTATTTCGCCACCAACGGCATTCGGCCCAACATCGGCCAGGAAGCCATTCAGATGCAGACGATCGTCAGCCTGGTGTCGCGGGGCATGGGGATCGCGCTGGTGCCGGAATCCCTGCGCAGGCTGGGGCGTAGCGGTACCTGCTATATCCCTCTCGACGGCAGTCCGCCGATGATCGAGACCGGCCTCGTCTGGCGTAACGACGATCCGTCACCCACGGTCAAGCGTTTCGTCAATATCGCCCGGCAACAGGGAGGCGAGCCACAGAAGATGGCTGCCGGCGCATAGTGGTAAAGACCCGGTGCCATGCGAATGGCTTGGCCGGTTTTTGCCTTGCAGGCAGGATCGTCTTTTCGGTTGTGCATATGAAAACGAAAATTCTTTCGCCGTTTTGGCGCTCGTAATACGCAAATCAACTCAAAATAATATGACAAATAGATTTCAGAAATAACCGAGCGGCATGTAGTGTTCCTCCGCATGAGACTTGATGCCCTAGGGAGGGGATGGAGTGGCGTACGACAAGCGTTCTAGGAATATTATTGAAGGAGTGGAGCGTTCGCCGAACCGGGCAATGTTTTACGCGCTTGGCTACACCAAGGAAGACTTCGACAAGCCGATGATCGGCGTGGCCAACGGCCATTCGACGATCACTCCCTGCAACGGCGGACTTCAGGTTCTGGCCGATGCGGCTTGCGCCGCCATCAAGGAGGCGGGCGCCAATCCGCAGCTGTTCGGCGTCCCCACCATTTCGGACGGCATGTCCATGGGCACCGAGGGGATGAAGTATTCGCTCGTCTCCCGCGAGGTCATCGCCGATTGCATTGAGATGACCGTGCAAGGCCAGTGGATGGACGGCGTCCTGGTCATCGGCGGCTGCGACAAGAACAAGCCAGGCGGCATGATCGGCATCGCGCGGGCCAATGTGCCGGCGGTCTACGTCTATGGCGGAACGATCAAGCCGGGCAACTGGAAGGGCCAAGACCTGTCGGTCATTTCCTCGTTCGAGGCGGTCGGCGCCATCAAGGCCGGGCGCATGAGCCAGGAGGATTTCGAAGGCATTGAGCGCAATGCCTGCCCGACGACAGGCGCCTGCGGCGGTATGTATACCGCCAACACCATGAGCTCCTCTTTCGAGGCGCTCGGCATGGCGCTGCTTTATTCGTCGACCATGGCCAATATCGACGAGGAAAAGCGCGAATCGGCGGCGGAATCCGGCCGGATTCTCGTCGAGGCGGTCAAAAAGGGCCTGCGTCCGCGCGATATCATCACCCGCAAGAGCGTCGAGAACGCCATCGCTCTCGTCATGGCTACGGGCGGTTCGACCAACGCGGTGCTTCACTATCTGGCGATCTGCCATGCAGCGGAAGTCGAGTGGACGCTCGACGATTTCGAACGCGTGCGGCGCAAGGTGCCCGTTATCTGCGATCTCAAGCCGTCGGGCAAATACATGGCCGTCGACCTGCATCGAGCCGGCGGCATTCCGCAGATCCTGAAAATCCTGCTGAACGCCGGCCTGCTCCATGGCGACTGCATGACGGTCACCGGCAAGACGATTGCCGAGGAGCTTGCGCATGTACCGGACGAGCCGCCGGCCGGTCAGGACGTCATCCGTCCGATCAGGGATGCGCTCTATCCGCAGGGTCATCTCGCCATCCTGCGCGGAAATCTCGCCACCCAGGGCGCGGTCGCCAAGATCACCGGCCTGAAGTCCACGGCCATCACCGGCCCGGCGCGCGTCTTCAACGACGAGCAGTCGGCGATGGAAGCGATCCTGTCCGACAAAATCCGGCCGGGCGACGTTCTGGTCCTGCGCTATCTCGGGCCGAAGGGCGGCCCGGGCATGCCGGAAATGCTGGCCCCGACATCGGCTATCATCGGAAGGGGTCTCGGCGACAAGGTCGGTCTTATCACCGACGGTCGTTTTTCCGGCGGCTCCTGGGGCATGCTCGTCGGCCATGTTACTCCGGAAGCCTATGAAGGCGGCCTGATCGCATTGGTCGAAGAGGGCGATACGATAACGATCAGCGCCGAAAAAGCGCTGCTTCAGCTCGACGTCGACGAGGTTGAAATCGAACGCAGGCGCAAGAACTGGCGGCAGCCGAAGCCACGTTATGTGACAGGCGTGCTTTCGAAATTCGCCCAGCTTGCACGCCCGGCGAACGAGGGAGCGGTGACCGGCTGACGGCGCAGCCAAACGAGATAAGGCGCGGGCAGAAGTATCCGCGCCATCAGGGCAGATGACATCGCAGGTTTGAAGAACGCGGTAACCGATTGGTTTCAGGCGCTGGGAGGAGTCATGCGCAATACTGAATCTGGAATATCTGCCACCCTATCCTATCTTTTCCGCGCCCATGGCGGCGCGGGCCGGTCCGGCTTCCTGAGTGCGGGGGTTCTCGCGCTGGGTATGGCGATAGGCTCTCTGCCGGCCGATGCCGCGACGTTCACGATGACGATCGCCCACCTCTATCCGGACGATCTTACCAACAACGAGACGGCGCCCTCGCTCAAGCATTTCGAACAGATCGTCGAAAGCGCCACCAATGGCGATATCGACGTCCAGATTTTCGGCAATGGCGCCCTTGGCGGCGAGGTCGAAGTGGCGCAGCAGGCGAAAGCCGGCATCACCGTCCAGTCGATCATGCTGGGTTCCGGAACGCAGGCCTCCGTCTTCAAGAACTACGAGATGGTAACGGCGCCCTTCCTGTTTCCCGACTACCAGACTGCCTGGGCGTTCTTCGATTCACCCTGGTTCGCCGACTTCATGAAACCGATGGTCAAGGAGAGCGGCCTTCGTTACCTCGGCACGCTGGACGATGGCGGCGGGTTCGTCGCCTTCGCCAACAACAAGCGGCTGATCAAGACGGTCAAGGACATCGAAGGCCTGAAGATCCGTGTCGAGGAAAACCAGGCGCATATGGCCATTGTCAAGTCGCTTGGCGCCACGCCGATTTCCTTGCCATGGGGCGAGGTGCAGACCGGCCTGGCGACAGGCCTGATCGATGGCCATTTCCACGCTCCGGGCGTGAACGACATTTTCCGCCTCTACGATGTCACCGACTACACGACGTGGACCGGCCACATCTACAACACCATAACCTGGAGCGTGAGTGAGGCCTGGTTCTCCAAGCTTCCCGAAAACTATAAGGAGATCGTCATCCGGGCCGCTCGGGAATCGGTGAAGATGGCGCATGGCATCTCCGCTCAGATTTCCGTCGTCGGCTGGGTGAATTCCTGCAAGAAATTCAAGGAATGCTACCTCCTGCCCGACAGCGAGAAGCAGAAGATGCGTGAGGTTTCTCAGGCCTACTATCGCGACTGGCTGGTCGAGGAATTCGGCCCGCAGGCTTCCCGGTTCGACGACGTCCGCAAGGAAGTCGACAACATCAAGGCTTCGCTCGACGAGGCTAACAAGCGTTACCTGAACTGACCAAAGCGCGGCGGTGCGTCTTAAGCCGCGCCGCCGACAATCCCGTGCAGCCAAGGACCGATCGGAAGCTTGGGGAAATGATCATGAGCGCTACCCTGCGACTAAGTAGAATAAGCGACGTCGTGAACCAGATATGCATCGCCATCTGCGCGTTGCTGCTTGTCGCCATGATGCTGGTTTCGACCCTGGGCATACTGTTCGACCTGCTGCGCGTCGCGATGCGGTATGGCGGAATGGAAGCCGCGTTCCAGTCAGGCACGCTTGACTGGCTTTACGCCAACACGAGGCCTTCCTTCGTCAGGCTGTTCCTGCCCTGGTTCGGCATGCTCAGCATCACGGTCGCCTTCAAATTCGGCGAGCACATCGCGATCTCCGTCCTGACCAACTCCATGCCGCACTGGGCTCTGATGGCCACGCGCTGGATCAATTACATTTCCGTAGGGCTCTTCGGTCTGGCGCTGTTGTGGTACGGCTACACGTTCTTCCTCGGCGCCACGCATGTTTTCGTCGTTTCCGATGCGTTGCAGATTTCCAATCAGTGGATGGCGGCGTCCGTTCCCATCACAGGTCTGATCATCTGCATCCATCTGCTTGACGGCCTTGCACTCGTCGAAGAGCGGAGTCCCCTTCCCCTCCCCGAGGATGAGCCGGCGCACAATCCGCCTGCGGCGAACATCCTGGAGGGCGTGTCGTGAGCGCCGCCGCCGGAGCTTTTATTGTCCTCATGCTGATCGGCGTGCCCTTGGGGCTCGTCATGACCGCCGCCGGTCTTGTCGGCGCCTACACGATCGGTGGCACAAGCTTTCTGGGCATCATCGCCGACCGGTTCTATGCCGGCGTCTCGGGCTATGTGCTGATTGCCGTTCCGTATTTCATTATTACCGCCGAAATCATGAACCGCGCCGGCCTGACCGACCGGCTGATCGCGTTCGCCGGCAGCCTTTTCGGACGCGTTCCCGGCGCGTTGTCGCATGTCAACGTCACAACCTGTCTGCTGTTTTCCGGCCTTACCGGCGCTGCCGTCACCGAGACCGTGGCTATCGGCAAGACGTTGATCCCGTCCATGCGCCGCGAAGGCTACAGCGCCGCCTACTGCGCCGCGGTGACCGCCTGCGCCTCCATCGTGGGCCCGATTATCCCGCCCAGCATCATCATGATCGCCTATGCGGCGTCATTGCGGGATGTCTCGATTCTGGGCCTCTTCGCCGCCGGTATCGTGCCGGGGCTGATGATGGGCCTCGGCATGCTGATCGTCAGCGGCATCATCTCCTGGCGCCGTGGCTATGCCAGCCATCAGAAGATCATGCTGTCGCGGGTGCTTCAGTCAGGGGGCAACGCCATTGCAGCGATGGGCATCCCCATCGTCATCCTCGGCGGCATTCTTTCCGGCATCACCACGGTGACCGAGGCCGCCGTTCTGGCGGCTCTGTATGCGCTTTTGCTGGGTGTTCTCGCCTATCGCAAGTTGAGTGCACGGGACCTTTGGGAGTCGGTCGTCGCCACGGTCAGTTTCAGCGGCGTCGTGTTCTTCCTGCTCGGCGCCTCCAACGTGCTTGGATGGTATATCACCCGGTCGGGAATAGCGCTCTACTCCGCGGAAACCATCGCGTCGGTCAGCGACAATCCGGTCATCCAGATACTCGCAGTCGATGCCTTGCTCATCGTCATCGGCATGTTCATCGACGTGCTGCCGGCTATCATCATCGCCGTACCGGTCCTGGCGCCGGCGCTGGTGGAGCTCGGTTTCCATCCTCTCCATGCCGGTATGGTGATGCTGCTGGCGCTGAATCTCGGCAACATCACGCCACCGGTCGGGCTGACGCTGATGACTGCGGCCCGTATCGCCAACGTTCCCTATGAAAGCGCGATCCGGGAGGCGCTGCCGTTCATGGCCGCGCATCTCATCATCATTCTCCTTGCCTCGATCTATCCGGCCATAAGCCTGTTCCTTCCGAGCCTTCTCGGCGTCGCGGGGTAGGACATGGCGCTGGCGCGGGAACAACAAAAGGACACAAGCATGATGGGAGAAACGCTGCAGCGGCTTCAGGCCGTACGCGACAAGATCGCCGCCGCCGAGCGCGGCCGCACCGGCGCGGCGGCGCCGGTCACGCTGGTCGCCGTCAGCAAGACTTTCGCGGCCGAGGACATCCGCCCGGTCATCGAGGCCGGCTGCCGGGTCTTTGCCGAAAACAAGGTCCAGGAGGCTGCGGGAAAATGGCCGGCGCTGAAGGCCGAATTCCCCGGCATCGAACTGCACCTGATCGGTCCCCTGCAGTCCAACAAGGCCAGGGATGCCGTCGCGGTCTTCGATGTCATCGAATCCGTCGATCGTGACAAGATCGCTGTGGAACTGGCCCGGGAAATGAAAAGCCAGGGCAAGGCTCCGCGCTTCTACATACAGGTCAATACCGGTTCCGAGCCGCAGAAGGCGGGCATAGAGCCCGCGGACGCCGTCGCCTTTGTCGACCGGTGCAGAAACGTCCACGGCATGACGATTGAGGGGCTGATGTGCATTCCGCCGGCAGGGCAGGATCCTGGTCCGCATTTCGACATGCTGGCCCGCTTGGCGCGCGAAGCCGGCTTGCAAAAATTGTCGATGGGAATGTCCGGCGATTACCAGGCCGCCATCGCTCACGGGTCCACAAGTGTCCGGGTCGGGTCGGCGATTTTCGGCAGCCGCACCTACCCCGTAACCGAAAAAATCTGATGGGATTACACGCATGAACATACGTCAAAGACTGAACTACACGGTTACGCACAGCTATGACGGGCTCGACATTTCCGAGAAGGAGAGGACGAGGCTGCTCGACATTGCGAGCTGGAACGGCGCCGTTCCGACCTTCACCCGCCGCGGCCGTGGCGCCTGGGAGGGGTTGCATGAAACCGTGTCCCTGAGGAAAGACCCGTCCGTCACCTTTCATGCCGCCAAGCTCAAGGGCGTTGGCTTGTGGAATCCCGTCCTGCCCGGCGATGCCGCCTATTCCAACAAGCTTGCCGACGGCTCGGGCGATGACCCGGTGCCGCCGCTCACCGACCTTCTCGAATACCTGGTGACCTATCCGCATTTCGGCATCTCGAATACCGGCGAATATCAATATGCCTACAGCTCGCCGAGCCCCATCGGAGGCATTGTGCACAGCCGCGCCCATCGCGAATATTGGGCGGCGGAGCGGCTGATCGAGCATGGCGTCCCCTCGGTCGCACCGCTTGCCGTCATCCAGTACGACAAGTCGCTTGAATTCCAGGGCGAGCCGATGGGGGCTGTGATCACCCTGTCTCCCGGCCTTGCCCCCTACCGCATTTCGGAAGTCCTGTTCGGCGCCGGCGTGGCGCGCGGGTCCGACCCTAAATTTGACGTTCATTACGATGAGATGCGCGCCTGTCTCGGCATCGAAGGCGATCCTGACGACGAACGGGTCCGTCTCACCGTCGTCTGTGCGCTTGCCCGCGAGGCCGGCAAACTGCTGCACGATTTCTCGCTGGCGGAAATGTTCCGCTATTCCGGCGACTGGGGCAATTTCGTATATTCGACCGAAAGCAAGCGACTGTTCCTGATCGATCTCGATTCCGTTCAGGACATCAATGTCCTGCCCGAGCCCGTGCGACCGTTGCAGGCCTGGCGCGACATCGTCAGCTCGGTCTATCGCATGGTCGCCAAGATCGGCTACCCGACCGCGCTGGACAAATACACGCTGAACAACCTGCTTGAGTTCGACCCGATCACGGCGCTGCTGCAGGGCTATTTCGTTGACGTTCCCGAAGCGGAGCTGCGGGCGATCTCCAGGAAGATGTGGGGCTATTTCATTCCGCACCTGTTCCTGCTGAAGAAGCACCAGAACGCGATCCTGAACGAATGGTCCGGCGACGCCCGCAAGAGCTACAAGATGGACCACGACCTGTTCTACATCCTGGCGCTGACGCTGCTGCAGCCGCTGTTCGAGCGCACGGCGGTGGGCCGCAAATATCCGAGCCCGATCACGCAGGAGGATATGTGGGGCAAGGCCGAGCGCTTCCTCGGTCCGCGCTATGAGTATTTTGCCTACCTGATGGGCGAAGGCCGCCAAGGCTGAATGTTTTTCCGGCCTGCCGATAGGCGGTCCGGAAATCTTTTTGGGAGCGGTCCGGCAATGGGCGGCATCGTAACGTCGATACTGGAGACGGCATCTGTCCGGAACGGGAATCGCATCGCCGTCACGTTCGAGGATCGTTCGATCTCTTACCGCGAACTGGATAGCCTGGCGAACCGCATCGCACGGACGCTGCTGGCAGCGGGCACCGGTCGCGGCGACAGGGTCGGCATTTTCCTCGACAAGTCGATCGAATCCGTCGCCTGCCTCTTCGGCATCATGAAATGCGGCGCGGTCTGCGTTCCGCTCGATCCGACCGGCCCGGTCGAACGGATCGCCTATATCGTCGCCGACTGCGGCATACGCCAGCTCATCACCAGCGCCGGCAAAAAGCGCAAGCTGGCTGAAATCCTCGCCCTATCACCTCCGCTAGGGGCCGTTGTGGCGGTGGGAGCCGGACCGATCGATATCGACGCAGGCGCCGCCGCCGCTGTCACGTGGGAGGCCGTGCTTGCACAGAGCGATGCCGCTCTGCCGGCAGCGGCAATCGACACCGATCTCGCCTACATCCTCTACACTTCGGGCTCCACCGGCACGCCGAAGGGAGTGATGATTACCCACCGCAACGTGCTCTGCTTCGTTGACTGGGCTTGCGACTATTTCGGGCTGACCGAGGACGATCGCTGCTCCTGCCACGCGCCGTTTCATTTCGACATCACGCTCTTCGATCTCTACGCAACCATGCGGCGCGGCGGCACCGTTTGCCTTGTTCCTCAGGAGATCAGCTTTCTCGGCGTCGACCTTCTGCGCTTCATCGTCGACAACAGGATCACCGTCTGGCAGTCGGTTCCGTCCGTGCTGACGATCATTGCCAAGCAGATAACGGATCCCGGTATTGACCTCGGCAACTTGAGGGTCATCTTCTTTTCGGGGGAAGTCTTTCTGCCGGAGGCGCTGCGTGACCTGATGGCGAAGATTCCCTCCGCTCGCTACGTCAACATCTACGGTTCTACGGAGATGAACGATGTGACCTGCTTTCCGGTCGACACGCCTCCTGCGGGACCGGTTTTGCCGATCGGCAAGTCCTGTTCGCATATGGAGGTTTTTGCCCTCGACGATGAGGGCATGCCGATTACGAAACCCGGTGCAGTTGGCGAACTTTATGCACGCGGCGGCACGCTGTCGGCCGGATACTGGGGCGATCCCGCCATGACAGCAGCCCGCTTCGTTCAGAATCCGTTACACAACCGGTTTCAGGATATGGTCTACAGAAGCGGCGACCTGGTCGAACTGGATGCGGACGGCAACTATCTCTATGTCGGCCGCCGCGATGCGCAGGTGAAGATACGCGGCTTCCGCATCAATCTGAACGAGGTCGAGGAGGCGCTTTCGCGCCACCCCGCCGTCGAACAGATCGCCGTCATCGATCTGGAGGACGAATCCCGCCAACGGTTCCTCAAGGCCTTCGTCGTTCCTGCCGAAGGCACGACGTTGGCCTACAACGATCTGAAAAGGCACTGCCTCGACAAGCTGCCGAAATACATGGTGCCGGAGCAGCTGGAGCTGTGCGCCATGCTGCCAAAGACCTCCACCGGCAAGATTGACAGACGTCAGCTACGGCAGGCAGCCGGCAGTGCGCAATCCTAGCAGCAGGTCGGATCGAATGGCGAGAAATCGAGCTTTCTCCAGCGGGATGCTCGATTCCAACTCTAAGAACAATGAAACAGGAAAGCGGCGTCCGCCCAAGATGAAGAGTGGAGGCTTCGCCCGGATTCGAACCAGGGGTAAGAGGATTTGCAGTCCTCTGCGTAGCCACTCCGCCACGAAGCCATATCACTTCTTCTCGATAGAAACTGGATACGTCAATGCGGCGAGATGGTCAACACTTAGACTAAATAAAATGATTGCCTGTCGTTTTATATACTATTTGATATGTATCGGCTCCGACCCCGGACGATTCCGGGCCAGTCCCTCAAAGCGGCGAGGGAGCGTGCATATCCTTGAGGCTGCGGATGACGAAACTGGTGCGCGTGTTCTGGATGCCGCCGATCTTGTAGAGCTTGCGGAACAGAAAATCTTCCAGCCCTTCTGCCCCTTTGACCGCAACTTTGATAAAATAGTCGAATTCGCCGGTGGTCAAGGAAACGTCCATGACCTCAGGCAAGGCAGCGACGAGCGTTCCGAACTTACGCAGGACGTCTTCGTCATGCCTGTTGAGCGTGACATCGATGAGCACGGTGTCAGTGTAACCGAGCTGCTGGAAGTCGACCAGGGTGGTGTAGCCCTTGATATAGCCTTCCCGCTCCAGCCGGCGGACCCGCTGCCAGCAGGGGCTCGGCGTAAGACCGACACGCTGCGACAGATCGTTCGTCGTCTGCCGCCCGTCGGCGATGAGCGCGTTGAGGATTTTCCGGTCGGTGGCATCGATCGGCTTGCTCATTTCAGGGTCCTCCACCGTCAAAAGAAACTATCGAGTTTTTGAACGAATAGCGGGTTTTCTTTCAGGTGACTAACACTTATGCAGACTTTTTCGAAAGCTTTTATCTCATAATCCGGTAAAATAAACTGTGTCTGGCCTCGCAGTTGTGGTCCAAGACGACCGGGAGGAGTCTGATGGCATCCGCTTCAAAATCGACATCGGCGGCGCGTTCCCCGCTTGCTGCTGGCCATGCTCCGTTGTCCGCGCCGCTGCGGTTCCATGTCCCGGAGCCGGAAGTCAGGCCCGGAGGCGCACCGGATTTCTCCAAGGTCCAGATTCCGGAGGCCGGATCGGTCGAAAGACCGCCGGTCGATGCCGATCCGGAATCCATCCGCAAGCTGGCCTTCTCCATCATCCGGGTCCTCAATCGCAAGGGCGAGGCTGTTGGTTCCTGGGCGGGATCGCTCAGCGACGAGGAACTGGTTGAAGGCCTGCGGCATATGATGCTGCTGCGCACTTTCGATGCGCGCATGCAGATGGCGCAGCGTCAGGGCAAAACCTCTTTCTACATGCAGCATCTGGGCGAGGAGGCGGTTTCCTGCGCCTTCCGCAAGGCGCTGGCGCCGGGCGACATGAACTTTCCGACCTACAGGCAAGCCGGGCTTCTGATCGCCAACGGTTATCCGATGGTCGACATGATGAACCAGATTTATTCCAATGAGCGCGACCCGCTCAAGGGCCGTCAGCTGCCGGTCATGTACTCGGCTAAGGAGCATGGCTTCTTCACCCTGTCGGGCAACCTGGCCACCCAGTTCGTACAGGCGGTGGGTTGGGCCATGGCCTCCGCCATCAGCGGCGACACCCGCATTTCGGCGGCCTGGATCGGCGATGGCTCGACCGCCGAGTCCGACTTTCATTCCGCGCTGGTGTTCGCTTCCACCTACAAGGCGCCGGTGGTGCTCAACGTCGTCAACAACCAGTGGGCGATCTCGACCTTCCAGGGTATTGCGCGCGGCGGTTCCGGGACTTTCGCCGCGCGCGGGCTCGGCTTCGGTATCCCGGCGCTGCGGGTCGACGGCAACGACTACCTGGCCGTCAACGCCGTGGCCAAATGGGCGATCGAACGTGCCCGCAGCAATCTCGGTCCGACGCTGGTGGAATATGTCACCTATCGCGCCGGTGCGCATTCCACCTCCGACGACCCTTCGGCCTACAGGCCGAAAGCCGAATCGGACGCCTGGCCGCTTGGCGATCCGGTCATCCGGCTGAAGAACCACCTTATCGTCAGGGGCGTCTGGTCGGACGAGCGCCATGCCCAGGCCGAAGCCGAGGTGCTGGACGAGGTCATTTCTGCCCAGAAGGAGGCGGAGAAGCACGGCACGCTGCATGCCGGGGGCAAGCCGTCCGCGCGCGACATGTTTGAAGGCGTTTTCGAAGACATGCCGCCGCATCTGAAGCGCCAGCGGCAGCAGGCGGGAGTGTGAAGCCAATGGTCCGCACCGCTCGCCGCTTCCCCGCCATCGGAGCCTGATACATGCCGCGCAAGACAATGATCGAAGCCATTCGCGACGCTATCGACGTCTCGATGGGGCGTGACGAACGCGTCGTCGTCTATGGCGAGGATGTCGGCTATTTCGGTGGCGTCTTCCGCTGCACGGCCGGACTGCAAGCCAAATATGGAAAGTCGCGCTGTTTCGATACCCCCATCAGCGAGTCGGGCATCGTGGGTACGGCCATCGGCATGGCCGCATACGGCATGAGGCCCTGTGTCGAAATTCAATTTGCCGACTACATGTACCCGGCCTACGACCAGCTGACGCAGGAAGCGGCGCGGCTGCGCTACCGCTCCAATGGCGAATTCACCTGCCCGATCGTCGTGCGCATGCCGACTGGCGGCGGCATATTCGGCGGCCAGACGCACAGCCAGTCGCCCGAGGCGCTGTTTACCCATGTGGCGGGCCTCAAGACGGTCGTTCCGTCAAATCCCACGGATGCCAAAGGCCTGCTGATTGCGGCTATCGAGGATCCGGACCCCGTCATCTTTCTGGAACCGAAGCGTCTCTACAACGGACCGTTCGACGGCCATCACGAGCGGCCGGTGACGCCATGGTCGAAACACGAACTGGGCGAGGTCGCCGACGGGCACTATGTCGTGCCGCTCGGCAAGGCGGCAGTCCGCCGCAAGGGTTCGGCAGTCACCGTGCTCGCCTATGGCACCATGGTCTATGTCGCGCTGGCCGCGGCCGAGGAAACCGGCATCGACGCCGAGATCATCGACCTGCGGACGCTGCTGCCGCTCGACCTGGATACGATCGTGGAGTCGGTCAACAAGACCGGGCGATGTGTCGTCATCCATGAGGCGACGACGACCTCCGGTTTCGGCGCCGAACTGGTGACGCTCGTGCAGGAAAACTGCTTCTACCACCTCGAAGCGCCGGTCGCCCGCGTCGCCGGCTGGGATACACCCTATCCGCATGCGCAGGAATGGGACTATTTCCCCGGCCCGGCCCGCGTCGGCCGCGCGCTGATCGAAACCATGGAGGCCTGAGATGGGCGAGCACGTCATCAAGCTTCCCGATGTCGGCGAGGGCGTCGCCGAGGCCGAGCTGGTCGAATGGCATGTCAAGGTCGGCGATCTTGTGCGCGAGGACAGCGTTCTCGGCGCGGTCATGACCGACAAGGCGACGGTTGAGATTCCCTCCCCGACCGATGGCGAGGTGCTTTGGCTGGGCGCCGAGGTCGGCGACACGGTGGCTATCGGTTCGCCCATCGTTCGGCTGAAGGTGGCGGGCGAGGGGAATGTAGCGGAGGGGGCAACGACAGAAAAGCCTTCCGCTGGTGCGGCACAAGATACCCCCACCCCTAACCCCTCCCCTCAAGGGGGAGGGGGACAGCCGGTCGCGGCGTCCTCCACATCGAGGCCTGCCCCAGTTGCCGGCAAGGCTGCGCCAACCGAGTCCCCCTCCCCCTTGAGGGGAGGGGTTAGGGGTGGGGGTACTTCAGACTCCGCTCCCCGCCCTGCCATCGCCCCCCGCCCCGAAGGTGAAAAACCGATAGCCTCGCCGGCCGTTCGCCAGCGGGCGAGGGAAGCCGGCATCGATCTTCGCCAGGTGCCCGGCAGCGGGCCGGCCGGCCGCATCACCCATGAGGATGTCGAGGCCTTCTTCGTCCATGGAGCACAAGGCATCGGCAAATCCACCGGCCTTGTACGCAACACATCGGTCGAAGACATCAAGGTGGTGGGCCTGCGCCGCAAGATCGCGGAGAAGATGAGCCTTTCCAAGTCGCGCATCCCGCACATCACCTATGTCGAGGAGATCGACGTCACCGCGCTTGAAGAATTGCGCGCCTCGCTCAACAAGGACAAGCGCCAGGACCGGCCCAAGCTCACCATCCTGCCCTTCCTCATGCGCGCCATGGTCAAGGCAATTGCCGAGCAGCCGCAGCTCAATGCAATCTTCGACGACGAGGCCGGCATCGTGCATCAGCATGGCGGCGTTCATATCGGCATGGCGGCGCAGACGCCGAACGGCCTCGTGGTGCCGGTCGTCAAGCATGCCGAAGCCCGTGACTTGTGGGATTGCGCTGCCGAGGTGAACCGCCTGGCGGAGGCCGCGCGTTCCGGCGCGGCGACACGCGAGGAGCTTTCCGGCTCGACCATCACCATCACCTCATTGGGGGCGATGGGCGGAGTGGCGACGACCCCGGTAATCAATCATCCCGAAGTCGCCATTGTCGGCGTCAACAAGATGATGGTCCGCCCGGTCTGGGATGGCGCGCAGTTCATTCCGCGCAAGATGATGAACCTGTCGTCCTCTTTCGACCATCGCGTCATCGACGGCTGGGACGCGGCGGTGTTCGTCCAGCGCATCAAGGCGCTGCTGGAGACGCCGGCGCTGATTTTCATGGATTGAGAGAAAGCCCGTGAAGGAAATCACCTGCAAGCTTCTGGTCATCGGCGCCGGTCCGGGCGGCTATGTCTGTGCCATCCGCGCCGGCCAGCTCGGCATCGACACCGTCATCGTCGAGGCGCGGAAACCGGGCGGCACCTGTCTCAATGTCGGCTGCATCCCCTCCAAGGCGATCATCCACGCTGCCGAGGAATATGATCTGGCGCTCCATCATGCTGCCGGGGAAAGCCCGCTCGGCATCTCCGCCGGCGCGCCGAAACTGGATTTTCGCAAGACCGTCGCCTGGAAAGATGGTGTGGTGAGCCGGCTCAACGGCGGTGTCGCCGGTCTTCTGAAGAAAGCCAGGGTCAAGGTCGTGCAGGGCTGGGCCGTCTTCCGTGACGGCAAGACCGTCGCGGTGGATACCGAAACCGGCGTGCAGGTCATCAGGGCCGAGACGATCGTCATCGCCACCGGCTCGGCGCCGGTTGAACTGCCCTTCCTGAAATTCGAGGGTAATGTCATATCTTCAACCGGCGCGCTGGCGCTGACCGAAGTGCCCAAACGCCTCGCCGTGGTCGGCGGCGGCTATATCGGCCTCGAACTCGGCATCGCCTTCGCCAAGCTTGGGTCGAAAGTGACTGTGGTCGAGGCGCTGCCGCGGATCCTTGCCACCTACGACGCCGAACTGACCCGTCCGGTTTCCAAGCGGCTGGGCGAGCTCGGGGTCACTGTCATCACCGGCGCCAAGGCAAAAGGACTTTCATCAAAGGGCGATGCCCTGCTGGTGGAAGATGGCGACGGCAACGATCAGAAGATCGCCGCGGACAAGGTACTGGTCACCGTCGGCCGCAAGCCGCTCACCGAAGGCTGGGGGCTGGAGGAAATCGATTTGGCGATGAACGGCCGGTTCGTTCGCATCGACGACCAGTGCCGCACCTCGATGCGCGGCATCTATGCCATAGGTGACGTCACCGGCGAGCCGATGCTGGCGCACCGGGCGATGGCGCAGGGGGAGATGGTGGCGGAGATCGTCGCCGGCCACAAGCGTGCGTGGGACAAGCGCTGCATCCCGGCGATCTGCTTCACCGATCCGGAGGTCGTTTCAGCCGGCCTGTCTCCTGAGGAGGCCAAGGCGGCTTCGATAGAGGTCAAGGTCGGACTGTTTCCGTTCCAGGCCAATGCCCGCGCCATGACAAAGGTTGGCGAGGAGGGGTTTGTCCGTATCGTCGCGCGTGCCGACAACCATGTGATCCTCGGCATCCAGGCGGTCGGGCAAGGCGTTTCGGAACTGTCGGCGGCATTCGGGCTGGCGATCGAAATGGGCGCGCGGCTGGAGGATGTCGCCGGCACAATTCACGCCCACCCCACCCAGGGCGAGGGGTTCCAGGAGGCGGCGCTCAAGGCGCTTGGCCACGCACTGCATATTTGAAACGGGCCCCGCATCGGCAAAATCGTTGCCGGAGTAAGGCGGTTGACCCAGTAATATATTCCATGAATATCCACACCGGAAAATATATATTTCTAAGAAAAATCATGGCGTTCTAGTCTCTCTCCGAGCGTCCCGCATGCGCGCTTGAGCAATTCTGGAGGAGAACGCCGTGCGAACACTGAAAATATTTCCGTCTATCGTTCGGGCGATGGCCGGAACGCGCGGCCTGGCCGTGCTTGCATTTTATCCCGTATCCACCGTGAAGAAATAATCGCCGCGCCTGGGATCCGTCAGGATTCACGGCTGGTCTGCAACGAGATGCGGCTGCGCGACCGACCGGTTCATGCAGCGCAGATCAAAAACCAGGAAACGTTCCCATGTCCAACACCGACGTAAAACGCTCAGGGCTCATGGAAAACTGGCCGACCCTGGCCGTGGCCGCGCTTGGCGCGTTCCTCGTGATCATGGATGTCACGGTTGTGGCGGTCGCCCTGCCTTCCATCGAGCGCGATCTCAACTCCAGCTTTGCCGAACTGCAGTGGATCATCAACGCCTATAACATCGCCTACACCTCCGTGCTGGTCGCCGTTGGCGCGCTGGCCGACCGGATCGGCCGCCGGCGAACCATGGTCACCGGCCTCGCCCTGTTTGGCCTTATGTCGCTCGTCGTCGGTCTGGCGAATTCGCCCTCCGCGCTCATCTGGGGCCGCCTTGCGCAGGGCCTCAGCGCCAGCGCGATGTTGATCCTCGGCGTGGCGCTGATTTCGCACGCCTTCCAGGGCGCCGACCGCGCCAAGGCCTTCGCCTTCTGGGGGGTGTCCATCGGCGTGGCGGCGGCCTTCGGCCCGATGATCGGCGGCATTCTTGTCGATTTCCTGAGCTGGCGCTGGATATTCCTCATCAACATCCCGCTCGTCGCGGCGCTGATCGCGCTTTGCTACTGGCGCGTCGAGGAATCACGGGACCCGAACCCAGGCAGGTTCGACTGGCCCGGCATCGTCACCTTCACCGCGGCGCTCGCGCTGCTTTCCTTCGGGGTGATCGAAGGCGGCGAGCTCGGCTGGAGCAGCACGCCGATCGTCAGCGCCCTCGTTGCGTCGGCGGCCTTGTTTGCTCTGTTCGTGTGGATCGAGCTGAGCGCCAAGAACCCGGCCTTCGATCTCGGCCTGTTCCGCATACCGACCTTCACCGGCGCGCAGCTTCTCTGCGTGCTGAGCAGCGTCACCTTCTGGGTCATGCTGGTCTATCTGCCGCTCTACTTCCAGGTCATGCGCGGCATGTCGCCCTGGGCGGCGGGCCTGATGCTGCTGCCGCTGACGGTGCCGCTGCTTCTGCTGGCTCCGCTCGGCGCCAGGCTGGCGGCTCCGTCCAGCCTCGGCGTTCGCGGCCTGATGATCCTGGGCTGCCTGCTGCCGGCAATCGGCTTCGTGTGGCTGGCCGTGGCGCCGCCGGAGTCGATCTCCCTTTGGGTTGTCGCCTTCCTAATCATCGGCATCGGCACGGGGCTGATCAACGGCGAACTCGCCAATGTGGCGACCGCCGTGGTGCCGCCGGAGCGCGCCGGCCTCGCCTCCGGCATCAACATCACCTTCCGCCACGGCTCGTTTACGCTGGCCATTTCGATAGTCGGAGCCATTCTGCTGGCGAGCGTCACCGCGCAGCTGGCCGCCGCCCCCGTCGCGGGGACCCTCAGCGATCTGCCCCGCACTGCCAATCTGATCGCGCTCGGCGATTTCAATTCGGCAATCGCCGGGGCGCCCGCGGCCGCCCAGGCGGCGCTGGCGGAATTCGGCAAGGCAAGCTTCGAAATCGCCTTCTCCCTCATCATGGGGATCGTCGCTTTCCTCGCGGTTCTGGCCGTCATCTGTGCGGTGTTCATGATCCGGCGCAGCGATTTGCCGGCAGCCGAGCCGGCGACCTCCAGCACTTGATCGCCGAACCGCTTGCGGTTGCAGACAAGAAGAAAGGCCGCGCGATAGCCGTGCGGCCTTTCTTTTGACAAGCGTCGGCCTTGCCTGTGTCGCAGGAAGGAAGGGAGCCCGGCGGCCTTCCGGTTGCGGGAAAAAGAAATGGCCCCGAAGGGCCATTTCTTTGGAGGCGTTCAGCCTGCCAATTCGGGTCTTCTTCGCGTTTTGCGGAGGGCGTGACGCCGGTCAGCTCCAGTACGTCAAGGGCGCTTCGTCGCCGCGATAGCCGATAAAGGAAGACATGGTGACCCGGTCCGATCCCTTGCCGGGCGTAACGCCGTGGATGAGCTGTGAATTGAAAATCACCAGGTCGCCCTGCTCCGGCCGGATCAACAGCGGCGGTTCGCCGAGCACATCACGGTCCAACCCGTCCTTCACCACCATTTCCTTGTCCTGGTCGGGGGTCGGTTCGCGCAGCCAAAGTTCGATCTCGCCGCCCTCCTGCGGCATCTTGAGATAGATGTTGACGGCAAGCTGGCCGGTCAGGTCGGATTCGCCGTTGATGAGCATGCGTCCGAGGCGGTCGCTGTGCGGCAGCATCTTGGCGCCGGGATCGATGACGCGGCAAGTCCCGACGAAGCACTTCTGCGCGTCGATCGATTCGATGTTCGATCCTGCAGGCCAGATTTCCTCGAGCACCAGCCGCAGGTGATCGAGCGGCGTGATGTAGGGATACATCAGATTGCGGATGTCCCAGACCGCTTGAATGGCTTCGTCGTGATAGCGCGTCGCATTGTCCGTGTCGCCGCCGACATCGACATACCCCATGCCCAATCGCTTGAGCGTGTTTTGCGTCTTGTAGGCTTCCAGCTTTGAGTTCGCCGCGATCTTCTCGGCAAACTTCAGCGAGACGTCGCGGGGATAAAATCCCGGAACGTGAATGGCGTCGATTTCCCTGGCGACCAGTTTCCGGATGCTGTCCGGGGTCAGTTCATTCGCAATTTTTGCGCTGGTCATCGTCTCTGGCTCCTCCTGGCCAACATGCTGATTCTGACTGAACGGCTTTAAATCTCTCGTCCTGCCCTTAACCCCACCTTCTCCTCGGCCTTCCTCACCTTTGACTGGCTTCAAGGGTTGCAGCCTCGGTCCGGTCCGGCTTTGGCTTCGCACCATCGCCACCCTTCGCCCGGCGTCTGGCCGCAGCCAGCGGGTTCGCCAGCGTTCCGGCATACTGGAAGCCTTTCGCCGGATCGTTGGGGTCGAGCAACTGCTGGTTGTCACGAAGCTGCAGGCGGTTGATGCAGTTGCGGGGAAATTCGGCGACGAAAAGATCGTGGCGGGCGAATTTTTCGGCCATTTGCGGCTGGCTCGCCTGATAGTCCTCGACGCATTCGGCCACCAGCGACCAGAAGCGCTGTTCCGGCATGACGCCCTTGTCGTCGAGGATCGCCGCGAGATGGCGGAAATAGCAGTCGAAAACGTCGGTGAAGATGCCGTCCAGCCAGACCTCGTTGGGGACGGTGACGCAGTTTCTCTGCACCGGCGGCGGCAGGCCGGCGCCATCGTTGAGGATGCGCATCTCCTCGGCGATGTCCTTCATCACGATACGGGTGGGCACGTTGTCCTCGAGCATGAGGATGACATTCTCGCCATGCGGCATGTAGATGATGTCGTAGGCGAACAGGCAATGCAGGATGGGCGACAGATAGGCTTTCAGATATCGCCTTATCCAGCTGTCGGCATCGAGGCCGGAAGCTTCGATCAGCGCGGCGGTCAGCGACTCGCCCTGCGGATCGAGGTGCAGAAGCGCGGCCATCGTCATCAGGCGCTCGTTCTTGCCGAGCAGCGCAACCGGGCTCTCGCGCCACAGCGCCGAAAGCATGTGCTTGTAGGCGGAATCCGATTTCAGGCCCTGCTCATAATAGCTGTTACGGTAGCCGATTGTGGCTGCCTCGCAGATGATCTGGAACCCGTTTCCCTGAAGGTAGGGATCGGCATCCACCAACCCGCGCACCCAGTCGTTGACCGGCGGTGTGGCGGCCATGTCCTCCGGCGAAAGCCCGCGCATCAGCATGAAGCCCATGTTGAGGATGGACAGTGCCATTTTGACGTAGCGCCGGGTCGGATGGCTGATGTTGAAGAACGTCCGGATCGACTGCTGCGGAAGATAGAGGTCCGGCGAAGGTCCCAAATAGACCACGTTGTTCAGCGCGATTTCCGGCGCGAAGCTCATCGAGATGCGGTTGAACCACTGCCAGGGATGGACCGGCATGAAATAATAGGCATCCGGGTCAAGGCCCTTGGCTTTCAGCGTCGCGTTGAAGCCGGCGACGGTCTCCGCGCCCAGCTCCTCCCGCATCAGCCGTTCGTAGTCGAGCCCCTGCATGGCAGTGAAAGTGGCCTGGCGGCGCACCACCGCAACCCAGAGAATATTCTGCGCATGCGCCGCTTCCGGCGCATAGATCGGATAGTCGAGCGTGTCGAAACCGATGCGGCCGTTATTGGCGACGAAGGTTGGATGGCCCTCGGTCATTCCCGTTTCGATCTGCTGGTATTCGGCCAGCGCCAGCTTTGCGGCATGGTGCGGCTTGAAAGCGCGCTTGTAGGCGGCGCCGTAGAGAATGCTGCTGATCTCGTCGAGATAGACGGGCATCATCGCCTCGCGGATACCGAGAGGCTTCCGGAATTCGATGACGAACCTCAGCGCATCCAGCGGCGCGGACTTGCCGCCTATCGATTTCTCGATGGATTCCGGATCGATATGCCAGTGGTCGAGGCTCATCCTGCGGGCGCGGAAACGGTATTCCAGCCGCAGTTCTTCGTTTGCCAGCGCATAAGTCTGCCAGTTGTCATCCGTTCCGGTTGCCACCGGTGCGAGAAGAAGCTCGTGCGCGAATTCCGCGATCGCCTTGCGCACCAGAAGCCGGTTGACCCGCGCCCAGACGTCCGGTTCCAGCTGGGCGACGGCGGTACGGCCGGCGTCTTGCAAGGATGGGTCGTTATGCTGATCCATGATCCGGGCTCCTCGCATCGGCGGGATAGTCATTTGTCAGGCGAATTCACGCCGGCCAGCATCGAGACCGGCGCCCCGGATGTGTGCGGGGCAACCGTCTCGGGCGCGCCGAAGCGCTGGAAGGCCATGCTGCGCTCGACCGGATAGTATTCGCGTCCGAGGATTTCCCTGATGATGATGGAGTTGCGATAGCAGGCCTGGCCGAGATCCGGCGGTATGAAGCTGTCCGCGTGCGGTTCGGCGCTCTGCACGAAGATTTCATTGCCCTTGAGATCGACGGAGCAGTTGCGCGCCACCGCGAAGCGTCCGTTGTCGCGCCAGTTTATGCGGTCGGCGATCGACTGGACGAAGTCCGGCTGCCTGAAGCGGTAGCCGGTCGCCATGATCAGGGCTTCGGTCTCGAGATCGAAGCTTTTTTCCTCTTCGCGCTGGAGCAGCCGCAGCTTGAATGTCCGCTTCCGGCTGTCGAAGTTGCAAGCAGACAGTTCGGTGTTGGTCATCAGCGTCGTATCGAAATCGCTGACGAAGCGCTTGCGATAGAGAAGATCGAAGATGTCGTTGATGAGGGAAGCGTTGATGCCGCCATAGACATCCTTCATCGACTTGACGAGGCGGGCGCGCTTTTCCGTCGGCAGGCTGAAGAAATAGTCCGTGTAGTCGGGCGATGTGTGCTGCAAGGTGAACTTGGTCAGCTCCATCGGCGTGAACCGCGGCGAACGCGTCATCCAGTTCAAAGCGTAGCCGTATCGGTCGATGTCTTTCAGCAGGTCGTAATACACTTCCGCCGCGCTCTGGCCGCTGCCGACGATGGTGATGGATTTCTTCGCCCTCAGCCTGTCTTTGTTGGCCATGTAGGTGGAAGTGTGGACGAGTTCGTCCTCCAGACCGGCGCAGAAGTCGGGGAGGGCGGGGGTCATTCCCGAACCCAGGATCAGCCGGCGGGTCCAGTAGGTCTGGCGTTCGCCCGTCTTCGTGTTGCGGGCCGCGACCTGATAGAGTCCGCTCGCTTCGTGATAGTCGACCCCGTCGATCTCCGTGCTGAACATGACGCTATCGAGCTGCGAAGCCGCCCACCGGCAATACCGATTGAACTCGTTGCGCAGCAGGAAGAAGTTTTCCGTCACGATCAGGTAGGAATAGAAAGAATAGATGCGGCCTTCGCGCTTGAGATAGTTCAGGAAGCTGAATTCGCTTGTCGGGTCGGCAAGGGTAACCAGGTCGCACAGGAAGGGTGTCTGCAGCGTCGCATTTTCCAGCAGCATTCCGGCGTGCCAGTTGAATTCGTCGTTACGCTCCAGAAACAGGCCGTCGATTTCCTCGATCGGTTGTGTCAGGCAGGCCAGACCGAGATTGAACGGACCGACGCCAATGCCAATGATGTCATATACTCTTGAGCTCATCCCATTCTTCCCGAAGATAGTGGGCTGTCGGAACCCGCCGCGTCCGGCCGGGTAAATCGTGCGGGCTTGCTGGAAGCTTCCGCTGGTTGCGATCGGCGCGGTGGAACCCCTCGATTGTTTGACTGAGGTGCGAGATTTTTCAGCAAGCAGGGACCGCATCCGGACCGTCGCCGATGGTTCTTCCGCGAAATCCGGTCAATTGGCAGATGTTGACGCCGAAAACGCTCTTTCGCCAGCAAAGTCAGTCAACGTTTCCTCCTCTCCTGGAATGTAGAACGCCTTCCATCGGGCTGGGAAATATATATTAGTCTAGCAACTCGGTGAGTTTTGGTATGAGTATTCGGCCCATGGGATAGGGCCGAACGTTTCATCTCTCGATTGACCAAGGCGCAGAATGATTTCTCTGCGCAAAATCATTAAGGGTACAGCTAGTACGACGACGAACCGCCTGCCGACATGTTGTGCGATTCATGGCCCTCGATCGGGGGCGAGAAGATGCTCAGACAGATCGACTCGTCTTTCACGATCATGCGATGCGCGTCGTTCCGGTTCATGATGAAGACGGTCGACGTTCCTTCGCGCGTGTCGATGGGATGCCGGTCGGTGTCCCAGACATATTCGCCGCTTCCCGAGACATAGTAGCAGGATTCGAAATGGTTCCTGTATTGCAGGGGCGAGTCCGTATTCGCATTGCCGAACGTGATGCAAAGGGCGAAGCCCAACCCGTCCTTCCGGACCAGCAGTCTCCGGCTCTGGCCGTTGCCCCAGAACACGTCGCGCTCCGTCCCGACGATCTCGTCGAGAGAGCGCACCACCGCCTGCCCCGGCAGGGAATCGTTGCCCAAGATGGTGCAGATGCGCATGTCGGATTCGGCGGTGATCTCGACTCCGTTCGGCTGCGATGCCGCGATCAGGCTGCCGGGGCCTATGTCGTGAATGGCGCCGCCGAGCCACGCTGTACCATGGCCGCCCAGGCAATAGTGCGCCTGGCCCGAATAAAGCGCCGCATATTCGTCGGCGATCGTGTCCGAGGTTCCGGCCCGGATTGTCGAATCGAAAAGTAAATGCCCGACCGCGTCGCCCGCCGTGACGATATGTCGTGAAATAGAAGTTTTGAATAAATTTACAGAGTCAGACATATTAAATGTCCGTACGATCATCTTTGCCTCCTGTCTCGATGACAGGCAAATTAGATATCGGACATTTATAGCTTTCAAGCATTGTTTTGCGCAGAAAAACCTATGAGCGCAAATGTGTTTCAGGTTGGCCGTTTTAGATAAATACATTCTGCATAATATAAAAATTATACAATCTATGATGAAACTTGTATTTCAAAAAGTAGACGATTACCATTTTGCCTTGAGGCGGTCGCTCCGCGGAGGTTGGCGGGCCTTGACGCCCATGCGCACAATCCTGAAATGGCGCGGCAGCAGACTGGAATTGACAAGTCATGGCGTTTCTCACCAACACCGATGTCGTTGAACTGACGGCCTGGCGGCGCCACCTGCATCGAAGGCCCGAACTGTCCAGCGAAGAGGCCGGGACTGCTGCGGAGGTTCTGGAATTCCTGCGCCCCACCGGCCCTGACCTGGTGCTTTCCGGCCTGGGCGGGCACGGCTTGGCGCTTGTCTATGAGGGTGGTGCGCCCGGCCCCACGCTGCTGTTTCGGGCCGAACTGGATGCACTCCCGATCGAGGAGCGTGGCGACGCTGCGTACCGGTCACAGGTTTTGGGAAAAGCGCATCTGTGCGGCCATGACGGCCATATGGCCACCTTGGCGGCGCTGGGTCGTGGCCTCGGCCGTCAAAGACCGCGTCGCGGCCGCGTCGTCCTGTTGTTCCAGCCGGCCGAGGAAACCGGGGCGGGTGCGGCGGCCGTTTTGGCCGATTCCCGCTATGAGCAGCTCGTGCCGGACTATGCCTTTTCACTGCACAACATGCCCGGGATTCCCTTCGGGCGTGTCGCGTTGAGGCCCGGGCCGGTCAACTGCGCCTCGCGCGGCATGCGCATCGTTCTGGAAGGCAGGACGGCGCATGCCTCGATGCCTGAAACCGGCATCTCTCCGATGGCGGCGATGGCGTCGCTGATGCCAGCGCTCACCGATCTAAGCGAGGGCGATGTATCGTCTGCCGATTTCACGCTGGTGACTGTGACCTATACCGTGATGGGAGCGCCAGCCTTCGGTGTTGCGCCGGGACAGGCGGAGATTTGGGCGACGTTGCGGACCCTCCTCGACAGTCGCATGGAGGCGCTGTGCGCCGCCGCCGAGACGCTGGCGCACCAGACGGCGAAACGGAATGGCCTCGGTTGCACCATTTCCTATCATGACGTCTTCCGTCATTGCGAAAACGATGCCGAAGCGACAGGGCATCTGCGCGCCGCGCTCGACGCGGAAAATGTACCTCACGACGAGAGCGGCCTGCCGATCCGCGCCTCGGAGGATTTCGGCCGCTTCGGCGACACCGCGAAATCGGCGATGCTGTTCCTGGGCGCAGGCGAGAAGCATCCCGCCCTGCACAATCCCGACTACGATTTTCCCGACGATCTCATCGGCGTCGGCGCGCGCATATTCATGCGAACGGTTCGCACCATGCTGGGCTGATCCGAAGACCGGCCCGGGTAGTCGGTATCAATAGGCCGGCTTCACGGGGAACCAGTCCTTGCGTTCCTTGTCGAGATAGGCGCCGGCGATCCCGTCGACGCGATACCGCTCGATGAGATCCTCTTTCACGGCGACGCCGAGGCCAGGTTCTTCCGGCACTTCGAAACGGCCGCCGGCCAGCTTCGGCGTATTGGTGGCGATGTCGCCGCCGAGATAGGTGCGTTCGGTGTCGATGGCGATCGACATGTTCGGTATCGACGCCGCCAGATGGATATATGCCGATTGCGACAGCGCCAGCTCCGCGCCCGAATGCAGCGTCACCGGAATGCCGAGGGCCTCGCAGACCGCCGCTGCCTTGATCGTCTGCCACAGGCCGCCGGCCTCGTGCGGATCGATCAGCACGACATCCGCCGCCTGCGCCCGCACGATGTTGCCGACATCGGCGAGCGTGTAGGCACTCTCGTCCAGCGCGATCGGCACCGGGCTCGAAGCGACGAGGGCGGCATGGCCGGTAAGATCGTCCAGTTCCAGCGGTTGTTCGACATAGGCGGGATCGTATTGGATGAGCTTGTTCAACTGCCGCTTGGCGGTGGCTGGGTTCCAGGCGCCGTTGACGTCGAGCCGTAGCGGACGGTCGCCGATAATGGTCCGCGAGGCTTCGGCAAGCGCAAGGTCGCTTCGCTCGTCGAAGCCGATCTTGACCTTGAACGTCTCGAACCCTCGGTCCAGGAAGCTTTGCAGGCGCGGCTTCAGCGCTGCCGGGTCGTTGGTGAACAGATAGGCAGCCGCCTCGACATCCTTGCGCCAACGCCCGCCCCACAGCGCGTAGAGCGGTAAACCTGCCTGCTTGCCCAGCGCATCCCACATCGCCATTTCGAGCGCCGCGATTGCCATAACGGCCGCCCGCTTGTGGTGATAGTAGCCGGCGCCGAGCACATGGCGGTGCAGCCGCTCGACATCGGCGACCGGATAGCCAACCGCCAGCGGCGCGACGATGTCGGTGAACACCGCGGGCACGTTGGCAATCAGGGAGATCGTCTCACCCCAGCCGGTTATGCCGGCGTCGGTCTCGATCTTGCAGATCAACCGCGTGGTGCCGATGCGCCGTCCGGACCCCCAGAGAATATCCTCGGTGAAAGGCATGCGGACCAACGCATGCTCGACCTTGGTGATGCGCACGGGAGCCTCCTGTTCGGCCACTGACCGACTTTGATGAGATGGAACTCAGTTCCAAGAGTGTTGACATGGAACTTAGTTCCAAGATATGGAGACGGTCAAGGTAGGGATTTCGGGAGGAAAATCCGTGGCGCAGATGCTCGGCATCGAACCGAACGGACGCGAGCAGACGGGCGCGGAAGTGCAGGGCATTCCCGGCGTTCAGGCGCTGACGCGGGGCATCCAGATCGTCGATGCCATAGCGGGCCGCACCAAGGGCATGCGATTCACCGATCTGCTGGAGGACACGCAGCTTCCGAAGGGCACGCTGCACCGCCTCCTCCAGGCTCTGGTTGAGGAGCGTCTGCTCGCCTTCGACGAGCGCGATCAGGTCTATCGCCTTGCGCCGCGTGTGTTTCAGTGGGCGCACAAGGTGTGGGACGAGTTCGATCTGCGCGGCGCAGCCGAACCCGAACTGGAACGTCTGCGCGACATGACCAGCGAGGCGGTTCGTCTCGGCGTCCTCGACGGCAGTTCCGTGCTTTACATCGACCAGCGCGAGTCGACGCAGCCGATCCGTCTCAACAACGGCGTCGGCGCGCGCGCCGCCGCCCACGCCAGCGGTCTCGGCAAGGCGATCCTTGCGCATCTGTCGCTGGAGAAGCGGCACGCCCTGCTCTCCGACAAGGCGTTGCAGCAGCTGACGGCGAACACCATCGTCGATGCCCGCGAGCTGATGCCGCAGCTCGACCTCATCAAGGCGCGGGGCTACGCCATCTCCGTCGACGAACAGAACAGCGGCATATCCTCGGTCGCCGCGCCCGTGCTGAACCATCGCGGCGACCCTATCGGCGCCATCGGCATCATCGGGCCTACCTACCGCCTTCCGGAAGAAAAGCTGCATGCGCTTGGCCGGGACGTCATCGAAGCGGCGCGCCGCACATCCGGCAATTTCGGAGAATTCGTCATGTCGCTCGCCATCAAGCCGCGTCCGCTCGGCCCGGATCGTTCGGATGTGAGCTGCGCGGTGCCGGCCAGCACCTTCCTTGGCGAAGGGCCGCACTGGTCGGCGGCCGAGAAGAAACTCTATTTCGTCGATATCCTCGCACCGTCGATCTATGTCAGCGATCCGGAAGCGGGAACGCACAAAACCTTGCCCGTTGGCGATCTGATCGGCTTCGCCATCCCGCGCTCGGGCGGCGGCCTGGTGGCCGGCATGCATGGCAATATCGTCGGCATCGATCCGGCGACCGGCGCAACCTCGATCCTCGCGCGCCCGGAGCAGGACCGGCCGGGCAACCGCTTCAACGACGGCAAATGCGACCGCAAGGGCAGGCTGTGGGCCGGGTCTCTGGCCATCGACACCACCGCTGACCGTGGCCGCCTCTGGCGCATCGATGCCAAGGGTCAGGCGACGGTGATGGAAGCCGGCGTTCATGTCGCCAACGGTCTTGGGTGGAGCCCGGACGACAAGACCTTCTACTTCGCCGACACCGGCAAGCACCTGATCTACGCCTACGATTTCGACCTCGAGCGGGGCGAGCTCGCCAACCGGCGCATCTTCGTCAACGTGCCGGAAGCCGAAGGCAAGCCCGACGGACTGACTGTCGACGCCGAAGGCTTCGTCTGGGTGGCGCATTGGGACGGTTGGTGCGTCACCCGCTACGACCCGGCTGGCAAGGTCGAGCGCGTCATCAATCTGCCGGTGCCGCGGCCGACAAGCTGCGTCTTCGGCGGTGAAGACATGCAGACGCTGTTTGTCACCTCCGCGCGGATCCGGCTTTCGGCCGCCCAGCTTGCAGATGCGCCGCTGTCCGGCAGCGTCTTCGCCGTCAACACCGGCATAGCAGGCCTGCCTGATCCCACCTTCGCCGGCTGAGAAAGGATGCAAACCCATGGCTAAGCTCGAACTCAGCGGCATCCGCAAATCCTTCGGCCCGGTCGAGGTGCTCAAGGGCATCGACCTGACCGTCGAGGACGGCGAATTCGTCGCCTTTGTCGGCCCCTCCGGCTGCGGCAAGTCCACCTTGCTGCGTCTGATCTGCGGCCTCGACGAAATCACCGCCGGTCAGATGGCCATCGATGGCGAACTGGTCAACGACGTGCCGCCGGCCAGGCGCGGCATCGCCATGGTGTTCCAGTCCTATGCGCTTTATCCGCATATGTCGGTCGCCCAGAACATGGGCTATGCGCTGCGGCTCGCCGGCACGCCGAAGGAGGAAATAAGGAAGCGTGTCGCCGAGGCGGCCAAGGTGTTGCGCCTTGACGCCTATCTCGAGCGCAAGCCGCGCCAGCTCTCCGGCGGCCAGCGCCAGCGTGTCGCCATCGGCCGCGCCATCGTGCGGGCGCCGCGCATCTTCCTGTTCGACGAACCGCTGTCTAACCTCGACGCGGCCCTGCGTGTCGACATGCGCATCGAGATTGCCCGCATGAAGGACGACCTCGGCACCACGATGATCTACGTCACCCACGACCAGATCGAGGCGATGACGCTGGCCGACCGCATCGTCGTGCTCAATGCCGGCAAGGTCGAGCAGATCGGCTCGCCGCTCGAACTTTACAACAAGCCGGTCAACCGCTTTGTCGCCGGCTTCATCGGCAGCCCGCGCATGAACTTCCTGGCGTTGAAGGGCCGCGCGAACGACAAAGGCATTGTTGCCGGCGGCGAGGTGCGGCTGCCTGCAGGTCTCGCCGAAGACCCGGCCGAAATCGGCATCCGGCCCGAGCATCTGTCGTTGACGCAACGCGGCGCCAAGGACAGCCTCGCCGGCACGGTCGCCATGACCGAACATCTGGGCAGCGACACCTATGCCTATGTCGCGCTCGAAAGTTCCCCCGACATGCTGGTGGTGCGGCTTTCGGGAGAAAAGGCGATCGAGCGCAAACCGGTCGGCGTTCATGTCGATCCGAAGATGATCCATGTCTTCGCCGCTTCTGGTGTGTCGCTCGCTTCGGCGCAGCCCATGGCGCTGGAGGCGGCATGAGCATCCATCCGGAACTCGTTCCCAAGGTTCAGGTTGAGGGCGCCAGCTATCCCAGCCTGAAGGACAAGGGCGTCATCGTCACCGGCGGCGGTTCCGGCATCGGCGCCTCGCTGGTCGAGCATTTCTGCGCGCAGGGGTGCCGGGTCGGCTTCATCGACATTCATGCCACCACGGCGGCCGCGACGGTCGAAGCCGTCGACGCAGCAACCGGCAATCGCCCGACAATGGCCATCGCCGATTTGCGTGATATCGCCGCCCTACGTGCCGGCATCGAAATGCTTGCCAAGGCGGTGGGCCCGGTCCGGGTGCTTGTCAACAATGCCGGCAACGACGACCGCATGCCGCTCGAAGACGTGACGCCTGATTATTGGGATGAGCGCTTCGACGTGAATCTGCGCCACCAGTTTTTTGCCGCTCAGGCCGTGATCGGCCAGATGGCTGAGGCCGGCGGTGGCTCGATCGTCAATATGGGTTCGATCTCGTGGATGCGCGGCGCTGCCGGGCTGATCTTCTACACCACCGCCAAATCGGCCGTCATGGGCATGACCAAGTCGCTGGCGCGCGAGGTCGGCGAACGCAACATTCGAGTGAATTCCATCGCCCCCGGCTGGGTGCTGACCGAACGGCAGGTCGAGCGCGCCAAGCGCGTCTATCAGGGCAAGTTCGCCGAATATCTCGAGGTGCAGTGCCTCAAGGAACATCTGCTGCCACCCGACGTCGCCCGCATGGCGCTGTGGCTGGCGGCCGACGATTCGCGGCTGGTCACCGCCCAGACCTTCATCGTCGATGCCGGGGCGGTGTGAGAACTTTTCGTGAGTTGAACAGAACCTGTAACGGGAGGAGTAGAAAATGACGCTGAGGAAACTTGTCACCGCGACGCTCGCCATCGGTCTCATGGCCGGCGGCGCGGCGCGTGCCGCCGATTTGAGCTGGATGGGCTACAGCTATGCGGAGGAATCGGCGAAGCCGTCCGTCGAAAAGATCATCAAGGGCTTCGAAGCCAAAACCGGCAAAACGGTCGAGCCGATCGCCTCGTCCTTCGGCGACATGCAGAAGAACCTTCTGCTGCGCGCCCGTTCCAAGACGCTGCCCAGCATCGCGCAGATTTCGGAGCGCTGGCTGCCTTCGCTGAGCAAGCTGCCGGGCCTGGTCGACTACAATACTGTGCTCGGCAAGGAATATCTGGAAAAGACCTATGCGCCGGAAGCGCTGGCTATGGGGCAGATCGACGGCAAGCAGCTTGCCATCCCGCTGATGTCCGGCTCCATCGGCATGGTCGCCAACCAGGCCGTGCTGGACAAGGCCGGCATCAAGGACCTGCCGAAGACCGTCGAAGAGTTCAAGGCCGACCTGGAAATCATCCGCGACAAGGTGCCGAATTCGGTGCCCTATGCCATGGCGACCAAGAACAACAGCGACATCCTGGTCGACTTCCTGACCTGGGAATATGTCTTCGGCGCGCATGTCATCGACCCGCAGGGCAAGGTTGTCGTCGACAGCGACGCCAGCAAGAAGGCGCTCGCCTTCCTCGTCGACCTGATGAAGAACCGTCTGGTCGCGCCGGAGATCGGCCGTCCCGACGCGCGCCGGCTGGTCGGTCAGAACGCGGCTGCCTTCTATCTCGACGCGCCGCAGTCGCGCGCCTTCCTGCGCAGCTTCTCCGGTCAGGGCAAGGCCTTCGACGTGAACGTCAAGCCGATGCAGGTGCCTTCGCTCAAGGAGGGGGACACCCCGATCTCGATCCAGTGGGCGCATCTGATCATCGCCTTTGCGCAGAGCAACCCGCCGACGAAGGAAGACGCCAACATGATGTTCGCCGAATATCTCGGCGACGATGCGGTCGAGACGCAGTTCCCGGTCGAGCAGAGCGCTCTTCCCGGAACGATCTCGGCGCGCGCCAACCCTGTCGTGGCGGACGACGTCTATCTGACGGCATGGGCGAAGAACAACACCCACCCGCTGCGCAACGAGGTCGGCATCTGGAGCAACGGCGGCGAACTGACCGACATTCTGGCGCAGGAAGTGCAGGCAGCGCTGCTCGGCCAGAAGAGCCCCGACGACGCGATCGTTTCCATGGGCGAGCGCATGAAGGCGTCGATGACCAAGGCCGGATACGCCCAGTAAGAGGCGCAGGCGGGCGGGCGCTCCGGCGCCTGCCTGCCAAGAAGGACGATGACGATGAGCAACGCGACAGAAGCCGCCGGCCGCCTGAATTATCCGGTTTCGCCGCATGCGCGGCGCGGCGGCCTGCATGCGGTGCAGCGGCGTGTCGGCATCCTGATGCTTGCGCCTGCCGCCATCGCCTTCGCGCTGGTGATCCTTTATCCGTTCTTCCAGGCGCTCGGCCTGTCGCTGTTCGAGGACACGCTGCAGTCGATAGAACCGACCTATATCGGGCTGGCGAATTTCAGGGCGATCCTCGCCGACCCGGAAACCTGGCAATCCTTCGGCATCACCGTCATCTATGTCGGCGGCGCCACGCTCGGAACATTAGTCCTGGGGCTTGGCTGGGCGCTGATCCTCAACCAGCCCTTCCGAGGCCGCAAGGCATTGCGGGCCCTGACCATCATGCCCTGGGTGGTGCCCAGCACCGTCAGCGCCTTCATCTGGGCCTGGATATTCAACAGCCGTTTCGGCGTCATCAATGGCGTCTATCTCGAACTCGGGCTCATCGACGTTCCGAAGGCTTGGCTGTCGACGCCGGAAGGCGCGCTGATCGCCGTGATCCTGACGCGCATCTGGCGCTCGATCCCGCTGTTCATGGCCTTCTTCCTGGCCGGGTTGCAGAATGTCGATCAGGAGCAGATCGACGCCGCCCGCGTCGACGGCGCCGGCAACTGGGCGATCCTGCGCGACCATCTCCTGCCGCATCTGCGCCCGGTGCTGATCGTCGTGGTGGTCCTTGGCGTCATCGGCGGCCTGCAGGATTTCGACACGATCTACGCCCTGACCGGCGGCGGTCCCGTCAGCGCCACCTCGGTCCTTTCCATCTCCGTCTACCGCAAGGCCTTCGAGCAGTGGGACATCGGCATGGCCTCTGCCATGGGCGTGCTCTGGGTCGCGACCCTTCTGCCGCCCGCCTATTTCTACCTGCGGCTGCTGATCAAGAAGGGACGCTGAGATGTTCGATCTTTCCAGCCGGACCGCCAAGCTGGTGTTTGGCGTCTCCATCCTGCTGATCGGATTTTACCTGTTCTTCCCGATCTACTGGATGGTGATTTCGTCCTTCAAAGCCAATGGCGAGCTCTACCAGGTCCTGCCGACCTTCTTCCCGCGCGACGTCACGCTGGCGCATTACTGGTCGGTTTTCACCGAAAGCCAACTCGGGCTGTATCTGGTCAACAGCCTGATCGTTTCCGGCGCCAGCGCCGCCATCAACACGGTGCTCGCCGTCTATGCCGGCTACAGTTTCGCCAAATACCGCTATCCCGGCCGTCAGCCGATCATGCTGTTCATGCTGTCGGCGCAGATGTTCCCCTTCGGCCTGCTGCTCATCAGCCTCTATCCGGTGATGACCAGTTTCGGCCTGCTCGACACGCGTCCCGGCCTCATCCTGAGCTACATCGTCTTCGCGCTGCCGGTGGCTGTCTATATGCTCTACAGCTATTTCAGCCAGGTGCCGGACGAACTGATCGACGCGGCGCGCGCCGACGGCGCCAGCGACCTGCGCATCTTCCACACCATCGTGCTGCCGATCTCGATCCCGCCGGTGGTCACCGTCTTCCTCTATTCCTTCATGTGGAGCTGGAACGACCTGCTCTATTCGATGACGCTGATCGTCTCGGAGGACAAGCGCACCATCGGACCGGGCCTCCTTCTCACCTACCTCAACGAGACCAACGCCGACTGGGGCGGCGCCATGGCGGCCTCGCTGGTGGTCTCCGCGCCCATCGTCATCGCCTTCATGTTCCTTCAACGCTACTTCATCCAGGGCGTCACTGCCGGAGCCGTCAAATGACCGAAACCGTAACACTCGCCGGCTCCTTTCCGGTCCTGCCGACGCCCTTCCGGGACGATGGCAGCATCGACGAGAATGACTTCCTGTCGATCATCGACTTCGCGGTCGAGAGCGGGTCCAACGGCGTCGTCTATCCGGGCGTCGCTTCCGAAGTCGATACGCTGACGCCGGAGGAACGCCGCCGCCAGGTCGCCCTGCTGGCCGAGCGCATCGCCGGCCGCATCCCGATCGTCATCGGCGCCAGCGATCCCGATCCGGCGAAATCCGCCGCCCACATCGCCCAGGCAGCCGAGATCGGCGCCGCTGCCGCCATGGTCATGGCGCCGCTGGCGCTGGGCAACGACATTGCGGCGCAGATCGCCTATTTCAGAAAGGTGTCGGAAGGCGCCGGCGTGCCGGTCATGCTGCAGAACCAGCCGAAGCCTGTGGGCGCCGGCCTGACGCCGGAGGAGGTCGCAGCCATTGTCGCGGCCGTGCCGGCCATCCGCTACATCAAGGAAGAGACGCCGCCCTGCGGCCAGCACCTGACCCGCATCAAGGCGGCGGTGAACGGCTCGGTCGATGCCATATTCGGCGGCGCCGGCGGCCGCTACATCACCGACGAACTGGCGCGGGGCGCGGCCGGCACAATGCCGGCCAGCGAACTGGCCGACATCCATGCCGCTCTGATCGACGCCTGGCGGGCGGGCGACGTCGCCACGGCGCGCAAACTCTATTCGGCTTCGTTGCCGCTGCTCAATTTCCAGGCGATCTTCCGCATGCACATGACCAAGGAGGTGCTGCGCCGCCGCGGCGTCATTGCCCACACCTTCGTGCGCGGCAAGGGGCCGAAACTGGACGACGGGGACTGCGCCGAGCTGGCGCTGCTTCTCGCCGAAGCCGACCTGCCCTATAAGCACCATCGCCCGGTCTGAGACCCATTCCATGCCGAACAACGTCGTCGATGCCATCGTCAAGGTCGAGACCTTCATCATCTCGATCCCGCGCGCCGTGCCCTATCTAGGCCCGCTGAAAGAGGGCGAGGCGATCAACGAGCGGGGCTATCTGGTGCGCGGGGGCAACCGCACCATCTACCCGTCGACCGACATGACGCTGCTGGTCAAGGTCACCGGCGAAAGCGGCAAGGCCGGCTGGGGCGAATGCTACGGCATCGTCGCGCCCGAAGCGACCAAGGCCATCATCGACGATGTGCTTGGGCCTGTCATCCTTGGCCGCGACCCGGCCGACGCCGTGGTCATCCATGAAGATCTCTATGATCTGATGCGCGTGCGCGGCTTCTTCGGCGGTTTCTATCTCGACGCGCTGGCTGGCGTTGACATCGCGCTCTGGGACCTTGCGGGGAAGAACCTCGGCGTGCCGGTTTCGACCCTGCTCGGCGGCCGTCGCCACGACACCCTGCCTGCCTATGTTTCCGGCCTGCCGCGCGCCACGCTGAAAGAGCGCTGCGACCTCGCCGCCGAATGGACGGCAAAGGGTTTCAAGGGCATCAAGTTCGCCGCCGTCGTATCGGACGAAGGCATCGTCGAGGAAATGACGGCGCTGCGCGAGGCGGTCGGCCCCGGCGTCGACCTGATGGTCGATCTGCACTGGAAATTCGAGGCCGCCGAAGCGGTGCGTCTCATACGGCGGCTGGAGCCCTACAACCTCTACTTCGCAGAAGCGCCCTGCCAGCCCGAGAACCTTGAGGGCCAGGCGCATGTGGCGCGCTCGATCGGCGCGCCGCTGGCGCTCGGCGAGGAACTGCGCACGGTTTACGAATACCGTCCACGCTTCGAGGCGCGAGCAATGAGTATCGTGCAGCCGGAAATGGGGCATACGGGCATCGCCGAATTCGTCCAGATAGGCCGCATGGCGCAGGCCTTCCACATGCATGTCATCCCGCATGCCTCGATCAGCGTCGGCATCTTCATGGCGGCGAGCCTGCAGGCAGCGTCCACCTTGCCCAACATTC
>CBFGLW010000018.1:0-54732 GCA_965649745.1 uncultured Mesorhizobium sp. | reverse complement strand
GCCACCGGCGGTCGCCTCCGGATTTCTCCCGGTCGGAAACCAAAGTCCGTGTGTGGAATAAGCGCGCATATAGAGGGGAAGGCCGGGAAAAGCAAGCGGGGCGGCAAATGCATTGCGCGACACAAGGCCGCTTGCGTCTGTCGGGCAGAACCGGCATCGATTGTGCCCAATCAACTCTCACGTCAACGCCAAGATCGCCCGGCCATGCCATTTGACGCCGCGACCGAACCTGAGAAGGCCCAAGGGACCTTTGCCGAGGTTTTCCTGGCTTTCCTGCGGCTCGGCCTGATCTCGTTCGGCGGCCCCATCGCCCATCTGGGCTATTTCCGCGACGAATTCGTCAAGCGCCGCGGGTGGCTGGACGACAGCCGCTATGCCGATCTCATGGCGCTGTGCCAGTTCCTGCCGGGACCGGCCTCGAGCCAGGTGGGCTTTTCCCTCGGCCTGCTGCGCGGCAATGGGCTGGCCGGCGGGTTTGCGGCCTGGCTCGGATTCACCCTGCCGTCTGCAATCGTGATGATTGCCTTCGGCTTGAGCGCGACGATGCTGGCCGGTCCGCTGGCGGCGCCCCTTCTGCACGGGCTGAAGCTGGTGGCCGCCGCCGTCATAGCCCAGGCCATCTGGGGTATGGCGCGCTCCCTGACGCCTGACATACCCCGCGCAGCGATGGCGCTGGCCGCCTTTGCCTTCTCGCTGTCTGCAGGGGGATTCACCGGGCAGATCGTACCGATAGCGCTCGGCGGTCTTGCCGGCGCTTATATCTGCAAGGGAAAGAACTCCGCTTCCACGCCAGCCATGCCGGTTCCCGTTTCCCGGCGGGCCGGCCTGGCAGCGCTGGCGCTCGCGGTTTCTCTGTTTCTCCTGCTGCCTTTGGCAGCCACCGGCGGACTTCCCGGCGCCGACCGGTTCGACGCCTTCTTTCGATCCGGCGCACTCGTTTTCGGCGGCGGGCATGTCGTTCTGCCATTGCTGCAGGCGTCCGTCGTCGACCCCGGCTGGATTTCGCAGGAAACCTTCCTGGCGGGGTATGGATTGGCGCAGGCTCTGCCCGGCCCGCTCTTCACCTTCGCGGCCTATCTCGGAGCGAGCTTGGCTCCCGGCTTTTCAGGCGTCATTTTCGGCTGCATGGCGTTGATTGCGATATTCCTGCCGGGATTGCTGCTGGTCTATGGCGCTCTTCCCTTCGTCGCCGGCATACGCGCGAACGCCTGGGCCGACACGGCCATGCAGGGCGCCAATGCGGCGGTGGTCGGCATCCTGGCGGCAGCGCTCTACGATCCGGTGCTGGTCGGTTCCGTATTCAACCTGTTCGATGCCGGCCTGGCGCTCGCGGGTTTCGCCTTGCTGGTCTTCGCCAAAGCGCCGTCCTGGGCGGTCGTGTTGCTCCTCCCGGCCGTGACGTTGCTCGTTGCCGTGTCCTGACGCGGCCGCCGGAAATCCTTGACCTTTACGCGCTTGTACACGGCCACGATCTCCTCGCGGCTGCATTCCACCGCGCCCAACCGTACCGCCCGGTCGCGCTCCAGACCCGTGATATCGTAGTGCGGCGCGGCGGTCTTCGGCGGCCCCTGATAGGATGAGCGCTTGATGCCGAGCTGCGCGGCGAACCGGTGCAGATCTTCGACATCGTCGGCCAGGAGATGGCACCATTTGCGGCCGGCCCACTTCCAGATCGCCGCGTCGACATAGACCGCCATGCGCCGGCTGCTACTGGTTGCAGGACTTCTGCGGCGCCGGATCGAACAGCGCGAGATTGACCAGCTTGCCTGTCATCGAAAACTCGCCGTAGTCCATGACGAGGTCGCGCGTCAGGCCGTTCTCGTGCAGTTTGAACGAGATGCGGTATTCGGGAACTTCTTCGCCGCCCTGCTTGTCGCTTTCGTCGAAATAGGCGATGTCGACCGGCCAGTATTTGTCCTTGGCGAGTTTCGACAGTGCCGGCAGTTCGGGGTCGGTCTTGGCCGTTTCGGCCGGCTTGCCGACGACCACCGTCGTCGCCATGACCTTGTCGGCATCCTCGGAGCCGTCGAAAAGGCTGGTTTCGTAAAAATTCTCGCCCTTTTCCGCCTTGCCGATCAGTTCGACGAGGTGCTGTGTCGGAAACTGCGACGCCGCCAGCTCCAGCGAATTCTTCTTCGGCTGCTCGATGTCGACCTTCACGCCGTTGGCGTCGCGCACCGCCTTGCCCCTCACCTCCTTGTCGAGATTCTGGTCGACATAGGATTTGGTGACGAAGGAAAAGTTCTTGCCCTGCCCGTCTTCGAAGGTGGTGGTCTGCTGGTCGGTCAGCCGTGTGTTCTCGCGCGTGTCGATCTGCGTGACGAAGCGGAACTTGACGGTGTATCCCTCGCAGGCCGAGCCATTGAACTCATAGACCATGCGGCCTGAAATGCCGGTAATGCCGGACCGTTCCGAGGCCTTGTCCAGCGACAGATCGTAAACGGCGCGATGCGGTTGCAGCGGCGGCACGGCAAAGGCCTGCGCCGGAAATGCGGCGGCCGAGAGCAGCAAGGCGGAAAGGACGAGGCGCTTGGCGCGCATGGCAGTCTCCGGTCGGCGGCTGATGCAGCACGCAGGGAAAGATAGTCCACCTTAAAAAAAGTCGTGGCGTAAGCGAGGCAAAAATAGCAATTTCGGCCACGCTGACGCGCCACATCAAGCAATAGGGAAATACCATGGCTGAAACAATCGAAAAGCGGCTAAGCGATCTGGGCATCGCCGTCCCCGCCGCCGCCGCGCCGGCCGCCAATTACGTGCCCTATGCGCGGACCGGCAATCTTCTGTTCACCGCCGGCCAGCTGCCGCTCAAGGACGGCAAGCTTCAGGCCACAGGCCTGCTGGGGCGCGAGGTCGACACCGCGGCCGGCAAGGAAGCCGCGAAATTCTGCGCCGTCAACGTGCTGGCACAAGCCAAGGCGGCGCTCGGCGACCTCGAGAAAATCCGCAAGCTGGTGAAAATCACCGTCTTCGTCGCCTCGACGCCCGACTTCACCGAACAGCATCTGGTCGCCAACGGCGCATCCGATCTTCTGGCCGCAGCGCTCGGGGAACGCGGCAAGCATGCCCGCGCCGCCGTCGGCACCGCCTCGCTGCCTCTCGACGCGGCAGTCGAGGTCGAAGCCATCTTCGAGGTCGAGTAGCAACCATGGCCGATCTTTCCTGGCTGACCGCGCGCCCCATCGCACATCGCGGCCTGCACGACCTGAACAAGAAGCGCTGGGAAAATACCCTTTCCGCTTTCTCGGTCGCCGCGGAGCACGGCTACGCCATCGAATGCGACGTCCACCTGACGGCGGATTTCGTGCCCGTGGTCATCCATGACGACGATCTCAAGCGGCTGGCCGGCCAGGATGGGTTCGTCTGGCAGCGCACCGCGGCAGAGATGCGGCAGCTGCGCATCGGCGGCACAGACGACCATGCGCCGACGCTGGACGAGATGCTGATGCTCGTCGCCGGGCGCGTTCCGCTGGTCATTGAACTGAAAGGCACGCCGGGCCGTGACGAAGGACTGGTGGCGGCTGTCGGCGAACGCCTGAAGAAATACGACGGCAAGGCGGCGATCATGTCGTTCGATCACTGGCTGATCCGCGATTTCGCCAAATACGCACCGGGCATTCCCGGAGGGTTGACAGCCTACGGCAGGGAGAACCGCCTCATCGAGGCGCATTTCTCCATGCTCGCCCATGATATCGCCTTCACCTCCTACGCCGCCGGCGATCTGCCTAACCCTTTCGTCTGCTTCGTGCGCAAGAGATTGAAGATGCCGGTGATAACCTGGACGGTGCGCGACCAGCCGGCCGTCGAGCTGAGTTACAAATATGGCGACCAGATCACGTTCGAGGGCTTTCACCCCGAAGTACCGGTCGCGTGATGTCCCAAGCGGCGGGACGGGCTTGCGCTCGCCTTGCCGGCGATTAAGTAAGGCACATGAATCAAGGCAGCGACGGAGCCGGCAGGACTGCGCAGACAGACTACGTCGTGCGCATTGTCAGCGGCATAAGCGCATTCGAGCGGCCTGAATGGGATGCCCTCGAAGGCACTCGTCCCGCATCGGCAAGCGGCTACAATCCGTTTCTTTCCTTCGCTTTTCTCAGTGCGCTGGAAGATTCCGGCTGCGCTGTCACCCGCAGCGGCTGGCAGGGACAGCACCTGCGACTGGAGACGTCCCAGGGCCGGCTGCTCGGCGCCATGCCCTGCTACGCAAAATCGCACAGCCAGGGCGAATATGTCTTCGACCATGGCTGGGCCGACGCGTTCGAGCGGGCCGGCGGGCAGTATTATCCGAAGCTGCAATGCTGCGTGCCCTTCACCCCGGCCACGGGCCCTCGCCTTCTTGTCTCCCGGGGCGAGGATGCAAGTGCGGTGAAGGCCGGCCTCGCCGCCGGGCTGAAAGCGGTTACCGGCCGGCTTGGCGTATCCTCGGCGCACATAACCTTCATACCGGAAGCCGACATGCCGACGCTGGAGGCCGCCGGCTTCCTGCACCGGACCGACAAACAGTTCCATTTCTTCAATGAGGGTTTCGCCACCTACGACGACTTCCTGTCGACGCTGGCTTCGCGCAAGCGCAAGGCGCTGAAGAAGGAGCGGCGCGAGGCGCTGGGCGACGGCATCAGTATCGAGCGGCTCACCGGCAAGGACCTGACCGAGCGGGTGTGGGACGATTTCTTCGCGTTCTACATGGATACGGGCGGCCGCAAATGGGGCCGACCCTATCTGAACCGACAGTTCTTCTCGCTGATCGGCGAGCGCATGCCGGAGGACATCCTGCTCGTCATGGCGAGGCGCAACGGGCGCTATATCGCCGGGGCGATCAACTTCATCGGCTCGGATACGCTCTATGGGCGCAACTGGGGCTGCATCGAGGACCACCCCTTCCTGCATTTCGAGGTCTGCTACCACCAGGCCATCGACTTCGCCATCGAACGGAAGCTCAAGATCGTCGAGGCTGGTGCGCAAGGGGAACACAAGCTGGCGCGCGGCTATCGCCCTGTCACCACGCATTCCGCCCACTACATCGCCCATCCCGGCCTGCGCCGCGCCATCGCCGACTATCTCAGACGCGAGCGCGAGGATGTCGAGCGGATGAGCGGTTATCTGGAAGAGCACACGCCCTTCCGCAAGAATCTCGAATAATCCGTCGACGAATAGCCTCACCGCGTCGGCATTGAACGGCCTATGGCCAAGCGGCGCATATTTGGGTACCCCTGCGCACGACAACCCGTCCGCTTTCTTCGAGGCCCGCCATGACCGCATACGATCCCGAAAACGTCTTCGCCAAAATCCTGCGCGGCGAAATACCGGCCTACAAATTCTACGAAGACGAGGCGACCATCGCCTTCATGGACGTGATGCCCCAAAGCGACGGCCATGCGCTTGTGGTGCCGAAGGCGCCGTCGCGCAACATGCTCGATGCCGATCCGGAAACGCTGGGTGCCCTGTTCAAGACCGTTCAAAAGGTGGCGAAAGCGGTGAAGGCGGCCTTCAACGCCGACGGCATCACGATCCGGCAGTTCAACGAGCCGGCGGCGGGACAGAGCGTCTACCATCTGCATGTCCACATCCTTCCGCGCTACGAGGGCGTCGAACTGAAACCGCATGCAGGTGTGCGGGAAAATCCCGATGTGCTGGCCGCCAACATGGAAAAGGCCCGCGCCGCCATGTCGGCCTGACAGGCGCTTCGGCCTCACCGTCAAAGTCCGATATAGAGACCGATGCAGAGCAGGATTTCGGTCGTGACGATGCCCGCCAGCATGCGCTTGCCGCTGACGATATAGGCAAAAAAGCCGATTGCCGCACAGCCGATGCGAAAAGCCAGCGACGTGTCGGCGAGGGCGCCGGTCGGAAATACGATGAGATTGCCGATGACGGCCGCCACCAGGGCCGTCGCCATGGTGCGAACCAGCACCATGGCCTCCGACTCTTCCGACATGCGGCCGCCGAAATAGACGCCGAGAAAGCGCCATATGTCCGTCGCGAGCCACCCGCCGGCGAGAATGAAGAGATAAGGCCACCACCAGGCCGAATTGCTGAAAAAGGTCATCCGGCCGGCCTCTTTTTGCCGAGAACATGCCAGCCATAGGCGAGGCCGCCGCCGATGAGGCCCGCCGCGAGCAGATCGAACTCCGGCAGCCACATGTGGAAGACCGGCCCGAACACCAGCCCCAGCACCATCGCCACATGAACCGCGCGCTCGCGCGCCGAACCCCAGAGCGAGGTCAGGAAATAGATCGGCGTCAGCATGAACAGTACCGCCGAGACTGCAGGCGGCAATGACTGCGCCAGCACGAACACGACCGCCACGACCAGCATGTTGAACAGGATCAGGGTGAAGCCGAGGCCTGCATAATAGGTCGTGCGCATATCGCGCGGGACACCCCTGAACCGTTCGAGCGCCAACACCCAGGAAGTGACGGCCACGCAGTGCGCTAGCGCGTAGAGCACCCATCTTGGAGTCTTCTCGGTACGCAGTTCGGGCATGATCGACACCACCATCGGCATCAGTCGGATTGCCGAAAGCGTCACGGCCAGCGCCGCCGCCGGCAGCGCCGTGTTGGAAATCACGCTTCCGACCAGCACCACCTTGGACGGCAGCGCCCAGACGATACCGGTCATGAAGACGGTCTGCGTCAGCGTCAGTCCGGCGTCCTTGGCCAGCGCCGCGAAACCGATGAAGGAACTGGCCAGAATGAGGCCGGGAAGCGAAAACGCCGCGCGGATGCCCCTCAGCAGCCAGATGCGGCGGCGGTATGTGCGTCGTGAGAGGGAAGGATCGGCAGGCATCGACGTGTCGGGTAGCATAGTGACGGCGCTTGAACGACATCAAAATGTATCTGGACCAGCAGATGCCCTCCCCTCGTCCGAACGCATCGGCAAGCCGAGCCCGACAATCTGCATCCGGCAGCGCCCCATTAGCGAAATGGCAAGCGGTTCGCACGTAGTGTCGCACCAACACCGTCGAGGACTGCATGGCCGGGACTATGTCCATCACGCCGCAAACATCGCCTGCCCGGCGCGGTCACGGGCGGCTGCTTCTGGCTGCCGCCTGGCGTCACCGCTACATTCACGCGCTGGCGCTCGGCACGCTGGCGCTTTCGCTGGCTGTCGGCTGGCATACGCACAGCATGCCCGATCTGGGGACGGTCTCCGATTTCGGCCTCTATTTGCTGGCCGCGTTCTGGATCGGCGGTTGCGGCTTCGCGATCGTCAAACTGGCCTGGCTGGCGATTGTCGAACGCGATCCCCATCCCCTGTCGTCGTTTCTGCGGCCGTTCGGCCAGTTTTTCGCCAATGGCCAGCGCCTCGCGAACGGCGTCAACGGCATTGCGGCATTCATTGTGTTCACCAGCGCTTTCGGCGTATTGAAAGGCTCGATTTCCATCCTGACGCCGTTCTCATGGGACGAACGGCTGATGCGGTTCGACCGCTTCCTGCATTTCGGCAAGGCGCCGCACGAATGGCTCGGATGGCTGGTCGATAGCCCTCTCGCAGTGCTCGGTCTGAACTTCGCCTATAATTTCTGGTTTGTGACCCTCGTCGGCTCGATATTCGCCTGCGCCATCACGCAGCGCGACACCGCGCTCAGACATCGCTATCTTCTCAGCTTGATGACGCTCTGGCTCGTCGGCGGATTTCTCGTCGCGATGGGATTCTCGTCCGCCGGCCCCTGCTACTTCGCGAGGCTTGGCCTCGGCGACGCTTATAAGCCGCTCACCGATGCCCTCGCCGCGGCCGCGCGCAGCCATCCGATCTGGGCGCTCCAGACCCAGGATGCGCTCTGGAACGGCTATCTGAACATCGCGAACGGCAATACGGGCATTTCAGCATTCCCGTCGCTGCATGTGGCGACCGCGGTCCTCGTCGCGCTGTATGCCGGGAATCGATCCGCCCTGGCGGGCGCCCTGCTGTGGGTGTTCGCCGTCCTGATCATGACCGGCTCCGTGGTGCTTGGATGGCACTATGCCGTCGACGGCTATGCAGGCGCAGCCATCGCGCTGGCTGTCTGGAAGACGGCAGGTCTTTTCGTAGAGCGCTTTCCAGCGGCCGACCTGCCGGCTCGATAGCCCCGATACGTCAAAAGAAAAAAGCCCCGGCGAACCGGGGCTTTTTATTTCGTAGCGAAACGTCGGACGTTCAGCTTTTGCGCGGCAGTTGCGGCACCAGGCTGCGCTTGCCGCCGTCCTTGCCTTTCGACTCTTCCTTCTTGGCGACCGCCTTCTTGGCCGGAGCCTTTTTGGCCGGAGCCTTGCGGGCTTTCGGCCTGTCGGCGGGCTCTTCCTTCTTCGGCTTCACCGGCGCCTCGTCGGCCAGCGATTCGAGCTTGAGGCCCGTCTCGCCGGTTTCCTTCTTGTCGACGCTGACACGCACCGTGCCGCCGTTCTTGAGCTTGCCGAACAGCACTTCGTCCGCCAAGGGCTTCTTGATGTACTCCTGGATGACCCGGCCTAGCGGACGCGCGCCCATGCGCTCGTCGTAGCCCTTGTCAGCCAGCCAGGCGATGGCCTCCGGCGACAGGTCGAAGGTGACGCCACGTTCGGAAAGCTGGGCTTCCAGCTGCATAACGAACTTCTGCACGACCTGATGCACCACCGGCACTGGCAGCGAGCCGAACGGGATGATGGCGTCGAGCCGGTTGCGGAACTCCGGCGTGAACAGCCGGTTGATCGCCTCCACGTCGTCGCCCTCGCGCTTGGTCGAGCCGAAGCCGATGGCCGCGCGCTGTGCGTCCGAAGCGCCCGCATTGGTCGTCATGATCAGGATCACATTGCGGAAGTCGATCGACTTGCCGTTGTGGTCCGTCAGCTTGCCGTGGTCCATGACCTGCAAAAGGATGTTGAACAGGTCCGGATGCGCCTTCTCGACCTCATCGAGCAGCAGCACGCAGTGCGGATGCTGGTCGACGCCGTCGGTGAGCAGGCCGCCCTGGTCGAAGCCGACATAGCCGGGAGGCGCGCCGATCAGCCGCGAGACGGTGTGGCGCTCCATATATTCCGACATGTCGAAGCGCAGCAGCTCGACGCCGAGCGACGCCGCCAACTGCTTGGCGACCTCGGTCTTGCCGACGCCGGTCGGACCCGAGAACAGGTAGGAGCCGATCGGCTTCTCCGGTTCGCGCAAGCCCGCCCGCGCCAGCTTGATCGCCGAGGTCAGCGCCGTGATCGCGGTATCCTGGCCGTAAACGACCCGCTTCAGCTCGACATCGAGGCCAGCGAGCACCTTCTCGTCATCTGCCGACACGGTCTTCGGCGGAATCCGCGCCATCGTGGCGATCGTCGCCTCGATCTCCTTGATGCCGATGGTCTTCTTGCGCTTGGCCTCCGGCACCAGCATCTGCGAGGCGCCGGTCTCGTCGATCACGTCGATCGCCTTGTCCGGCAGCTTGCGGTCGCTGATATAGCGCGCCGAAAGCTCGACCGAGCCCTTGATCGCCTCGGCCGTGTACCGGACCTTGTGGAACTCCTCGAAATAGGGCTTCAGCCCCTTCATGATCTCGATGGCGTCCTCGACGGTCGGCTCGTTGACGTCGATCTTCTGGAACCGGCGAACCAGCGCGCGGTCCTTTTCGAAGAACTGCCGGAACTCCTTGTAGGTGGTCGAGCCGATGCAGCGGATGGCACCGGACGAAAGCGCCGGCTTCAACAGGTTCGACGCATCCATGGCGCCGCCGGAGGTCGCGCCGGCGCCGATCACCGTATGGATCTCGTCGATGAACAGGATGGCGCCCGGATAATCCTCGAGCTCCTTCACGACCTGCTTCAGCCGCTCCTCGAAATCGCCGCGATAGCGGGTGCCGGCGAGCAGCGTGCCCATGTCGAGCGCGAAGATCGTGGCATCGGACAGCACTTCCGGGACGTCGCCTTCGACGATGCGCTTGGCGAGCCCTTCGGCGATGGCCGTCTTGCCGACGCCCGGATCGCCGACATAGAGCGGATTGTTCTTCGAGCGGCGGCACAGCACCTGGATGGTGCGGTTGATTTCGGAACTGCGGCCGATCAGCGGGTCGATGCGTCCGGCCTTCGCCTTGTTGTTCAAATTGACGCAATAGGCGGTCAGCGCATCCTGCTGCTTCTTCTTGCCGCCCTCCTCCTGGGAGTCGGCGCCGGGCGCGCCGCCCTGCTCTTCCTCGGCCCCGCGCGGCGTCCGGCTTTCCGAGGCGCCGGGACGCTTGGCAATGCCATGCGAGATGTAGTTGACCGCATCGTAGCGGGTCATCTGCTGTTCCTGCAGGAAATAGGCGGCGTGGCTTTCGCGCTCGGCAAAGATGGCAACCAGCACGTTGGCGCCGGAAACCTCCTCGCGGCCGGATGACTGCACATGGATCACGGCGCGTTGGATGACGCGCTGGAAACCGGCGGTCGGCTTGGAATCCTCGTCATAACCGGTGACGAGATTGTCCAGCTCGGTGTCGATATAGGTGAGAACAGTCTGCCGCAATTCGCCGAGATCGACGTTGCAGGCGCGCATGACGGCTGCCGCCTCTGCGTCGTCGATCAGAGCGAGCAGCAGGTGCTCGAGGGTTGCGTATTCATGGTGACGCTCATTGGCGAACGTCAGTGCCTGGTGCAGCGCTTTTTCCAAGCCTTGGGAAAATGCAGGCATCAATTCCTCACTTCTTTTCCATCACGCATTGCAGCGGATGCTGATTCTGTCGGGCGAAATCCATGACCTGGGACACTTTGGTCTCGGCCACCTCGAATGTATAGACCCCGCACTCGCCCACTCCGTGATTGTGAACGTGGAGCATGATGCGTGTAGCGGCTTCGCGGTCCTTCTGGAAAAACCGTTCCAGAACATGGACGACGAATTCCATCGGGGTGTAGTCGTCGTTGAGGATCAGAACCCGGTACAGGCTTGGCTTCTTGGTTTTGGTCTTGGTGCGGGTGATGACTGCCGTGCCGCGTCCGGCCCCATTGCCGTCGCCGCCTTCGTTTTGCATCCGCGCCACATGTGCCGTGGCAGTTAGACCGATTGTCACGTAGCCCTGCCTCTGGGTCGAATCCCCGTCTATGGAACGACATGTAGGTCTTCGCAGTCGGATTTTAAGCCCTTCTGGTTGCCTGACAATATGGCTAGGCCGCCAATCCGCCGGGTTTTTCGCAAACTTGATTTACGCCGGCCGCATGAAACGAAAAAACCCGGCCGCTTTGACGCAACCGGGCTCGCTTGCAGGCCGAGACCTGCAAAACTGGCAGATATGAAGGCGCGTTACTTCGCCTTGGCGACGAGCGATTCGAACGGCTTGTAGGTTTCCTTGGCGAGCTCAGCATAAAGATCGCCGATCTTGGTGGCTTCCGCGACAAGCGACTCGTACGACTGCTTCACATAGTCGGTCTGGATCTCCACCGCGTTCTCGAAGGATTTGGCGGAAAGCAGCTTCTCGAAAAAGGCGCTGCCATTCTCGAAGCTCTTCTTGCTGTAGTCGGTGGCCTCGGCGGCGATGGCCTGGGCGCCCTTGGAAATGGACGCGAAGCTCTTGAGCCCCGTATCCGCGAATTCCTTGCCGTATTTGCTGAAGTCCTCGTAGGTCTGGGTCATCTGCGCGGCTCCTTGGATCCGTTCTTGTTGTGCAATGCCCTATAGATATTGTGCACCGCACAAAAAGTCAATGTCGCACCAGGGACGCACGAGTCGGGGCCGCCGTTTACTAAGATTCGAATAAAGTTTGCCTCGACTGCCGGAAAATTGGTGAACGCGGCGGTTACCATAAACGGATTGGTAACGCTGACCACGCTAGCTTGCCCGCTCGGGCAGGACCCTTGCCTGCTCCAACGGCGAAAAATCAAAGGGCAAAACAGTGCGTAAGGCGTTCTCCGCAGTCGTGTTCAAATCATACTTCTCCTTCAAGCCAGCCATGATCGCCCTGTTGGCGGTGACGATGGTCGTAGCGGACGTAACAGCCTCCATGGCTGCGCAATACGCCGCTGTGGTGGTCGACGCGAAGACCGGCAGGACGCTCTACGCCAAGGACGCGAACGCGCGGCGTTATCCAGCCTCGCTCACCAAGATGATGACGCTCTACATGGCCTTCGAGGCGCTCTCGAAGGGCAGGATGAACAAGAACACGCCGATCGTCTTTTCCGCCAACGCCGCCGCTGAACCGCCAACCAAACTCGGCGTCCGCAAGGGCGGATCGGTGACAGCCGAGACGGCGATCCTTTCCATGGTGACGAAGTCGGCGAACGACTCCGCCACCGCGATGGGCGAATTCCTCGGCGGTTCGGAAGCGAATTTCGCCCGCATGATGACGGCGAAGGCGCGGGCGCTCGGCATGAAGAGCACCGTGTTCCGCAACGCTCACGGCCTGCCCAACCCGGCCCAGTTCACCACTGCCCACGACATGGCGATCCTCGGCATAGCCCTGCGCGAACATTATCCGCAATATTACGGCTATTTTTCCCAGCGTTCGTTCATGTATGGACGCCAGCGCATCAACGGCCACAACCGGCTGCTCGGACGCATCAAGGGCGTCGACGGCATCAAGACCGGTTATACCCGCGCATCGGGCTACAATCTCGTGTCTTCCGTTTCCGACGGCAACCGACGGCTGGTCGCCGTCGTCATGGGTGGCACGTCCGGCGCCAGGCGCGATGCCCAGATGGCGCAACTCATAAAGACCTACATGCCGAAAGCTGCGCCGCGCGGCGATGGCCCGCTGGTCGCGCTGGCCGAGAACAATCCGGTGACCGCGCTCGCCAAGGTGCTGCTGCCGAAGAACGATGTTCCGACGCCCGACCGCAAGCCGCGGGAAGAGCTTCAGGTAGCCTCGGCGAACGCCGAGATCGAATTGCCGACGAAGACGAAAGTCGCAGCCGCCGCACCTGTGCCCGCTCCCGCCGTGGAAGCGTACGCACCTGCCGAAGCCCCGGCGGTCGATCCCGTCTCCACCGCCTCCGTATCGGCTGGCTGGGTCGTTCAGGTAGCCTCGTCACCGAGCCCATCCGAGGCGCAATCCGCACTGGACAAGACCGCCAAAAAGGCACCGGCCGTGCTGGCTGACGCAGCAGGCTTCACCGTCCCCTTCGCCAAGGGCGGCGTCACCTACTACCGCGCGCGCTTCGGCGGCTTCGAATCGAAAGACGCTGCATGGAACGCCTGCAACACTTTGAAAAAGAAGAAAATCTCCTGCTACGCGGTGCAGCAGTGATCAGTGCGGCGAAATACTCCCCCGGGTTCGAGGTCGAAGGAGCTAGTTGTGATTAGAGAGCAGGATGTCCTTGGCTTTGTTGATCCGCGCCGCCAGGAAAGACGCATCGCCGACATCGGGGTGGAGGCGCTGCATCAGGCGTCGGTGCGCCTCGCGGACCTGCGCCGGGGCGGCGCCCGCTTCAAGACCAAGGACCTCGTAGGCCTCCTCCTTAGTCATGGCGCCCGGACCTGGCGCAACGCCCAGCCCTTCGCCGATGTGCGGCTGCGTGTGCTGTCGCCAGACGGGAAAACGGCTGTCAAGATACGCCTCTAGTAGCCGGCGGCTGTCAGGATCGCCAGCGACTTCACGGTGAAGCCCGACCAGTTCCTGCAGTTCCATCGAACCGAGGATGCGGCCCTCGCTAAGCCCGGCAAGGACAAGTCCTTCCAATTGCCCGCTCCGGTGATCCAGGCGCATTTCCAGCGCAGCCGTCCGCACCGTCGAATATCTTTGTCCTGGCCATCCGCGTCGCCTGTTCCGGCCAAAGCCCAGCCACAGAACAGCGGCGGCGATAAAGGGTAAGGCGAATATCCAGCGCCCGGTCGAAAGAACGGCCAGGCCACAAACCAGCAGCGCTGGCGGACCCAGACGCCTTGCCGAGAGCGCCATCTTTTCAGGATCGGCGCGCAGGAATAGCGCAAGAACGGCAAGCAGCAGCAGAACGGCGGCGACAGCCGCAATGAGAGCACTCATGTGTCAGGGCCAGTCACAATATCGTCTTCGACCGAAAAAGATCGCACGGATTCTGAGTACATAGGATATTTCAACGCAAAGCCAGCGCGTGCCGCATTCGCCATGCGGTGTTCAAATCTGCGAGATGGGCGGACCGTGCCAGCATTCGGTTCTGCTAACGATAAATCGTGGCGCTCGCTGGACGGCTTTTTCAACTCTACGGGAATGACGAGTCGGTTGGCGGTCGGCTGCCGATCCTAAAGCAGTCCGAGTTCAGCCAGTTCCTGCCTCAGCTTCGGCGGCATTTCGGCGATACCGGTTGCCGCGCCCCGGGCCAGATCGACTGGCGCGTCGGCCGGCTTCAGATAGCGCCAGCCCTGAAAGGCGCGGCGCGGCTGCCAGGCCGTCCGCACCACAGCGGTATCGAGCACCAGATGGCAGCGGCCGATGCCCTCGGCATCGGTGAACGGACGGATTTCAGTAATAAGCTGGCGGCACTGCACGTTGCCCTTGATCACCCAGTAGAGCGAGCCGGCGCCGACGATCTCGGCGCCGCGCGTCGGCACCATGCGCGTCGTGTGTAAATGCTCCAGGGGTTCGCCGGCGCGGCGTTTCTCATCGAGGCGGAACGCGATCCATTCCTCGAGGTCCTCGACGCTGTCGCAGCCGACGCAGAGTTTTATCAGGTTGAGAGCCATGGACTGAATCTAGCCGGCGGCAGGCGGCCGTTCAACATCGCCGCGCGTTTTGCACAGGCTCCGATTAAGCAGCGCGTGCCGCAGTCTCAATCGTCTCTGCGATCCATTCGTTCAGGCTCTTGTCTTCCGACGCTGCCGCAATGACGGCCGCCTCGTGCGTTTCGGGGTCCAATCTGACGTTGAAACGACCGGAAAAGCGCTTGAAAGGCTCGATCCCCTTTTCCTCGCAGACCTCAAGATAAACCTGAAGCGATTGCCGGCCTTCCTCAAACAGACGATCTACCGTTTCTGCGTAGAAATCAGCACCACCAGAAAGGCCAACGAATGAACCGCGCATCATCTTGATGTCTGGATCAAACGAAACAACAGCCTTCTGTCCGTCGATTTCAATGATATTTCTCATGGTCTCACTCCATGGCTCTCCAGCCATTTGCGAATGTCGGTCACCGCGCCCTTATCCGTTTCTGGCGACGGATGCGGACGATGAAAAACACGGACTTCTCCAAAGGGGAACACGGCTACGCGGGAACCGCTCCGCTCGCTGACTTCTGCTCCCAATGCCAGAAAAAGAGCCTCGATATCGTTCCATCGAATAGTACCGCTGACCGGGCGTGTAAAAACCTGTTCGAGGATTGCTCTATGCCGGCGGTTCATCGTTTCTTAGTACTACAATTTGGTATCAAAATCAAACCTTCAACACTCCACCACATTGACCGCCAGGCCACCCAGACTGGTTTCCTTGTACTTCTCGCTCATGTCACGGCCTGTCTGGCGCATCGTCTCGATGGCGGCGTCCAATGGCACGAAATGCGCGCCGTCGCCCTTGATAGCGAGAGACGCCGCCGTCACCGCCTTCACCGCGCCCAGCGCGTTGCGCTCGATGCACGGCACCTGCACCAGCCCGGCGACCGGATCGCAGGTCATGCCGAGATGATGCTCCAGCGCGATCTCGGCAGCGTTCTCGACCTGCGCCGGCGTGCCGCCCATGACGGCGCACAGGCCGGCCGCCGCCATCGCCGACGCCGACCCCACCTCGCCCTGGCAGCCGACTTCGGCGCCGGAAATCGACGCGTTGCTCTTGATGATGCCGCCCACAGCCGCCGCCGTCAGCAGGAAATCCCGGATCGAAGCCTGGTCCGCCTCGGGATGGAAATGCAGCCAGTAGCGCATCACCGCCGGCATCACGCCGGCTGCTCCGTTGGTGGGCGCGGTGACGACGCGGCCGCCGGCGGCATTCTCCTCGTTCACCGCCATGGCATAGATGGAGAGCCAGTCATTGGCGAGCAGAGGGTTCGGGCGGTTCTGCCGCCATTCCTCCTGCAGCCTGTCGTGCAATTGCCGCGCCCGACGGCGCACTTTCAGGCCGCCCGGCATGATACCCTCCTGTGCCAAACCGCGGTCGATGCAGGCGCGCATGGCCGACCAGATCGCATCGAGACCGGCGTCCAGTTCCGCGCGCGGCATCTGCGTTTCCTCGTTGATCCGCTTCATCTCGGCGATGGACAGGCCGCCCTTGTCGGCCATCGCCAGCATCTCGGCGGCGTTGCGGAAAGGATAAGGCACCTTCCTGCCCTCGGTGGTGATGCTGCCGCGCGCCTTCGCCCGCTGCAGCTCCTCCTCCGAAACCACGAAACCGCCGCCCACCGAATAATAGATCCGCTTCAACAGCAGCCGGTCGCCGGCGTCGTAGGCATAAAAGGTCATGCCGTTGGCGTGGCCGGCAAGCGGCGTCTTCCTGTCGAGCAAGAGATCGACGGCAGGATCGAACCGGTAAGACGGGTGGCCGGGCGGCGATACCCGCTTGGATGTCTGAATCCGTTCAACGATGGCGTCGGCCTCGTCGGGATCGACCTCCGACGGCGTCTGGCCGGCGAAGCCGAGGATCACTGCCCGGTCCGAACCGTGGCCGATGCCTGTATAAGCGAGCGAACCGTGCAGGCTGGCCGCGATCCTGTCCACCGCCGCGCCGGCAGGGCGCGGCCAGTCGTTTCCGGCCAACTCGTCGAGAAAGCGGCCGGCGGCCGTCATCGGCCCCATCGTGTGGGAGCTCGAAGGGCCGATGCCGATCTTGAACAGGTCGAAAACCGAAAGGAACAAGGCAGCGCCTCCCTGCGAAGGGATTATAGGAGAACCTGGCTGGAAATTCCGCCGTTTTCCGCGGCGCGGCTATGCGTGCGCCGACCTCGCCTGCTCCCGGCGCGACATGACCCTACTCGCACTGATACTGACTGAGCGCCCATTCGCCGGTGACCGACAGAAGGTCGGAGATTTTCCACGAGCCGTCGATCTTCTTCAGCTTCCATTCCAGGCGATGCGGACTGCCGTCGACAACAAAGGCGACAACCACATTGGCGCTGTCGCCATTGACGGCGTCGAGCATCTTCAGGCTGGCACCGATCTGAGCCTTGTCCGCCGCAGCGTTGTCCAGCGCCATGTTGGGGTCGAGGCATTCGCCCTCGCCGGATTTCCGCAGGATGTCAGCCTTGTCCAGAACCGTCTTGGCTGGATCGATGAAATCCCCGCGCCGGGCGGGATCGAGTTCCGATCCGAAGGTTTCGTAGAACGGCTTCACCACCGCGATGGGGCCATCCATCTTCAACGGGATATTGCTTCCGCCGGGAACCGCAGGTGCGGGTTGCGCCGGCGCTGCTCCCAGCAACCCTTCGGCAGACGCGTCCGCCGCAAAAGCCAGCAGACATGCGATCGTGAAAAACCACTGCCGGCCGCGCATTGTGAAACTCCTATTCGAGCGACTGGCCCGTCAGGCATTCGAGCGCGCTGAGCGTCCAGCCATTGGTCCTGGACGTCACGTCGGCGATTTTCCAGACGCCTCCGACCTGCTTCAGGGACCAGACCATCTCGCGCTGGCTGCCTTCGGCCTCTCCGGGCGGAAAGAGGTCGAAATTTGCCGTGACCTCCGCCGTGTCGCCGCTGATTGCCTCGGTGAGTTTCAGCGTGCGCGAAACCGTCTTCTGGTCGAAATCCTGCGCGTCCAGCCCGGGATCGAAATCGATGCAGGGCATCTGGTCGGGGTTCTTCTGCAAGGCCCGGTCGTTGAGCGCAAAAAGCTTCGTCACCGGCTCGGTGAAGCGGTCCCTGTACTTGGCGTCAGGCTCGAACTTCACGGGTGTGTAGAAGAACCTGACCGCATCCGAGGCCGGCCCGGCAGCCGCAACGGAAGGCACGACCGACACAAGCATGGCGAACAGAAGCGGCAGTCTCATCGGCATCGGTCCCTCGAACGGGTTCGCATCGGCAACAGCCATGTCATCCCGGCTTTTTTGCGGTCGATCAAGCCCCCAGGCCTCCAACAACCTGCCGAACAGGCACTCTTTGGAAGGTTTTGCAGAGGTTTGATTGCTCCGCTCCTATGCCGGGCGTTTCGAATCCCGGTATACTTGCTCCATGCCCATCCGCCAGCTTTCCGAAACGATGATCAACCAGATCGCCGCCGGCGAGGTCATCGAGCGTCCGGCCAGCGTCGTGAAGGAACTTGTGGAGAACGCGCTGGATGCCGGCGCCACGCGCGTCGAGATCGTCACCGCCGGCGGCGGCCTCAACCTGATCCGCGTCACCGATGACGGCGCGGGCATTGCCGAAAAGGAACTGGCGCTGGCGGTGTCGCGCCACTGCACCTCCAAGCTTTCGGACGACATCCACGATATTCGCTCGCTCGGCTTTCGCGGCGAGGCGCTGCCGTCCATCGGCTCGGTCTCCCGGCTTTCCATCCGCTCGCGCACCGCGGCCGGCGACGCCGCCGCCGAGATCGGCATCGAGGGTGGCCGCGTTTCGGCGGTGAGACCCGCCGCCGCCAACAGGGGCACCACGGTCGAGGTGCGCGACCTGTTCTTCGCCACCCCTGCCCGCCTCAAATTCATGAAAGGCGAGCGTGCCGAAGCTTCCGCAATCGCCGATGTGGTGAAGCGCATCGCCATCGCCTTCCCGGCCGTCCGCTTCACCCTTGCCGGCTCCGACCGCTCGACGCTGGAATTGCCGGCGACGACGGACGATGGCGCGGGCCGCCTGCACCGCATCGCCCAGATCATGGGCGCGGAATTTCCCGACAACGCGCTGCATCTCGACGCCGAGCGCGAGGGCGTGCGCTTGGTCGGCCATGTCTCGATCCCGTCCTTCACCCGCGCCAACGCCCTGCAGCAATATGCCTATGTCAACGGCCGCCCGGTGCGCGACAAGCTCATCGCCGGAGCGCTGCGCGGCGCTTATGCCGACGTGCTGCCGCGCGACCGCCATGCGGTGACGGCGCTGTTCCTGACGCTCGATCCGGCGACGGTCGACGTCAATGTGCATCCGGCCAAGGCGGATGTGCGCTTCCGCGACCCCGGCATGGTGCGCGGGCTGATCGTCGGCGCCGTCCGGCAGGCATTGGCGGGGGCAGGCATCCGCCCGGCGACGACAGGCGCCGCCGGCATGATGGCGGCCTTCCGGCCCGGCGCGACCTCCTATGCCCGCGCAGCACCAACCTATGGTCATGGCGGCTACGGCTCGTCCTACCGAACCTCCGGCTCCGCCGCCTTCGATATCGCGCATTCGCACCAGCGCCCCCTCGATGTCGAAGCGGCGGCGCACTTCGGCGAGGACCCGCAGGCCGCTTTCGATACCGGTCCGCTGCACAGCGCCGACGCCCGCGCCGGCCTCAGTGAGGCGGATGCCGCGCTGCTGCGGACAGAGCTTGGCGCCGCCCGCGCCCAGGTGCACGAAAACTACATCGTCGCGCAGACAGCTGATTCGCTGGTCATCGTCGACCAGCACGCAGCGCATGAAAGGCTGGTCTACGAGGCGCTGAAGAATGCGCTGCATTCGCGGCCGCTGCCGGCGCAGATGCTGCTGCTGCCCGAAATCGTCGATATGCCGGAGGAAGACGCCGAGCGTCTGGCGCTACATGCGGAAACCTTCGCCCGTTTCGGCCTGCGGCTGGAGCGCTTCGGTCCTGGCGCGGTGGCAGTGCGTGAGACGCCCGCCATGCTCGGCGAGACGGATGTGGTACAGCTGGTTCGCGACCTTGCCGACGAGATAGCCGACAACGACACCGTCGATACTTTAAAGGCCCGGCTCGACCGCATCGCCGCGACCATGGCCTGTCACGGCTCGGTCCGCTCCGGACGCCGGCTGAAGCCCGAGGAGATGAACGCGCTGCTGCGGCAGATGGAGGCGACGCCCGGCTCCGGCACCTGCAACCATGGCCGCCCGACCTATATCGAGCTGAAGCTGGCCGATATCGAAAGGCTGTTCGGGCGGCGCTAGGCGTTTACCGCTTCAAATTCACCAGCACCACGCCGCCAAGCGCCAGGGCGCCGCCGAGAATGCCGGCAAGCGTCGGGATTTCGCCGAGCCAGAAGAAGCCAATGACGGTCGCCATCGGCGAGACGAGGTAAAGGAAGTTCGAGGCACGCGCCGCCGACAGCCGCGACAGCGCCGTCGACCACGCGGCATAGGCGATCAGGCCGGGAACGATGGCGAGATAGACGACGGCGCCGATGCCGGCGCTGTCGGCAACCGCCGCCTCGCGCAGCCCGTTCGGAAGCCAGAAGGAAAGGCACAGTGCGCCGAGCACCATGTTCCAGGCCGAAATCGTCAGCGGATGATGCCGCGCGAGCAGCGGCTTCTGCACGATGGTGTTGACCGAGGCGCACAGCGCCGATCCCAGTACCAGCACCGCGCCGCCGTTGAAGCTCAAGCCGCCGCCCTCGCCCATGGCGATGATGCCGATGCCGGCGAAGGACATGAAGGTGCCGAACCATGCCAGCCGGGAAAAGCGTTCGCCCAGCAGCGCCATCGCCATGATAGCGGTGAAGATCGGGCTGACATTGATGATGAAGGACGCGGCACCGGCCGAAACCGTCATCTCGCCGATGTTGAGCAGGGCCGTATAGAGGGCGATGAAGACCATGCCTCCGACGGCGAATCGCCAGAGTTCGTTCGCTCTCGGCAGCGCCGGGCGGCGGACGGCGAGGTAAAGCGCCGCCGGCACGGCTGCGATGGCGAAGCGTAGCGCGCCAAGCTCCAGCGGGCTGAATGCTGCCAGCCCGGCGCGGATGGCCGGAAAGGCCGACGCCCAGCCGATGACGGTAATGGCGACTGCGATCGCGGCGGTCGCGTCGATCCGCGGTGTGGTGTTCGATAGGCTCACAGTGGCGCTCATGGCTTTTGCTCTGGTGGATACCGGTTCTGGCATAGCGTTCCTGAGCCGCACCAGACACCCGTTTCCCGCCATTGACAAACGATGAAATCGGCGATGAGCTGTGAGCATGGATCACAGCTACGACATGCTGCCGCTCGAAACGCTGCGCGCCTTCGATGCCGCGGCGCGCAGCGGCAGTTTTTCGGCAGCTGCCGAGAAGCTCAATCTCACCCACGGCGCCGTCAGCCGACAGATCGCCAAGTTGGAAGACTGGCTCGGGCTGAAGCTGTTCGACCGCGGCGCGCGCGGCGTCTCGCTCACCATCGAGGGCAACCGGCTGCATCTGCGGACGACCGAGGCGTTCGCGCTCATCGCCTCGAATTCGGACCGCTGGGTGGAACCGCGCGGCACCGCCGTCGTGCGGCTGACATCGATACCGTCCGTCTCCGGCCTGTGGCTGATGCCGCGGCTTTCCACCCTCGAGGGCGGCGAACCGCGGCTGCGCATCGTCCTCGACGTCGATATCCGGCAGGCGGACCTTGCAGCCGAAGGCATCGACCTTTCGATCCGCTGCGGGCGCGGGCGCATCCCCGAACGCCTATCGCTCCAGCTTTTCGAGGAGCAGATATTTCCGGTCGCTTCGTCGGAACTGGCGAGCGAGATCGGCAAGGGACCCCCTTCCCGGCTGCTGAAATACCCGCTGATCAACGATTCCGACGCCTCCGGATGGCGGGCCTGGCTGGGCGCACAGGGAATCGACTACCGCCCGCGTCCGCACGACCGCCGCTTCGAGGACTACAATCTCGTGCTCGACGCCGCCGCCCATGGCCTCGGTGTCGCGCTCGCCCGCCCGCCTTTGACCGAGCATCAGCTCAAGTCGGGCCGCATCGTGCCGGTTGACGACCGGACAGTCCTCAATCCGGTCTCCTACTGGATGGACCGGCCGCTGGGCCGCCCGCGCGCCGCCGCGGCTGAACTGGCGCAACGCATCGGCCGAGAGGCCGGCGTGGAGCGCGGCCGCATCGACGCGTTCCTGAAAGCGGAGCGGTAGATCAGACCGCGAATATCAGCGCCAGGAAAATCAGCGCTGCGACAGCTGCGGCGGCAGTGATCTGAACATAAGGCATTTTCTGTTCGGCTGCGGTCGCCCCCGTCCGTGCGCCCGGCGCGGATCGCTTCTGCACGGCCCGCTGGCCAGACTTGACCGCCAAGGCGTCAGCCTGCCCGACAAGTGGAAGCACCGCGAATCCATGCAATGGAAATGAAGCGGGGCGGTTTGGCATGGGCGGTTCGGCGACGCGTGACGCTGGCGGAGAAACGTCCGTGCGAGGCGACACATCGGAAGCTGCGCCTGCACGTCCGGGAAGCGGTTCTTCTGTCGCAGCACCCTCCGAACCGGCCGCGCCTGCGAATCCGTAGGCGCGCAGGACAGCCGCCGATCCATCCTGCTGCGACCGCATCGCCTGCGCTAGAGGCAATGCCGCCGGCAGCATCGGCGTGCTTCCCGCTCTCGCCGATGAACCCGTTGGCGGTGCAGGTGTGACCACCGCCTTGACCAGCGCGCCCTTCACCGGATCGGCCTTGGCCTGCGGCGGCGATTTCATCGCATCCACAACCAGCGACATCAGGCGAGCGGCGGAAACGGCCATGGCGAATCCCGGACGGCTACGACTTTCGCCGCCTTGCTAGCGAACGAACGTTGCGTCAGGCTGGTTATGCTTGACCCCGCGTCTATTTATGGCAATGGGATTGCATGGAGACCGGCACGACAAGATGATGAACCGTTTCGAAGGCCCCGGCAGCAGGGAAGCCCGCATCCGCTATCTCGACGGCGACTTCCAGATCACCAGCCCCGGCGCGTTCGTGCGCTGCGCCGTCACCGGCGAGGCCATCCCGCTCGACGAGCTGAAATACTGGAGCGTCGAGCGGCAGGAGCCCTACGCCAATGCCGCTGCCGCGCTCAGCCGCGAGATGGAATTGCATCCGGAATTGCGCAAGCGCCGCTAGGAACTCCGCCGTTTAACTGCCAAGCCGACGCCGGCGCCACGCCTCGAGCGTCTCCTCGACGATGCGTCTAGGGCTGTGTTCGAGATCGAAAACCGTTTCTATCTCAAGCACTTCGAGCTTTTCCCTGAATCCTTCCGGCAACGTCTCCGAGGCCAGGCGTACGGCATCCTTCGCCGTGGTGATAAGGCCGAGACCCTCCTTTTCGGCGTCGGCGGCAAGGTCGCTCAGTTCGTCCGGCGCGTAGACATGATGATCCGGAAAGGACCGGCTTCGCACGACCTGTCCGCCCGCCTCCTCGACGCTGTGGTAGAATTTTTCCGGATGGCCGATCCCGGCGAAGGCCAAAAATTTCCTGCCGGCAATGCCATCATTCGCCCGCGGCTGCGTGCGCGCAGCGAAAATCGGCTTTCCGGCGCGCGCCGCCTGCCGTACCACCGCATCAGCCGCCGCGCCCTCCCCCATCCGCAGCAGCGCATCGGCGAAAGGTAGCTGGTCGACGACGCGCGCCCGCAACGGACCGCCCGGAATCACGTGTCCGTTGCCCAGCCCGTAGCGGGCGTCGACGACGATCATCGCAAAATCGATATGGATGCGGCCGCTCTGGAACCCGTCGTCCATGATGAGGAAATCGCAGCCGTGGCGGCCGATGAGCAGCCGCGCGCCGGCGGCCCTGTCGGGCGTGACCGCAACCGGCGCATGGGCTGCCAGCAGCAATGGTTCGTCGCCGACATGCCTGGCGCTGTCATGGTGGGCGTCGACGACATGCGGCTCGGCGAAGCTGCCGCCATGGCCGCGCGACAGGAATCCGGGCTTCAGCCCCATTGAGAGCGCCTGCCGGCAAAGCGCGATGGCGACCGGCGTCTTGCCGCTGCCGCCGACGGTGAAATTTCCAATGCACAGAACTGGCGCGGCCACCTTTTCCCGCTTCGCCGACTTCATGCGACGGCTCGCGACCGCTGCGTATGCGGCGGACAAGGGCGACAGCGCCAGCGCCCGCCAGTCCGGCTCTTCCCACCAGAAGGGCGGCGCTTCGCTGGCCATGTCAGAATTCGTTCCGGCGACGCTGTGGCATGACTACCTGCCGTTCGCCCGTTTGAGCCTGGCCTTGACGACAAGTGGCTGGATGAACGGCTCGAGCGTTTTGAGGGTGCGCGACAGCGCCCCGCGCATCTCGCTCACCGTCGCGGCGCCGGCGGCGATCATCTCCTGGCGCGCCACCTCGTTGGAAAGCAGGAAATTCACCGCACCGGCCAGCATGTTACGGTCGCGCACCAGCTTGGCCCCACCGCCGTCGAGCAGCCGCTGATAGGATTCGCGGAAATTCTGCACATTGCGCCCGGCAAGCACAGCCGTGTCCAGCATTGCCGGTTCCAGGGGATTCTGCCCGCCCTCGGCAGTCAGCGAGCGACCGACGAAAGCGATCTCGGTCAGCCGCAGGTACAGCCCCATCTCGCCGATCGTATCTCCGAGCAGGATATCGGTGTCGGCGGCGATCTTTTCGCCCTTGCTGCGGCGGGCGAGATTGAGCCCCAATCCGGAAATATGAGCGGCGACCGCGTCGCCCCGGTTGGGGTGACGCGGCACGATGATCGTCAGCAGGTTCCTGTGCCGCCGTCGCAGCGCCGCATGCACCTCCGCCGCCACCGCCTCCTCGCCGTCATGCGTGGAGACCGCGGCCCATGTCGGACGCTGGCCGATCTGCCTTGTCAGCGCAGCGAGCGCCTTTTCATTGACCGGCGGCGGCGCCGTGTCGACCTTGAGATTGCCGGAGACCGTGACAGGCCGGGCGCCCAGCGCGCGAAACCGCTCGCCGTCGAGTTCAGATTGCGCCACGACATGGGCGAGGTTCTCGAACAGCGCCTCGGCGATGTGCACGCGCTTTTTCCATGAGGCGAAGGAACGATCCGACAGCCGGCCGTTGACAAGCACTTGCGGCACCCGCCGGACACCGAGCTCGAGAATGGTATTGGGCCAGATTTCCGACTCGGCGATGATCGCAAGATCGGGCTGCCAATGATTGAGGAAGCGGCTCACCGCAGGCTTCAGGTCCAGCGGCACATATTGGTGAATGACCCGCTCGCGTAGTCGGTCCCCGACCACCTTGGCCGACGTCACCGTGCCAGTCGTCAGCACTATGTTGACGCCGTAGTCCAGAATGCTTTCGACCAGCGGAATGACGGCGATCGTCTCGCCGACGCTCGCCGCATGAACCCAGATCAGCGGCCCGTCAGGCCGCGGCTGGCTGGCGACGCCCCAGCGTTCGCGGCTGCGGCCGCGGTCTTCCTTTCCCTTGGAAGCGCGCCAGGCCACATAGGGCCGCGCCAGCGGATAGGCGGCGGCGCCGGCGAAGCGGTAGAGTGAGAGCATCGTCTTGGCCCAGCGCTCGCTCATCGGCGCTCGTCCACCAAGCGGTACGCCTCGGCCGTGGCGCTGTTCAGTTCGGCGGTCAGTTCGCGCCGCTTCTTCTCCATCTCGGCCTCGTCCGCGTCGGCAGCGACGAAGATGGGCTCACCGACCGCGATGGCCGAACGTCCGAACGGCAGGTTGACCGTCGTCCTGTCCCAGCTTCTTTCCAGCACCTTGCGACGGCTTGTCGCCAGCGCGCCGGGAAAGATCGGCCTTCCGGACAGCTTTGCAAGAAGCACGATGCCCATGCCGGACTCGCGCGGCGTTCCATGGGGGATGTCGGCGATCATGCAGACGTTCTTGCCCGACGCGAGCGACTTTTTCAGGGCGATGAGAGCCTTGGCACCGCCCTTGTCGGCCTGCCGCGAACCGCCGCGCCCGCCGGAGCCACGCACCGCCTCGATGCCGAATTTCTCGATCACCAGCGCATTGATCTCGGCATCGGCGCTGCGCGAGACCATCGCCACCAGCGGGGTACGGCTGGGGTAGAAAGCTGGCAGCAATATATGCTGACCGTGCCACAGGGCGATGATGCCGGGTTCCAAATCCTGATAGCGGCTGCCGGCAAAAACGATCGAACCGGCGACCGGCGGATTCGTGAGCCGGATGAAACGCATGGCTAGCGTGAACAGGGTGGCGATGGCGCCCTTGACGAAGCGCGATTGCGCCAACGGCCGGCGAATGCGCTTCCAGAAAGCCTTCATGCCGCTGTCGCGCCGCTTGCCGGCCACAGAGCCGACCGTCCGCGACAGTGTCGACTTGCCGTCACGCATTACGCGCCGGCACCGCTTTGCGGATCGAGCAGCCGGTGCAGGTGAACGACGAAATAGCGCATATGGGCATTGTCGACGCTGGCCTGGGCCTTGGCCTTCCAGGCTGTGTGGGCCGTCTGATAGTCGGGATAGATCCCGACGATATCGAGATTGTCGAGGTCGCGGAATTCGGTGCCGCCCAGCTTCGTCAGTTCGCCGCCGAAAACCAGGTGCAGCAGCTGCTTTTTCCCGTCTTCTCCGACCATGTCATGTCCTCACATTGCGTGATTTGCGACTGGTCTAGACCAAAGCAGTCGACTTTGAAACCTTGAAACGCGATCAGGATTGCAGGTCGGCCAACACATCGACGAGCACATCGACGAGAGCGGCATTGCCCGCGGCCAAAGCGCCATGCTTCGTCGTTTCTCCGGCATAGCGGGGCGTATGGCGGCGGCGGTCGAAAAGATGCCCGCCGGCCTCGCTCAGGATGAGCTCGGCGGCAGCGATATCCCAGTCATGCGCGTTGGGCTTCACGAATGTCGCGTCGAGGCTGCCGTCGGCGATCATCGCCAGCCGATAGGCGAGCGAGGGGATATGCGGCACCCGGTTCATGCGCCCCTGCCATGTATGGGGAAGCCGGTCGAGCAGCGCCTTCGGCCCGGCTACATTGAGAACTTCGCCCGGTTCCCCGCTCCTGATCGGAAGCCCGTTGCGGAAAGCGCCCCGCCCTGGCAAGGCCCAATATGTCTCGCCTCTGGCGGGACATTCGAGCACCCCGGCGAGCGACCGCCCGGCCTCGACGACGGCAACGCTGACGCACCAGCTGCTGCGCCCTTCCAGGAAGCCGCGCGTGCCGTCGATCGGATCGACCACGAAAGTGCGCCGCGCCGAAAGCCGTGCCGGATCGTCCGCCGTTTCCTCCGACAGCCAGCCATAGTCGGGCCGCGCCGCCAGCAGCGTTTCCTTCAGATAGGTGTCGGCGGCATAGTCCGCCTCGCTGACCGGCGAGGTGCCGCCCTTCATCCAGACTTCCGGGTTCTTGCCGAAATAACGCATGGCGATCGCACCGGCTTCACGCGCGGCGCTCTTCAGCAGGTCGAGGTCCTCGGAAGCAGCTGCAAGGCCGGTCGTGTCAGTTTCCGGCAAGTGTCATCCCCTCGATCAGCAATGTCGGCGAGGCGATACTGAAATTGCGGTCCAGATCGCTGGCCGGCACCATACTGAGGAACATCGACTTGAGGTTGGAGGCGATCGTCACCTCCGAAACCGGATAGGCGATCTCGCCATTCTCGATCCAGAAGCCGGAAGCGCCACGGCTGTATTCGCCAGTGATCATGTCGACGCCGTGGCCGAACAGCTCGGTCACATAGAAGCCGGATTTCAGCGACCGGATCATCTCTTCCGGCGACATGTCGCCGGCTTCGATGGCGAAATTGGTCGGCGACGGCCCCACCGACGATCCGTTGCGCGCGCCGCGTCCGTTGGTGGTGAGGCCAAGCTCGCGCGCCGACGACGTGGAGAGCAGCCAGTGGTTCAGCACGCCCTTTTCCACCATGAAAAGCTTTTCCGCCTCGACACCTTCGCCATCGAAAGGTCTAGACCCCTGGCCGCGACGGCGCAGCGGATCGTCGGTCACCGTGATCGACGCCGACGCCACCTGCTTGCCCATCATGTCGCGCAGGAAGCTGGTCTTGCGCGCCACCGCTCCGCCATTGATGGCGCCGGCGAGATGTCCAGCCAGACCACGGGCGACGCGCGGATCGAATACCACGTCGACCGTGCCTGTCTTCACCTTGCGGCCACCCAGCCGTTTTACAGCCCGCTCGCCCGCCTTGCGTCCGATCTCCTGCGGCGAATCGAGCTCGGAAAAATGCAGCCGCGACGAGAATTCGTAGTCCCGCTCCATCTTGGTCCCCTCGCCCGCGATCACGCTGGCGGAACGGGAGAAATTGCTGCCGACATATTGGCCGAGGAATCCATGCGACGTCGCCAGCACCATGCCGAAATAGCCGGCGCCGGCGCCGCTGCCCGACGAATTGGTCACGCCCCTTACCGCCAACGCAGCCTCTTCGGCCGCAAGCGCGTCGTCCCGGAGCTGGTCGGACGAAACCACTGTGGGGTCGAAAAGATCGAGGTCTACGGTCTCGCGCGCCAGCAGCGCCGGATCGGCAAGGCCCTGATACGGATCCCGGGGTGACACCCTGGCCATGGCGACCGCCCGTTCGGCCAGCGCTCTGGCATCGGAACTGGCGGTGGCCGAAACGCTGGCGATCCGCCCACCGACGAAAACGCGTAGCGACATGTCCTCGCTTTCGGAGGCTCCGGTGTTCTCCACCTTGCCGAGCCGCACGGACACGCCGGTCGAACGGCTGATCGCGACCACCGCGTCGGCGGCGTCGGCGCCTGCCTGCTTGGCCGCTTCCACCAGTGCCGCAACGCGGTCGGTCAGTTTGGTGGAATCCAGCGTGTCGTTCATGCTTGTCGTCCTGATTCTGGCGCGCTGCCCGGGCACGCCGTTGTTGCACCATCTATTGTTCCGGTCCCAGTTGTGCAATGGGAGAAGCGACCATCCGCCGCGTGGCGGCCCGACCCGCCCCGGTCGAAAACCCACGGGACCACCAACGAACCGAACGGATTTCTGACTTATGACGCCTTTCCATCTTGCCTTTCCTGTCCGTGACTTAGACGAGACGCGCGCCTTCTATGGCGATGTGCTCGGCTGCGCCATCGGCAGGTCGTCGGAGACTTGGGTCGACTTCGATCTGTTCGGCCATCAGATGTCGGCGCATCTCAGGCCACTGGCGTCGGCCGCGGCCAGCGATGGGAAAGTCGACGGCATCGCCGTTCCGATCCCGCATTTCGGCGCCGTGCTTCTGATGGACGACTGGGAAAAGCTCGCCGCCCGCCTGCAGGCGCGAGACGACATCGACTGGATCGAACGGCCGATGGTGCGCTTCAAGGGTCAGCCCGGCGAACAGGCGACGCTGTTCATCCGCGACCCGTCCGGCAACGCGCTCGAATTCAAGGGCTTCCGCACAATGGAGCAGGTTTTCGCCCACTGAAAACCTGATGCTCAGTGCTTCTGCGGCTGGTACTGCGACTTCAGCGCCGTATCGACCGCCCGCTTGACCTCGTCCTTCACCGAAACGGTCTCCGCCATCACCGCATCGATCTTGAGGAAGTCGAGCACGCGGAAGCGCGAGACCGGCGGCCGGATCAGGATATCGGGCCGGCATTGGGTGAGCTTGTTGGCGATGATGGACTGCATCATGAGCTGCGTCGCGCCGAACATCAGGTCGACCGAGGTCGGCCGCTTGCGCTCGCCGTCGGTCGGCGCGCCGACGACGTCCACAGCGATGACGATATCCGCATCGTGCTCGATCAGATCGAACGGCACCGGATTGTAGATGCCGCCGTCGATCAGCGTGCGGCCGCCGCGCACCACCGGCCTGAAAACGGCGGGAATCGCCGCCGACGCCGCCAGCGCCGAATGCAGGTCGCCCTCCTGAAACACCGTGGATTTGTGTCCGAAGAAATCGGTTGCCGTGACCTTCAGCGGAATCTTCAGCTCGGCAAACGTCTCCGGCACCTGCTCCGGCAGGAATGCCTTGAGGATGCGTTCGATATTGAACTGGCTGACGCGCAACCCGCCTTCCATCGCTTCGGCGAAGGTGCCGGGCCGCGCCCGCCACATGCGGCTGGCAACCTGCGCCCGCGTGCCCAGAATGGCGCGGGCATAGTCGTGGATATCCCGGCCCGTCATGCCTGACGCCATGCCGGCGCCCATGATCGCGCCGATGGAGGAGCCTGCTATCGCGACGGGGCGTATGCCGAGTTCGTCCAGCGCCTCGATGACATGGATATGCGCGAGGCCCCGCGCGCCGCCGCCGCCGAACGCAACGCCGAAAGTCGGGCTCATCCGGCGCTCCCATTGTTCTGGGTGGGCCCGAGGATCAGGACCGCCGGCTCCGGGGTGAGCAACTTCTTCGCCACCGCTTTGACGTCCTGCAATGTCACGTCCTCGATGTATCCGGCGCGCCGCTGCATGTAGTCTATGCCGAGCTTCGCCAGTTGCAACTCGATGAGGGTGGACGCGATGGCGCCGGAGGAATCCAGATTGTTGATAGCGTAGGCGCCGATCATATAGGTCTTGGCCGCATCCAGCTCGGCCTGTGTCGGACCTTCATCGGCCATGCGCTTGATTTCCTGGCGTATCAGGGCGAGCGTTTCCGCTGCCCGGTCCGAGCGGGTCGCCGTGCCCACCATCAGCGCCGAGACGTGATCCTCGTTGACCAGCCCGGAATTGACGCTGTAGGCCAGCCCGCGCTTCTCGCGCACTTCCTCGAACAGGCGCGACGTGAAGGTGCCCCCGCCGAGGATTTCGTTCATCAGCACGGCGGCATAGAAATCCGGCGCGGCGCGCGGCACGCCTGGATAGGCGAGCTGTATGGACGTCTGCGGCAAGTCGTAGGCGACGCGCAGCTCCTTGCCGAGCTTCAGGTCTACATCGGCTACCGGCTTCAGTGACTGCCGCTCCGGCAGATCCCCGAACACGGCGTCGAGCTTGGCCTTCAATGTGGCGGCGTCGATGGCCCCGACCACCGCGACATGCAGGCCATTGCGGGCAAACATGTTCCTGTGGAACTGCCGCAGGTCGTCGGCGGTGACTGCCGCCATGCTTTCCTTCGTGCCTTCGTCCGGCCGCGCATAGGGATGACCGCCGTAGAGCGCCTCAGCCCACTTCGTCGCCGCGACTTTTTGCGGATCGCGCGCGCCGGCTTCGATGCCGGCGAGTATCTGGCCGCGTATGCGCTCGACCGGACCCGGGTCGAACCGCGGCTTCTGCACCGCTAGCCGCAGCAGACCGAACGCCTCGTCCTTCTGTTCGGCCAGCATGCGCATGGAACCGTACATATTGTCCCGCGTCTGGCCGAAATGCATCTCGGCTCCGGCATCGTCCAGACGAATCTGGAAGGCCTCGCTGTCGAGGTCGCCGGCGCCCTCGTCGAACAGTCCGGTCATCAGGTTCGCCAGGCCTTCCTTGCCGGGCGGGTCCTGCGTGCTGCCGCCGTCGAAGACGAAGCGGACGGTGACGATCGGCACCGAATAGTCCTCGACCAGCCAGGCGGTGATCCCCTTGTCGGACCTGACCTCCTGTATGGTGACTTCGGCGCGGGCGATGACCGCCGGCAGGATGAGGAATAGCACCGACAGGATCATCGTCGCTACCGGAATGGCGATGCGCGCGCGCACGGTTTCGAGGCTCGGCATCCGTCAGTTCTCCAGCCGCGCCTTAGGCAGCAGATAGCCGGTCACCGAACGGTCCAGAACCAGATAGCGCGCCGCCACCTGCTTAACATCGGCCGCCGTCACCTTGCGGACCCTGTCCGGCCATTGCTCGACATCCTGGACGGTGCCGCCGGTCGCCAGCGTCGACCCGTACATATTCGCCATCGAGTTCTGCCTGTCGCGCGCGAAGATCATGGAGCGGACGTAACGGTTCTTCGCCTTTTCCAGTTCCTCGTCGGTGACGCCGTCGCGGGCTATGCGGACGACCTCCGCATTCACGGCGGCCTGCAGATCGGCCAGCTTCGTGCCGCCACGCGGTGATGCAAAAACGGCGAAGCTGGTATCGTCGAGCATCGTGCCCTGAAACGATGCGCCGGCATTGGCCGCGATGCCCTGTTTGACCACAAGCTGCTGGTAGAGCCGGCTGCGGCTGCCGCCGCCGCCGAGAATTTCAGCCAACAGGTCCAGCGCCTCCGCCTCGCCCGGCTGCGCGGTGTGGTAGGAAGGCACCACCCATTGCGTCGAGAAGCTCGGCACGCTGACGCGGGCGTCCGTCAGCGTCACCGTGCGGCTGGTGTTCTGCTCGGGCTCGTCCGGCCGTATGCGCGGCGGCAGCACCGGACCGCGCGCCAGCTTGCCATAGGTTTCCTCGGCGAGCGCCTTCACTGCGTCCGGTTCGACATCGCCCGCCACAATCAGCACGGCGTTATTGGGCTGGTAGTAGCGGTCGTAGAAAGCGCGGGCGTCGGCTCGGTTAAGCTTTTCCATCTCCTGCATCCAGCCGATGACGGGAACGCGGTAGGGCTGGTTCTGGTAGAGTGTGGCGTTGACTTCCTCCTCCAGCAGCGAGTCCGGGTCGCTGTCGACGCGCGAGCGCCGCTCCTCCAGCACCACGTCGCGTTCCGTCGCGACGACCTGGTCGCTCAGGATCAGGTTGCGCATGCGGTCGGCCTCGAATGCCATCATCTGGCGCAACGCCGAGGGCGCGACCGTCTCGAAGAAGGCTGTGTAGTCGTAGGAAGTGAAGGCGTTGTTGTTGCCGCCGATGGAGGCCACGGCGCGGTCGAGTTCGCCGGCGGCATGGTTCGACGTCGCCTTGAACATCAGATGCTCGAAGAAATGCGCGATACCGGACTTGCCGGGCGGCTCGTCGGCGCTGCCGACCTTGTACCAGACCATGTGGGTGACGATGGGCGCGCGGTGATCGGGGATGACCACCACCTCCATGCCGTTGTCCAGCAGGAAATTGGTGACCTTGCTGTCATCCGGCGACGGCTGGGCTAAGGCGGAAATCGGAACCAGCGACAATATCAGGATGACGAACCGGCTCGGCCAGCGGGCACTCTGCTTCATTCAGTCGCTCCGGGCGTTTCGGACGGGAGGATAGGCACGGCGCGGGCCTGCGGAAAGTGAATTGTTCGTCATGTGACCGCCAAAGACGGCTGAAGTCAGGCAGCCTCGATGAAGCGTATGACCGTCTCGCCGTAGGACCGTTCGTCCATGACGGCAAACCCGGGCCCCGGTGCGAATGGTGCCGAGGCCGCTTCCTCGAGCACGCACAGGGCGCCGGGGCTCAACCAGCCGCCGTTTCTGGCCGATTGCAGCGCCCGCTCGCCCAGACCCTTGCCATAGGGCGGATCGGCGAAGACCAGTCCGAACGGACCGAGGGTGCCGGCCTCGCCCAACGCGGTCGCATCGCGCCGGAATATCTTGGTGCGGCCGGTCAATCCAAACGCCTCGACATTGGTGCGGATCAAGCCCCGTCCCTCGGTCGATTCCTCGACGAAACCGGCGTAGGCCGCACCGCGGGACAGCGCCTCCAGCGCCAGCGCCCCGGTGCCGGCGAAGAGGTCGAGTACCCGCGCCCCGGCAAGCTTTTCAGGGAAGCGATGCGCCAGCACATTGAATACGGCCTCCCGCGTGCGGTCGGTCGTCGGCCGGATGGCGCTGGAGCGTGGCGTCGCCAGCGGCCGTCCGCGCAGATCGCCCCCGACGATCCGCATCAGCGGCTCTTCGGCCCCTTGGCCGGACCTTTTTGGCGTGGACGGCGTTCGCCAGACCGCCCTTCGTCGCGGCTGGACGGCTTCGAGGATGCATCGGCGTCTGCATTCCTGGTCTGCGGTCTTGCGCCCGGCGCCATCCAGACATTGGCGCGGCGCTGGCCCGGCGGATCGATCGGCTTCTGCTCGCGCGCGCCCTTCTTGCCGTCCGGTTTCCCACCTCGGCCCTCGAAGCGTCCGCCCGGCTTTCCAGCACGGTCTTCGAAACGTCCCACCGGCTTGTCGCCGCGCTCAAATTTGGGCCGGTCGGGACGGGTCGAAAGCTTGCCCAGCGCCTCGTCGCGGCTGTTTTCCCTGCGCTTGCGGTTCTTGATCAGCCCGCCCTCGCCAATCGGCCGGCGGTCGCCGTCGCGGGTGAATTTCGGGCGATCCCCCTCGTCGGATCGGGATTCGGTTCGCCGCACCGGCTTGTTGGAGAACGGTTTGGAGATTTCGGCGTCGAAATTCGCGCCTGACTCCTCGACGAGCCGCTCGCCGAGTTGATCGCGCAACATCCGGCCCTTGATCTCGAGCACGTGGCCTTCCGGCAGTTCGCCGAGCTGGAACGGACCGTAGGAAATGCGGATCAGCCGCGTCACCTCGAGCCCGAGCGCGCCAAGAATGTTCTTCACCTCGCGGTTCTTGCCTTCGCGCAGGCCGATCGTCAGCCAGGCATTGGTGCCTTGCGTCCGCTCCAACGTCGCTTCGATCGCACCATAGAAGACGCCATCGACGGCAATGCCTTCGCGCAGGCCGGCCAGCGCCTTTTCGTCCACCTTGCCATGCACGCGCACGCGGTAGCGCCGCAGCCAGCCGGTGGCCGGAAGCTCCAGCACCCGCGACAGGCCTCCGTCGTTGGTGAGCAGCAGCAGCCCTTCGGTGTTGATGTCCAGCCGCCCGATTGTCATCAGGCGCGGCAGATCGGCCGGCAGCACGTCGAACACGGTCTTGCGGCCTTCGGGATCGCGGTTCGTCGTCACCAGCCCGGCAGGCTTGTGGAACAGGAACAGCCGTGTGCGCTCGATGGCCGGGATTTCCGTATCGTCGAGATGGATGACGTCGGCGGCGCTGACGTTGAAGGCCGGCGAGGCCAGCACCTTGCCATTGACCTTGATGCGCCCGGCGGCGATCAGTTCCTCGGCGTCGCGGCGCGAAGCGATGCCGGCGCGCGCCAGCCGCTTGGCGATGCGCTCGCCGCTTTCCTCTGCGGCCTCGGACGGGCGCGGGCGCGGCTTGAAGCCGCCGGAGGACTTGCGATCACTGAAGTCTTTCTTCGGGGCGAAATCTTTCTTCGGCCCAAAATCCCGCTTCGGCCTCTCATCACGCCGGGGTTCGAAATCGCGCTTCGGTCCCCGGTCCCGGCCATGTCCGAAATCGCGCTTTTCACCCTGCTCCGGCCTTGAGCCGAAATCGCGCTTGGCGCCAAAATCGCGTTTTGGCCCGAAATCACCCTTCGCTTTGTCGAACGGTTTGCGCGAGGCGCCCTCTCCGCCGCCATATGGCTTTTTCGCATAGGAGCCACCGCCGGCGCCTGACCGTTCGCGAAACTCGCGCCGGGGCGGACGTTCTCCGCCCTCGCTGCGAACGGCATCATTGTCCGCGCGCGCGCTTCGCTCGTAGCGTCCCGGCCTCGGAGCCCCGCCCTCGCGCTTTACATATGGCTTGCGCTCGCCGAATTCCTTGCGCGGCGGGCGGTCGCTGGCTGGCGTGTCAACCCTGCGGCTGAAATCGCGCTTCGGCCGCTCGGCGCGAGAATCGTCCTTGCGGAAATCACGCTTGGGCCTGTCGCCGTCAGCAACGGGCCGTTCGCTGCGTTGGAAATCGCGCTTCGGCCCTCCGGCGTATGCCGGCTTGCCGTCCGCTCGCTTGGCGAACGGCTTCTTGTAGCCGAAAGCAGGCTTTTCGCCCCGGCTTCCGAAGCTCTTGCCGCCAAAGCTTTTACCTCCCGGCCCGCCCTTGCCGCGTGGGCGGGGCGAATCGCCTGCCGCTCCGCGTCTCGGCTTCTTGTCGTCTTCGTCGCTCATATGGGTCTTTGCTCTTTGCGCGGCTGGTACATGCGCGTTTGCGCGGTTAGATAACAGGATCGCCGCCGGGTGGCGAGGAGTAATCGGAATGGACGCAGCGTGAAACGGCCTGATTTCATGGCCGTCGCCCTGTTGGAAGCGGAAGCGGCGGCCGCGCGCGGCGAAGTGCCCGTGGGCGCGGTCATCGTACACGACGGCACGGTCGTCGCCGCTGCTGGCAACCGCACGCGGGAGCTTGCCGACCCCACGGCGCATGCCGAAATGCTGGCGATCCGCGAGGCCTGCCGCCGGCTCGGCTCCGAGCGCCTTAACGGTCACGATCTCTATGTCACGCTGGAACCCTGCGCCATGTGCGCCGGCGCGATCTCCTTCGCAAGATTGCGGCGGCTCTATTTCGGCGCGACCGACGAGAAGGGTGGCGCGGTCGTCAGCGGCGCGCGCTTCTTCTCAGCGCCGACCTGCCATCATGCCCCGGAAATATATCCGGGTATCGGAGAAATCCGTTCGTCGGCAGTGCTCAAGGAATTTTTCCGGGAACGCCGCGAACCCTGAGCCGGTCGGGCGTCAGGACCGCTTCCGCCTTACCAGGGCCACCAGTCGAAACTGCCCTTCTTGGCGGATTCGCGCTTGAGCCTGCGTTCCTTCTTGTACTCGTCCTCGCCGAGCTCGCCCTGCGGGGCGGTGGCCGCAGCGGCACGATAGGTAAGCGGCGGCTCGCTGAGGTAGCGGCGGCTCGTCGGATCGCCCTGCCGGGTCGCCGCGAGCTGCTTGCGGAATTCCGCGCCTTCCTCCAGCGGCTTGCGATGCGTCCAGCCGATCTCATGGCCGTTGTCGGACGATTCCGCCGCCTGCAGATTGGCGACGCGGCTACCGTCGTTGGTGTCGTCGACGATCTGCGGCTGGAAATTCGGATCGTCGCGATTTGCCGTCGCCTCGGCGCGCAGGCGCGCGCGCTTCTGCTCGGGCGATTCCGGCCACTGAGCGGAGGCTGTCTGCGTTATGCTGTCCTGCGGCGCAGGCAAGGCTTCCTTCTGCCCTGGCGCAGGTTTCACCAGCGCGGGACGCGGCTTGTAGTCGATCTGGTTGCCGTTCTTGGGCGCCAGGGAGAAGGCATTGCTGAGATCGCCGACGAGTTGCTCGTTGGCCGTCTTGTCCGTGCCGTAGGTGGGAGAACTCATGCAGCCGGCAAGAGCCAGGCTCGACGCGACCAGCGGCGTCAGCAGCGCGAGGCGCGCATGATGTCTGTTGGTCATCCCCGAAAATCCCACTCTCTCTCTCTCTAACCTCTGTTCGCAGCCGGTTGCGCGGCGCTTCCTGTTCGCTCATCCGACGAAAATCCGGCGACAATTTGTCTGGCGAAGTTTCGCGTGTTTACCTCAACCGACGGTTAAGGGCAACGCGAAGCCCAAAAACCGGACATCGCGTTGCATTTGTGCACTCATCGCGCTTTACAGACGTCCGAGTGCCTTCAGCTCGCGCAGCACCTCGGCGTCGCGCGCCGAAACGTCCGGAAAGGCCGGATCGCTGCCGACATCGGCCGTGTAGCGCCAGGAACGGGCGCATTTGCGCAGGCCCCTGTCCTCGGCCTTCTCGATCACCACAGCGACGCCCGGCACCTCGCGAAGTGCGAAGTTCTCGCTCGGCACACTGTCGTGCGAGATGACCAGATCGCTGGTGATGCAGATTTCGGCGAGGTCGACGCCAGACAGGGCTTCCTCCAGTGCGGCGTCCGTTATGGTGACGACCGGCACGGCTTCCAGCGAGGAACCGATTGTCTTGCGGGCGCGCTCCAATTCCAGCGCGCCGGTGACGACGCTGCGGACCTGCCGCACCTTGCGCCACTTCTCGGCCAGCTTGTCGTCGCGCCATTCGGTCGGCACCTGCGGCATCTGCTCGAGATGCAGCGAGCGGGCGTCCGGATTGCGCTCCAGCCAGGCTTCCTCGGTGGTGAACGGCAGCATTGGCGCCAGCCACTTCACCAGGCAGTCGAACAGATGGCGCACAACCTGCACCGAAGCCTTGCGCTTCACGCTCGACGGCGCGTCGCAGTAGAGCGCGTCCTTGCGGATGTCGAAATAGAAGGCTGAAAGCTCCACCACCATGAAGTCGAGCAGCGCGCGGGTGATGCGCTTGAACTCGAAGGCGTCGTAACCGGAGCGCACCAGCGCATCCAGCTCCGCCAGCCGGTGCAGCATCAGCCGCTCCAGCTCCGGCATCTCCTTGAGCGCAACCTCGGCGCCATCGTCATGCGCCAGCGTGCCGAGCATCCAACGGATGGTGTTGCGTAGCTTGCGGTAGGCATCGATGTTGGTCTGCAGGATGGTTTTGCCCAGCCGCTGGTCTTCCCAATAGTCGGTCGTCACCACCCACAGGCGCAGGATATCCGCCCCGGACTGCTTGATGACGTCCTGCGGCACCACCGTGTTGCCGAGCGACTTCGACATCTTGCGGCCTTCCTCGTCCATGGTGAAGCCATGGGTGATGACGGCATTGTAGGGCGCCCTGCCCCGCGTGCCGCAGCTCTCCAGCAGCGAGGAATGGAACCAGCCGCGATGCTGGTCCGAGCCTTCGAGATAGACGTCCGCCGGCCATTTGAGGTCCGGCCGGTCTTCCAGCGTGAAGGTGTGGGTCGAACCGGAATCGAACCAGACGTCGAGGATGTCCTTGACTTGTCGCCACGGCTCGTTGGCGCGGCTGCCAAGAAAGCGCTCGCGCGCGCCTTCGGCGAACCAGGCGTCTGCGCCCTCTTTCTCGAAGGCGTCGACAATGCGTTGGTTGACGGCCTCGTCCTTCAGCACGTTGCCATCCTCGTCAGCGAAGACGCAGATCGGCACGCCCCACGCGCGCTGGCGCGACAGCACCCAGTCCGGCCGCTCCTCGATCATTGCCCGCAACCGGGTTTGCCCGGCGGCAGGCACGAAGCGCGTGTCGTCGATGGCGGCAAGCGCGCGGGAGCGGAGGGTGTCTGGCTTGGTGCCGGAGTCCCCCTCCCCCTTGAGGGGAGGGGTTAGGGGTGGGGGTTCCGATGCGCTGACGCTTGACGAATTACCCCCACCCGCGCCTTCGGCGCGACCTCCCCTCAAGGGGGAGGTTGAAGAAGCGCCCAGATCCTTGTCCATATAGACGAACCACTGCGGCGTGTTTCGGAAGATGATCGGCTTCTTCGAGCGCCAGGAATGCGGATACTGGTGCTTCAACCGGCCGCGCGCGAACAGCGCGTTGCAGGCGATCAGTTCGTCGATCACCGCCTTGTTGGCGTCGCCCTTCTTGCCGTTGTCGTCGATGACGCGCGCCGCCCCGCCGTCGCGGTCCGGGCCGAAGCCCGGCGCATCCTTGGTGTAGAATCCGGCGTCGTCGACGGTGAAGGGGATGGCGGTCTCGATATCCCGCGCCTGCAGGTCCCGCGCCGCGTCCGTCCACGCATCGAAATCCTCGCGGCCATGGCCCGGCGCAGTATGCACGAAGCCGGTGCCTGCATCGTCGGTGACGTGATCGCCGGGCAGCATCGGAACGGCAAATTCGTAACCGCCGCCGAGGCCGCTGAAGGGGTGCGAAAGCACAAGGCTTTCAAGCTCTTCCGCCGAAACGCTGCGCAGCTTTTTGTACTGCAGCTTTGCCTTGGCAAAAGATTCTTCCGCCAGCGCATCCGCGAAGATGAGCTTTTCACCCGGCTGCGGCCCGAAATCGTTTTCCGCTGCCGTAACCTCGTAAAGCCCATAGGACACGCGCGGCGAGTAGGCCACCGCCCGGTTGCCGGGGATGGTCCACGGCGTGGTCGTCCAGATGACGACGGATGCGTTTAGAAGTTCCGGTCGCATTTCAGCTCCGTCGCGGAGCATGAAATGAACCGGAAACTTCACCCAGATCGTGTCGCTCTCATAATCGTGGTACTCGATCTCGGCTTCGGCCAGCGCGGTGCGCTCGACCACGCTCCACATCACCGGCTTGGAGCCGCGATAGAGCTGGCCGCTCATGGCGAATTTCAAAAGCTCGCCGGCGATGCGCGCCTCGGCGTGGTAGCTCATCGTCAGATACGGATTGTGGAAGTCGCCGACGACGCCCAGTCGCTGGAACTCGTCGCCCTGCACCTTGATCCAGTGTTCGGCATAGCGGCGGCATTCCTGCCGAAACTCGATCATCGCCGCCGGGTCGGACAGGTCGGGCTTCGCCTTGCCCTTGGAGCGGTAGTTCTCCTCCTCGATCTTCCATTCGATCGGCAGACCGTGGCAGTCCCAGCCCGGCACGTAGTTGCTGTCGTAACCGCGCATCTGGAACGAGCGGGTGATGACGTCCTTCAGCACCTTGTTCAGCGCATGGCCGATATGGATGTTGCCGTTGGCGTAGGGAGGGCCGTCATGCAGCACGTATTTCGGCCGCCCGGCGGCGTCCTCGCGCAAACGCTTGTAAAGGTCCATGTCCTGCCAGCGCTTGACCAGCACCGGCTCCTTCTCCGGCAGGCCGGCGCGCATCGGGAAATCCGTCTGCGGCAGATAAAGCGTTTTGGAGTAGTCGATCGTCTCGGCGGTGTCGTTCATTGCTCTGCCATATGCGTTGCCCGGCATCGGCCAGGCGTTGAACCATCATGTTCTGGAAGAAGCGCGGATGCGCGTCATAGTCCCGGCGGCTCCGGCGGCAGAGCAAGCTCAGCCGGCCTGGAACACCGGGCCGGTAATTCGTATCGCAAACGCGAGCTGACGCCGAACGCTGTTCATGGCGCGGCTTTTAGCCGATGACAGGCAAAGAATAAAGTGGCCTTCTAGGACCACTTACATCGCGAAATCGAAGCGGTAGGTCGCCGATACGCCGACCGTGAACTGGTCGCGCGAACCGCGCTCCTTCACCAGGCTGGAATCAGCGGCCGGACCGGCGAGCCGTGAATATTCGCCGAACAGGCTGGCCGTCATCGGCTCTGTCACTTTCCAGCTCACTGCGCCGCCGAGGCCGTATGACTTGATGCCGCCCTTCGGATGATATTCGCTGAGGCCCGAAGCCGCCGCCTCCTTGGCGCTGACGCCATAGTAAGCATCGAAATAGTCGGACGAGGCCGTGGAGACGCGCGGCCCGCCAGAAACACGCACTGTCGGCGTCACGTCATAGAAGGCGTCCGCCGCGATGTCGGCGACGAAGCCGCTATGGGCGCGGAAACCGCGACGAGCCTCGGCGCGCAGGCGCAGCCAGTCCATCGGATAGAATTCGAAGAAGCCGCCGGCCTCACCGCCCCAGCGCACCCGGTCGAGGCCCCGCAGTTCGCGCTCGTCATTGTCACGGCCGAACAGTATCTTGCCGTTGAGGCCGGCGCGCACGCCGCCATCGTCGATCAGCGCCAGCGAGATGTTGTCGTTGCGCGAGACGAAGCGCGCCTCGTTGCCGGCCTTGCCGAGCGAAACGATCGGCTGCGCGCTGAGAAGATATTTCTTGCCGCCCTCGAAATTCGGCGCGACCAGGCCGGTGACGCCCACCGTCAGATACCAGTCTCCCGAGAACCAGTTTTCGGCGTGCGCCGCCGCCGGCGTCATCAGAAGGATGACGGACGCAACCGCCGCCGCATTTTTCGAAAGACTCATCGGAACACCATACACAAGCCGTGATGGAGAACCTTTGGCCAATTGATCCTAAAAATTGATTTAAATGCCGGCTGTTGCGCCAAAAACCCAACGCTGGACGGCTGCCGGCGGCAGGATTACTCTCACCGCAGGCAGGCTTTCATGGAGATGCGGCAATGACCCTGCAAGGCAACACCCTCAAGGGCGACGCCCTCAAACAGGCCATCGGCCAGACCCGTGACAAGTGGGGATGGTTCGTGGCGCTCGGCATCCTGCTGCTGATCTTCGGCGGCATCGCCTTCGGCAACCTTTTCATCGCCACCGTGGCATCGGTCTACATTGTCGGCTGGCTGATGCTTCTCGGCGGCGCCATCGAGATCGTCCACGCCTTCGGCGTCAAGACATGGGGACGCTTCGCCTACTGGCTGCTCAGCGGCCTGCTTTACGCCATAGCCGGCTTCTTCGCCTTCTACAATCCGCTGCTGGCCTCCGCCGTGCTGACCTTCATGCTGGCGGTCGCGCTGGTCGCATCGGGAATCCTGCGGGCGTGGATCGGCTACCAGAACCGCGACGAGAAGGGCTCCGGCTGGATCATCGCCGCCGGCGTGATAACCGCGCTGGCCGGGCTGCTGATCGCGCTGCGCTGGCCGATGAACAGCCTGTGGGTGCTCGGCCTGTTCCTGGCCATCGACCTCGTCTTCCAGGGCTGGACCTTCATCGCCTTCGGCCTGGCGCTCAGGAAGATGAAACAGGCGTAAAGCCTCGGCCTAAAAGGCTATTTCGGCGTCCAGACCGGACAGCGGCCGCACCGAGGCGAGAAGCGCCCTCGCCTCGGCTTCGTCGCGCTTCATCTGCGCCGCTAGCGCGTCCAGCCCGTCGAACTTTTCCTCGCCTCTGAGATAACCGAAGAACGAGACGCTGCAGGTCTCGCCATAGAGATCGCCAGAGAAATCGAACAGGAAGGTTTCCAGCAGCGGCGCGCCATTGTCGTCGACGGTCGGACGCCGGCCGAACGACGCGACGCCGTCATGCAGCGTGCCGTCGGCCCGGCGGAAACGCACCGCATAGATGCCCTGCTTCAGGCCGAAGGACGGCGAAAGCGCCATGTTCGCAGTCGGAAAGCCCAGCGTGCGGCCGAGCTTCTGCCCGCCCGTCACCTCGCACTGTACCGTAAAGCGATAGCCGAGCAGCCCGTTGGCCTCGCCGAGATCGCCTTGCGACAGGAGCGTGCGGATGCGGCTGGACGACACCACGTCGGCCCCCTCGTCGCGAAACGCGTCGACCAGCGTGACGCCGAAACCGTGGCGTTCGCCCGCCGCCATCAGATAGGCCGGCCCGCCCTGCCGATCCTTGCCGAAGTGGAAATCGAACCCGGTCACCGCATGGCTAACGCCGAGCTTGTGTTCCAGGACGTCGGTGATGAAGGATTCCGCCGAAAGCGACGCGAATTCACGCGTGAAGGGTTGCTCGACGACGGCGTCGAAACCGACGGCGGCCAGGAGCCGCGCCTTGACCGGCGGGGGCGTCAGCACGAACAGCGGCGTGTCGGGGCGGAAGACGGTTCGCGGATGCGGCTCGAACGTCAGCACAAGGGCCGGCGCCGAACGCTTCGCCGCTTCGTCGAGCGCACGCTGAAGGACGGCCTGGTGACCCCGATGCACACCGTCGAAATTGCCGATGGCGACAACGCCGCCGCGCAGCCGATCCGGCACCGGCAGGCTGCCATCGACGCGTTCGAACGACGGTTTGCTCATGCCCGCACCGTCACCGCAGCCGGGGGATGACGGCGATGGGCCGGTAGCCGTGCTTTTCGAGGAAGGCCGCCAGTCTCTCCCTGTCCGGATTGAGCGGATCGCCGTAATCGCGGGCATGGATGCCGGCCGAGACGTAGAGCACATCGACGCCATTATCCACCGCGCCCTTGATATCGGTCATCATGCCGTCGCCGATGGCGAGCGCCTGCCTGCGATCAATCTCGCCGCCGAGCACCTCGCCGGCAGCCTTCAGCGAGGCTTTGTAGATCGGGGCATAGGGTTTCCCCGCGATCAACGTGCGGCCGCCGAGCTGGCCGTAATCCCGCGCCAGCGCGCCGGCGCACCAGATCAGGCGGTCGCCGCGTTCGACGACGATGTCGGGGTTGGCGCAGATGAACGGCAGGTTGCGCGCCCGCAGCCGCATCAGAAGATCGCGGTAGTCTTCCGGCGTATCGTCGTCATCGTTCCAGAGGCCGGTGCAGACCACAGACTGCGCCTCGAATTCCTCGACCAGCTCGACATCGAGATCGTCATAGAGTCCGAGGTCGCGGTCAGGTCCGAGATGAAAAACCTTGCGCGGCCCCTCGGCGATGAGCTGGCGCGTCACGTCGCCGGAACTGACGATGCGATCGAAACAGTCTTCCGGGACGCCGATCGCCTGCAATTGCGACAGCACGGAACCGCTGCGGCGCGGCGAATTGGTCATCAGTACCACCGCGCGGCCGCTGTCGCGCACCCGTTTGAGCGCGGCGCAGGCGGCCTCGAAATGCGTCTCGCCATTGTGTACCACGCCCCACACATCGCACAGCACGGCGTCATAGCGCGGCAGCACTGCCTCAAGGGAATCGATCATGTCGGGCAAGGATGCCATGCCGTGCTGCAAGCCTCATTCCTTCGAAGGATGATCGCGGCGGATCGCCAGCAAGGCCCGGATTAGCCGAACGGCTTCACCCTGTCACCAGCTTTCGCACGGCGACAGGCAGGGTAATGCGCTTCTCGTGAATGATGGATGGCTTTGTCCAGCCGCCCGTACACCGGGCGGCTGGTGGCGCTGACGCGCCGTTACATCGGCCGCCTTGGCCTCGACGCGTGTTCCGGTTCGACCACCTTGCGGTAGAGATGCCAGGTCGCATGGCCGAGAACCGGCAGCACGACCGCCAGTCCGGCAAAGACCGGGATCGAACCGATGGCGAGAAGCGCGGCTACCATCAGCCCCCACAGGGCCATGGGCACCGGATTGGCCATGACGGCACGGACCGAGGTTTCAATGGCGGCCACAGCGCCGACATCGCGGTCGAGCAGCAGCGGAAAGGCGACCACCGTCGTGGCGAGCACGACGACCGCGAAGACGAAGCCGACGGCATTGCCGAGCAGCATCAGCATCCAGCCGCGCTCGGTCGTGAACACTTCGCCCAGCAGGCCGCCGATCGATTGCGGCAGCCCTTCGCCGAACAGGCTGACATAGATGAACTGCGCCACGAACAGCCACAACAGGAACAAGGCAACCAGCATGGCGCCGAGCACGGCAATCGACGGCAGCGCCGGAGAATGCCGGACGTCGAGGGCATGCCGCCAGGAGGTATCCATGCCGAGTTCGCGCCGCCGGCTGATCTCATAGAGCCCGATGGCAGCAAACGGCCCGACCAGCGCGAAGCCGGTCATCAGCGGATAGATGAGCTGCACCGCGTTCGAGCCCGACGACCAGTAGGTCAGGATGACGCCGACGATGGGATAGATCAGGCAGAGGAAAACATAGTGCGAGGGTTTCGCCCAGAAATCCTCGAAGCCGAGACGCAGCGCGTCCGTCAGATCTGCCGCCGTGATGTGCCGGACCGCCGGCTGTACGTAGCCGCCGCGCGCGTCTGCCATGACGTGAAAGCTGGACATAGCCGTCCTCCCGTTGGTTGAAGGCGGCCAGAGATTATGAAGGCCGCCAAAGCTGCCACTCGTGAACGAACCGGCAGTCTAGCCGATCCGGAGGATTTTGTCTTTTTATTCGTCGTGAGGAGCCATCTGCCCGTCGCTGCCCGTCAAAAGCCATGATTGTCGCTAAGGCGAAATGACATGACCCTGCTGACAGATATCTCATCCGAACGACCCGAAATCGTCTCCGGCCGCCGTCGCTTCCTGCAAGGCGCGGGCATGTTCGGCCTGTTGGCGCTGGCCTCCTGTGGCACCATGCGGTTCACCGGAGATGGCGCGGGCGCATCGTTGTCCGCGGCCGGCATCGTCGCCGGCCTGCGCCGGCAGGAAGGGCTGTCTTCCATGACGCCCGACAGCCGGCTCGAACAGGCCGCGCTCCAGCAGGCCGGCTATATGGCGGCCTCGAAGCGCATGGTCCACACCACGGGCTGGGGCAGGGATTTCGCCACCCGCGTCAAGGGCAACGGCATCGAAGGCGCGGCCGCGGAGAACATTGCCGAGGGCCGCATGGATCTGACGAGACTGTTCGACATGTGGATGAATTCGCCGCCGCACCGGCGCAACCTGCTCGACCCGCGGTTCGAGCGCTTCGGCCTCGCCTATGTCCGCGACGACAAGAGGCCGGACTGGCTGTACTGGGCGCTGGTGCTGGGGAGATAGTCGGCAGTCGGCAGTCGGCAGTCGGCAGTCGGCAGTCGGCAGTGAAATACTGCCGGCCCTGAGGGATTCAAACATATTCGACGATTGGCCGAACGCCTTATCCGATTGCCTATTGCCAATTCCCGACTGCCGTCTTCCCTCAATCCATATGCACCGCCGACGCCCCGCCCGGTGCGGCTTTCGGCTTGCGCAGCAGGATGATGAAGGGAATGGCGGCCAGCGTCATCACCATCAGCAGCTTGAAGTCGTTGTTGTACGAGATCATCTGCGACTGCATGTTGACCACGCCGTCCAGCTGCGAAAGCGCCGCCGGGTCTCCAGCCGCGGCCTGCGGCGACGCAGCCCACAGGTTCGGGTTGTACGGGTTGATGTAGGCGGACAACTCGGTGTGATTGAGCTGGACGTTGCGGCTCAGAAGCATCGCCACGACCGAAACGCCGATCGAGGAGCCGAGATTGCGCACCAGGCTGAACAGCGCCGTCGCATCGGTACGGAACCGCGTGTCGAGCGTGGCGAACGCCACGGTCGAAAGCGGCACGAACACCATTCCCATCCCGAAGCCCTGGATGACGCCTGACACCAGGATCAGCTTGTCGTCCATCTCCGGCGAAAAGCTCGCCATGGTATAAAGCGACTGGGCCGTCAGCAGGAAACCGATCAGCACCAGTATCCGCGCGTCGATCCGGTTCATGATGCGGCCGACGACGAGCATCGAGACCATTGTGCCGACGCCGCGCGGACCCATGACGACGCCGGTCGTGACGGTCGGATAATTGAAGATGTTCGCCAGCATCGGCGGCAGCAGCGCCATGCTCGCCAGGATCAGCACGCCCATGAGAAAGATGAACGCGAGGCCGGTCAGAAAATTGCGGTCGAAGAAAATACGCGGATCGATGAAGGGGTGCTCCGCGCTCATCATGTGAATGGCGAACACCCAGAAGCCGGTGATGGACAGGCCGAGCTCGATCCATATCTCGACCGACGAAAACCAGTCGACCTCGCCGCCCCGGTCCAGCATCAGTTGCAGCGCGCCGACGCCGAGCGACAGCATGGCGAAGCCGAAGAAATCGAAGCCGCGCGCGCGTTTGGCGATGCTCGGCAGATAGGCGGCCATGCCGAGGAAGGCCAGGATGCCGATCGGCAGATTGATGAAGAAGACCCAGCGCCAGCTGAGGTTTTCGGTGATCCAGCCGCCAAGCATCGGCCCCAGGATCGGGCCGAGCATGATGCCGGCGCCCCAGATCGCCATGGCCTGGCCATGCCGTTCCTTCGGGTTGATGTCGAGCAGGAATGTCTGCGACAGCGGCACGATTGCCGCGCCGAACACGCCTTGCATCAGGCGGAACAGCACCATCGTCTCCAGGCTCCACGCCATGCCGCAGAGCATCGAGGACACGGTGAAGCCGATCACCGAGGTCAGGAACAATTCCTTGCGGCCGAGGCGGTCGGCCAGCCAGCCGGTGACCGGCGTCATGATCGCCGCCGCCACGATATAGGAGGTCAGCACCCAATTGATGTTGTCCGGCGACGCGCCGAGATTGCCGGTCATGGTCGGCAGCGCGACATTGGCGATGGTGGTGTCCAGCGCCTGCATGATCGTCGCCAGCATCAGGGCGACGGTGATCAGGCCGCGATGCGGCACGTTATGCGGATCGACCGGAGCGATCTGGGCCATGTGAGCTGCTTTCGGCTTGCTTATTCGGCTTCGCCCGCAACGGCATGGCCGCCGAACAGGCCGCCCAGTCCTCGGCTGACTTCAGTATCGACGGTAACGGTGGCGCTCATGCCCGTACGCAACGCCAGCGCTGCGTCCTTGTCGTCCATCTTGAGCCGAACGGGGATACGTTGGGTCACCTTGACCCAATTGCCCGTGGCGTTCTGCGCCGGCAGCAGGGAGAACTCGGCGCCTGTGCCGGCCCCGATCGCCTCCACCGTCGCTTCGAAGGTGTGGCCTGGATAGGTGTCGAGCACGATCTCCGCCTTCTGGCCGGGCTTCATGTTGGTGAGCTGCGTTTCCTTGAAGTTCGCATCGATCCAGCTGTCGCCGGTTTCCACCAGAGCGAACAAAGGCGTGCCGACGCTGACGAACTGGCCGACCTTGAAGGAGGAGGCCTGATAGACAACGCCGTCGGCCGGCGCCCGCACTGTCGTCTGCGCCAGGTCGTAGGCGGCCTTGTCGCGCGTCGCCAGGGCTGCGAGGACGGTCGGGTGTTCGTCGGTCTTGATGTCGGGATTGCCGCCGAGCGCCGCCTTGGCGCTCTCGATACCCTGCGCAGCCACGGCGTGATCTTGCTTGGCCTTGTCGAGATCGGTGCTCGCTTCTTCCAGCGACGACTTGGCGTTGATGCCCTTGCGGGCGAGGTCCGCGACGCGATCGTACTGGGATTGCGCGTAGGCCACCTGGCTGGCGGCGGACTTTTCCTGCGCCACTGCCTGGCTGTAGGCCGCCCGCAACTGTTCCACATTGAGGCGGGCGCCCGCGACAGCGGCATCCGCCTCCGCCAGCGCGATCTGGTAAGGCTGCTCGTCGATCCTGAACAGGACGTCGCCCTTCTTCACCGCCTGATTGTCGGCGATGTCGACCTCGGTGATGCGGCCCGCCGCATCCGAGGCGACGGACACCCGCGCCTGACGCAGATTGGCGTTTTCGGTTTCCTGATAGCGGCCGCCGGTGATCCACACATAGCCGCCGGCCGCCGCCAGCAACAGCGGCAACGCAAGCATGAGCGCGAAACGACCGCCGCGCTTCTTCTTGCGCTGGAAGGACGGGTCGAGCGGCGGAGGTGTCACCGCGACGGGCGCCGCCGGTTGAGGCTGCCCGTCCATCTCCATTTTCGATGCGTTTTCGTCGATTTTGGCTACCGCGTTCATGCCGATGCACTTTCCGAAATTTTGGCGGCTTCACAGGACGGCTGCTCTTCGTCCGCCAGATTGTCCACCATCGTTGCCAGCCCCTTGATCAGGACCGCCCTGTCGCCGGCGGACAGACCGGCAAGGGATTGCTCATAGACCTCGCCCGCTATGCCCTTGATGTGGGCATAGGCGTCCTTGGCCTTCTGGGTCGGATAGATGGTGCGCACACGCCGGTCCGCCGCGTCGCTGCGGCGTTCGATCCAGCCGCCCTCCTCCATCCGGTCGATTAGGCGCGAGACGCTGATCGGTTCGATTTCAAGCAGTTCGGCAAGCCGTGCCTGCGCCACGCCTTCTTCCTTGGTGACACGCACCATCAGGCGCCATTGCGCCGAGGAAAGGCCTATCTCACCGGCGCGCGCTTCGAAGCGCTTGCGCATCAGGCGATGGACGTCGTGGATGAGAAAGCCGAGTCTGTCTATGCCGTCGGAAACCATGAGCGGCAGATATTATAAGCGTGCTTACAATTCAAGATGCCGCAGTGCACAATTTTTGAAAAAGCGGCGGCTGATGGTCACCATCGGGTGATTGCGCCAAGCTTCGGTTCGCGCAGACAATTGAAGATCGAAATCACTTGCACGCCGGCCGTCATCCCGGAAGCCGTAGCGAAGCGGAGGCTATCCGGGACCCATTGGCCCCGGATCGTCAAGCGTGGCCCGGTCCTTATCTTGGCGCGTTTCAGCATCGATGGTACGAGCCTTGAACCCGGCCGCGCGGCTCAATGGGTCCCGGGTCTGCGCGACGGCCTTCGGCCTGCTTCGCCCGGGATGACGGAGGTGGTGGCCGCTCGACCCATCTAACTGTCCACATGCCTCAAAGAGTCAACTCCCAGGTCTGGCCGACAAGATCCTTGCCGAAGGAACGGTGCTTTTCCTCGTTCACGAGCACGAAGCCGGCGGCCTGATAGATATGGCGGGCGGCGGCCAATATATCATTGGTCCACAAGGTCAGCGTTTCGTATCCCTTGGCGCGTGCAAACGTCACGCATTCGTCAACGAGGCGTTTGCCGATCCCCAGTCCGCGCGCCGACGGTTCGACATAGAGAAGTCTGAGCTTGGCCACAGTCTCCGACTTGCGCACTATGAACACGGAACCCACCACTTCGCCGTCCCGCTCGGCGATCCAGCAGCGTTCATGCTCCGGATCGTAGGATTTGACGAACTGGGCGAGGATTTCCGCCACCAGCGCCTCGTAGGTTCCGTCCCAGCCATATTCCTGCGCATAGAGCATGCCCTGGCGACGGGTGATCCAACCAACGTCGCCGACCTGCAGCGAACGCAGCGTATAGGGTGGCGTTGGCTCCGCGCCGTTCAGCAGGTGCTCCACCGTCTGCATCGCCCCGACCAACCTGGACTGCCTGTCGCCCGACAGGCCCGAAAGCAGCGCCTCGACCTGTTCTTGTGACGAGCGGTCGAGCGGCGCGAAGGCTTCACGCCCGGCGTCCGTCAGGTTTATCGCCACCTGCCTGCCGTCGGCCTCGGACACCTCCCGAACGATCAGCCCGCCTGCCTCGAACTTCTTGAGCATCCGGCTGAGATAGCCGGCGTCGAGCCCGAGGTCGCGGCCGAGCTCGGTCGCCGTCCGATGCGGATGCCGCGCGAGTTCATAAAGAACCCGCGCCTCGCTGAGCGAGAACGAGCTTTTCAGCAATCCCTCGTCGAGCAGGCCGATCTGGCGCGTATAGAAGCGGTTGAAGGCGCGCACCGCCTCGACCGCATTGTGTGACTGAGTTCTCATATCGCATTCTCCTGCGTCACCCTCGGCTATTTATTTGACTCAGTCAACTATTTTGAGGGAGAGGATCGTCCATAGCAGGACTGGCGCGGCTTCCTGTCGGCGAAATCGCCGCGGTGGCTTTTTCTTTGCGATCTTTTTATTGACTCCGCGCAGGCGCACGACTATCTCACCGGCACGTTAGCACTCACCCAAGAAGAGTGCTAACGTGGTCCGGCTGGGCCGGACGGAGGAAATCGTTGCTCATCATTCCACCTTGAGGAAATCAAATGGCAAAGTCGAAATTCCGGCCGCTGCATGACCGCGTGGTCGTTCGCCGCGTCGAATCCGAAGCAAAGACCGCCGGCGGGATCATCATCCCCGATACGGCGAAGGAAAAGCCGCAGGAAGGCGAGATCGTCGCCGTGGGTTCGGGCGCCCGTGACGAAGCCGGCAAGCTGGTTCCGCTGGACGTCAAGGCTGGCGACCGCGTGCTGTTCGGCAAGTGGTCCGGCACCGAAGTGAAGCTCAATGGCGAAGACCTTCTGATCATGAAGGAATCCGACATCATGGGTATCATCGGCTGATTTGAAGTTCGGGCAATCGGCAACGGGCAGTAGGCAATCGAACTTGCCGCGCCCCTGCTGCCTACTGCCCATTCCCTACTGCCTCAATTCCGAAGGAATTCAAAAATGGCTGCCAAAGACGTAAAATTCTCCCGTGACGCTCGCGAGCGCATGCTGCGCGGCGTCAACATCCTCGCCGACGCGGTGAAGGTCACCCTCGGCCCCAAGGGCCGCAACGTCGTCATCGACAAGTCGTTCGGCGCCCCGCGCATCACCAAGGACGGCGTCACCGTCGCCAAGGAAATCGAGCTTGAGGACAAGTTCGAGAACATGGGCGCGCAGATGGTCCGCGAAGTCGCTTCGAAGACCAACGACATCGCCGGCGACGGCACCACCACCGCCACCGTTCTCGCCCAGTCGATCGTGCAGGAAGGCCACAAGGCGGTTGCCGCCGGCATGAACCCGATGGATCTGAAGCGTGGCATCGACCTCGCCGTCTCGGAAGTCGTCGCTTCGTTGGTCAAGTCCTCGAAGAAGATCAAGTCCTCGGACGAAGTCGCGCAGGTCGGTACCATCTCGGCGAACGGCGACGAGTCGGTCGGCAAGATGATCGCTGAGGCGATGCAGAAGGTCGGCAATGAAGGCGTCATCACCGTCGAGGAAGCCAAGACAGCGGACACTGAGCTTGAAGTCGTCGAAGGCATGCAGTTCGACCGCGGCTACCTGTCGCCCTACTTCATCACCAACCCCGACAAGATGATCGCCGAACTCGAGGACGCTTACATCCTCCTGCACGAGAAGAAGCTGTCGAACCTGCAGGCGATGCTGCCGGTCCTCGAAGCCGTCGTGCAGACCTCGAAGCCGCTTCTCATCATCTCCGAGGACGTCGAGGGCGAGGCTCTCGCCACGCTCGTCGTCAACAAGCTGCGCGGCGGCCTGAAGATCGCCGCCGTCAAGGCTCCGGGCTTCGGCGACCGCCGCAAGGCCATGCTGGAGGATATCGCGATCCTCACCGGTGGCCAGGTGATCTCGGAAGACCTCGGCATCAAGCTCGAGAACGTCTCGCTCAACATGCTCGGCCGCGCCAAGAAGGTGCGCATCGAGAAGGAGAACACCACGATCGTCGACGGTGCCGGCAAGAAAGCCGAGATCCAGGGCCGCGTCGCCCAGATCAAGCAGCAGATCGAGGAAACCACCTCGGACTACGACCGTGAGAAGCTGCAGGAGCGTCTCGCCAAGCTGGCTGGCGGCGTTGCCGTCATCCGCGTCGGCGGCGCGACCGAAGTCGAGGTCAAGGAAAAGAAGGACCGCGTCGACGACGCGCTGAACGCCACCCGCGCCGCGGTGGAAGAAGGCATCGTCCCCGGCGGCGGCACCGCGCTGCTGCGCGCCTCCACGGCCATCAAGGCGACCGGCGTCAACGCCGACCAGGCCGCCGGCATCGCCATCGTCCGCCGCGCACTGCAGGCTCCGGCCCGCCAGATCGCTGCCAACGCCGGTGCGGAAGCCTCCATCGTTGCCGGCAAGATCCTCGAGAACAAGTCGGCCACCTACGGCTACAACGCCCAGACCGGCGAGTATGGCGACATGATCCAGCTCGGCATCGTCGACCCGGTCAAGGTCGTGCGCACCGCCCTGCAGGACGCCGCTTCGGTCGCCGGCCTTCTGGTGACCACCGAGGCCATGATCGCCGAAGCGCCGAAGAAGGAAGCCGCCGGCGGCGGTATGCCTGGCGGCATGCCCGGCGGCATGGGCGGCATGGGTGGCATGGATTTCTAAGAAGTCCGCTCAAGCCTTTCTCAGGCAGCACATACGGAAAGGGCGGTCCGCAAGGGCCGCCCTTTTTGCGACGGTGCAGGCACATTTAGAGACGGCGACTGGTGTCCTGACGACCGATCACTGCCATCACGTCGACCGTCAGTTCGTTCACGCGGTAATAGATGGCGTGAGATCCGCAGACGCTTCGCCGATAGCCAGGGCGGATATCATCCACAGCGGCAAACAGGAGTGGATTGGAGCAAAGCAGGTGGAAATGCGCGAGCAGTGCGTCGTAATATAGGTCCGCCTGACGTTCGCCCCATCGCTTGAATCCATATTCATAGATATCCGCTAGATCGGCCTCGGCGACATTGCTGAAACGCAGCGAATAGCGCTCAGCCATTCCTCAGCCTGGTCCTGACCTTTTCGCGGACTTCGTCCGGGCCTATCTGCGAAAAACCGCTCTGTTCCGCTGCTGCCAGCTTGGCCCGGATCGCATCGATTTCGCGAGCCTGACGAATTAGGTCGTTCACGACTTCGCTCTTGCTGGCATATTCTTCGCTATCGACCATGCTCCTGAGCCAGTCATCATTGGGCTTTGTCAAAGAAATGCTTTGTCTGGCCACGGTCTTTAGTCCTTTCCGCACTCTTGAATGGTGCAATATTGCACCATACCGGTCAAGCCCCTGTGCCCCGCCCCGCAGGACGCCGCTTCGGTCGCCGGCCTTCTGGTGACCACCGAGGCCATGATCGCCGAAGCGCCGAAGAAGGAAGCCGCCGGCGGCGGTATGCCTGGCGGCATGGGCGGCATGGGCGGCATGGACTTCTAAGAAGTCCGAAGCTCAGCCTTTCTCAGGCAACATCTACGGAAAGGGCGGTCCGCAAGGGCCGCCCTTTTTGTGTGCAACGGGAAAAATCGCGGAATAAAAATCGCGAAATGATGGAACCAATCTTTCGCCGGCGCATTGTCAGGGTGTCGAAAGCAACTCGGAGGAGCAATCCAAAGAAACGCTGACGACAAAAGACGCCCCCCGCACGATAAAAGGTGCGAGGGGCGTTTTGTTTTCTTACGCTAAATTCGCCCTTGCTGTGCGCCCTTGCGTTGGGTTGCCGACGATGCATGTCCCATCGATGATTTCCACCGCCTCCGGGAACCTACGTCCCAGGACGCCGTTCTTCCCGCGTGAAACCCTCCCAGGAGATGCGAGAATGGTGAACAAGGATCAGGTGTCCGGCGTGGCCAAACAGGTCAAGGGTTCGGTCAAGGAAGTTGCCGGCAAGGCAACTGGCAACCGCAAGACCCAGGCGGAAGGCACCGCGGACAAAATTTCCGGCAAGGTCCAGAAAGCTTACGGCGACGCCAGGCAGAAGCTGAAAGACGCCCTCTGATTCACGGTGACGACGAGGCAAGAGAAAGGCGGCGAAAGCCGCCTTTCTCTTGCAGCCTGCCTTCACCTTGAACCGTTCCCGTCGAGCTTTGACCCGGTCGTTTCACCCGCCTGTGAATCGTCGCAGCAACATGTCGTGGGCAGGTGACAAAGTGTCGTCCATCGGCTATTGACGACTCGTCAGGGGCCTTTGCGGGCCTCACCGGTTTGCGGGAGAGAGCAGCGAAGGCTGCCGCCGAAGGGGAAATCGCCCGAAATCTCTCAGGCAAAAGAACCGTAGCCGGAAGACACTCTGGAAAGTCGGGGCTTGCGCCCCGCGCCGAAGGTGTAAGCGCTGCCGACAGGGTTCCGGGGCGCGAGTCTCTCAGGCTTCAGACAGAGGGGCACGGATTGCCGCGACAGCGGCTGGATGCGTGCGCGACTCTGGAGACGACATGATGGGCGACACCGATCTGGAATCCCTTCCCCTCGAGGATTTGCACAAGGCGGCCGGCGCGCGCTTCGGCGGCTTTGCCGGCTGGTCGATGCCGCTCACCTATCCGCTGGGCGTCATGAAGGAGCACCAGCATACGCGCGAACAGGCCGGCCTGTTCGACATTTCGCATATGAAGCTGTTTCTTGTCAGCGGACCGCAGGCTGCGGCGTTGCTGAATCGCGCCTGCCCGCTCGATGTCGCGGCGCTGGAGCTTTCGCAGTCGAAGCTCAGCTTCTTCCTCGACGATGCGGCTGGCATTCTCGACGACCTGATCGTCACCCGGCTCGGCGACGACCGCTTCATGGTGGTGGCCAACGCCGGCAACGCGGTGAGCGACGAAGCGCATCTGCGCGCGCTCGCCAAGGATTTTGACGCCACGGTGAAACCCCTCGACCGCGTCTTTCTCGCGCTCCAGGGACCGGCGTCTGAATCCGTTTTGACCGGTGCCGGCCTCGACCTCTCGGCCATGACCTTCATGCACGGCGTGGAGCCGCGCCCCGACTGGTTTGCCAGCCGGTCAGGCTACACCGGCGAAGATGGTTTCGAAATCGCCCTGCCGACAAAAGACGCCCGCGAACTCGTCGACAAATTGCTCAAGAACGGCCGCGTCCAGTGGATCGGCCTTGCCGCGCGCGACAGCCTTCGCCTCGAAGCCGGACTCTGCTTGCATGGCCAGGACATCACGCCCGGCACCAACCCGGTCGAGGCCGCACTGATGTGGGCGATCCCGAAAGATATCCGCGCTTCCGGCAGCTTCATCGGCGCGGACGCCCTGCGTGCCGCCATCGAACGCGGCGCTGCCCGCAAGCGCGTCGGCCTGAAGCCGGAAG
>CBFGLW010000017.1:0-54823 GCA_965649745.1 uncultured Mesorhizobium sp. | reverse complement strand
GCTCGGGCTGGCGCGCGATCATCTCCGCAGGCGGCGTCCATTTCGGCCACTTCTGCTTCCATTGCACATTGGCGTTTCCGGCCCATTCAAAGCCGGCGCGTCCGAGTCCGACGCCGTATCGGATCGCCTGGCCGCCGGGCTGCACGAGATAAAGGAAATGGCCGGTCGTATCGACGACGATGGTCCCCGGCTTCTGGCCGGTCGGATCCGGAACGATCTGCCGCAGGAACTGCGGGTCGATCTTGTCGATCGGCACGGCCGGAATCTCGAATCCTTCGTCCACCATCGGTCCGTACATGGTCGCATAGTCAGGCAAAGCGGGCCGGGCAGGTTCCATCGGCTCCATCGGCGGCGGCTCGCGCCCGACGGTGGAGCAGGCCGCCGCGGCGACGGAGACCGCCCCCAGGGCCGCCGTGTTCAGAAAGCGGCGGCGGGTGAGCGTGAGAAACGGCGAATTCTTCTGCATTCTTCTTCTTTTCAATTTCGTGTCAGGGGCGGACGTCCTTTAACGCCCGAGGCTATCGTTATGCGGCGATAGGCGCCGCCAAATCTGGCGGTAAGGTGAACAAATCGCGGCGGCATAACGATGGCGGCGGCACTGTTGCCATTCGGCAACGGCTGTCAGCCGCCAGTCAGCAGGCCTTCAAGAGATGGCAGGATCAGCTTCGGCGGAAGGTCGGCGTACTCGTCGGGCAGGCCGGCGCGATTGATCCATACGGTCCGGAAGCCGGCTTTCGTGGCCCCTGCGATATCCCAGCGGTTCGACGACTGGAACGAGATCGCTTCGGGGTAAAGGCGCCAGTCCGTGGTTACCATGTCGTAAACCGACGGGTCGGTCTTGAACCGACGCACCGTGTCCACGGAGTAGACCTCGTCCAGGATTTCGTCCAACGCCGCGGATTTGACCGCCGCGTCCAGCATTTCACGCGAGCCGTTCGAAAGAATCGCCAGACGTGCTCCGGATTTCTTAAGCGTATGCAGCACGGACGGCACTTCCGGATAGCAATCCAGCCGCCAATAGGCTTCGAGCAGTTTCGTCCGCAATGCAGGATCAGCGGATGGAACTTTCTTCAACGCGTAGTCGAGCGACTGTTCGGTCAACTCCCAGAAGTCGGCGTAGGCGCCCATCAGGGTCCGGACCCAGGAATATTCAAGCTGTTTGGCCCGCCATATCTCGGAAAGCATCTGCCCGTCCGGGCCGATCGCGTCGGCGTGCCGGCGCACGGCGGCGTGCACGTCGAAAAGCGTACCGTAGGCGTCGAACACGAAGGCATGATGCATGGTAGCCTTTGTGAAACGGCGGGCTCCGCGGTGCAAGAACTTTGCGAAGCATGGCCGCCGCCGGTGGCGCAGAAAATAGCTGCCGCGTCCGGTCGCGCCAGGCGGCTTTTTCGGAGCAAATTTTATATAACCGGCATTGCGCGCCGGAGTTGTTTCAATTCTGGCGAGACCTATGTTAGTGCCTTAGCGACGCTTGGTTTTTTGCACAAGGGAGTACGATCCATGGCTTTTGAATTGCCCGCATTGCCGTATGACTACGAGGCCCTGCAGCCTTATATGTCCAAGGAAACGCTGGAATATCACCACGACAAGCACCACAAGGCGTATGTCGACAACGGCAATAAGCTTGCGGCGGAAGCCGGAATGGATGGCCTTTCGGTCGAAGAGGTGGTGAAGCAGTCGTTCGGCAAGAATGCCGGCCTGTTCAACAACGCGGCCCAGCACTATAACCACATTCATTTCTGGAAGTGGATGAAGAAGGGCGGCGGCGGCAACAAACTGCCGGGCGCGCTGCAGAAGGCCGTCGACAGCGATCTCGGCGGCTATGACAAGTTCAAGGCCGATTTCGTCGCCGCCGGCACGACGCAGTTCGGCTCCGGTTGGGCATGGCTGTCGGTCAAGGACGGCAAGCTGGCCATCTCGAAGACGCCGAACGGCGAAAACCCGCTCGTTCACGGCGCTTCGCCGATCCTCGGCGTCGACGTGTGGGAGCACTCCTACTACATCGACTACCGCAACGCCCGTCCGAAATATCTTGAGGCGTTCGTCGACAGCCTGATCAACTGGGATTACGTGCTGGAGATGTATGAAAAGGCGAAAGCCTGACCGAATTACAAAAAAGCCCCGGCTGGTCCGGGGCTTTTTTGTAAGCGGCCTCGCGGTAACGAAAGCGTGAGCGAGGGCGGGGGAATTGTTACGCGACGCCGGGCGTTGTCTTTCGATACCTTCGCACACGATATATCCCAGCACGGAGCCAGGAATGAGAAAGCTTGTAGTCGCCATCTCGATGCTCGCCTTTGCCGGAGCGACAGCCTCCGCGGAACCCATCGCGGACAGGCAGGCCGTGATGAAGGAACGCGGCAAGATCGTCGCCGGCCTTTCCAAATTCGTGAAAGGCGAAGAGGCCTACGACGCCGCAGCGGTGATGACCGCGCTGAAGGCGCTGGAAGCCAATGGCGAGAAGTTCGATGCCGAAGCCCTCTTCCCGGCGGGCAGCGACCAGGGCGATACGAAAGCGGGGCCGAAAATCTGGGAAGACCGAGCCGGCTTCAACGCCGCTGAGGATAAATATGTGCAGGCCGTGAAAGCCGCCGTGCAGGCCGCGCCCGCCGATGTCGATGCGCTCAAGGCTCAGTTCGGGCCGATCGGCGCAAGCTGTGGCGGTTGCCACCAGGCCTATCGCGTCAACAAAAGCTGACGAGGCCGGACTTGCTGAAAAAGCTCGCCGGCGCCCTGGTTCTCCTGATCGGCGCCGGCGCTGTGGCCGGATGGTTTTTGTCGGCGCCAGTCCGGCTGGACCAGACGACCGTGGCGCAACTTGGGCCGGGAGACCCGGTCAAGGGCAGGCGAATCTTCTTCGCTGGCGGCTGTACGTCCTGTCACGCCAAAGCGAATGCTGAAGGTGATGCCCGGTTCGAGCTTGCCGGTGGGGTGCAGCTTAAAACGCCATTCGGCACGTTCGTTGCGCCCAATATTTCACAGGACAAAACCGATGGCATTGGCTCCTGGTCGGCGGAAGACCTTGCAAACGCCATGATGAAGGGCGTGTCCCCATCGGGAAAACACTATTACCCGGCGTTTCCCTATGTTTCCTATGCCCGCATGAAGCCAGCGGACATTGGCGATCTCTATGCTTTCCTGAAGACCTTGCCAGCCGTCGCCGGCAAGGCGCCTGACCATCAGCTGAGTTTTCCCTTCACTGTCCGCAGAGGTCTTGGCCTGTGGAAGCGGCTCTATCTCGACGATCAGCCGGTGGTCGCTTTCCCGGAAGGCGCGCCGGCTGAAATTCTCGCCGGCCGCTATCTGGTCGAAGGACCCGGCCATTGCGGCGAATGCCATACCCCGCGCAGCGTCATCGGCGGCACCGACAAAAGTCAGTGGCTGGCAGGCGCGACGGCGGCCGAAGGCGAGGGCATCGTTCCCAATATCACGCAGGGCGAGGGTGGCATCGGCGACTGGTCGCAGGGCGATATCGCCAGCTTCCTCGAAACCGGCTTTACGCCCGATTTCGATTCCACCGGCGGTTCGATGGTCGATGTGCAGAAGAACATGGCGGAGCTGACGCCGGAGGATCGCAACGCCATCGCCGCTTACCTGAAGGCGATCCCGGCGCATCCGAACGGCTACCCGGCGCGGAAGTCGTCGCAACCGCAGGGCTGATGGCCGGCTGGCGTCAAACGTGCCTGTCGCCGAGGAATTCGAAACCGTTTTCGAAGAAATGATTGTAGTCGCAGGTCAGTTCTTCGCCCGGAGCAATGTCGCGCAACGCATACATGTTCTCCGGGTCTGAAATATCGCAGTTCGGATCGTCGGCATGGTTCATGTAGCGCGCATCGTCCGCCTCGAAGACAATGAAGGCGCGGTCGCGGCGGTCGGGATAGCAATAGCGGTCGAGATAGTCCTTCACCGGACCGGTCTCTTTCTCGTATTGCTCCACTGCGATCCGCCGGTCGTAGTCGGGATGCAGTTTCCAGACCAACGTCCCCTTCGGGATGTGCGCCCTGGCGAAGACGCCGATGCCCTGCACCGGCGATCGGTCGAGATAAACGTCCACCAGCAGCATGAATGTCTCCGATAAGGATGGCGGGTCCGGCGGTGGTGCCGCACCGCCGTCGGAAGCCTCTAGGTCAATGGCGTTCGTTCCTCCGCGCCGGTGACCTTGAGCGCGAAGGCATAGGTGAAGGCTACTTCTTCCAGCCGCGAGAAACGCCCGGAAGCGCCGGCATGGCCGGAATCCATGTTGATCTTGAACAGCACCGGATTGCTTCCGGATTTCCTGTCCCGCAGCCGCGCGACCCATTTGGCCGGCTCCCAATACGTCACGCGCGGGTCGGTGAGCCCGGCCACCGCCAGGATCGGCGGATAGTCCAACGGTCCGACATTGTCGTAGGGGGAATAGGCCGCGATGGTGTGGTAATCTTTCTTGGATGCGATCGGGTTGCCCCATTCGGGCCATTCCGGCGGCGTCAGCGGCAGCGACGCATCGAGCATGGTCGAAAGCACGTCGACAAATGGCACTTCGGCGATCAGGCCGGCGAAAGCGTCCGGCGCCATGTTGGCAACCGCGCCGACCAACATGCCGCCAGCCGAGCCACCCTGTGCGACGATACGATGGTGCGCGGTGTAGCCTTCCTTCACCAGGTGCTGCGCCACCGCGATGAAATCCTTGAACGTATTGGTCTTCTTGTCGCGCTTGCCGTCCTCATACCAATGATAGCCCTTGTCCTTGCCGCCGCGCGTGTGTGCGATGGCGTAGACGAAGCCGCGGTTCACCAGCGAGAGGGTTGAGGTCGAGAAGCCGGCCGGCATGGTTATGCCGTAGGACCCGTATCCGTAGAGCAGGCAGGGCGCCGACCCGTCGAGCGGCGTGTCGCGGTGATGAAGAAGCGAGACCGGCACCAGTTCCCCGTCGTGTGACGGAGCCATGAGCCGCCGGGTCACATAGTGGTCCGGATTGTGGCCGGACGGCACCTCCTGCGTCTTCAGCAGCGTCCTTTCGCGCGTGCGCATATTGTAGTCGAAAAGCTGTGTAGGTGTGGTCATCGACGAATAGGAGAAACGCATGACCTCCGTATCGTATTCGTAGGAGCCCTGAAGCCCCAGCGAATAGGCTTCCTCGTCGAAGGAGATGACATGCTCCTCGCCGGTGATGCGGTCGCGGACGACGATGCGCGGCAGGCCGTCCTTGCGTTCCAATCGCACCAGATGATCCTGAAAACTGAACATCGACAGGATCAGCCGGCCGGGCTCATGTCGTACAAGCTCTTTCCAGTTCGCCCGCCGGGGGTCGTTGGCAGGGGCGGTCATGATCTTGAAATCCTTGGCGCCGTCGGCATTCGTCAGCACGAAGAAAATGTCGCCGCCTTCTTCGAGATCGTATTGCAGACCCTCTTCGCGTGGAGAAACGACAACCGGTTCCGAAAGCGGATCGGCAGCATCGAGCAGCCGATATTCCGAGGTTTCATGATCGCTTATGCTGATCATGATCCAGCTGTTGCTTCGTGTGCCGCCTACGCTCATGAAGAACCCCGGATCGGGTTCCTCATAGATCAGGCGGTCTTGCCCGGCTTCCGTTCCCAGGGCATGGAAGAAGACCTTGCAGGGGCGGTGGTTGGCGTCGACATGGGTATAAAGCAAGCCCTTGCTGTCGGCGGTCCACACACCCGAGCCACCAGTATCCGCGATCAGGTCGGCCGTATCCTTGCCGTCCGAAAGGTTGCGCACGCGCAGAGTAAAGAATTCGGAACCCTTATCGTCGAAGGACCACAGGAGCTGCCGGTGGTCGGGAGAATGCTCGACGCCGGCGACACGGAAATAGGGCAGGTCTCCGGCCTCGGTGTCTCCATCGAGCAGAACCTCTTCCGAACCTCCGTCCCGCGGGGTGCGGAAATATCGCGGCCTCTGGCCGCCCAATCGGAATGCCGAACCATAGGCATATGGGCCGTCGCGCATGGGAACCGATGAATCGTCCTCCTTGATGCGCCCCTTCAACTCGGCCAACAGGGTTTTCTGCAGATCGGCCGTATCGGCCATCAGGGTGCGCTGGTAGGTATTCTCAGCCTCGAGATGGGCGCGGATTTCAGGCGCAAGCAGCGACGGATCGCGGAAGACTTCCTGCCAGTTGTCGGCGCGCATCCAGGCGTATTCGTCGCGGCGCTCTATGCCATGATCGGTATGGGTGGTGGCTGCTTTCTCTGGCTTCGGCGGCGTGGCGCTCGAAAATATTGCATTTTTTGTCATTGCATCTCGCTATCGGCTGTCGCTGACGAATGAACATGCCGACGCATGCGGTTCAAGGCCGATGTGAAAAATGTTGGAGAGTCGGCGTTGACCGACTGCGCCATATATCGAAAATTTTTGGGGACGAAGCTTTTTTCCGGAAGATGCTGCTGGGCGCGTACTTCCGCCGAGCTTACTCTGCGTAAGGCGAGGCAGAATTTTTAGGCAGGATCGCACATCTTGTACGCGTATTTAGGTTGAAGCCGCTCAAAGCTGTCCAAATAGTTATACGAATTTCAGCTATTGAAACGCTACAACCGAATATTTCGTCGAAAGTAACAAATATATTTGCTGATCGAATTGACATACTTTCCGAACAAGTCCATGAAGAAAATCGTCAAGCGACTCGCAGCTTTCTTGCCGCGGGAATCGCATAACGCCCTTTCAAACAAAAATGGGGCGAAAAGTAGAACTCTCGTTGGGGCCTGAAAGACGATGGATATTTCCGAAACGCCATCAACCAACAGCGACATGCTGATCGAGTTGACCGCCGATGTTGTCGCGGCATACGTCAGCAACAATCCTGTGCCGGTTGGTGAATTGCCGAATCTTATTGCAGACGTTCACGCCGCGCTTGGCCGCGTCGGCGGCACGACCGAGCAAGCGCCAGTGGACAAGCAGAAACCCGCCGTGAATCCGAAGCGTTCGGTTCATGACGAGTACATTGTCTGTCTTGAAGACGGCAAGAAATTCAAGTCGCTGAAGCGGCATCTGATGACCCATTACGGCCTGACGCCGGATCAGTATCGCGAGAAGTGGGGCCTCGACGCGAACTATCCGATGGTTGCGCCGAACTATGCGGCGGCCCGGTCGCAACTGGCCAAGAAAATGGGTCTCGGCCGCAAGCGCAAGGGTCGATAAGCCTACGCTCTGCCGACGCCTTGAACGGCGCCTTCGGGCGCCGTTTTGTTTTCTGGGCTTAGTCTCCTCCGGATGCCTGCTGGAACGAAGTTGCTGGATCGCGCAGTCGATCGAGCGCTTGTTTCAAGGCTATGTGGCGGTTCAGGTCGTAGCTCCAGTGACGTCGCATCCCTTTCAGCCGTTCGCGTTCGATGATGCGCTCGATGCGCCGCAGGGCCCTGGCTCTGTTTTCGGGAGAGTCCTGCAAAATCGCGGTCATATCCAGACCGCATGCCAGGCTCATGGCCGCCATCTGGCGTGCGTGATCGATCTCCGCCTGCTTTTGCGCGCGGAACTGCCGTGCGTCTTCTTTGAAGTTCTGCATTCCCCGAGCCCTGTAACGCTGTTGCCGTCTGAACTATCGGGGGCGTCGTGCGGACGGGGAAAGAAATGCGGATGCGGCGTCGCTTGAGAAATTAAATTTGCAAGGTTTTCATAGGTTTATCTGAAGCGCTGTCGAACTTTAGTTCTTGCTTTGTTCACATCGAGCGAGGCAATGGCTATAAGGAACTTATTCCTATGAAGGGGGAGAAGTTCCGTGCATTCGATGTCGCCAGTTGCGCCGGAAGAAGCGAGGGAACAGACACAACAGAATTCGCCGCTCGGGTGGCAGCCGACGGCCAAGCGCCGTGACGAGATCGGCGTCGAGATATGCGAATGTCTGATCGACATCGTCGCGGCCTTTTTTTCCGTTTCGAGCAAGGAATTGCGCAAGTCAGGGCGTACCGCCGTGCCGGTGTCTCGCGTCCGGCAGATCGCGATGTATGTCGCACATGTCGTCCTTCAGCTGACGCAGGCCGAGGTCGGACGCGGCTTCGGTCGCGACAGGACGACGGTGCTCCATGCCTGCCAGGTCATAGAGGATATGCGCGACGATCAGGAATTCGACCGCGTCGTGCATGTGGTGGAACGCATTGCGCACGCTGCGTTCAGGAGCCGCCTGGATATCTGATCGTGAAACATCAGCATTTTATCGCCAATGGCGGGAGCCGCGTGCTGCGTTTCCTAGCCGCAGGGCCGGCCTCGCTGCGACCGGCCTCGGCATCCGGCAAGGCGCTGCTTGAACATGAAATACGCGGTACCATCGCAGTCGAGCGCAGACTGTTGGACGCTTTGACAGTACAAGGCCTCCTGGTTCCAGGCTCCCATACAGCCGCGCTTTCCGCCGAAGGCGCGCTGCTGGCGCAAAGGCTCATCGCGACGCGACGGGATTTGTCAGCGAGGCAGCGGGACCTCGACACAATTGCGGTGGAAACGGAGACCGGACCGCACGTCGTGCTGGCGAATATGGCGGAATCGCCGCTCGGTCAGCTTGCGCGAAGGAAAGGCAGGGACGGCGCCCCGTTCCTGGAGAAGCGCGAGTTCGACGCCGGCGAACGGTTGCGCGCCGACTACACGCGCGGTCAGATCATGCCGCGCCTGGGCGCCAACTGGATCGCCAGCGTGTCGTCCGGAAAGCGCGGAGCGGGCGGCGGCATGGTCGATCTGACCGACGCCGTGCTGGCGGCCAGGCAGCGTGTCGACAAGGCGATCGCCGCGGTCGGGCCGGAGCTGGCTGGCGTGCTGATCGACGTCTGCTGTTTCCTCAAGGGGTTGGAACTGGTCGAGACGGAGCGCGGCTGGCCGGTGCGGTCGGCCAAAATCGTGCTGAAAACGGCGTTGGCGGCGCTGGCCCGGCACTATCATCCGGCCGCGACCGGGGCGCATCGCAGGCAGCTATTGCATTGGGGCGCCGAAGATTATCGGCCCAGCATCGACTGAGAGCGGTTCAGGCCGCGTTGGCCAGAGCTGCTTCGGCATCGCGCTTGATGCGCTTGACCATCGAGCGAAGGCCGTTGGCGCGCTGGGGCGAAAGATGTTCGTCCAGGCCCAGCGTTTTCAGCGTTTCCTCAGCGTCGGTACCGAGTACCCTGCTCGCGCTCTGCCCCGAAAACAGCGCCAGCATGATGGCGACCAGCCCGCGCACGATATGCGCGTCCGAATCACCCTGGAACGTCAGCACGGGATCGCGGCCCGGCCCGTATTCCGTCGTCAGCCAGACCTGGCTGACGCAGCCCGGGACCTTGTTGGCAGGCGTTCGCTGGGAATCGGGAAAATCCGGCAGGGCCTCGCCCAGTTCGATCACGTAACGATAGCGGTCCTCCCACTCGTCGAGCAGGGAGAAGTCGTCGCGGATCGTCTGGATGGTCGCGTCCATAGGGCGGATATAGTCATCCGGCTTCGCAAGGTCACGGAAAAAGAAACACCGCAGTCCGGAGGTCGTCGGCTGCGGTGGCGCCCGGGAAGGCGAAAATGGAGAGGTGTAAAATCAGCTCTTCGGCAGAACGCTGCCGGTCATGTTGACGGTATCCGGCAATTCCACCGTTTCGGCGGTCGCGGGAACGGTCTGTTCCGGCGTAGCCGCTTTGTCGTCGTCCAGCATCTCCGCGGCGATCGCAGCGGTGTGCCTGGCTCGCACGGTGATCGTGTGCATGGCCGATTTGCCGGTCTCGCAGACATCCGGCTTGCGCTCGCAAATGCCGGCGATGTCGCCGACCGCCTCGCGCGCCGCCATCAGGGCCTGCAGCGGACCGACGGGTTCGCTGCCCGTCTCGTCCATGCCGGCTCCAAACGGCAGCGCCAGAAGCACCAGGGAAAACCAGAAAGCAGCTCTTATCAGCAAGCCCATGGTATCGACCTCTCTCGTGACCGGGCCCAACTCGATCGGTTTGGCCTCGTTATGGAGCTACCATGACACAGCCATGCGAAAGGCGGCTTGCAATCGAAGCGAAAAATTTCGGCAAATTTTATGCAAATTGGAAAGGTCCTGTTTCTTTTTGGCCATGTCTCGAATCGGGATCGGACCGTTCAGCTTGGGTTAACTATATAAGTAATTGATAAAACTAACATAAATGAAGCCGGTAGCGAGGGTTCGATTCTTGTCCGGCGGACCGGGGCGGACACCCGGCTAACGGCCCGTTTACTATGGCGGCAGATGACACCGCCCCGCCACTGCACCGCGTCTCACATTTGCCGGGGAAAGTCCTTCCAGAGGGCCTGTTTTATCCTTTCCTTAAACGCTCGATGCGAGGGTCGAGCAACCAAGGATCTGCAAAGCAGACAGGTACGGGTGCGTTGCGTTGAGTTCGTTTGCAAAGAGAATCGCCGACCTGTCCGACGCTATGGCGTCGGGCTGTGAGCGTCTGGTCAATCCGGGCGTCACCGACGAGGCCGAGCGCCGGAGCCACCGGCGTCTTATCGGCCAGGCGCTGGTCGCACCCTTTCTGCTGGCGGGCGCGGCGGTCACCCTGGCGACTTCCAGCATCGGCGCAGGCGTTACTGTAGCCGTCATATTTGTCGTCTTCGGCCTCGGCTGGTTTATCGCCCTGACGGCCGCCGCCACTGCGCGGATCGGTTGGACGGCGCGTATCGCCCTGTTCGTTGCGGCCGTAGGCATTGCCGGGCTCGTCGCTTCCGCCGGCGGCCTGGCTTCGCCGGTTGCCCTGCTGTTCCTGATCCTCCCGCTGGAGGCTTTTTGGGCCGTGCCGTCCCGCCGCGCCGCAATCGAAGGTGCGGTCGCTGGCTGCGCGGCGGTCGCCCTGCAGTTCGTCATAGGAGGTTTCTTTCCGGTAGGGGTTGCCGCCCCGGCCGCTTGGCACTGGCTGATTCCGCTCGCTTGGGCGCTTACTGTTCTGCCGCGGGCCAGGGCGTTAGCGACCTCTCTTCATGAGGGGCAGCAGCCACAGCGCGCTTTTGTTTTGGAAGATATCATCGACGCCGCGGTGTTCCGCTTCGGGCGCAACGGCGATGTTCTCGACGGAACCGACAAGACCCGCGAGTTAATCAACGTCGCGCCGGAACTACTGACCGGCTCCGGCCTTTTCGACCGCGTCCATGTGGCCGACCGCATCGCCTATCTGAGCGCCCTGGCCGACATGCGCGAAGGCGCGGCAGCGCGCAAGGTCGACCTGCGCCTGAGGCTGCCCCGTTACGAGGCTGCTGAAAGTGGTAACAACTACGGGGACTTCTCGCTCGAGCTTGCACAACCCGCCGCCGACGGCGCGGCGGTCGGTATCCTGAGGGTGAACAGCGAGATGATGGGACTGCGCCGCGCGCTGGCCGAAGCTGGAGAAGCGGCTGCAAGCGCCGAGGTCGCCAAGTCGCGTTTCCTGGCTGCCGTCAGCCATGAGCTTCGCACGCCGCTCAACGCGATTCTCGGCTTCTCGGATATGCTGCTGCACGAGATGTTCGGTCCGTTCAAGGACACGCGGCAGAAGGAATATGTCGCCCTGGTCAGGGAGTCGGGCCAGCACCTTCTCGATGTCGTCACCTCGATACTGGATGTCTCTCGCATCGAATCGGGCGCCTACTCGGTCCAGCCCGAGCCCTTCCGCTTTTCCGACGCCGTCGACATGTGCAAGTCGATGATGCAGGTCCAGGCGCAGAAGAAAGGCATCGTGCTTGAGACGCGGCTGGGAGCGGATATCGGTGAGATTGCTGCCGACCGCAGGGCGGTGCAGCAAATCCTCATCAATCTCGTCTCCAATGCCGTCAAATTCACGCCTGACCGGGGCAATGTCACGATTGGCGCAAGCCGGGTCGGCTCACGCCTGCATTTCTGGGTCAGCGATACGGGTATCGGCATCGCCGCCGACGATCTCGCCAGGCTCGGCAAGCCCTTCATGCAAATCCAGAACGACTACACACGACAGTTCGAAGGCACCGGCCTCGGTTTGTCGCTTGTAAAGGGTCTGGTGGAGCTGCACGACGGTACGATGTCGGTCGAGAGCGCGCCGGGCATGGGCACCAAGGTTTCTGTCAGCTTGCCTGTGGACGGCCCGAAAGAACGTCCGGCCAAGCAGGTCGTGCTGCCGATGGCCGTGAGGACTACGAAAGAGGAAAGCGATGGCTCGCTCCGCAAAACGGCCTAGCAAAAAGGCGCCCGCTCGACGCCGCAGCGCCTTTCAGGATGGCGCGGTGGCGCTGGGCGGCTTCATCTCGAGCAATCCTATCCTCGTCGGTGGCTCGACTGCCTTCCTGGTGACGCTGTTCTACGTTTCGGCCAACGCGCTGTGGTACCAGCCATATCCGCATTCAGGAGCCTTTTTCGCCACCCGCAGCATCGAGAATTTCCCTGTTCCCGCCGTGGAGCCTGAAACGACGATCAACATCGAGCGGCCGGCCGCGGCCGCTCCGGCCGTGACGGGTGACCCGACGGTCAAGCGGGTCCAGGGCGTTCTGAAGGATCTGGGTTTCTACGACGGCGCAGTGGACGGGCTGACCGGCCCCAACACGCGGAGCGCCGTCGAAGCCTACCAGCGCAAGGTGGGGCTCACCGTCACCGGCGTGATCGACGGCACGCTCATGGAACAGCTCGGCGCAACGGCCGCCGTGCCGAAGCCGGCTTCGCGGCCCGATACTGCCCAGGGGCTGGTGATGAAGGCTTCCGTCGAGACCGAAGTCCAGTCGCAAGCCACGGACGACAGGGTCGTCAGAATACAGGCTGGCCTGAAGGCGTTCGGCAACAACGACATCAAGCTCGACGGCGTCGTCGGGGCGCAGACCAAGGCGGCGATCCGCGAATTCCAGTCATTGTTCGGCCTGCCGGTGACCGGGGAACCGGACGAGGTGGTCTACACCAAGATGCGTGAAATCGGCCTGACCAACTGATCGCTTTCCGAGCCGCGGCCAAACCCGCTATGTAGCCTTCTGAACGGGAATGCACGAATGCGGGTCACTACCGATTTCTGGGTCTCGGCGTTGACGCGCCGCATTTTCGCCGCCGGCGGTTTCGCTGCTGTCATTCGGCGTGGGGCGACCGAAGCCGGAGCTGTTTTCATTCTCGTCCGGGGCCGATTGGGGGAGGCCGACCTGTTCGGACCGGCTCCGCAGACGACTTACGATACGGCGAAGCCCGACGACCGGTTTTTCAGCCGGCTGGATACGCAAGGCGACCCGGATGCGGCGGAAGCCCGACTGGCAAAGGAACAGCGGTTCGATCCGGATATATGGGTGGTCGAGATCGAGCCCGGCCCGCTTGCCGTCGAAGACCTGATTTCGGTTATGCCCTGAGACTTTTTTCCGCCTTCGAGAGGGCCATCGGGCTATCGGTGTTCGCGGTCGGCGACCGGGGTCCTACGGCATGGGAGATCGTCTGAGCCTTCCATTCGCGGATACGGTCACGGACCGTATCGTCCTCCAGCGCCCGAAAGCGTTCGAGGAATCGCCGGATGGCTTCGGGATGCGGGAACGATGTCGGGAACACGGCGACTGCGATGAGGAAAGCCTGATCTTCGCTCAGGTCGAGCGATCGGAGCGCCGTCAGCAGCGGCGAGTAATCCGAGGAAGCGGTCAGAGTTCTTGCGGTTGCCAGATCGACGCCGAGGGCATCGGCAAGCGCGGTCTGGAAAAAAGCGGCGTGGCCGGTGAGCGCGGTCTCCCGCAGTTTGCCATACGTGCCGAATTCGGCCTGCTGGCCTGGCTTGGACCGGATGGCCATGATGGCCCGAAGACGATGACGCGTCTCCTCGGCCGCCTTGCCTGGCACCGTTGCGATCCGGGTCGCCGGAGCTGTTTCCGGAGCCAGCCGGGTGACGGTGCTTTCAGGTTCTCTGGAATGAACCAGCGTCGGTTTTTCTAGCGCCTTGATGAGATCGGCAATGGCCGGGTTCAAGTGCTTGCGGCGGGCAATGGCGCGCGCATGGGGAAGTCCGTGGCGCCCGATCAGGGCGATCAGGTCGACATCGGCGAGCGCCTTGGACCGGACCAGGAGGGGCGCGGCGATATCCACCGGTTCGTCGCATAGGCGCTGCACCAGCGCAGCGGGCGGATAATCGCATTCCGAAAGAGCGGCGGCGACGAACCGGCGCGACTCCGCCGATACGCTGTCGAAAAGCGGCAGGGTGAGGTCTTCGAGTTGCGCGATTTCGCGCTTCGAGGGTCTGGTCAATTGGCAGAAAGCCGCGACGACGGCGCGGAAAAGTCGTTCGGCCTTGCCGGATTCGGTTCTGGCCGCGATGTGCCGGAAATCGGATGATGACACTGAATACGCCTTACGCTTTACACAACCTGCTAAGCTCTGCCGCCTGTGTGGCGGTTTCGCGATCCGCAGGAACAAAGATCAACTTATCGGCGATCCGTTAGCGTTCCGTTAACCCTCTGGTGGCCTTATCGTTTATGGAGGCGTTGCGTTGTGCTCCGGGGTAACCGAGAGGGATACGCGAACCATGGGCAGGATACTGTCTTTCACGCCGCGTAGCGCGGCATCGAACCAAACGTCACAGACATTGGGCGCAGCCGCGGCCATCATCATCTTTCCGGGCGTCCGCTACGAAAAGCGGCTGGACGATGAGCACGAGGGCAGCCTCGTCAAAAATCAGCCCGGACAGAACAAGCCGACGCCGAGGCACTAGCTGGCCGGCCAGGACTGGCATTGGCTATCCGCAAGAAATCGCGATACGGCAGGCTCCCAGCTATCGTCCGGTACGAAGCTCCGGATCACGGCGATGCCCTCGTCGGCTGACACTTCGATGAAGACCGAGTTTTCCAGTTCGGCAGGCAATTCCTTTCGCACTTCGAGCATCTGCGCGGGCGTCAGCACCACGGCGTCGAGCGCGCCATCGATGACGCTGTGGTCGTTGAGGCTGTAGAGGATGTGCCCGCTGCGGTCGTAAACCGCTACGGACCAGAAAGGCACCTTGCCTGGCGCCTTGATCTGCACCATTCCAGAGCCGAGATCGAAACGACATGCCGCCGTGTGAAACAGCGGATCGAGACCTTTCAGGGCAGGTGCGGTTCCTGTGTCGGTATCGAGCCGCACCATCCGGTAGGGCTCGGAAATTTCCGACAGGCGCGACCACGCATTGCGGTCGGAAAATTCCGGCACGAGAAACAGCACCGCGATATGAACGATGCCTGCGCCCAGAATGCCCACCACGATGGCATGGATGAGCCTACGCATCGCAGGTGGCCCGGCGTATCGAAGGGAGATCGATATCCGACAGGCCGGTGCTGCCGGAGATGGGCGTGTCGTAAAAGGTAAGGACGAAGCTGAGCGCTCCGGCGCCCTGAATTGGCAGCCAGTTGCCGGGCGCGGGATGGTTGCCGACGGAGATCGCAGCCGAATTGTCTGGCCGGCGCACGATCTCGTAGGAATGCAGCGCCGCCCGCCGCGGCTTGCTGGTGTCGACGATGGTTGAATTCTCGTCTGCCGCGTAGAGGGTCCAGAACCGTGCGGCCGGATAGAGTCCATCGATGGTGTACTGGCACTCGCGGCGCAAAGGCTGTCCGTCCGTGTCCTTGTCGGCCACGAAGGACAACCCCTCGGCCTTGCCCAGGGCAAGGATGCTTTCGCGCGCCACCCGTGCTTGCGAGTAGGGGTCGGCATCGGGTGTGCCGAAGTCCGGAAACGCCGTCCATTGCCCGATTGTAACAGCGCCGACGCCGCCTTGCGTCTTCAGCGCGTACCATACGCTGAGACCGCCTCCGCCGAAGGCGATGGCAAGCGCGACAAGAATCGGAACGACGGATTTGATCATGCGCTACGCAACGGAGGGCAGGTGGCCACGGCATATCGCGCGAGGGCTGTTGCTGGCAAGCATGGCCTCATTACGCTCCGGTCCGTCACAATGCCGACAGCGCCTCGGGGCCGGTTCTTGGTTGGAGAGGCGCCGCCGCACGGAGAAGTCCGCTGAGCTCCCGCAAGAGCCTGGTGGTGCGGCTGGAAAGGACCGGCGGACGGTCCGCTGCTTCTTTCGCCGTTTCTTCGGCGGCGCGCTTCTTTTCCGCTTCTTCGGCCTTGGCCGCGACCTTCGGGTCGACGAAAGGATTGTCGATGCCCGGTATCGGCTTCAGGTCGATGTTCTGATGCGCATAGACCATCAGCCTTTGCCAGATCATGGCCGGCAGCGATCCGCCGGTCATATTGCGGCTGGGGCTGAAATCGTCGTTGCCTAGCCACACGGCGGCGGTGTAGTTGCCGGTGAAGCCGACATACCAGGCGTCTCGATAGGATTGCGTGGTGCCGGTCTTGCCGCCGGAGCGGATGTTGGGGAGCGCCGCGCGCCGCGCCGTGCCGATCTCAGGCACCTGCACCAGCATCGAGTTCATCGATTTGAGCGCCGGTTCGCTGAGTACCCGATGCGGCGGCGGCGCATCCTTGGCGAAATCGTAGACGACATCGCCCGTATGCGTGACGAGTTGGGTGATGCCGTGCCGGCTGCCGGCGAAGCCGTTCTGCGCGAAGACGCTGTAGCCTGTCGCCTGATCCATCACCGTCATGCCCGACGTGCCGAGCACCGAGGTTTTGAAACTCTCCAGCGGCGATTCGACGCCCATGGCATGCGCCATGGCGATGATCGGCGGGATCGACAGGTGATCTTTCGCCAGCCGGACCGGCACGGTGTTGATGGATTTCACGAAGGCGGTCAGCAGCGAGACCTTGCCGGAATAGCTGCGGCCGTAATTCTTCGGCATCCAGCCGCCCCAGTTGATGGGACCGTCGGAGATGGTCGATTCCGGCTTGAAGCCGTGCTCCATGGCCGTGGCGTAGACATAGGCCTTAAAAGACGAGCCGGCCTGCCGCAGCGCCTTGGTGGCGCGGTTGAACTGGCTGGCGCCGTAGTCCCGCCCACCGACGATGGCCCGCACCGCGCCGTTGGTCTCGATGACGACCACCGCGCCTTCGCTGACATTGTATTCCTTGCCGTACTGCCGCAGGTGGAACTCCACCGACTCCTCGGCCGCCTTCTGCAGGTTGGCGTCGAAGGTCGTGTGCGCCACCAGCGAGTGCTGGCCGGACTTGGCGGCGATGCGCTTGACCTCCTCGAATGCCCAGTCGAGGAAATAATCCGGGCTTTTCTGTTCGCCGCGATCCACGACATCGGCGGGATGCAGCCGCGCCTGCAGAACCTGGCCTTCGGTCATGAAGCCGCTGTCGACGAGATTGGTCAGTACCACGTTCGCGCGGGCGCGCGCTGCCGGCAGGTTGATGTGCGGGGCATATTTCGTCGGCGCCTTGAACAGGCCGGCGAGCATCGCCGCCTCGGCGAGGTTTAGGTCCTTGACACTCTTGCCGAAATAGAAATCCGCCGCCGCCTCGATGCCGAAGGTGCCGCCGCCCATGTAGGAGCGGTCGAGATAGAGCTGCAGGATCTCTTTCTTGGACAGGTTGGCTTCCAGCCACAGCGACAGGAACGCCTCCTTCACCTTGCGCTCCAGCGTGCGCTCATTGCTGAGGAACAGGTTCTTGGCCAGTTGCTGGGTGATGCTGGAGCCGCCCTGCACGACCGAATTGGCGCGCACATTCTCGGTCAGCGCACGGGCGAGGCCGAGGAAATCAATGCCGTAATGGTCGAAGAAGCGGCGGTCCTCGGTGGCGAGCACGGTCTTGATGACATGGTCCGGCATGGCGTCGACCGGCACGGAATCGCGCTGGATGATGCCGCGCTGGCCGATCTCGTTGCCGTAGCGGTCGAGGAAGGTGACCGCGAAATCATCCTGTGCGCGCCAGTCGCCCGCCGTTTCCTGGAAAGCGGGAAGCGCCAGCGCCAGAAGCACCACCGAACCGGCGGCGCCCATGGTGAAACCTTCGCCGGCCAGCTCGAACAGCCAGCGCCGCCAGCCCTTGACGCGGAAGCGTCGGAAGAAGATCGTCGCGCTTTCCCAGAATTCACGTGCCGCAAAGCCGATCTCGTAGAGCGAGGAATCGAGCCACGCGTCGATTGCCAGCAGCCACGCGGCGACCGGTCCTCTCCTTCTGTTCGGCTCGAAAGGCTCACTCATCCCAACTTCCGGCGTCCCCCGACGCCAAGCTCCCACCGCATGCGGGCAATTTCAGGGCGTGTCCGAAGATTTAGATTTCACGCTCCGCTTTTCGAAGCTCGAAAAGGCCCTTACGGTAGAGTCGTAAGGGTTATGACTTTAGCAAAAAATGCATGAACATCTTCATGTATTTCATTCGCTGTCATTGTGGCCGCTACCTCCTCACGAAGTACTTGAACCGGTGGCTCTAGGGCGCGAAGTTGTTGAAATAGCGAGTTTGCACCCGCAAATAGTATCTGTTTACCATCTACTACAGAAAAAATATTCGCTGAAACGTCGCGCCAAGTTCGATTTGGGGGGAGAGTTAAGTTTTCTCCTAAGAAAAATTCGTTTATTACTTTTAATGCCGTCTGCGAAAATAGATCTTCTGCGGTAAGGCCTATCTTCTTTAGTGCAATCCGTTGCCACGCGTCCGGGACCAGAAGATAGTGTGATTTTTCGTGGAATTAGGACCCCAGTTGAGGGGTGATTTTCGTCCAAACGGGACCCCTTAACATTGGGGTCATCAAGATGCCTCCGGTTTGATCGGAGGCATTTGTGTTTTGGATGTTGGTTGTGGAGACGATTGCGAAGATACGCCGGCTATCGCTGGTGCAAGGCAAGACGATCAAGGCGATCTGCCGGGAGTTAGGAATCTCGCGGAAGGTGGTGCGCAAGGTTCTGCGATCGGACGAGACGGAGTTCCGCTACGCGCGCAAACGCCAGCCCTATCCTCGCATGGGTGCCTGGCGTGAGCAGCTGGAGCGGCTGCTGTCGGCAAACGTGGCCAAGCCGCAGCGAGAGCGTTTGACGCTGATCCGGATCTATGAGGAGCTTCGCGGCCTCGGCTATGAGGGCAGCTACAGCTCAGTGTGGCGGCATGCGCAGGATTGGGAAGAGCAACGCGGCAGTGCTGCGGCCGAGGCCTACATTCCGCTGAGCTTCGCGCCAGGCTAGGCCTACCAGTTCGACTGGAGCCATGAGATCGTCCTGCTGGACGGCGTGACGGTTACTGTGAAGGTTGCGCACATGCGGCTCTGTCATAGCCGCATGTTCTTCGTTCGGGCCTATCCGCGTGAAACGCAGGAAATGGTGTTCGACGCCCATGACCGGGCGTTCGCGTTCTTTCGTGGAACGTGCACGCGCGGCATTTACGACAACATGAAGACGGCGGTGGACGCGATCTTCATCGGCAGGGATCGCCGCTACAACCGCCGCTTCGCACAGATGTGCGGACATTACCTCGTGGAACCTGAGGCCTGCACGCCGGCGTCGGGTTGGGAGAAGGGCCAGGTCGAGAATCAGGTGGGACTGGTGCGCGAGCGCTTCTTCACGCCGCGGCTGCGCTTCAAGACACTGGAGGACCTGAACGGCTGGCTGGCCGACAAATGCGTCTCCTACGCCAAGGCGCACCGGCATCCCGAACAGAACGATCGCTCGATATGGGAAGTGTTCGAGGAGGAGCGGACCAGCTTCATTCCCTATGCCGGTCGCTTCGACGGCTTCCACTGCGTTCCGGCGTCGGTGTCGAAGACCTGCACGGTGCGTTTCGACAACAACAAATACTCGGTGCTGTCGATCGCCGTCGGCCGACCGGTCGAGATCCATGCCTATGCCGATCGCATCGTCATCCGGCAGGACGGCGTGGTCGTGGGCGAACATGCCCGCTGCTTCGGCCGCAACGAAGTAATCTACGATCCCTGGCACTACGTGCCGGTGCTGGCCCGCAAGCCCGGTGGACTGCGCAACGGCGCGCCGTTCAAAAACTGGGTTCTGCCATCGGCCATGGAGAAGGTGCGCCGCAAGCTCAAGGCCGTCGACGACGGCGACCGGCAGATGGTGTCGATCCTCACCTGCGTGCTGAGCGACGGATTGAACGCGGTCGAGGCGGCCTGCCAGGAAGCGCTCGATCACGGCGTCTCATCGGCGGCGGTGATCCTCAACATCCTGGCCCGCCGTCGCGATCCGGCGCCGGGCACGATCCTTTCCATCCCACAGGCGCTGAAGCTGGCTCATGAGCCGATTGCCGACTGCGCCCGCTATGACAGTCTCAGGAGGACAAGCAGCCATGGAACGCACCGAAGTACTGGAACTGATGGGGGCACTGAAGCTCTACGGGATGCGATCGGCCTATGACGAGATCATGGGTGTCGCCATCAAACGGCAACACGAGCCGCCGAAGATCGTCGGCGATCTGCTGCAGGCAGAGATATCGGAGAAGCAGGCACGTTCCATCAAATACCAACTCACCATCGCCAAGTTGCCGCTGGCCAAGGACATCGAGGACTTCGACTTCACCGGCACACCGGTCAACGATAGCTTGATCCGCGATCTCGCCGGCGGCACACTTGTCGCCGACCAACGCAATGTCGTGTTGGTCGGTGGAACCGGCACAGGCAAATCCCATCTGGCTATCGCAATAGCCCGGGCGCTGATCCGCAACGGAGCACGCGGCCGTTTCTTCAATGTAGTCGACCTGGTCAACAGGCTCGAAACCGAGACCCGTTCCGGACGGCAAGGCCGTATCGCCGATCACCTCACCCGGCTCGACTTCGTCGTGCTCGATGAACTCGGATATCTGCCCTTCGCGCAAGCCGGCGGACAGCTGCTCTTCCACCTTGTCTCCAAACTCTACGAGCGCACCAGCGTCATCATCACCACCAACCTGGCATTCGGTGAGTGGCCCACCGTATTCGGCGATGCCAAGATGACCACCGCGCTGCTCGATCGGCTCACCCATCACTGCGAGATTGTCGAGACCGGAAACGAATCCTGGCGCTTCAAAAGCCGCTCTCAAAGCTAAAGCCGAAAGCCAATAAGCCGCGCCCGATCAGGCTGTGCAACCCCGACCAGCTTTGCCTGATCGGGCGCTAACCGGCGTGCCCTTCAATACTCCTGAACAGGGGTCCCTTTTGCGCGAAAATACGGGGTCCCGTTTCCACGGTCATTGACAGGCTGTGATGCCGACACTGTTCCTCGACCCCGGCCAGCTGAGGACCGAACTGTCGTTGCAAACGTTGACGCGCCAGCCGGACGGCATGGGCGGTTTCGCCGAGACATGGTCGGAACTGGCGACGGTTTTCGCCCGCATCGAGCCGCTGGCCGCGACAAGCCGCTTCGGCGCCGACCAGACGCTTGAGCAGATGACCCATCGCATAACCCTGCGCTTCCGCGACGATCTGGCAAGCGGGCAGCGCTTCGTACGCCACGGCCGGGTTTTCGAGATCGTCACGGTTCACGATGCGGACGAGACAGGACGCTACATGATTTGCGGCACACGGGAGACGGGACGATGAAACTGGCGATGAGCCTGACGCTCGATGGCCTGGTGCGTGCCTTGCGGTGGAAGGCACACGATCTGGCGGAAGCGCTCGAGGAAGCGTACCTTGACGACCGCGACACGCCGCAACGTGACATACAGACCCGGCGCCTGACGGCGGCGGAGCAAGCGAGGGGTGAAGGCGATGACTTCGGCCGCCGCTGATCTGCAGAAGGCCCTGTTCACGGCGCTGAGCGGCGATGCCCAGCTTTCCGCGCTTATCGGCGACAAGGTGTTCGACCGCGCGCCCGCCGACGTGGCGTTTCCCTATCTCACTTTCGGGCGAACCAGCGTGTTCGATTGGAGCACCGGCACCGACAGCGGGACCGAGCAGCTTTTTACCTTGCACATCTGGTCGAAGGCCAAGGGCAAGAAGGAAACGCTGGAAATCATGGAGGCGATCCAGGACAGGCTCGCGCAGCCGCTGGTTCTGGAAAACCATCACCTCGTCGACCTGCGCTTCGAATATGCCGAGGCACGCTTTGACGACGATCTTTCCGTCCATCACGGATTGCTGCGCTTCCGCGCCGTCACCGAAGAAGCCGGCTGACGCCGGCGCGGTTCCGAAATCACCACCAGGAGACCGACATGGCCGCACAGAAGGGCAAGGACCTTCTTCTCAAACTCGATTCCGACGGTTTGGGCAACTTCCTGACGGTTGCCGGGCTACGCTCGCGCCGCATCGCTTTCAACAGCGAGACTGTTGATGTTACCGATGCGGACTCGGCCGGGCGCTGGCGCGAACTGCTGGCCGGCGCTGGCGTTCAACGCGCCTCGATCAGCGGCTCCGGCATCTTCAAGGATGCGCAGTCCGATGCGGCGATCCGTTCGCGCTTCTTCGGCGGCGAGATTGCGCAATGGCAAATGGTCGTGCCGGATTTCGGCGCGGTCTCCGGTCCGTTCCAGATTACCTCGCTGGAGTATACGGGCGCTCACGACGGCGAGGTGACGTTCGAAATGGCGCTGGAATCGGCCGGCGCCGTCAGCTTCGCGGCCAGCTGATGGTGGCGAACCTCCGACGCGGCGAAGTTTCCGCGACGCTCGACGGCGCCGAACGCCGGCTCTGCCTGACGCTTGGCGCCCTGGCCGAGCTGGAAGCATCCTACGCCGCCTCCGACCTCAACGCCCTTGTCGAACGCTTTTCCAGCGGCCGCCTTTCGGCAACCGATCTGATCCGTGTCGTCGCAGCAGGACTGCGCGGCACCGGCGAAGCGGTAAGCGACGAGACCGTCGCGGCCATGCATTGCGAGGGCGGCGTAGCGGGTTTCGCGCAAGTCGTTTCCGATCTGCTTGCCGCGACCTTCGGTTCGCCCGCTGCGAAAGGTCCAGCCTCCAACCCTTGAGCGCCGCAGCAGGCGCGCCCTTTCCCTGGGATGAGGTCATGGCCATCGGCCTCGGCCTGCTGCGGCTTCCACCACAGGCGTTCTGGGCGATGACGCCGCTCGAATTCGAACGGGCGATGCGTGCGCTGACCCCGGCAAGGCTGTTGCCGCCCGGCCGCGGCGACCTGGCGGCGCTGATGCAGGCATTCCCCGACGACCCGGCTAAGGAGACAGGATTTGGCTGAAGACGTAACCGTTTCGATAAAGGCCGACACCGCGCCTTTCCAGGCGGCGCTGGAAAACCTGGAAAGGCTTTCCCAAAGCTTCGGCAGCCAGCTCTCGAGCGCTTTGAAAGGGGCGGTCGTCAGCGGCAAGGATCTTGACGATGTGCTGCGGCGCATCGGTCTCAACCTCGCTGGTTTGGCGCTAGAGCAGGGACTGAAGCCGCTGCAGTCGCTGGCAGGCGGCCTGATATCCAGCCTGATCGGTGGGCTTGCAGGCATATTGCCCTTCGCGAAGGGTGGAGTGCCGGGAGGGGTTACACCTTTCGCCTCCGGCGGCGTCGTCTCGGCTCCAACCTATTTCCCGATGGCGCAAGGCCTCGGCCTTATGGGCGAGGCTGGCAGCGAGGCGATATTGCCGCTGCGGCGCGGTGCCGACGGCAGCCTCGGCGTCGCGGCTGCCGGTGGCGGCGGATCGGTCAACGTAGTCTTCAACGTCGCGGCGCAGGACGCGGCCTCCTTCCGTAAATCCGAAGCACAGATCACCGGCATGCTGGCGCGTGCGGTATCGCGCGGAACCAGAACTTTCTGAACCTTCCGAGGAAAAATGTCGGAACTTTCCAGCTTCCATGATGTGCGGTTTCCACCCGCCGTCTCGTTCGGGGCCACCGGCGGCCCAGAGCGCCGCAACGAGATCGTTGCGCTGACTTCCGGACGAGAAAAGCGCAACGCGCGCTTTTCGCAATCGCGGCATCGCTACGACGCGGGCACCGGCCTGCGCTCGCTCGACGATCTCCATGAGGTCGTAGCCTTCTTCGAAGCCCGGCGTGGTTCGTTGCACGCCTTCCGCTTTCGCGATCCGTTCGACATGAAGTCCTGCCGGCCGACCGAAACGGTCTCGGCGCTGGACCAGGTTCTTGGGGAAGGGGACGGCGAAAACAGGCACTTTCCCCTGACCAAGACCTATGGCGCCGGCGAGGGTGCCTACCGGCGCCTGATCTGGAAACCCGATCTTCTGACCCTCCAGGTCGCGGTGGCCGGCGTCGCACAGGCCTCTCCCGCCGATTTCGAGTTTGATGCCGCCACCGGCGACATCGTGTTTTCGGTTGAGGCGATCCCGTCCGAGGGCGCTTCGGTGACAGCGGGGTACGAGTTCGACGTGCCGGTCCGCTTCGATACAGAGCGCATCGAGATCAGTCTACGGGCCTTCAAGGCTGGGCAAATACCTTCCGTTCCGCTTGTCGAGGTGCAGTTTTGACCTCTTATCCTGAAGCGCTTGCCGCTCATTTCGACCGTGATGTCACAACCGTGTGCCATTGTTGGCGACTGACCCGAAAGGATGGCGTGATCACCGGCTTTACGGACCATGACCGCGTCTTGACCTTCGATGGGACCGTGTTCGAGCCGGAAACCGGCCTCAGCGCCAGCGAAGCGCGCGAAGCTCTCGGGCTTGCCGTCGATACCGTCGATGTCGAAGGCGCGCTGTCGTCCGACCGCATCCGCGACGAAGACATCGCCGCGGGTCTCTATGACGGCGCCCGCATCCAGACCTTCATCGTCAATTGGCGCGAGCCGGGCGATTTCGCCTGCACGCGGACGGCGACCCTCGGCAAGATCACGCGCAGCGACGGGCGCTTCGTGGCTGAGCTGGAAAGTCTCGTCCATGCGCTGGACCAGCCGAACGGTCGCACAGTTTTGCGCACCTGCGATGCCGAGTTGGGCGATGCTCGCTGTCGCTTCGATCTGAGCCAGCCGGGTTTCTCCGCTGTTGGCACTGTTGCATCGATCGGTTCGGCTGGCGGCTTCTATGCCGGTGGCCTTGGCGTGTTCGACACGGGCTGGTTTTCCAAAGGGACACTTGCATGGACCAGCGGCGCAAGGGCGGGACGCACGGAGCGTGTGTCTGACCATCGCAGCGAAGACGGACAGACCCTGCTTCTGCTGGAGCCATCCGTTGGACCGGAAATCGCCCCGGGGGACGCGTTTTCGGTGACCGCCGGCTGCGACAAGACGTTCGCCACTTGCAAGGCCAAGTTCACCAATCCATTGAATTTTCGAGGCTTTCCGCATTTGCCAGGTAACGACGCGGCCTATTCCTACGTGATCGAGGGCGGAAAATTCGATGGCGGACCGATTGTTCCCTGATCCGGACAGGAACGCTTCGGTTGCTGCCGCGGCGGCCGAAGCGGAAGCGCTGAGCTGGATCGGAACGCCCTATCGTCATCAGGGCAACCGCAAGGGCCTCGGATGCGATTGCATAGGTCTTGTGCGGGGCATCTGGCAGGCGCTCTACCGGTCCGCGGCGGAGCACCCCGGCCCGTATCAGCCGGATTGGGCGGAGGGCAGCGGCGGAGAGATGCTGCTGCACGGCATCCGCAGGCATTGCGAGGAGAAGTCGCTTGCGGCCGGCCAGTCTGGCGACCTCGTTCTGTTCCGCTGGCGACCGCATTTGCCAGCCAGACATGCCGGCATCCTGGTCCACGATGAAAGCTTCGTTCACGCCTACGAAGGCGCGGGCGCTGTCGTGCGCTCCGCCCTTGTGCCGCAATGGCGCCGCCGCATCGCCGCGGTGTTCGCCTTCCCCGACATCCAATCCTGAACGCCGGAGCGCTTCATGGCGACAATTCTGCTGCAGGCCGCCGGCGCCTATCTCGGCGGCATGCTGGGATCGTTCGGCGCGGTCGTCGGCACGGCCGCCGGTGCATTGGCCGGCTATGCGGTTGACCGCATGCTGCTCAACGGCACGAACACGCTCGAAGGGCCGCGGCTTGGCGGTCCGCGGCCATTCAGCGCCGAGGAGGGCGTGCCGATTCCTCGCGTTTACGGCACGGCGCGCGTCGGTGGAACGATGATCTGGGCCACCCGCTTCAGCGAAAAGCGCACCTCGACGCGTCAGGGCAAGACCGGCCCTAAGGTCAACCAGTATTTCTACTATGCCAACGCGGCCTTCCTGCTCTGTGCATCCGCCGGATATGGGCCGATGGCGTCGAACTGGATCGTGAGGCAATCGATCTGCGGATTTACACCGGCGCCGAAAATCAGCTGCCGGACCCGCTCATCGAGGCCAAGCAAGGTGCCGGCAATACACCCGCCTATCGTGGCGTTGCCTATGTCGTACTCGACCGGCTTCCGATCAGCAAATACGGCAACCGCATTCCGCAATTGCAGTTCGAGGTGATCCGGCCTGTCGGGAGCCTCTCGAAATCGATCCGCGCGATTTCCCTGATCCCGGGCGCTACCGAGTACGGCCTTTCCTCAAGCCTCATCTCCCTGTTGAAACGGCCAGGCAGCGAAGAGGCGATCAACCGGCACGTTCTCTTCGCCGCCACGGACCTGGAGGCATCGCTGGACGAATTGCAGGCGACATGCCCGAACCTCGAACATGTCGCCCTGATCGCGACCTGGTTCGGCACGGACCTGCGCGCCGGCCAGTGCCAGGTCAGGCCGGAAGTCACTGAACACACGATGACGGCATTCTCGTCGGACTGGCGGGTCTCCGGCCTTTCCCGCGCCGAAGTCAACCTGGTTTCGACTCATGATGGCGCAAGCGCCTACGGCGGAACGCCGTCCGACCACAGCGTGCTCGACGCCATCGTCGAATTGAAGGCACGTGGCCTCAAAGTGACGCTTTATCCCTTCGTGATGATGGATATTCCGCATGGCAACGCACTGCCCGATCCCTATGGAGGCGCAAGCCAGGCGGCGTATCCCTGGCGGGGCCGGATCACCTGCGACCCCGCCCCCGGGCAGGCCGGCACCGCCGACAAGACTGGCTCCGCACGGTCGCAGATATCGGCATTCTGCGGCGCTGCCCTGCCGGAACACTTCTCCAACGCCAGCAACACAGTCAGCTATTCCGGTCCGGCGGGAGACTGGGGCTACCGGCGATTCGTTCTTCATTACGCGCATCTCGCAGTGAAAGCCGGGGGTGTCGACGCATTTCTGATCGGTAGCGAAATGCGCGGCCTGACGACGCTGCGCGACGAGGCGAACGCCTTTCCTTTCGTCGAGGAGCAATGCGCGCTGGCAGACGATGTTCGCGCCGTGCTCGGCCCGCAGACGCGTCTGACCTATGCCGCCGACTGGAGCGAATATTTCGGTTATCAGCCTGTCGATGGCAGCGGCGACGTCTATTTCCATCTCGATCCGCTTTGGGCGCATCCAGCCATCGATGCCGTCGGCATCGACAACTACATGCCGCTCGCCGACTGGCACGACGAGGATTATGCGGGAGGCAATCCAGACGGCTTTGAAGGACCGTACGACATCGACGGTCTTCAGATATCGATCGCCGGTGGCGAAGGCTTCGACTGGTTCTATGCCGACAGCGAAGCGCGCGTGACGCGCAGCCGCACGCCGATCGCGGACGGCAGCTACGCCAAGCCCTGGGTCTTCCGCAACAAGGACCTCGTCGCCTGGTGGTCGAACCAGCATTTCAACCGGCCGGCGGGTATTGAGGAAGTCGTGGCCACGGCCTGGGTGCCACAAGGCAAGCCTATCTGGTTCGCCGAAATCGGCTGTCCGGCGATGGACAAGGGCCCCAACCAGCCAAATGTCTTTCCGGACCCTAAATCGGCCGAGAGCGCCCTGCCGTATTTTTCCAACGGCGGCCGTTCGGATCTGGCGCAGCGGCGATTCCTCGAGGCGCATCTGGCGCATTGGGACGAGGCAAGTGCCGGATTCCAGGAGGAATGGAATCCGCAATCCGAGGTCTATGACGGACGCATGGTCGACGTTTCCCGGATTTATCCGTGGACCTGGGATGCGAGACCTTTCCCGGCCTTTCCCGCACTGCGGGACGTGTGGTCGGATAGCGAGAACTGGGATCGCGGCCATTGGTTGAACGGGAGGCTGGCCAATCCTGATCTCGGCTCTCTCATCAATGCCATACTGACTGACCACGGCCATGCCCCGGCCGATGCGCGCGGCGTGGAGGGTACGTTGACCGGCTACGTCATCGACGATCCACAATCGGCGCGGACGTCGCTGGAGCCGCTCATGGATATTTTCGACGTCATCGTTTCGGAGGACGGGGATGCGATTGCCTTCCGGCAATCCCGGGCTGCGGCAGCTTCGGCTACGACTGTAACGGAACTGGCCTGGGACGAGGCCGGGTCGGTGGTAGAGACCGTCCGTGTGCCGGAACACGAACTGCCAAGCGAAGCTCTGCTGACGTTCCGCGAGCCGTTTTCGCAGTACCAGGTCGCGTCCGTGCGTAGCGTATCGCAAGGCGTCGCCGGAAGCCGCCAGCAGTCGATGGCCTTTCCTGGCATACTGGAAGCGAACCAGGCTCGCGCGCTCCTTGACGATTGGCTGAAACGCACCCGCTATGCGCGCGAGACCGTGCGCTTCGCCGTGCCGCTGCCGCAGGCGGATATCGCGCCCGGCACTGTGCTCAGGCTCCCTGCATCCGGAAACGACTCCGATTTTCTGGTCACCGATGTGGAGGACGGCATACTGAGGACGGTTTCGGCCCGTCAGATACTGGCCGCGCCGCCGACGCCTTGGCGATCTTCTTTTCCCACGACTTTTCCCATTGTCTCTGCTGCGATTGGCAAACCCCATATGCTGCTTCTCGATCTGCCGGCCGGAATTGGCGGCAATGAGGCGCAGGACCAGTTTCGCGTAGCGCTGTGGCAATCGCCATGGGTGGCAAGGACGCTTTCGGTTTCGCCGGAGGATACCGGCTTTACCGTCCGCGCTACGGTCGGTCAGCCGGCGCGTGTCGGCAGGCTGACCGAGCCGCTGGCTCCCGGTTTCGTCGGTCGCATCGACAAGGCGACGTCGATCACAGTGGAATTGTTCGAATCCGAAGTTGCAAGCGTCAGCCGGCTTCAGCTTCTCAACGGCGCCAACATCGCAGCCGTGCGTTCGGCATCCGGGGTCTGGGAAATCCTGCAGTTTGAGACGGCCGAGCAGGTCGGTCCGGAGATATGGCGGCTCTCGGGTCTGTTGCGCGGACAGTCGGGAACCGACGACGCAATGCTGGCCGGGGCTACCGAGGGAGCGGATTTCGTCGTTGTGGACGACGCGGTGGTGCCGGCAGGACTCCTGGCAGGCGAAATCGGGCTGCAGCTCAATTGGCGCATCGATGGGAGTTTCGTGGATTCATTTGCCGACAGCGGCACCGTCAAGACGGCGGGCGGGCTACGCGCGCTGACGCCTCTATCGCCGGTTCATCTGAAAGCCTGTCCATCCGATGGTGGGCTTGTCTTCTCATGGGTGCGCCGCGGCCGCGTCGATGCCGACCGTTGGGAAGGCAGCGACATTCCCCTCGGCGAAGACTTCGAACAGTACCGAATCGAGATCGCACCGGCGGACGGAACAGTCGTCCGAGCAGCGACGGCTTCCGAACCTTCCTGGATTTACGACGCAGCATCGATCGCGGCAGATTTCGTGGCCGGCGAGATCGAGGTGACGGTTTGCCAATTCAGCGCAGCCGTCGGTTGGGGTGTGCCGGCCCGCCGCCGCTTCGCCCTACCGTAAAATTGTGCACGAGCAGAAAGGAAACGACATGACGACAACCAAACCCTGGTACCTGTCCCGGACCATCTGGGCCTCCATCGTTACAATCCTGACCGGCACCGCTGGCCTTACGGGTATGCCTATCGACGGTTTCGACAGCTCGGCCTTCACAGATATGGTTCTGCAGGCGGTCAGCGCTATTTCCGGGCTGGTGGCGGTCTTTGGGCGGTTGTCCGCCAAGGAAAGGATCGGCTAGTGTGCCGCGTGTCCTGTATGCGCAAACGAAGAGGATCTTCGATTGAAGCAGACGTTCATTTCACGTTCAGCACCTGTGCGGTAGAGCATCGAACATGAAAAAGTCGCGTCTTTCAGTGGGATCGATGGTGCTGGCGTTTTGCGCTGGCACGTTGCTTGCGCCGCAGGCCGGGGCCGTGCCGCGAGTTCAACCTTCCCGTTCCGATACCGTAGTCGCCATTGCGTCCGATTGCTATGCGGTTGGGCAACAGGTCGCCGCCCAGCATGGCGGGCAGCTCGCCAAGGCGTCGCAATCGACACGGGGCGGACAGCCGGTTTGTGTCATTGTCGTGCTGGTGCCGGGCAAGGATGGACAAAGGCCACGTCGCGCCGAGGTCGTCGTGCCCCAGAATTAGAAGGACAGTCCGCTCTTGCGATGCGGGAATCGGCTATAACTTAGCTTCATATTGGAACTGATTGCATAGGGCAGCATGCGCATACTGGTCGTCGAGGATGACAAGGATCTGAACCGGCAGATTTCCGACGCGCTTTCGGATGCCGGCTACGTGGTCGACAAGGCGTTCGACGGCGAAGAGGGGCATTTCCTCGGCGATACCGAGCCTTACGATGCGGTGGTCCTCGATATCGGTCTGCCGCAGATCGACGGCATCAGTGTCGTCGAACGCTGGCGCCGCGCCGGCCGCAAGATGCCGGTTCTCATTCTCACCGCCCGCGACCGCTGGAGCGACAAGGTCTCCGGCATCGATGCCGGCGCCGACGACTACGTCACCAAGCCCTTCCATATAGAGGAAGTCCTCGCCCGGGTACGCGCCCTTATCAGGCGCGCAGCCGGCCACGCCTCGTCGGAACTCACCTGCGGTCCGCTGCGGCTGGACACCAAGGCATCGAAGGCCGACGTCGACGGCGTGCCGCTCAAGTTGACGTCGCACGAATACCGGCTGTTGGCCTATCTCATGCATCACAAGGACGAGGTGGTTTCGCGTACCGAACTGGTGGAGCATCTCTACGATCAGGATTTCGACCGCGATTCCAACACGATCGAGGTCTTTGTCGGCCGCCTGCGCAGGAAGATGGGCGTCGATATGATCGAGACGGTCCGCGGCATGGGCTACCGCATCCGCGAACCGGAGGCATAGACGCGTGCTGGCGAAAGCGCCCTCGATGCGCTTCTGGTTCCGCTCGCTGACTTTCCGCGTCGTCGCCTTCTCCAGCGTCTGGGCCGTCCTGACGCTGATCGTCATTTTCACCCTCATCACAACCCTATATCGCCAGGCGAGCGAGCGCGGTTTCGACAGCCTGTTGTCGGCGCATCTGTTCAACCTCATCGGCTCTGTCGGCGTATCGGAAGGCGGCGCCCTGACTGGCTCGCCCGATCTTGGCGATCTGCGGTTTTCCGAGCCGAATTCCGGCTGGTATTGGTCGGTGATGCCGGCCTCCGAAGGCGTCAGGGGCGAACTGCGCTCATCCTCCATGACGAAATCGATTCCGTCTCCGAGCGTGACGGAAGTACCGTTCAACATCGCCTTCCAGCGCAGCTACACCACTGATGGGATAAACGGAGAGCGGTTGCAGGTCTTCGAAAGCGAATTCGTCCTCGACGCGAAAAACCGCGCCGCCCGTTTCCGTGTCATGGGCAATCAGTCGGAGCTGGAGCGGGAAATCGGCGCCTTCCAGCGCCGGCTGCTGACTTACCTGTCGCTGTTCGGCATTGGCATGATCTGTATCAACGCCGCTGCCATCCTGCTCGGCCTGCAGCCTTTGCGGCGCGTCAGGAACGCGCTTGCCATGGTGCGTGAAGGCACGGCGCAGAGGCTCGACGGGAAATTTCCGAGCGAGATCGAGCCGCTCGCCAATGAGACGAACGCCCTGATCGAGAACAACCGCCGCATCGTCGAACGTTCTCGCACCCAGGTCGGCAATCTTGCCCACTCTCTCAAAACGCCGTTGGCAGTCCTCATCAATGAGGGAAATGCGCTTGGCGGAGCCAAGGGCAAGTTGATCGTCGGGCAGGCGTCTTCCATGCAGAAGCAGGTCGAGCACTATCTGCAACGCGCACGTGTCGCCGCCCAGCGTGACAGCGTCGTCTACCGCACGCCGGTGGGGCCTCTGGCGCAGCGCATGACGCGGGTCATGCAGAAGCTCAATCCCGATATTTCGCTTTCGCTCTCCCTGCCTCGTCAGGAGGTGGTCTTCGCCGGCGAGCGCGAGGATCTGGAGGAAATGCTGGGAAATCTGCTTGAAAACGCCATGAAATGGGCGAGAAGCACGGTCGCGATTTCCGTCGCTCCGCCGAAGGAAGAAGGCGATGACGACAGGTTTGAAATAGCGATTGAAGACGATGGGCCCGGCATACCCGAAGACAAGGCCCGGGAGGTTCTTCAGCGCGGCAGACGGCTGGACGAAACGAAACCCGGCACAGGCTTGGGGCTGGCCATTGTCGCAGACCTCGTCAACGAGTATGGAGGCGGCCTTGCGCTGGAAAGGTCGTCGCTCGGAGGGCTGAGGGCAAGCGTCCACCTTCGCAGCGTTTCATGATGGCCGTCGAGCACGCAAAGAGGCCAAATTTCGGCCAAACATCAACGATAACGCGACGCCAGCCGCGAAATTGCTGCGAGAACCGGTGTTGAGCATGAAGATTCATCTGGCCCTTTTTACAGCGCTTCTTGTTTCCGGCTGTAGCACGACCGGCTTTCAGCGGCAGGCATCCGTTACCCCTTCGGCTGCGCAGCCAGGGCAGAGCGCTTCATCGGCTGGCCGGGTTGGAAGCGGTATCATCGCGGCGATGAATGGCGGGCTGGTTGGCGGCGTTGCCGGAACGGGCCTCACCGACAGCGAGAAGCGCAGCGGCCTCGAGGCCGAATACAAGGCGCTGGAATATACGGCCAGCGGCCAGCCGGTCGCCTGGAAGGGCGACAAGGCGGATCATTACGGCCAGGTCGTCGCCGCGCAGCCCTATCGGGTAGGCTCGCAGGATTGTCGTCAGTACACGCATACGGTGTATGCCGGCGGTCCAGCTACCACGGCGCGCGGCACGGCATGCCGCAACCCGGACGGCAGCTGGACGCCGCTGACCTAACTGCCGCGCCTGTCCCGCCAAAGCGTCGCAGGCGTCTCGTGTTGGCATGGGCGCGCAGCGGGACTATTGGAGTGTCATGCTTTTTTGGGTCATAGCCGCTGCGATGACACTGGGCGCGAGCCTTGCCGTTCTGCTGCCTTTGACGACGCGCACCCAGACTGAATCCGATAATTCCAGCCATGACCTGGAAGTCTATCGCGACCAGTTGTCGGAGGTGGACAGGGATCTGGCGCGCGGGCTTGTCCAGCCCGCCGAAGCGGAGCAGGCGCGGGCGGAAATAGGCCGGCGCATCCTCCAGCTCGGTCGGGACGGTCTCGCACATGGCGCGAAAGCGGGAGCGACGAGATATGTGCGGGCAGTGTCGGCTGCCGCCGTGCTCGTCGTTCCTGTTCTGAGTTGGGGCCTTTATGCCGGCTTCGGATCGCCGGATCTGCCGTCACAGCCCCTGAGCAGCCGTCTCGCCAAGAACCCGGCCGACAGCAGCGTCGACGAACTTGTCGCCCGCGCCGAAGCGCATCTGGCGGCAGACCCATCCGACGGCCGGGGCTGGGACGTGCTGGCGCCGATTTATCTGCGTATGCAGCGCTTCGACGATTCCGTGACCGCCTACCGCAATGCCATCCGGCTCGAGGGATCGACGGCAGCGAGGCAGGCGGGGCTGGGGGAAGCCATTGCGAACGTTTCCGGTGGCGTGATTTCCGCCGAGGCGCAGGCCGCCTTCGAAGCAGCGCTAAGGTTGGAGCCGGCCAACCCCAAGGCGCGCTTCTACCTCGCCATGGCGTTGATGCAGGAGGGCCGCAAACAGGAAGCGGCAGCTTCGTGGCAGTCGATGCTTGCGGCGTTGCCGCCGGATTCGCCGTGGCAAGGCGCGGTAGAGCAGGCGCTCGCGGCCGCCGGAAGGTCAGTCGATTCTCCGGGACCGGATCAGAGCGACGTGGCGCAAGCGTCCAGGATGAACCCGCAGGACCGCGGCGCCATGATCGAGGGAATGGTTGCCAGTCTGGACGAAAAACTCAAGCAGAACCCGCGCGATCAGGAAGGATGGATGCGTCTCATTCGTTCCTACATGGTGCTGGGCAGGCACGATCAGGCGCGCACGGCCCTCGGTCGCGGCGTCGCCGCATTCGGCGCAGGCAGCGAAGAGGCGGCGAAGCTGACCGCCTTCGCCACGTCGCTCGGCCTTTCGGAAACGCGGTAGATCATGACGCGCAAGCAGAAGAGATTGTCGGTGATCGTGGGAGGACTGGCGTTCCTGGCCGCCGCTGCCGGCCTGACTTTCTATGCGCTCGGCCAGAAGGCGTCCTATTTCTACATGCCGAGCGATCTTGCCAACGCTGCCTTGCAGCCGGGCCAGCGCATTCGCCTTGGCGGCCTGGTTGAAAAGGGCACGATCGTGCGGGGGCAGGGGGCGCAGGTCGCCTTCTCGGTGACAGACCAGCACAGTTCGGTAAAGGTGACCTATACCGGCCTGCTGCCGGACCTTTTCCGTGAGGAGCAGGGCGTCATCACCGAAGGCAGCTTCGATGCCGGCGGCACTTTCGTTGCCGCCAGTGTGCTCGCCAAGCACGATGAGCGCTACATGCCCAAGGAAGTCGCCGACGGCCTGAAGGCCAAGGGCGTCTGGCAGGAGAGCACCCAATAGCATGGTTGAGATCGGCCATTTCGCGCTCGTCCTTGCCTTTGCGCTGTCGCTCGTCCAGACGGCGGTGCCGCTGATCGGGGCCCGCGCAGGCAATGACCGCCTGATGGCTGTGGCCGCGCCCGTCGCGGTCTCAGGCTTTTTCCTGACGCTGCTTTCTTTCGCCGCGCTCGCGGCCGCTTATGCACAATCCGATTTTTCGGTCGCGAATGTGTGGGAGAATTCGCATTCGCTGCAGCCGCTTCTGTTCAAGATCACCGGCGCCTGGGGCAATCACGAAGGCTCGATGCTGCTCTGGGTGCTGATCCTGACTTTCTTCGGGGCGCTGATCGCACTGTTCAGCGCCAATCTGCCGCTGACGTTGCGCGCCAATGTTCTGGCCGTGCAGGGCCTCATCGGCGCGGCGTTCTTCCTGTTCATCATCACCACATCGAATCCGTTCGTGCGCCTGTCGCCGGCGCCGATAGAGGGCCGCGACCTCAATCCCGTGTTGCAGGACCTCGGCCTCGCCATCCATCCGCCGCTGCTCTACCTCGGCTATGTCGGCTTCTCAGTCTGTTTCTCCTTTTCCGTCGCGGCGCTGATCGAGGGCCGTATCGATGCCGCCTGGGCGCGCTGGGTGCGGCCGTGGACGCTGGTCGCCTGGGTGTTCCTTACCGGCGGCATCGCCATGGGTTCCTACTGGGCTTATTACGAACTCGGCTGGGGTGGTTTCTGGTTCTGGGACCCGGTCGAAAACGCCTCCTTCATGCCATGGCTGGCTGGCACGGCGCTGCTGCATTCGGCGATTGTCATGGAAAAGCGGTCGGCATTGAAAATCTGGACCTTGCTGCTCGCCATCCTGACCTTCTCGCTGTCCCTGCTTGGCACCTTCCTCGTGCGCTCCGGCGTGCTGACCTCCGTCCATGCCTTCGCGACCGACCCGACGCGGGGCATCTTCATTCTCTGCATACTGATCTTCTTCATCGGCGGCTCGCTGGCCCTTTTCGCCTTGCGGGCGTCGTCGCTCACGACTGGCGGCCTGTTTCAGCCGATCTCGCGGGAAGGCGCGCTGGTGCTGAACAACCTCTTCCTCACCACGGCGACCGCCACCGTGCTGGTTGGCACGCTCTATCCTCTGGCAGTTGAGGCGATTTCAGCCGACAAGATTTCGGTCGGCGCGCCCTTCTTCGATTTGACCTTCATTCCCCTGATGGTGCCGCTGCTTGTGTTAGTGCCGTTCGGACCATTGCTGGCGTGGAAGCGTGGCGATGTTCTTGCCGCCGCGCAAAGGCTCATGATGGCGTTCGCCGCGGCGCTGGTAGCCATGCTGGTGACGGCGCTGTTCATCGACGGAAGCTCTGTGTTCGCCGTTCTGGGCGCCGGTCTGGCCTTCTGGGTGGTCGTCGGCGCGCTGACCGACCTCGCCGTGAAGTCGGGCGCTGGCTCGTCCAGCTTCGCCACCATGGCGCGCCGCTTCGCCGGCCTGCCGCGCTCTATGTATGGAACTGCGCTCGCCCATATGGGACTTGGGCTGACAACATTGGGAATTGTCGGGGCGGTCTGCTTCGGAACGGAGAACATCCTCTCGATACGTCCCGGGGAAACCGTTACGGTTTCGGGCTACACGCTGCGCTTCGAGGGCCTTTACCCGGTGCAGGGTCCGAATTATGCCGAGGAGCGCGCCCGCTTCACGCTGATCGGTTCAGGCGGTGTGGCGGCTGGCGAGATTGTCTCGGCCAAGCGGCTTTACCCAGTGCGTCAGACGACCACCACTGAAGCCGGCATCCGCACCATCGGCTTCAGCCAGCTCTATGTCTCCATCGGCGACGATGCCGAGGACGGCTCGGTCGCGGTGCGCATCTGGTGGAAGCCGCTGGTGACGCTGATCTGGATCGGCGCGTTAGTGATGATGGTCGGCGGGGCGATGTCGCTCATGGATCGCCGCCTGCGGGTCGGTGCTCCCGCCCGCCGCAAGCCGCAACGCGCCGCGGCGATGCCATGAAGGCCTTGCGCGCTCCTGTTTTCCTGGCGACCCTGGCGATTGGGCTCGCCTTCTTTTCAGGCGCCGCCCTTGCCGTTCGGCCTGACGAGATACTTGCCGATCCGATACTGGAAGCGCGTGCGCGCGCCCTGTCGGAAGAGCTTCGCTGCATGGTCTGTCAGAATCAGTCCATAGACGAGTCGGATGCCGATCTCGCCCGCGACCTGCGTCTCCTGGTGCGCGAGCGCCTCAAGGCGGGCGATACCGACGATCAGGTCATGGACTACATCGTCTCCCGCTATGGCGAGTTCGTTCTTTTGAAGCCGCGCTTCGATTTGAAGAATGCCTTGTTGTGGGGAACGCCGATCCTGCTGCTGCTTGCCGGAGGGTTCGTCCTGCTGCGCACCGTCCGGTCAAGCGAGACAGATGAAATGGTGGCCCTGAGCACTGAGGAGCAGGCCGCGCTCGACAGGATGCTTCGACGCGGCGAGTGAGCGACGCCCCGGCGTCTGAAGCGGTGCAGGCCTTCACATTACCAAAGTTTCATTTACCGGAAATGGCGCCGTAATGTGTGCGGCTCTATCTCTCGTGCCAGCGGATGCCACTTGCATCCCGTTCAGAAGGACACGAGACCATGAACACCGCCCCCCAGTCATCCCGTACCCGCACCCGTCTTCTCGCTGCTGCCGCGTCCCTCGCGATCGCCGGCGCGATTGGTCTGGGCGCGGTCACCACCGGCGCCACGCCCGTTCTGGCCGACGCCGTGAAGGTCGACGCCGCTCAGGTTCCGAGCTTCGCCGATGTCGTCCAGCAGGTATCGCCCGCCGTCGTCAGTGTGCGCGTCAAGGCCAAGGTGCAGCCCGCTTCCGACGATTCCGATTTCTTCCAGGGTCCTCCCGGCTTCGACCAACTCCCCGACGGCCATCCGCTGAAGCGCTTTTTCCGTGAGTTCCGCGGCGACGGCGGCCCCGATCGCGATCACGGTCCGCGGTTCAACCGGCGGGATCGTAACGTCAAGCCGCGTCCAGTCGCCCAGGGTTCGGGCTTCTTCATCTCCGAAGACGGTTACGTCGTCACCAACAACCACGTCGTCGAGGAAGGCAGCGCTTTCACCGTCGTCACCGATGACGGCAAGGAACTGGACGCCAAGCTCATCGGCACCGATCCGCGCACCGACCTGGCGGTCCTGAAGGTCGACGGCGGCAGCCAGAAATTCACCTATGTCGATTTTGCCGATGATGCCAAGGTCCGCGTCGGCGACTGGGTCGTTGCCGTGGGCAATCCCTTCGGCCTCGGCGGCACCGTCACGGCGGGCATCGTTTCGGCCCGTGGCCGCGACATCGGCGCCGGTCCGTATGACGATTTCATCCAGATCGACGCCGCCGTGAACCGCGGCAATTCGGGCGGTCCGGCCTTCAACCTCAGCGGCCAGGTGGTCGGCATCAACACGGCTATCTTTTCGCCATCCGGCGGCAATGTCGGCATCGCCTTCGCCATCCCCGCCTCGACGGCCAAGCAGGTGGTCGGCGACCTGATGAAGAACGGCAGCGTCCAGCGCGGCTGGCTCGGCGTCGAGATCCAGCCGGTGACCGCCGAGATCGCCGAGTCGCTCGGCCTTAAGTCGGAAAAGGGCGCGCTGGTGTCGAGCGCGCAGGACGACAGCCCGGCCAAGAAGGCCGGTATCGTCCCCGGCGACATCATCACCCAGGTCGACGGTAAGGATGTCGCCAGCACCAAGGAGCTCGCGCGGCTGATCGGAGCCTACAATCCCGGCAAGCCGGTGGATGTGACGGTGTGGCGCAACGGCAAGTCCGAGACCGTCAGCGTCGATCTCGGCAAGTTGCCGAATACCGACCAGCAGGCATCGGCCGACGATCAGCAGTCGGCGCCGAGCACGACGGACTCGCTCGACGACCTTGGCCTGACCGTGACCAAATCGGATGACGGCAAGGGCCTTGTCGTGACAGATGTCGATCCCGACAGCGACGCGGCGGATCGCGGAATCCAGGTCGGCGATGTCATCACCGCCGTCAACTCGCAGGAGGTGAATGGCCCGAACGACGTCACCAAGGCGATGGCCGACGCGGCCAAGGCCGGGCGCAAGTCGGTGCTCGTCCAGATCAGCCGCGACGACAACAACCGTTTCGTCGCACTTCCGGTCGACAAGGGTTGACCGGACCGTTCCGGGCGGAGGTTTCAACACCCCCGAGCCCTCGTCCGGGAAGCACCGAGCCGCGATGCGTTAGTCAGTCATCGTATCCGGCTCGGGCGGCAGCGGGCCCCATCGCCCGCTGCCGCAAAACAAGGCTTTCCAGATGCAGTCCACAACATCCATCGAAATGCCGTATAACGGGCCCATGAAGATTCTCGTCATCGAAGACGATCGAGAGGCGGCGGACTATCTGGAGAAGGCTTTCACCGAAGCCGGCCATACCGCCCATGTCGCCGGCGACGGCGAGGTGGGGTTCGCGCTTGCGGATTCCGGCGACTACGACGTGATGGTCATTGACCGCATGATGCCGCGCCGCGACGGACTTTCCGTGATTGCCGGGCTGCGGTCCCGCGGCAACACCACGCCGGTCCTGATCCTTTCGGCCCTTGGCGAAGTGGACGACCGCGTCACCGGCCTGCGCGCCGGCGGCGACGACTACCTGACCAAGCCCTATGCCTTTTCAGAACTGCTTGCTCGCGTCGAGGTGCTGAACCGCCGCGCCAGCGCCAAGGAGAGCGATACCGTCTACAGGGTCGGCGATCTCGAACTCGACCGCCTGTCCCATTCGGTGCGGCGCGCCGGCCGCGAGGTGACCCTGCAGCCGCGCGAATTCCGCCTGCTCGAATATCTGATGCGCCATGCCGGGCAGGTGGTGACGCGCACCATGCTGCTCGAAAATGTCTGGGATTATCATTTCGACCCGCAGACGAACGTCATCGACGTCCATGTCTCGCGCCTGCGCGCCAAGATCGAAAAGGGCTTCGACACGCCGATCCTCCATACGATCCGGGGCGCCGGCTACATACTCAAGGGCGGCTAGCCACGATGGCGTTGTCCGTGCCCGCCATCATGAAGACGACGGCTGCGCGGCTTTCGGCGCTCTTCCTTCTGCTGTTCGCGCTTTGTGCCGTCCTGCTGGTATTTTACATGACCTCGCTGTCGGCGCGCATGCTCGCCGCGCAGACCCAGGAAACCATCAATGAGGAGGTTCTGGGCCTTGCCCGGGCGTATCAGCGCGGCGGTCTGCCGGTGCTTGCGCGCTCGGTGGAGCAGCGCTCCCGCCAGCCTGGCGCCAATCTCTATCTGATCGCCGATGCGAACGGCCAGATCCTGGCCGGTAATGTGCAGGCGTTGGAACCCGGCGTCCTCGAGACGGAAGGCTGGACCACCAAGCCTTTTTATTATGAGCGCTTTGGCGAAGGCGAAGGGCGCCAGCGCGGTAACGTTTCCGATCCCAGCCAGACGCAGACTGGCGAAAAGGGCCACAACGCCATGGCGCTGGTGCTGCGTCTGCCGAACCAGATGATTCTTCTGGTCGGCCGCGATCTTGGCGAACCGGAACGGTTCCGGGCCGTGGTCCGACGGGCGCTGATGCTGGCGCTGGGCATGATGGGTCTTGGCGGACTGCTGATCTGGTTCTTCGTCGGGCGCGCGGCGCTGAAGCGCATCGACGGCGTGTCGGAGGCGAGCCGGCGCATCATGGGCGGCGATCTGTCCGGCAGGCTGCCGGTGACGGGCGCCGGCGACGAGTTCGACCGGCTGTCGGAAAACCTCAATGCCATGCTGGCGAGGATCGCCGAGTTGAACGAGGGCCTGAAGCAGGTTTCGGACAACATCGCCCATGACCTGAAGACCCCGCTGACGCGGCTGCGCAACCGCGCCGAGGCCACCCTGTCCGGTAAGCAGAAGACGGCCGATTATCGTGAAGCGCTGGAAGGCACGATTGCCGAATCCGACCACCTCATCAAAACTTTCAATGCCATACTGATGATATCGCGGCTGGAAGCCGGCTATTCCTCCGAGAGCACCGTGAAGGTCGATCTTGCGGCCGCGGTCCGCGATGTCGTCGATCTCTATGAACCGGTGGCCGAGGAAGCCGGCGTGGCGCTCGAAACCGATGTCCGCGAGCCCCTGTCGATCGACGGCAACCGCGAACTGGTCGGCCAGGCGCTGTCCAACATCGTCGACAACGCCATCAAATATTCCGTCGATTCGACCGCGCAGCCGACGGTGCGCGTTTCGCTTGTCCGCGCAGGCGGCCGCATCAAGCTCACCGTGGCGGACAACGGTCCGGGCATCCCAGACGATGGCGACCGCGCGCGTGCCACGGAGCGCTTCGTGCGGCTTGAACGCAGCCGTTCGCAGCCAGGCTCCGGTCTGGGTCTGAGCCTCGCCAAGGCGATCATGAAGTTCCATCACGGAATGCTCGATCTCCTGCCGGGCGACCCCGGTCTATCTGTCGTCATGGATTTTCCTGAGGCGGGAAAACAGCCGACGGGAGAGGGACGATGAAATCGAGCGTGGCGTGTAAAAGCACCAGGTCCGAATGGCTTTTCCAGCCGCAGGCGGCACTGGCTCCCCTGGACAGGCAGAACGCAAGCGAGGATGTCGCCGATATCGCCGCTGCCGCAGCCGAGGAAGGCCTGTCACGGCTGGCAAAATCCTTGGGCGGCAAAGGCGCTGTGCCGGAATTTCTGACCGCCGCGTTCAACCTGTCGCCGTTCCTGCGCGATCTGGCCCGGCGTCGCCCGCAAATGCTGGACAACCTGTTCGACATGACTGTCGAGCAGCGGCTTGCCGAAATCCTGTCCGGGCTTGGCGAATGCGCCTTCGCAGAGGACGTCACGGAATCCAGTCTGATGATGCAGCTGCGGCTCTTGAAGACCGAGGCGCATTTCCTCATCGCGCTAGCAGAACTTGCCGGGGAGGCTGAGACGGCGCTGACCGTTCGCCGCCTCAGCGACCTGGCCGAGGCCTGCATCCGTGCCGCCATCGACTTCCTGCTGCGCGACGCCGGCAGCCAGGGCAAGCTCAGGCTTGCGGACCCGGACAGGCCAGCGGAGAAATCCGGCTGGATCGTCCTCGGCATGGGAAAGCTCGGCGGCCACGAGTTGAATTTTTCGTCCGACATCGATCTGGTGGTGTTTTTCGATCCCGAAGCGCCGGCCGTCATCGATCCGCTCGACGCGACCGATCTTTTTTCACGGCTGACCCGGCGGCTGGTGCGTATCCTTCAGGACCGCACCGAGCATGGTTATGTCTTCCGCACGGACCTGCGGCTTCGCCCCGACCCCGGCTCAACGCCGCTCGCCATCCCGATGGAGGCGGCGCTGAACTATTACGAAGGCCGCGGCCAGAACTGGGAGCGCGCGGCAATGATCAAGGCGCGGCCCGTCGCCGGCGACATCGAGGCCGGCAACGCCTTTCTCAAGGAACTCCAGCCCTATGTCTGGCGCAAATATATGGACTACGCGGCGATTGCCGACGTCCATTCGATCAAGCGCCAGATCCACGCTCACAAGGGCCATGGCGAGATCGCCGTCAAGGGGCACAACGTCAAGCTCGGGCGCGGCGGCATCCGCGAGATCGAGTTCTTCGTCCAGACCCAGCAGCTCATTGCTGGTGGCCGGTTTCCTGAGCTGCGCGGCAAGCAGACCGTGCCGATGCTGGCGCAGCTTGCCGAACGAGGATGGATTACCGAGGAAGCGCGCGATGCGCTCGCAGCTCAATACTGGTTCCTGCGCCGGGTCGAGCACGCTGTGCAGATGGTCGCCGACGAGCAGACGCATGTGCTGCCGGACAACGACGAGGGTCTGGAACGCATCGCCCATATGCTTGGCTTTGAAGGCGCGGACGCCTTTTCAGCTGCGTTACGCAAGGCTCTGCGCGATGTCGAAGGACACTACGCTGCGCTGTTCGAGAGTGCTCCGGAGCTTTCCGCCGGCCTCGGCAATCTTGTTTTCACCGGCGACGTCGATGACCCGGATACGCTGGAGACGCTGGGCAAGCTCGGTTTCCAGCGTCCGAGCGATATCTGCCGCGTCATCCGCACCTGGCATTTCGGCCGCTATAGGGTCACGCGCTCCGCCGAAGCGCGCGAGCGGCTGACGGAACTGACGCCGGCGCTGCTGGAAGCCTTCGGCAAGACAAGGCGCGCCGACGAGGCGCTTCTGCGTTTCGACGAGTTTCTTGCCGGTTTGCCTGCCGGGGTTCAGCTGTTCTCGCTGCTTCAGTCCAATCCGGCCTTGCTCAGGCTGATGGCGACCATCATGGGCTCCGCCCCGCGGCTGGCGGCCATCATCACCCGCCGTCCGCACGTGTTCGACGGTCTGCTCGATCCGGCCCTGCTGACCGAACTGCCGGACCGCGCCTATCTCTCCGCCCGCCTCGCCGCTTTCCTGGAAGGCGACCGCGCTTATGAGGAGGTGCTGGACCGGCTGCGCATCTTCGCCTCCGAGCAGAAGTTCCTGATCGGCGTGCGCCTGCTGGCCGGTTCGATCGATCCTGCGCGGGCCGGCCGGGCCTTTTCGCACCTCGCCGACCTGACCCTCGACGCGGCGCTGAAAGCGGTGACGGAGGAATTCGCTTCCCGGCATGGCAGGGTTCCCGGCAGCCGCGTCGCACTGCTCGGCATGGGCAAGCTCGGCAGCCGTGAACTGACGGCAGGGTCCGATGTCGATCTCATCCTCCTGTACGACCACGCGGCGGACGCCGAGGAATCCGACGGCGACAAGCCGCTCGCTCCTTCGCACTACTTCATGCGCATGACGCAACGGCTGATCGCCTCGGTTTCAGCGCCCACGGCCGAGGGCGTGCTCTATGAACTGGACCTGCGTCTGCGGCCGTCCGGCAACAAGGGGCCGGTAGCGACGCATTTCGACGCCTTCCGCAAATACCAGCGCACCGAGGCCTGGACCTGGGAGCAGATGGCGCTGACGCGTGCGCGCGCCGTCGCGGGTGACGAAGACCTGTGCGGCGAGATCGAGGCCGAGGTGACGGCCATCCTTTCGCAGCCGCGCGATGCCGCAAAGGTCCAGGCGGAAGCCGCCGAAATGCGCGCTATGATCGAGGAGGAAAAGCCGGCCCAGGATGACTGGGACATCAAGCTGATTCCAGGCGGTCTCATCGACCTGGAATTCATCGCCCAGGTCGCGGTTCTGACGGGACAGGTCGAAGGCGAGTTGCATAGGACGGGAACCGGTGAAATCCTGTCGCGCCTCGACCCGAAGTTTGCCGACCTCGGAATCAGGGAGCGCCTCAGCGCCGCCTATTCGCTCTATCTGACGCTGACGCAGATCATCAGGCTGTGCCTCACCGGCTCGTTCCAGCGCGACGACGTGCCGCCGGGCCTTGCCGACCTTCTTCTGGCGGCGACCGACCTGCCGGACATGAAGGTGCTGGAGGCGCATTTGAAGGAAACGTCGCGGAAGGTTCGAAAAGACTTCGACCTTCTGCTTCGCAGGAAACGTGGATGAGGGTGAGCCCGCAGACACGGTTCCGCCGCATCGGGGGTGACGATGCAAACAGGAGTTACCGATGAAGAAAACGACCAAACTTGCAATCGCCTTTCTGGCACTAGCCGGCAGCGCCGGCTCCGTTGCGGTCGCAGCCGACCGCGATGACGGACCGGGCAAGGGGCCGCGTCACGGCATGATGCGCTTCGACCAGCTCGACGCCGACTCCAATGGCGACGTCAGCTTCGAGGAGTTCAGCGCCGCCATGGACAAGCGCTTCGGTTCCGCCGATGCCGACAAAGACGGCAAGATGACCGTGGCGGAGGTCGCCGCGCAGATCGAGAAGATGCGCACCGAGCGCATGGCCAAGCGGCTGATCGACCGGTTCGATACGGATGGCGACGGCGCCATTACCAAGGCCGAGATCGAGGCGCAGCAGAAGAAGCGGTTCGCGCTGCTCGACCGCAACGATGACGGCAAGATCGAGAAGAGCGAAATGCCGCGCGGCAAATTCGGACGGCGCGGCCATCACGACGACAACTAGGTCTTGATCTCAAGCCTATGAACGGAAGCGCCCGGCGGTTTATTGGCCGCCGGGCGCTTTCGTTCGTCGGGATCAGGCGGCAGCCTTGATGGCGCGGGTGGACTTCTTCACCGGGATGCGGATCGAAACGATGGTGCCGGATCCCTCGGTGGAGCGGATTTTCAGCGCGCCGCCGTGAAGCTCTGCCAGCGAGCGCGAGATCGCCAGCCCAAGGCCCGACCCGGCGTGGTTCTTGGAGAACTGGTTCTGTACCTGCTCGAAAGGCCGTCCGAGCTTGCCGAGCGCCGATTTTGGAATACCGCAGCCATTGTCCTCTATGGTCAGGGTCATCGCGCCGGACGTGTTGCGCGCCTTCACGGTAATGTGGCCGCCCTGGCCGGTGAACTTCACTGCGTTGGACAGGAGATTGATGACGATCTGTTTGATCGCCCGCCTGTCGGCAAAGAGCTTGACCGGACCGGGGATGCGGGTGTCGATCTTGATCGATTTCTCCGCCGCCGCGAGCGAGATGACACGCACCGTCTCGCTGATCAACGGGCTGAGATCGATCTCTTCCCGCTCCATCGAGAACTGGCCGGCCTCAATCTTCGACATGTCGAGAATGTCGTTGATGACGCCGAGCAGATATTTTCCGCTGCTGTTGATGTCGGTGGCGTATTCTTCGTAGCGCTGCGAGCCGAGCGGACCGAACAGAGCCTGCTCCATCAATTCGGAAAAGCCGATGATGGCGTTGAGTGGCGTGCGCAGCTCGTGCGACATGTTGGCGAGGAACTCCGATTTCGCCTGGTTGGCGGCCTCGGCGCGGTCTTTTTCCTTGATGTATTTGCGGTTGAGGTCGGCCATCTCGCGGGCGCGTTCCTCCTCGGCGCGGCGCGCCAGGCTGAGATCGTGGATCGTCGCCATCAGCCGGCGCTCGCTGTCCACCAGCTTTTCCTGATGCTGCTTGATCTGGGTGATGTCGGAGCCGACCGAGACGGTGCCGCCGTCCCGGGTCTGCAACTCGTTGACCTGCAGCCAGCGGCCATCGGCGAGCTGCCGTTCGAAGGTCAGGCCGCCGCGCGGGCCGTTGGCATTGGCGATACGCCGTTCCGCGGCGAAGGCCAGCATCTTCTTTTCCAGCTGTTCGCGCGAGGTGCCCGGAACGACATCGCGGTCGGAGAGCCCGTTGTCCTGCTGGTATTTTGAATTGCACATCACCAGGCGCTGGCCCGAATCCCACAGCACGAAGGACTCGTTGATGTTTTCGATCGCGGTGCGCAGGCGCAGGTCGGCAGCTTCGGAGCGCAGCGCCAGATGCCGTTGCTCGGTGACGTCGACGGCGATGCCGATCAATTGAATTTCCGGTGCTTCCGGGTCCATGACCTGCGCCCTGGCGCGCATCCACACCCATTGCCCATCGGCATGGCGCATGCGGAAGACCTGGTCGATATGGTCGATCTCGCGCGCCACGATCTGGTTGGCGAGTTCGAAGAGGTTGCCGTCTTCGGGATGGATGATGGCGTCGACCTCGCCGAAGGACAGCATGGTCTCGCAGGGCTCGTAGCCCAGCATGTCGTACATCGAACGCGACCAGTACATCTTGCCGCGCACCATGTCCCAGTCCCACAGGCCGCAGCGGCCCCGCACCAGAGCCATGTCAATGCGCTGGTGCGCCTCCAGATAGATGCGGTCGGCAGCCTGGGCGCGGGAAGCCTGGCTGAAATAGGCGTAGAGGACCACGATCAGCACGCCGGCCGTCAGCACGAACAGCGTCACGTTCAGCGACACCGTCTTTCGCCATTCCGCGAAGACGGCGTCCTGTGGCACAAGTGCGACCGCCGCCTTGCTCCTGTCGGAATTGAGCTGCAGCGAGGCGTACCAGTCGCGTTCGCCGATCCTGACATCCATGACGCCGGCGCGCTCGCCGAATAGGAACAGCGGCTGGCCTCCGGCGATCATCCTGTCGAGCAGGCGCCCCTGCCATTGCGTCGAGCGTGGGCTGACGGCGAGGATCTTGAAGCTGCCATCCGTCAGGGCGAGCACATAGTCGCTTTCCAGCGTACCGGACCGGGCTGTCCGCTCCAGCAGGTCCTGGGCGCCGTTCTCGGCATAGTCGGTCTCGATCAACTGTCCGGCGGCGAGCGCCAGCGTCGCCTTTGCGCTGCGCTCGGTCTCTTCCTGCGCGTTCATCAGCGAAAGAATGCGCAGAGCAGCGACGACGACGAGGAAGATGACGATCAATGCCGGGATCAGTTTGCGAAGCAGGGGTTCCGCTGCCAGCAAATTGCGATAGGCCGGCTCCGCGAACAGGCGCGCATTGCCGGACAGGCTGCGGCGCGGCGCCGTTCGCCAGTCAAAAACTATCCTGCCGGGCGCGCCCCACGCGTCCGCCTTGGCCATGAACTGGCACTCCCCGATCTTTTACCTGCTGAACGATCCGGCAAAACCGCACACCCGAATCTTTCAGTAAAGAATCAAAGGTGATTCGCCTTGTCCAGTGGCTATTTAAAAAAAGATTAAAAATCGACGGACTGCCAAGTCTGCCGCTCTCAGATCGACCGGACGCTAGGCTAGGCCAGGGTCCGCTCGACGATGTCGCGCAGATCGGCCGACAGACCGTCTGCTGACGACAGGAAAAGCAGCGCCTCGCGCGCCTTCTTCTGCCTGCCGGGCTCGAGCGAGCGCCATGAGCGGAGCGCCGTCGCCAATCGGGCCGAAACCTGGGGGTTCAGCCGTTCGACCTGCAGTACGACATCGGTGAAGAACTGATAGCCCAACCCGTCGGCGCGGTGGAAACCGGTCTGGTTGGCGCTGGAGAAGGTGCCGATGAGAGCACGGACCCGGTTCGGGTTCGACAGCGAGAAGGCGGGATGCGCCATCAGGGCCCGGACCGTCTCCACCGCCTTGTCGCCCGGCGTTCCGGCCTGGATGGCGAACCATTTGTCCATTACCAGCGGATCGGAACCGTATTTGGCTTCGAACGCGGCCAGCGCATCCAGGGCTTGCCTCGAACCGGCATGGCGATGCGCCAGGGCAGCCAGGGCCGCCGACCGGTCGGTCATGTTGGTGGCCGACTGGAAATGCTCGACTGCAAGGTCCGCGCCACCCGGCAGCAATGCGAGATAATCGAGCAGCGTATTGCGCAGCGCCCGTCGCCCGGCGCTTGCGGCGTCGGGGCTGAAATCGCCATTGTCGCGCAGCCCTGCATAGAGGTCGCGGAAAGCGGCTTCATTTGCCGCCGCGATGACTTCAGAAAGCCGCGCCCGCGCCGCATGGATGGCATCCGGATCGATGTTCTTGCCGATCTCACGCGCAATATCGGCCTCGCCCGGCAGCGTCAGTACCAACGCGCGGAAGGCGTGCTCCAGAGCATCGTCGCTCGCGATGGCGTCGGTCATTTCCGCCAGCCGCCTGTCGAAGGCCGGGCGTTTGCCGCCCAGCGTCGCCCGGAAAGCCGCGATCAATGCATCCGTGAAAAGCGAGTTGGAAGCCTGCCAGCGCGAGAAGGCGTCACTGTCGTGACTGGCGAGGAAAAACTGCTCGTCCGCCTTCTGCTGCAGCGAAAGCGTCAGTGGCGCGGAGAAGCCGCGGTTCAGCGACAGGGCCGGCTTTTCCTCGACGCCGGTGAAGCGCACGCTATGGCGGCGCTTACGCACATGGATCACGCCGTCCTCGATGTTGGCTCCATCGGCTGCGCCGTAGGCGATGTCCTTGCCGTCGCTGCCGACCAGACCGAAGGCCAGCGGTATGTGCATCAGCCGCTTGCGGCTTTCCGATGGCGTGGGCGGCACCGATTGCTCGATCTCGAGCGTCAGTTCTCGCGCCGCCGCATCGTAGCGCGAGCTCACCGTCAGGTTGGGCGTGCCGGCCTGATGGTACCAGAGCGAGAACTGCGCCAGATCGCGCCCAGACGCGTCCTCGAAGGCCTTGAGGAAATCCTCGATCGTCGCGGCCTGACCGTCATGGCGCTCGAAATAGAGGTCCATGCCACGCCGGAAGGCGTCGGCGCCGACGATGGTGCGGATCATCCGTACGACTTCGGAGCCTTTCTCGTAGACAGTCGCGGTGTAGAAATTGTTGATCTCCCGGTAGCGGCGGGGCCTTACCGGATGCGCGAGCGGTCCCTGGTCTTCCGGAAACTGATGCGCGCGCAGCGTGCGTACCTCGGCGATGCGCTTGACCGGGCGCGACCGCTGATCGGCGGAGAATTCATGGTCGCGATAAACGGTCAGTCCTTCCTTGAGGCAGAGCTGGAACCAGTCGCGGCAAGTGATTCTGTTGCCTGTCCAATTGTGGAAATATTCATGCGCGATGATCGCCTCGATATTGGCGAAATCGGAGTCCGTCGCGGTCTCGCGGTCGGCCAGCACATAGCGGTCGTTGAAGATGTTGAGGCCCTTGTTCTCCATGGCCCCCATGTTGAAGTCGGAGACGGCCACGACGTTGAAGACGTCGAGATCGTATTCGCGGCCGAACTTCTCCTCGTCCCAGCGCATGCAGCGCTTCAGCGAATCCATCGCGTAGTCGGCGAGCGGCTCCTTACCGTGCTCGACATAGATGCCGAGGTCGACCTTGCGCCCTGACATGGTGGTGAAGCTGCCGGAGACCTTGCCGAGGTCGCCGGCGACCAGCGCGAACAGATAGGACGGCTTCGGAAACGGGTCGTGCCACACCGCATAGTGGCGTCCGTTGCCGAGGTCGCCGCTTTCGACCGGATTGCCGTTCGACAGCAGCAGCGGCGCTTCCTTGCGCTCAGCCTCGATCCGCACCGTGTACACAGAAAGGATATCGGGCCGGTCTAGGAAATAGACGATACGCCGGAAACCCTCGGCCTCGCATTGGGTGCAATAGACGTCGTTGGTCCGGTAGAGTCCCATCAGCGCCTGGTTGGCGGCCGGCGCGATCTCCGTTTCGATCAGAAGCTGGAAGCTTTTGGCGGCGGGCAGCCTGGTAATGGTGAGGTTGTCGGGCGTTGCCCTGTAATCCGAAAGGTCGAGCATCTTGCCGTCGATCTCGACCTGCAGCAGCAGGGTTAGTCCGTCGCCGTCGAGCTTGAGCGGGCTGTCGACAGGGGCGCCCTCGTTGCGCAGGACCGTCATCAATGCGGAGACCCGGGTGGCGCTCGGGGACAGATTGAAAGTCAGCCTGATCTCGGGAATGAGATAATCGCTCGGTCGGTAATCTTCGAGCTTGAAGACCTGGCCGTCGTCTGTGCGCATCCGCTGGTTCCTGAATGCCGTCGGCCCGCGGACCGCTGTCTGGTTCAAATGAAAAGAGGCTGGCGGCTCTTTACACCAAAGCAGCCCTCGACAAAACTGCGCGAATGCCTATCTCAAGGCTTGGGTCCACGACCCAATTCCCAGCCATATTGCGAGGACGACATGACGGTCGCAACACCGAAATTCGGGATGGGCGCATCCGTGCTCCGCCTGGAAGACCAGGCATTCATCACCGGCAAGGGTCGTTATACGGACGATATCCAGCCGCCTGCCACACTTCATGGCTACGTGCTGCGGTCGCCTGTCGCCAAGGCGCAATTCTCCATAACGTCGATCGAAGCCGCCAGGGCGGCGCCGGGCGTCCGGCTTATCCTGACCGGCGCCGATCTCGGCCATCTCGGCGATTTGAAGTCGGGCTCCATGCAGAAGCAGCCTGACGGGACCCGCGCACCGACGCGCGACATCCCGATCCTGTGCAGGGACCGCGTCCAGTATGTCGGCGACGCCGTCGCCTTCGTCGTGGCCGATAGCCGTGCGCTGGCGCAGGACGCCGCCGAACTGATTGAGGTCGACTATCGGGACGAGGACGCCGTTTCCGGCACGGCCGCGGCGCTGAAAGACGGCGCGCCGCTGGTCTGGCCGGAACTCGGCTCCAACAAGGCTTTCACCTATCACGCGGGCGACAAGGCCAGAACCGACGCCGCCTTTGCGAAAGCGGCGAAAATCACGCGCATCGACTTCATCAACAACCGGCTGGTCTGCAATTACATGGAAGCCCGCGCCGCCATCGGCGAATGGCGGGCGGAGGAGGACCGGTTCCAGCTCACCACCGGTTCGCAGGGCGTGCACTCGGTGCAGAAAATCGTGGCGGGTGTGCTCGGCATCGGCCCGGAAAAGCTGCGCGTGGTGACGCCCGACGTCGGCGGGGGCTTCGGACCTAAATCTTTCGTCTACCGCGAATACGCGCTCGTGCTGGAAGCCGCCAAACGTGTCGGCCAGCCGGTCAAATGGACCGGCGACAGGACCGAGCATTTCCTGACCGACGCGCAGGGGCGCGACAATGTCGTGACCGCCGAGATGGCGATGGACGAGAACGGCCGCTTCCTTGGGTTGCGGGTCGATCTACGCGCCAATATGGGTGCCTATCTGTCGCAATATGGCGGCTTCATCCCCTATATCGGCGTGACCATGTCGACCGGCGTCTACGACATCCAGGCGCTGGATGTGACGACCACCGGCATCTACACCAACACCTGCCCGGTCGACGCCTATCGCGGGGCAGGGCGGCCGGAAGCAGCCTTCCTGCTGGAGAAGCTCGTCGATGCCTGCGCCCGCGATCTCGGCTTGGGACCGGACGAAATCCGCCGCCGCAACTTCATCAGGCCCGAACAGATGCCTTACCGCACCCAGACCGGCCGCCTGTACGATACCGGCGAGTTCGACGGCCATATGAGCGTGGCGCTGGAAAGGGCTGAATGGAATCGGTTTTCCGAACGCTGTGACGAAGCGAAATCACGGGGTAAAATCCGCGGCATCGGCATGGCGACCTATATCGAAGCCTGCGCCTTTCCGGGGTCCGAACCGGCGCATGTCGAGCTGAACGGCGACGGCACCGTGACCCTCAAGATCGGCACGCAGACGAACGGGCAGGGCCATGCGACGGCCTATGCGCAGTTCGTTTCCGAGAAGCTCAATCTCGACATCGACAGGATCCACGTCCGCCAGGGCGACACCGATGAGCTGAAATCTGGCGGCGGCACCGGCGGGTCGCGGTCGATACCCCTTGGCGGCGTCTCGGCGTCCCGCGCCGGCGAGGACCTGGCCGAAAAGATCAAGCGTGTCGCAGCCGACGAACTGGAAGCCTCGGCGGCCGATATTGAGCTGGTCGACGGTTCGGCGCGCATCGTCGGCACCGACCGTTCACTGGATTTCGCCACCATCGCCAAGGCGGCCAAGAAGAAGGAAGACCTGCAGGGTTTCGGCGAGTTCGTGCAGCACGAGGCGACCTATCCCAACGGTACGCATATCTGCGAGGTCGAGATCGATCCGGATACGGGACATACCGATATCGTGCGCTACACCATCGTCGACGATTTCGGCGCTACGGTGAACCCGATCCTTCTGGCCGGCCAGGTGCATGGCGGTGTCGTGCAAGGCATCGGCCAGGCGCTGACGGAAGACACAGTCTATGGCGAGGACGGGCAGCTTCTGACGGCAAGCTTCATGGATTACGCCATGCCACGCGCCGATGACGTTCCCTCCTTCCATTTCGAGACCCGCAACGTGCCGTCCACCACCAATGCGCTCGGCATCAAGGGCGCGGGCGAGGCCGGAACCATCGGCTCGACGCCGGCGGCGCTGAACGCGGTTGTCGATGCGTTGCACCGCGCCTACGGCATCGGACACATCGAAATGCCGGCGACGCCGTCCCGCATCTGGGCGGCGATCCAGGAGGCAACGGCCTGAATTGTCGGACGGCGAGGGGGGAGTAAAACACAACAGCTTGACGGGCATTGCCATGAAGGTCGCCTCCGTGGCGATCTTCGTGGGGATGCAGGCCTGCATCAAGGCCGCCGACGATGTGCCGCCCGGACAGATCGTGTTCTTCCGCTCCTTTTTCGCCATTCTGCCGATCCTGGGTTTTCTCGCGTGGCGCGGCGAACTGAGATTCGCCTTCGCCACCAGCCGGCCGGTCAGCCATGTCATTCGCGGCCTCGTCGGCGTTTCAGCGATGGCGTTTTCCTTCTTTGCCCTGATGCGTCTGCCGCTGCCGGAAACCATCACGCTCAACTATGCGCAGCCGCTGCTCATCGTCATGTTCAGCGCCTTGTTCCTCGGTGAGGTCGTGCGCGCCTATCGCTGGACGGCGGTCGTTATCGGCCTGTTCGGCGTGATCGTCATTTCATGGCCGAAGCTTACCCTGCTGACGGGGAGCGAGGGCCTCGACCACCAGCAGGCCCTCGGTGTGGTTGCCATGCTGATTTCGGCGGTCATTTCGGCGGTTGCGGCACTTCTGGTGCGCAAGCTCGTCCACACCGAGCGGACGTCGACGATCGTTCTGTGGTTCTCGCTGACCGCGACCATCGCCTCTCTTGGTTCCATTCCCTTCGGCTGGATTTTGCTGACCCCACTGCAAACTGTTTTGCTGGTCGGCGCGGGACTGAGCGGCGGCATCGCGCAGATCCTGATGACACAGGCCTATCGTCACGCCGAGGTGTCCGTCGTGGCGCCGTTCGAATACACCTCGATGATTTTCGGCATCGCCGTCGGCTATCTGCTTTTCAGCGACATCCCTTCGCTCAATACGCTGGTCGGCGGCGTCATCGTCATCGGCGCCGGGCTTTTCATCATCTGGCGCGAGCGGCGGCTCGGGCTGGAGCTGACGGCGGCCCGCAAGGCCGCGCCTCCGCCCGGCTGACCGGTCACGGGTGGCTGGATTGTGAAGGCCGGTCCGCGGCCAGCTGTGCCAGCATCGTCCTTGTCGCGTCATCGGCCGGAAAGAAGGATTCGATCGCCAGTTCGGAGAGTGTGACGTCGAGCGCCGTGCCAAAAACCGTGATCGTGCTGATGAACGACAGCACCATCCCGCCCATCCTGAGCTTCAGCATGTGGGCGATGGCCGATCCCTCATTATGGACCGGCCGGCTCTGCGATACGCCGCCGGGATAGCCGCGCAACTCCTCTTCCAGCTGTTCGAGAAGCGGATCGGCATAGGTCTCGTTCTGCCGCTTTAGCCGCGCCAGCAGATGCGCCCGCCATTCCGCCAGATTGACGATCTTCGAGGCGAGGCCCTTCGGATGAAGGCAGAGCCGCAGCACATTGACGGGCGGCTCCAGCAAAGCAGGGTCCTCGACGGCGGCGAGAAAGGGTGCCACGGTGTCGTTCGCCGCCACCATGTTCCAGCGCGAATCCACCGCGAAGGCGGGGCTTGGCTCGTGGCCCTTGAGAACAAGCTTCACGGCTGAAAGCGCCTGCGAGAGCGACGGATCGGCAAGCTGCCGCTCGCTGTATTGCGGCGCGAACCCGGCAGCGAGGAGCATCCGGTTGCGGTGGCGCAGCGGCACGTCGAGGCTGTCGGCCAGCCGGATCACCACCTCCCGCGACGGCGCGGAGCGGCCGCTTTCCAGGAAGCTGAGATGGCGCTGCGAGATGTCCGCCTCGCCGGCAAGATCGAGCTGGCTCATGCGGCGGCGCGAACGCCATTCACGGATGATGCCGCCAACGGCGTTCTCGGTCTCGGACATCGTCGCTCCTGTCTCCAGAATATAGCAAGCCTAGAACTTCGGCTTCGTCGTTTCTATTACCTCGCGGGTAATCGTCAACCGTCGTTGCCGGCGTCATTGTCTCGGCATCCCGATGCTTCGCCGATGCGGCAAGACGGGGCAACGAAAGGAGACAACCATGTCCGTCACGATCACGAAATTTCTTCGCAATGTTCTCTATGCCGACATTCTCTTCAGCTGCGTCGGTGCCGTTCTGATGGCGGCAGGCTCGCCCATCCTGTCTCCGTTGCTCAACATCCCCGCAGGGCTGCTGGTCGGCGCCGGCGCGGTGCTAGTCCCTTGGGTGATAGGTCTCATGCTGATTGCCCGGCGGCAGCAGGTTTCCAAGGCGGTCATGGTCGATGTCATCGGCATCAACCTGCTGTGGGCGGCAGTCTGCTTCGGCCTGATGATCGGCGGCTGGATCGCGCCGAACGCATTGGGCGTTGCCTTCGTCTCGGCGCAGGCCGTTGCAGTCGCCTTGCTGGGCAGCCTGCAGTGGCGCGGACTGCAGGTTCAGACTGTGCGGGCTAAAGTTCCCGCAGCTTCATCTTGACCTCGAGGAAGTCGCGCCAGGCCAGCTTCTTGTGCGCCGGCGTGCGCAGCAGATAGGCCGGATGCAGTGTCGGCATGGCGGGAATCGCCGTGCCGGCCGCCGTCGTGTGAGTGCGCCAGTTGCCGCGCAGCCGCAGAATGCCCTCGGTCGTGTTCAGCAGCGTCTTGGCCGAGGGGCCGCCGAGCGTGACCAGCAGTTTCGGGCCGACGAGTTCGATCTGCCGCTCGATGAAGGGCCGGCAGATTTCCGTTTCATGCGGCGTCGGCGTACGATTGCCCGGCGGACGCCAGGGTATGACATTGGCGATGTAGACGCTGCTGCGGTCGATCCCGATGGCCGCAAGCATGCGGTTGAGCAACTGGCCGGAGCGGCCGACGAAGGGCAGGCCTTCGAGGTCTTCGTCCCGTCCCGGCGCTTCGCCGACAAGCATGATGTCGGCGTCCGGATTTCCGTCCGAGAAAACCAGGTTCTTTGCCGTGAATTTCAAATTGCAGCCGTCGAAGCCGGCCATCGCTTCGCGCAATTCCTCCAAGGTCTGCGCCTGCCGCGCGAGATCGCGCGCCAGCGCGGCCTGCGCCTCGTCGGGAACGGCCGCCGGC
>CBFGLW010000016.1:0-60290 GCA_965649745.1 uncultured Mesorhizobium sp. | reverse complement strand
GAGCGCTGCCCTCCGAAGGCAGAGGTCACAGGTTCGAATCCTGTCGGGTGCGCCAATTCTGCCATTTCCGCTACGCCAGCGACGAAATTTGCCGCCAATCGCCGCAGTTAATCGAGGCGATTGGCGCCGATCCCGAGAAGCATGGCGGGCCTTGTTTTCTATAATGTTCCGAGGCCTTCGTGGCGAACGCGCCTAACGCGCCCGCCAAGTCATCTCAGACAACCTTTGCAGGCGCCGCTTCCGATTCTCCCTGCTGATTCCCACGAAATGGCCGCTTGAGGAGTTCGAGAAAGTCGTCGACGAAGGTGAAGATGACCGGGATGACGAGAAGGCTGAGGAATGTGGAGGTCAGCAGCCCGCCGATCACGACGATCGCCATCGGCTGCCGGAAACTTCCATCGCCTCCGCTGAGGCTAAGCGCCGCGGGCAGCATGCCGCATCCCATGGCGATCGTCGTCATGACAATCGGCCGCGCACGCTTGTGGCAGGCATCCACCAGGGCATCGAAGCGCGCCATGCCGCCGCGCCGCGCCATGATGGCGTACTCGACTAGCAGGATCGAGTTCTTGGTCACGACTCCCATCAGCATGAGCAGTCCGATCACCGCCGGCATAGAGAAGCTCGTGTCGGTGAAGACGAGCGGCAACAAGGCACCGCCAAGTGACAGTGGCAGCGCCATGAGGATGGTGAGGGGTTGCAGGAAATCGTGGAAGAGCACAACCAGCACTGCATAGATGCAGAACACACCGATCGCCATGGCGGTGCCGAAGCTCTCGAACAGTTCCGAACTGCGCTGCAACTCGCCCTGCTCGACAAGCCGGACGCCTTGCGGCAGGTTCTTGAGCACCGGCAGCGCCTGGGCCTCGCGATTGACGTCGCCGAGGATGCGGCCGTTGAGCTCGACCGAGAGGGTGATGTTGCGTGAGCGGTCGATGCGGTTGATCTCGGACGGGCTGCCGCCCATCCGAATGTCCGCGATGGAGCCGAGGGCGACGTTGCCGTTCGCGCCGCTCACGCGGAGATTGGCGATGTCGTCCAGTGTCGCCCTGTTCTTTGGGTCGAGCCGCACACGGATCGAGACTTGGCGCTGCGGCAGATTGAGCTTCGCCATGGACGAGGAATAGTCGCCGTTGGTCGCGACGCGGACCGCTTCGGAAATCGCTTCCGATGTGACGCCGAGTGCCGCCGCCCGCGTGAAGTCGGGCACGATCTGGATTTCGGGTGCCTGGAGTGAGGCGCTGGAGGTGACGGCGCCGATGCCCTCCAGAGTGCGCAACTGCTCTTCCAGTGCGCTGCCCGCCTGATCAAGGGCGTCGGCATCGTCGCTGGCAAGCGTGATCTCGAGCGTCGTCCCGTTTCCGCCTGTGCCGACTTCGACCCTCAGCCCCGGCAGCACGGCGAGCGCCTGCCGGATATCGTTCTCAATCTCGGACTGTTTCCGTTCGCGATCGCCAATCGGCGTCAGGTTGACGACCAGCGTTGCCGAGGTCACGTCGTTTGTCGTGGAGGAATCGGGTCCGCCTCCCGATGAAGCGCTGCCGACGGCTGCGAATACGCGCGTCACATTAGGCAGTTTCGCGACGATGTCAGTGGCCTGCCGTGTCATCGCGTCGGTTTGATCGACGGTGCTGCCGGGCTGCAGGGTGAGCGTCACCTTCGTCTGCGCGTCGTCGGACGCCGACAGGAATCCCGATTTGAGAAGAGGAATTGTCGATAACGAGAGCCCGAGGAAGATGCAGACGGCGAGGACAGTCAGCTTTCGGTGGTTGAGGCAGGCTTTCATGACCGCCATGTAGGCGCGCATGATGCTTCCGTCCTTCTCTTCGACGATATGCACCTTCATCATATAGGCGGCCATCATCGGGGTGAGCAAGCGCGCAACCAGAAGCGAAGCCAGTACCGCCACGGCCGCGGTCACGCCGAACTGGCGGAAGATGAGGCCTGGAATGCCGCTCATGAAGGCGGTCGGCAGGAACACGGCAACGAGTGTGAAGGTTGTGGCGATGACGGCAAGACCGATCTCGTCGGCAGCCTCCAGTGCCGCATCCATCGGTAATTTTCCCATATTGAGATGGCGGGCGATGTTCTCGACTTCCACGATGGCGTCGTCGACGAGGATGCCGACGACCAGGGAGAGGGCCAGAAGCGTCACCGTATTCAGGCTGAAATCCGCGAAATACATCGCCAGGAAGGTCGGGATGACTGACAGAGGGAGTGCTATCGCCGACAGGAAGGTCGCTCGCCAGTCGCGCAAGAACAGCCAGACCACGACGACGGCGAGGATGGCGCCCTCGTAAAGCATGTGCATCGAGCCGTCATAGTTCTCGATGATCGGCCCGACCGTGCTGTAGGCCTCGACGATTTCCACGTCGGGATTGGCGACTGTGAAGTTTCGCATCGCGGCCTCGATATCTGCTGCGACGCCCGTATCGGAAAAGCCGTTCGAGCGCTTGACCTGGACGCCGATCACCGGCTGCCCGTCGAGATAGGCGAGCGAGGAACGGTCGGCGAAACTGTCTGTCACCGTGCCGATCTCGTCGAGGCGCACCAGCTTGCCGTTCGGTAACGGTATCGCGAGGGCCTTCAGATCCTCAACCGACGCGACGGCGCCGAGCGTGCGGATGGTCTGCCTGTTGCCGCCGATCTCGCCACGGCCGCCCGAACTGTCCGCCTGGACGGATTTGAGACGGGACGAGACCGTTGCGGCCGTCATCCCCAGCGATCCCATGATTTGCGGGTTGAGGTCGACATGTACTTCGCGGTCTATGCCGCCTATGCGGCCGACCTCGCCGACACCGGAGACGGAAAGCAGCGCCTTGGTCATCTCGTTGTCGACGAACCAGGACAGCTCCGTTTCGTTGAGCCGGGACGAGCGCACGGCATAGGTGATTAGAGGAGACCCTTGCACCGTGACCTTGGTCACACTCGGCGCTTGCATCGCGGACGGCAGATCCGTCGTGCTGTCGACGGCATTGCGGACTTCGTTCAGCGCCTCCTCGCTGTCCTTCTCCAGTTGGAAGGAAACACTGATCGACACGGAGCCGTCCGTAATCGTCGTGGTGATGTGGTCAAGAAGGCTGAGCGAGGCGAGATTGTCCTCGATCTTGCGGGCGACCTCGGTCTCCAGTTGCGACGGGGCAGCGCCCTCCAGCGTTGCGCTGATTTTGACGGTCGGCAGGTCCATATCAGGAAAATTCTGGACGGAGAGCCGCTCGAAGGCGAGTAAGCCGCCTACGGTCAGCAGCACAAAGAGCAGGATCGAGGGGATGGGTTTGCGGATCGACCAGCCGGAGACGTTCATTGCACTTCTCCTTCGATCCGCACCAGAGCCTTGTCCGAAAGGAAGGCGCCGCCGGACTTCACGACCGAGGCGGATCGATCGATGCCGGACAGGATCTCCACCTCACCGCCGTTGCGCCGTCCTGTCTCGACGCGGACACGCGTGGCGCGCCGATCCGCATCGACCGTGAAGACGTAGTTGATGCCGTCGCGGAACACGAGCGCCGTCTCTGGCACGGTAAGCGCGCTTGTCGACTGCAGTTCGATCTGCCCCGTCACATAAATGCCGACAGGAGGATGATCGTTGGCGGGCAGCGTGACATACACGATCGCGCGGCCTGTATCGGTGCTGACGGTCGGGCCGACCAACCGGACGTTTCCTTCGATGCGCCTGTCGGCGGGGCTTGCAATTGCAGCATCAAGGCCCTGGGTAATGTGCGGAAGATAGCGCGCAGAGACCTCGGCCTGCCATTCGACGCGGCTTTGCCGTACAAGCCGGAAAAGCTCGGTACCGGACGAAACCACGGCCCCTAGCTGCGCTGACCGGGAGGTGATCAGCCCGTCGTCGACCGCGACGATCGTGGTCTGGTCGAGTTTGATCTTCTGGCTTTCCAGCGTGGCTTCGGCAGATTTGAGACCGGCCTCGGCCGTCTGCTCGGCGATCAGGTATTCCGTGACCTTTTCGTCTGAAAGTGCGCCGCTGCCCTTCACCTTGCGCGCGCGATCCGCATTCGCCTTCGCCTTGGCAAGGTCAGCTTTTGCTGTTTCGACCGATGCTTCTTCCTTGCGCAGGTCCGCAAGCACGGTCTCGTCGGCCAGCCGGACGAGCGGCTGGCCCTTCGAGACCACCGACCCGACGTCGACGAGGACATCCGTGATGCGAAGACCGCCGATCTCCGAGGCGATGATCGCCTCGTGCCAGGGCTTCAGCCAGCCGCTCGCCGGCACGGTCTCCGCCCATTGGCGTTCCGCCGGCTTCACAACGGCCACGGTGAGAGCCGCGGCTTCCTGCTGCTGCTGCGCATGGGAAGGCAGGGCTACGAAAGCTAGGCTCGCCCCGACAAACAGGGCACCCAGAAGACGGGCAGGCTGCATCAATAAAGTCCTTGTGTCTTTGCCTGGCGCTGAACCGGCGAAGCGGAGCCGGCGTCCCAGCCTCCGCCGAGTGCCTTGTAGAGCGCGATCCAGTAGCGGACCGCATCGCGCCGGATTTCGATGAGTGAGATCTCCGCCGACTGCGCCGAGCGCCGGGCTTCTTCCCGGTCGAGCAGGCTGACGCCGCCCGCCCGCCAGTTCGAATCGATCGAGTTGAAGTAGGTCCGGTAGTTGCGGGCCGCGCTGCTGGCGTCACCGATGCGCTTGCGGGTGCTGTCGACCCGAACGAGCGCGGTCTCCACCTCAGCGATCGCGCTCAGAACGCCGGACTTGTAGTTGGCGACCGCCGTGTCGTAGTCGGCGATCGAGCTCTTGATGGCGGCCCGTCGTGATCCACCGTCAAGCAAGGGAATAGTCAGCGCGGGGCCGAAGGACCAGGGGAGAGATTCACCTGCCAGCGATGAAGCGCTGATCGTCACCGAACCGCCAAGGCTCAGGCTCGGATAGAGATCGGCTTTCGCCGCCCCGACATCGGCAATTGAGGCGGCGAGCTCCAGTTCGAGCGCTCCGATGTCCGGGCGCTGTCGCAACGCATCCGCCGGCACCGCCGCAAGCTTGAAGTTTTTGGGTGTCGGAATGGCCGCCTTGCCCTCGGCCAGTAACTGCCGAACCCTTGCCTCGTCACCGCCGGTGACCTGGGCGAGCGATTTGACCAGCACCTCGCATTCGGCCCGTTGCGCCGTGAGCGTCGAGGAGGAGGAGGCAGCACTTGCCCGTGCCAGTGCGAGGTCGGCGGTGGAAGTGAGGCCGGAGGTGGCGGCGGTCTCCGTGGCGCGGATTGTTTCCCGCTGCGAGGCGAGTTCGACGCTGTAAGCGCTCTCGAGCTGCCGGCAGGCCCGGTACTGCACATAGTAGTCGGCCACTTCGGCGGCGAGAGAGACCCGCGCCTCGTGCCAGTTGGCGATCTGTTCATGGACCCGAAACTGCGCCGCTTCGCTCTTTTGCCGCGTCTTGCCGAACAGATCGATTTCCCACGACGCGTCCAGGCCGCCGCTCGAGGTCGTCGAGGCTGCCATGCGGTTGTAGGCATCGCCGTCCGTGCCCGAACGCGTGACGGAAGCCGAGCCGTCCAGCCCCGGAAACAGGCTCGCCCGTGCGGAAGCCAGTGTCGCGCGCGCCTTTTCGATGTCGGCGGCGGCCGAAGCTAGGCTGGGATTCTCCTCCTCGGTATAGCCGATGAGAGAGGTCAGCGACGGATCGTTGAAGGTCGACCACCACGACACGAGACTGGATGTCTTGCCGCCATGCGGCACTGTCGCGTGCCAGACATTCGCGATTTTGACGTCTGCGGGTTGGAGCTCTGCAAATGTGGCGCAGCCGGACAGAAGCAGACTGAGTGCAGCTGACACGCACGGCAGAAGTTTCTTTTCGAGTGCAGTTTTCATTGACCTGCCCGGACAGCCGACGATTTTCTGACGTCCGTAGCAGTTTGAATGTTAAGCAGGGTCAAGCCAGTGTTAAGTTAGGTAAAATCCACTGTCCGACAGGCTTCTGTCCTGTATGGCTGTGTCCTGAATGAACGACAGGCTTCCAGGATGGCAAAGGTTCTCCTCATCGACGACGACGTCGATCTCACGACGCTCCTGAAGGAATATCTCTCCGAAGAGGGCTTCGAGGTCGCGACCGCACAGGACGGGCGTGCTGCAGTCGCCCAAGCCACGTCGAACGCCATCGACATCATCGTCCTCGACATCATGATGCCGCACATGAACGGCATCGACGTCCTCCAGCGGATCAGGCGGGTGAGCTCGGTCCCCGTCCTGATGCTGACGGCCAAGGGCGATGATGCGGACCGGATCGCCGGGCTTAATCTCGGCGCCGACGATTATGTGCCCAAGCCCTGCTCGCCCGGCGAGCTCGCGGCACGGCTGAAGGCCATATTGCGCCGTGTGGGCTCCTCTGGTGGCGGCATCTCGCAGGATCTCATACGGGTCGGCGAACTCGTCATGCATCCGGGAAACCGGACCGCGGAATGGGGCGGCGAGCATCTGGAGCTGACAGGCACCGAGTTCAGCCTGCTCGAGGTGCTGGCCCGCAATGCCGGCCAGCTCGTCTCCAAGCAGGAGATATCGAAGCATGCCTTCGGGCGGCCACTGACGCCTTTTGACCGGCGGATCGACGTTCATTTGAGCAGCGTCAGACAGAAGCTTGGCAGCAGGGAGGATGGCCAGTCCTGGATACAGTCTGTGCGGGGACAGGGCTATCAGCTCCTCCAGGACCGATGATGCGCGGCCTGTTCTGGAAATTCTTCACCATCACCTGGTTGATGATAGCGGCATCGATCGCAGGGCTGTTCGCAATCAGTGCCTTGCTCGATGTCGGTCCGGCTTCTCAGGACATTGCACGCCAGCAGCGGGTCTTCGCACTTGACGTGGCCGAACGGTTGCTGGCGCAAGAAGGGGAAAAGGCTGCCAAAGTCTTTGCACATGCCGCAAGGACGGCGCCTCAGGCGATAGAACTGTCCATATCCGAGATTGGACCGGCGAGCGCTTGCGCCGATATCGATATCAGGACCGTGCGCGGCGTCGTTGTCGACGACAGATGCATTCGCGTGGCATCCACTACCCCGGAACCCGGGATCGTCGCGGGGACTTGGCCGAAGCTGGTGCCGTGGATATCGGCACTGATCGCAAGCGCTGCGTCCGCCTTCTGGCTCGCCCGTTATCTCATTCGTCCCGTCGCCCATCTCCGTCACGGCCTGAGCGCTCTTGCCCATGGCCGGTTCGACGTCCGCATCGGTGACAAAATGGATGGCCGGAAGGACGAGGTGACGGCCCTCGCCCATGACTTTGACGCCAGCGCCGCGCGCCTGCAGGAACTCCAGGAGGTCCAGCAGCGGCTGTTCCACGACGTGTCCCATGAACTGCGCTCGCCACTGTCCCGTCTTCAGGCCGCCATCGGCGTGCTGCGGCAAAATCCGGCGAAGCTTCGAGCCATGATGGATCGCATGGATCGCGAGATCGAGCGTATAGACGGGCTGGTCGGCGAGATTCTTACGCTCGCGCGTTTGACGACCCGCTCGGGCGACACTGCAATGCAGACACTCGACGTCATGGATCTCCTGAACGAGATTGTCGACGATGCGGCTTTTGAGGCTCAGGCGCGTGGAATTGTCGTGACCCATGACGGCGCCGCCGCGTTCGTCGCGGAGGTCGATGGGGAGTTGATCTATCGCGCCTTCGAGAACGTCATCCGCAATGCCTTGAAATATTCCCCCGACAACTCCCGCGTTTCGATTTGCTCCCAAATTGTCGACGGGACGCTTCGTGTGACGATCACGGATGAAGGGCCGGGCGTGCCGGTGTCCGAACTCGAGAGAATCTTCCAGCCGTTTTCGCGCGGAACCGATGCGGCTGCGCTAAACGGCTTCGGACTTGGTCTGGCCATCACAAGGCAAGCAATCGAACAGCATGGTGGCCGGGTCACGGCTTCGACAGCCGCCCGTGGTGGCCTGGCGGTCACCTTGGAGATTCCCCAGGCGACTGCCTATAAACGGGGCGGGGCCACCAGGGGTGGAGCCCCTTAAAAGAGGGCTATGGCGCAAACGTAGTTCTCATCATCACCCGGTGCGGTGCGCCAATGAACGCCGATCATCGCCGAACACCTGCTGCGATTGACGATCGGACTTCGGCGTCTCATTGTCTCGCACAAGCCGGAGCAAACAGGTAGGTTAGCGCCCGCTCAAAACCAATTGCAATATAAAATCAGTCGAGCTAGTCTGCTACCGATTGCATAATGCAATCAACCGTGCGGCGCGCAGGGGGAAAGGAAGCGGCATGGCCAAACTGGTGTTCGGAATGAACCAGTCCCTGGACGGCTACGTCGACCATATGGCGTTTGCACCAGACCCTACGCTCTTCCGCCACTTTGTCGCTGAGGCTCAGAGCCAAACAGGCAGCATCTACGGCCGTCATGTCTATGAATTGATGCGCTATTGGGACGAGGATCATCCCGAGTGGAATGCCGACGAACAGGCATTCGCGGCCGCGTGGCGCAGCCAGCCGAAATGGGTCGTCTCACGCTCGTTGAAATCTGTCGGCCCCAACGCCCAACTCATTGGAAGCGATCTCGAGGGCGAAATCCGCAAGTTGAAGGCCGAACGCGACGGAGAGATCGAGATTGCCGGCCCGAACCTGGCGCAAAGCCTTACCGAACGCGGCCTGATCGACGAATACCGTATTTACCTGCATCCTGTCGTGCTCGGCCACGGCAAGCCATATTTCGCCGCGGCCCGGCCACGGCTTCGTCTCATGGGCCACGACCGGATCGGACCGGATGCAATCCGCTTGACCTACGTTCCTGCCTGATCGCAGCCGGACAGGAGAAAAATAGCGCGGCCGCAGAAGGATACGAAGCCGCATACATTCAAGAACAGCTTGGAGAGCAGCAGGACGCCTTCAGGAGGCCAGGCGGTATTCTCTGGCCATGGTTGGCGGTCCCTCCGCCGTTATCACCTGCCGCGCGACAAGGTCTTGCGTATGCGCCAGAAGCGAAAGGCAAAGCGCCCCGGCCAGGCGCTTGTCGACGTCGCCGTAAATCGCGCGGACCAGCGCCGGGACGGTCATGGGGCCGTCCGCAAGACGCTTGCAAATGGATGTGTCGATTCCCTGACGATGGCGGATATAGGTGCGCAGCGCCAGCGGCACGTTGCGGATCGCATTGCCGTGGCCGGGGAAATAGACTGTCTCGCTCCGCTGCTGCAGTTTGTGGAGCGAGGCCATATAGTCGCTCAGCAAACCATCGGGCGGCGCCACGATGGATGTCGACCAGGCCATCACGTGATCGCCGGAAAACAAGGCGGAAGCTTCTTGCAGCGCAAAGGCCATGTGGTTCGGCGTGTGGCCGGGAGTCGCGACGGCTTCGACGGTCCAGCCCGGCCCTGTCACCACATCCTTGTCGCGCAATAGGACATCGGGACGAAAGTCGAGATCGGCGGTCGCATCAAGCGGATTGGAATCGCCGTCACCCAACGGCCACGCCAGGCGGTGCGGACCCTCCGCCAGGATTGCCGCGCCGGTGGCAGCCTTGATCGCCGCGCCCGCGCAGGAATGATCCCTATGGGAATGGGTGACAAAAATATGGGTCACCGTCTCGTTGCGCACGGCATCCAGGACGGCGGCGACATGAGCGGGATCGTCCGGACCCGGGTCGACGACGGCGACCTGACCTTGTCCGACGATGTAGGTCACTGTGCCCTTGAAGGTGAAAGGGCCCTCGTTGCCGGCGACTATAGCCCTGACTCCCGGAGCAATTTCCTTTGCCTCGCCCGTGACCAGATCGAAGCCGATATCCTTCATCACCTTCTCCGAAGCCGAGTTTAGAGGGGTTCGCCCGCGACCGGGGACGATTCCCGGAGGATTGCGACCTGCTCTCCTCTACCCGTCCGTGTTATACTTTGAGTTCCAAGCCAACAAGCCGAGCGTTTCAAATTCGGGACACTTCCCAAATTTTGACACAACGTAGGATCGAAGTTAGTAGCTGTTGACATACCCCATATGAGATCGGGATTGCGGATCAAAGTTATGTCGGAAACAAGCGAGAAAAACGCTTCCGTTGAAACTTACCTCCGAGAGCTCTGGACCAGTTTGCTTGGTGTCGACACGGTCGGCCCCGACGACGATTTCTTTGCGCTCGGCGGCAGTTCCATGCAGGTCGTCGAGATGCTGGTCGCCGTTTCCGAACATTCCAACAAGCAGATCGAGTTCGTCGAATTCTTCAAGAACCCGACGATCGCCAATCTCGGCCAACTCCTGGAAAACTAGGCCCGTCAGGCGGGAACCAGCTTGCGGAAAACGTCGACGAGCCGGTCGATATCGGCTTCGTCATTATAGACGTAGGGACTGACGCGCATCCGCCCGAGGCGGCGCGCCACGAAAATATTCTCCGCGGCGAGACCGCGAAACAGGCTTTCGGGTATGCCGCCGCCGAACTCGAGGCTCAGTATGTGGGGCGACCTTGTGCTTGCGTCCGGAATGCTGACGCTGGAGCCGCTCAAGCCGGCGGCGAGGCGCCCCGTCAGCACCGCAAGACGCTCGCAGATCGCCTGCGTTCCCCAGGCCGCAACTATTTCCATGCCGAGCGAAGCCATCTCGAGGGAAACGAGGTCGCGTTGTCCCATGTCGAAACGCTGCGCACTCCCGACATAATTCAGGTCCGCAAAATAAACGTCCTGATCCGCCCGCACGGCGCGCCGGCCGTAACTCGTCTGCTCGAGCGGTACCCCGTCCTGATGACGCCTGGCGACATAGAGAAAGGCCCGGCCGTAGGGTCCGAGCAACCATTTGTAGGCAGAGAACACGACGAAATCCGGATCCAGCGCGCGCACGTCGAGATCGATGACACCTGCACTCTGCGTGGCGTCGATCAGCAACGCTCCGCCATGCTCTCTTACGGCCCGCGCCACAGGGGCAAGGTCGACCAGTCCGCCGTCCGACCAATGCACGGAAGATATGGACGCAACCGCTATCGGCGCGGCGCCGGGTCTTTCTATTGCGTCGAGCAGCGCTTCGGTCCAGTCGCCATTGCCGGGCCTGCGCACGGCTTCGACGGTGAAACCGTCAGAATCCGCCCGCGTCATCCATTCGAGAACCGGCGAGGAATGATCGTCCTGCAGCACCAGAACGCGCGAACCCGCTGGCACGTGCAATATCTTCGCCGCAGTGGCGACGCCGTATCCGACTGACGGAATGAGGGCGATATCTTCCGGATCGGCATTGATCAAGCCGGCGGCGGCCTGCCGGGCGCGGCGGTACTGCTCGGCCGGAAAGGCCGGCCGGATCTCCCAGGGACGGCTCTTGCGGGCGACGGCTTCCCGGCCGATATCGCGGCAAGCCAACGGCTGCGGGCTGAACGTGGCAGCGTCTAGAAAACAGATATCGGCAGGAATATCGAACGAAGCGCGCTGGGAAGGTAACATCGATCTGTCCTGTTTCGGCTGCCGTAGAATGTGGGCCTGACAATGGAAGTCAATGTGAAGCTGAAAGATGCTTTCGTTCGATCTGCTGGAGGTGGAGCGTTTCAGACAGGCGGTCGGGACTGTCAGCCCTTCGTATCGGTCTGCTCGGCGGCGGCTGACGCATTCGCAGCCATACGCGCGCGGTATTGCTTGGTACGCCGTTTGATCATCAGGCGCTGGGCAATCAGGGTGAACAGCACGTTGGCGCGCGGCCTGAGCGACTGTCCGTTGCCGATGCGCCTGAGCTGCAGCATCGCCAACGCCATTTTGCCAACGCTCCGGGCAGGCTTGTTGCGCCAAGTGACCTGCGGAATATCGACTTCCAGCGCTTCGCCCGCCTGCCATTTCCGCGGCAGGGCGGGTTCGTAGATCATGGCGCTGCCGATGCCGACGACGTCGACGCCGGGCATTCCTCCGCGCGGCTCAAGCGCCTCCTGGGCCGCCGCGCGGCGGCGAATGCCGCCGGTGACCATGATGGGCATCCGGGCGATCGCGCTGATCTTGCGGGCGAAATCGATGAAATAGGTTTCCCGCTCCAGGGTACTGGTTTCCTTGGGAATGCCCTGCATCGCAGGACTTTCATAAGTGCCGCCGGACAATTCCAACAGATCGATCGGCAGATCGTTCAGCCAGCGCACCACCTCTGTGGAATCTGCCTCGTCGAAGCCGCCCCTTTGAAAATCGGCAGAGTTCAACTTCACCGAAACACAGAAACCCGGCGAAACCGCTGCGCGTACAGCCTTGACAACGTCGAGCAGAAGCCGCGCACGATTTTCCAGCGAACCTCCCCATGCGTCGGTGCGCTTGTTGCTCAGCGGCGAAAGGAACTGGCTGATCAGATAGCCATGGGCGCCGTGAATCTGCACGCCGGTGAAACCAGCGGCTTCGGTAAGCTTCGCGGCCGTGGCGAAGCGATCGACGATGACAGCAATTTCCTCCGGCTCCAAAGCCCGCGGAACGGGGAAGGCATGTGAGTTCCCCTCAATCTCGATGCGAATAGCGGACGGGGCGACCGCCTGCAGCCCCATGGTGGCGAACACCTGCCGGCCGGGATGGTTGATCTGCAACCACATATGGCCGCCGCCGCTGGTCGATGCCCGAGCCCAGGCCTTGAACGGTTCGATCGGCTGGTGTTCGTCGATTACGACGCCGCAGGGTCCGATCAACGCGTTGCGGTCGATCATCACGTTGCCGGATATGTTGAGGCCGGCCCCGCCCTGCGCCCAGGTTTCGTAGAGGCGGCACATGGCTTCGGTCGGAAGTTGATTCTGGTCGCCCAGATTTTCCTCCATCGCCGCCTTGGCGATGCGGTTCATGAGGACAGCGCCGTTCGGCAACGTCAGCGGATCGAACAGTGAAACCGGCCGAGCGACGACGTCCATGGACCATGCCTTGCAACCGAGATCGATCACAGACAGTAAACCCGCAAATCCTTGAGGGTCAAGGGTTTGAGATTCGTCTCAGCAAATGCAGAAGCGTGCCGAAACTGTTCTCAACAAGTCGGCACGATAGAGCCTGGCCGGCGGATTCGTGCGCCCGCCACAGGGCTATCGCTTCCTCCAAACGCTCTAGATTTTCGGACGGCGGGCGACGAGCCGGTCGAGGGCGAGGGACCGCGGTACGTCCGAGACGTTCTGGCCCACTTTCACGATGCTCTCGTTTTCGAAGAACTCCCATCCTTCATATAGAGAGCTGAGTTCGCCGCGATGGAACAGGCCCCGGCAGAACGGAGCAAGGTCCGCCGGCGGAGGCGCGGCATCGGTAAGGACAACCACAATGTTGTAGCCGCCCGGCAAGGTGCGGCTCTGCATGTCCGCGATCAGTCCTTGCCAGGCGGAGCGCTCCATCAACTGCAGCGTTCCATGCGCCACGATGACATCGAAATCGCGCTCGAAGACAAAGTCTTCCATCTGCTGTACGCGAGCCTTCACATCCAGTCCGCGGACTTGCGCCAGATGATTCAGCTTGTGGATGGCTCTCGGCGAAATATCGATGCCAAGGACATCATACCCATGTTCGGCGAAGAAAAGGCTGATGCGTCCGTCGCCGCATCCCAGATCCAGCACTTTCCCATGCTGCGGGAGGCGCGGCATGACGTTCTTGATGTATTTGCTGACCGGGCCGAATGTGCTGGTGGTCATGTCGAGGAAATCTTCCTCCCACCAGGGCTCATCCCGTTCGGTTGCGGCGATTTGCGGTTCTCCCAGCAGCGTCATGGCAGAACTTCAATGGAGTTGCGAGGTAGAAATACAATGCCCTGAGACGATAAAAGACGGTTCACGCATAGCCTCCTTCATTCGTATTCAGATTTGAATCTCACACTACACTTACAATCTTGGCGACCAACACCTTCATTAAACTGGATATATTTGCGGGCATACAGCAAACGCGATCTTGAACCGTATGTCTTTCTCGATCGTCTCGCGGGCTGACCGCTGGAAGTGAACGACGGACCCGAAATGCTGCGCCAGCTCCGCGACGTCCATATGAAACCGCGGAAAGACCAGAGGAACGCTGTCGCTAAAGAGCCGCCTGGCCTCATCGTCTCCGTTGAAATCGAAAACCGTGACAAATTTGAGCCATTTGGTGCCCAGCGCACAAAAGCCGCGGCTGGCGAAGTACGACCAGTACACGCATTCCGCGCTGATCCGGGCAAGGTAGAGGGCAAGCGGAAAGTCCTGCATAGCGGCTGCTTTGCGAGCCTTTTCAAGCATCTTCAGCGACATCCAGTAAAACCGCGTGGCGCAGAGGACCTCGAAAGAGGTATCCGACAGGAATTCGTCCCATCGATCCAGGAAGCCGTCGGTTTTGTCGATCAGCCACGCCTTCTTCAGCCGGCCAATCGTCAGGACCTCGCCATCGCTCAATTCCGGGCCGGGAAGCTTCAGCCTTTGTGTTACAGCGTCGACCCTCGACGCCAGCACGATGTTGATATCGACCTCGATGCCATTGATCAGATGGATGAAGTGCCCAATCGACAGCGGATCGCTGTCATTGGAGAATGTCAGCGCGCTGTCGCTGTTCTTTTTTGAAATCGCCTCCGGCAGAATCGCGTCCCGGGAGTCGACCAGGACGATGAAATCGATGTCGGAGATGCCGGTCGCCAGTCCCATCGTCATCGAACCGGCCACAAAGACGGCGCGTTTTTGATCCGGGCGCAGAATATCGTCGACAAGACTGGATGGATGGCGCTTCGTCTCCATCTCAAACCGAGTGCAGAATTGTTCGACGTTCCTGCTGGTATGAATGTCATGCGACGGCTTGTCGGTGAAGGTATATTGAACCTCGGCATTGGATCGAATGGCGCTCATCGTCATCTCTTTCGTTGTAATTCCAACCTGGTTGCCTTCTGCGGATGCCGTCCCGATATCCCGTCTTTATTCCCTTCAGCGGCACAACCGTCTCGAGCAGCGCCGCAACGCCTGACCGATCAAGGTCACGTATACCAGTCGATCCAGCTTCCAAGGCCGTCCACTTCCCCGAGGGTATTTTCAAGGGAAGAGGTCCTTTCATAGACCGTATGGACAATCGGGCACGGAAGGCTCCTTCGGGTCAACGGGATGCCGGCGCCGGCGATCTTGATCATTCGCTCCCGAATCCGCTGCGGCGGCTGCTCGCCGAATGCCTCGATGCCAACGCGGTGGATGGCCCGTGCCCGGCTCTGTTCGCAAAGCAGGCGGTCCAGGTCCAAGCGCAACGCCTCGGGCCACTGTCCAAGGCTATGGGAATGCAGCACGCAGACCGGACCGGGCAATTCGTCGATCAGGCCGGGCAGAACATCGAGCGCATTACCGATGACGATTTCCAGCGGCGTGTCAGCCCTGAAAGCGAGGGCCGTTCGCAAGCGCTGCCGTTCCTCGATCCACTCCGGAAACAGCATCGCCTCCATCCAGAGTCGCTCGTCGGCGCTGGTGCAGTCCACTTCGATCAAGTCGACGCCAACCCGCCGGGCGACGGCTGGCAAGGAACCGGCCACGGGCGGCTGGCCGCCAAGGACCTTGCACCGGATCGTTATGTCGGAACCGGCCTCCCCGACAGTCGTGCCCTGGCCATAGTCATATCGATAGCGATCAAAGAGCAGGTTGAGGCCTGCGCTACAGCCGATCTCGATCAGGAAGAGCGGCTCGCCGGCAGCCTGCGCGACATGCTTCACCGCCGGCAGGACGTAGCTCACGCGGTCCGCCAGCGTCGTATTGACGGTGCGCTCAGACAGGAGGGCGGTCAACTGCTCGCGACGGTCGAGACAGAAGGCACGAAACGCCGGGAACGCCCCTTCCGCCGGACGCGGTTCGTCGGCCACCGAGGGAAAGTAAGCGGCGCATTCGGAACGAGGTTCCTGAAAAACCAGGAACTGTGTTGCCAGCAGAATGAACTGCGCCGGCGGCTGACCCGGCCTTACCGCCGCCCCAAGCGCGAGGATATCTTCGTCTTCCGCGCATGACCGGGAAAGAGCCGCGAAGAAGGGAGACGAAAACCGCAAGGCGACGCTCTCGGACATGAATGAACGCCGGGTACTTTCAACGACCGACCCAACCATATCCATTCCAGCTGCAGCCCTTTACGTCTGTTGGCCTTCGCAATCTTTTCGGTCTCTCCCGCGGCACTCAGGACCGCCGGCAGGAGAACTGCTCCCGATACCCGACTATGCCGGCTCGGCGTGGAGGAATACGGGCACCGTCCGTGGTCCCCGCATCGGTCCCGGCGCCCATTCGAGGCGCGCGCTCCGGTCAAGATGAAATTCCGGAAACCGCCTGAACCATTCTTCCATGGCGACCCGCAATTCCATTCTGGCGAGGTTCGCCCCGATGCAATGGTGGATGCCCGCGCCGAACGCCATGTGGCGATTTTCCTTCCTGTCGAGGATCACGCTGTCCGGATCCGGAAACACCGCCGGGTCGCGGTTTGCCGATGGAAACGACAGTATCAGCATCTCTCCGGCCTTCAGCGGACAACCACCGACTTCCGTATCCGAGATGATCTCGCGCGAGATCGTCTGCGGCGAATAGGCGCGAAGAAACTCCTCGATCGCAGTCGGCACCAATTCCGGATCGGCAATGAGCCGGCGACGATCGTCCGGGTTGGTGGCCAGATGAAGGAATATGGAGCACATGGCGCTGCCCGACGTTTCCACCCCGGCGATCATCAACAGGGCCAGGCTGCCGATGACGTGTTCAAGCTCCAGAGGCTTGTCTTCGAATGTAGCGGTGTTGAGATAACTGACGAGATCGTCGCCGGGATTTCGTTGACGCTCCCGCACCAGCTTGAAGAGCGCGCGCCGCATTTCGGCGACCGCACGCAAATAGATCGTGTGGTCGGTAATGCCGTTCTCCAGAATGTCGAGGATCCATTTCCGGTATTGCTCGCCGGATGTGTATGGCAGCCCAAACATGTACAGCATGACGCGCATGGGAATATGCAGGGCATACTCGACCGCAACGTCGCACCGGTTGCCGTCATTTTTCCTGAGAATCTCCTCGATCAGACCTGCGCAAATCTTTCGCGTCGGCTCTTCGAGTTCCTTCACCGCGGCGGGGGAAAATTTCGGCATGAGCGGAAGGCGCGCCGGCCGGTGGTGGGGAGGGTCCGACGTAATCGGCGGTGTTTGAGGGTCCGGCGAGGCATGCTCGCGAACGAAAATGCGGCGGGAGGAGAAATGCTCCGTATCGTACGCAGCGGCGCGGACATCTTCATAACGGCTCAGAAAAAAGACACCGTTGTAGCGGTCGGTATGCGCGACCGGACAGGACGTGCGCATATCGCTCCAAATGGGAAAGGGATTTTCGATCCAGTCCGGATCAAGCGGGTCGAAGTCCGAGAACCAATCTTGAATAGGCGGCCGCGTCATCATACCAGATACCAGTCGCACGCACCTGGCGTGCCGACCTTCGCGTTTCGGTAACCTACCTCAGCATTCCGGAGCGCAAGGGCCCCTCGCAAACCGCTGAACGGACCCCGCATCCGGGCAGCGTGTTGCCTCAATCATCACCATCTCAATTTTTAGTCTTGTCTAAAAAAACGATCCTGTCAAATGAGATGCGTCTCCGAGCGACGTGAGCGATTTCGTGCGCCCGGCCATTGGAATCGGTAGAAAAATCGACGGCTTCCCGACCTCCCAGGCTCAATAAAAGCCGGGTTTGCCTCAGTCGACCGAATTTTCGCGCGGCCCCTAACGGAACTAGGCGCTGGGAGATTGTGGATCGGCGATGCGGCCGGACAGTTCCTTGTAGTCCAGCTTGCCGTTGCTGTTGTAGGGAAAACGGTCTATCTCGATGAACTTCTCGGGAATCATGTAGGGCGGCAATTCACGGGCGCTCGCCTTCTTCGCGGCAGCCTCTCCGCCTTCGATCCTGTCGCAAAACGCAACGAGATGCGTGCATATCCCTTCCTTGGAAAAAACGGGGATGACGGCGACCGTAGCGCAGCCGACCGTCCGGCGGATAGCACCTTCGATTTCCTGCAACTCGACCCTGTTGCCGCGCATCTTCACCTGGCGATCGATCCGGCCATGGAACATCAGGCCGAAGCGCCCGTCGATGCTGGCAAGGTCGCCTGTGCGGTACCAGATGCGGTCGCTTCCGGGTCGCTTGACGAACGAGGCCGCTGTGGTGTCCGGCTTGTTCCAGTAACCCGGCACAACCTGGTCGCCCGACAGCCACAGTTCGCCTGCGCCGGCGGTCGGTTGTCCATCGTCGATCACAAGACAATCCAGGCCAGGCAACATATCGCCGATCGGCACGATACCGGTGGCAGGGCTTTTGCCAGGTTCGTACAGATAAGAGGTCACAAAGATCGTCGTCTCCGTCGGACCGTAAACATTGTATATTTTGGACAGAGGTGCAGCTTCGGACCACGCCTGCGCCAATTCCGCAGGAAAGGCCTCGCCGCAGAACCAGCTCAAACGAAGGGATGGAAACGTGCCATTCTTCAAGAGATTCAGCTTCTGCATGTTGCTTGCAAGCGAAGGCACAGCTCCCCAGACGCTTATTTCGTTGCGGCGAACGAAATCGAGCGGGATCAGCCGGTCCTGGGGTTGCGGAACGAAGAGACAGCCGCCGCTGCGCCAGCACAGGAAAATGTCGCAGATGGAAAGGTCGAACGACAGCTCGAACATTTGCGTGAAGCGGTCGGCACAGTCCGTTTCGAACAGGTCAAACGCTCGTTCGATACAGGCGCAACCATTGTCGTGGGTGACCGCGACACCCTTGGGGCCACCCGTGCTTCCGGACGTGTACATCATGTAGGCGAAACGGGCGGGACGGGAGATCGGGACATCCCCTCGACCATCCGGCAAACCGGCGGCTTGCTTTCCCCAATGGATGCGGGTCGATGCCCGGTCAAGATCGGGAACCGGATTCCCGCCGCTATCCGGCAAGATCACATGGTGGAATCCGGCTTCTTTCAGGAGCGGGATAGCGGCGTCCACCGAAGCGGCATCGACGATCACTGTCTCGATGCCGGCGTCCTCGACTATCTTCAGCAGGCGGTCGACAGGAAATCTCGGGTTAAGCGGGACATAGACGTTGCCACTCTCCATCGTCGCGACGATGGAAGCATAGGACACCAGGGTTTTGGCCGACAGCACACCGATATTGGCCTGCCTTCCAGCAAACCCAATGGATTCCAGCCTTAGCCTTATCGCATCGCATTCCTGCCGCAGCGCACCGTAGGTCCATTGCCGCTCGCCAATGCTAAGCGCCGGTCGATCCGGATAGAGGCGTACGCTGTCCGCAAAAAACCGGGCCAGGCTCCGGCAACTGTCGATGGAATCGTTCATCGTTTCCTCGGCTCGATACGTCGGGCGAAATACGCCTACATCCTTGCCGCTCTCGCCGAAGCCATTCTCGATCCAAGGCCGGATTCCTGGCCGGTCGCCAGTTGCGCCAATCGCTCTTCCCGCCGGCTTGCGCAGGCATCCGCAAAAGCCTCGAACAGCAGCTTGTTGATGGGCACCTCCTCGGTGTGCCATTCCGGGTGCCATTGCACAGCGAAGGTCCAGGCCGAAGCGCCCGGCATGGAAATGGCTTCGATGACGCCATCGGGTGCCCGCGCTTCAACCGCTATGCCGGATCCCAATTCGGCGACGGCCTGAGCGTGCAGGCTGTTGATCTTCAAATCCGAAAAATCGAAGCCGTGCTGCCTCAGGATCGTCTCCAGCCACCCCCCCTTGGCAGGCGCGATCTCATGAGCCGGGAAGTATTTGAGGTGCTGAGGAAGGTCCTGCACCGCGCGGTGATCCAGATTGCCGGGCAACTCGTGCACGAGTTGGTGAAGGGTTCCGCCAAACGCGCAATTCAGTTCCTGCGCGCCACGACAGATACCGAAGATCGGAACACCGGCCTCAACCGCCGCGTGAATAAGGGGGAACGCCGTTGCATCCCTGTCTTCATCGAACAAGGTGACATTCGGATTGACGTCCGCGCCGTAACGACTGGGATGAACATTCGAACGGCTTCCTGTCAGCAACAATCCGTCGAGTTGCGCGACTGTGGCCGCAGCCGAGAAACCCTCTCCGCCAGCCATCGTCGCGAGACACGGAATGATCATGGGGATCGCATGAGCATGAGTCACGAGCGTCTGGAGGTAGCGGTTCGAGACCGCGTGGGAATGAATGTCCGAGAGGAAGTTTGCCGGGACCCCAACGATGATCGGGTGCATTGCTCATTCCTTGCTTTGCTGCAGGGATTTCACTCTCCGGTGGCACCGGAAATCGTGAATACCCGATTATTCATCCCTCGCTCAGGTCGATCAATAGACAAGACGGGACTTGTCAAATTTAGATACGAAGGACCATGATGGGTCATTATTGTTACGAAAGCTCAGAATTTGGGAGGAGTCTAGATAACAATGTTGGCTTCCGGTCGGACTATCAAGCTTTTGAAGGGTACGATTGCAGTCGATGTCGATTTCATTACCAGTCAGTGTTACCTACGGCCAAACGACGTTGTCATCCTCGCCGGCTCCCTGGTGGAGGATATGGGCAATCTGTACTCCGATCTGGATGTTTACGTCATCACTGACGAACTGCGATCCAGCGACACGATCGACGTGGGTAGGCATCATCGCGTCCTCTCCGTCGAACGCGATATCGTGCGGGAAGGCGACCCGCCCAAGAAAGTTCTTCTGATCCATACGGTCCTGCCCCACAGCAAGATCAAGGTCGATGTCGAATTCAAGACCCGCCGCGAATTCGAAATCATGTTCGAGGAGGTCCGGTCGATGCACGCCTATGCGTGCGACAACCTGGTTATGATGTCCAAGCGGCTGAAACCCCGAGACGAATTCATCATCCATCGCTTGTTCAACTGCAGCCCCATCATCAACGTATCGGCCCTGGATGAGCTGAAGAACCAGCTTTCTCTCGATCAATATGCCTATCTGAGCTACCGTTGGTTTGCCTCCGATTTTTCCGTCCTGCTGGACCTTCTCGGCGCATGGCACCAGGGCCGGATCGATCTCGCGGCGGATCTTGCCCGCGAACTGGTCATCCTCGAGATGACAGGCCTTCTATGCCTGCTCGGCGTAACCAACATCAGGCGGAAATGGCTTCTGGTCTATGTCGAACAGACCGAGATGGATCCGACGATCCGTCGGCGTTTTCTCGAGAGCTTCTTTTTTAGAGGCGTCGACAGCGCCGAGCAGAAAAAGACTTATGTCGAAAAGTCGCTCGACCTTGTCGACGACATCTACCAAGCCTCCCGGCCACTTCTGGAACGCCTCCCCAATCCGTGCGGCGAACAAGCGCTCGCCAAGCTGCGGGAGGAAGTGCATCTGGATCCGGCGGGTGGCGAGGAATATGTCGAGATGGAGTACAATTTCCGCGCCAAGCCTTACGGCCAGAAAGGCACGCCTACCCGACTGCTCCTTCCACCGCTGGGTGCAGGGACATTGAAATGACCATCGCATCTTGAGCCGTTGCGAGAATAGCGGCACACAGCCTTGCTCCGAATTGTCGATACCGCGGCCGGCTCGACAACCCACGGGAATGGGATGAACCATGCAGACCGATTCCGAGAACCCGACGGACGCCTTCCAATCGCTGACTGCGGTCGAGCAATATTTCGTGCAGATCGGCAAGAATGACAGCAAGGGGCTGATGCACCTCAAGTCGGTGCTTCGATTTCAAGGAAAGCTCGACGTTGGCGCTCTGGAAAAGGCCGTCCGCATCGCGGTGGAGCAGAATCAGGCTCTACGCACGAGCTTTCCCGAAGCCCCGGGCATTCGCTCCAACCGTCCCAGGCTGACCCGGGTCCTCAACCCTGCGTCGACCGTCGCGCTCGAAATCCGGGACATGAGCGGGCAATCGACCGGGCAGATGCTGCGATCGGTTCAAAGCCAGGAACATAAGCGCCAGTTCGATCTGGAGCACGGACCGTTATGCCACTTCACGCTTGTGAAAAGCTCGGAGCGTGAGTTCTATCTTTTCATCACTCTGCATCATGCGATTTCGGATGTCTGGTCGATGAACGTACTCATTCGCGAGATCGCACAGCACTATAATGCCTGTCGCGCCGATTCAGACTACGTCGCCGGCACAAAAAGCACCGATCTTTCCGACTACCTCGAATGGTACCAGAAACAGGCTTCGCCGGAGGCGCAGCAGAAGGCCACGACGTTCTGGGCGAACTATCTCGACGGATTTACCGGCAACGACCTGGGCGAAGAAACGCCCATCGACCCGGACGCGATCGACTTTCGGGCGGAATGGGCGGAGATCAGATTTGCGCTGCCTGAAAAGCTTTCCGATTTCAGCAGAAGAAATGCCCTTCTGTCCTTTGCAGCGCCGCTGCTGGCCTACGGCATGATGCTTTCGGCTTACGCGAAATCGGAGAATATCTATATCCTGCATACGATTTCCGGACGGTTCTCGCCCGCGTTCAACGACGTCATCGGCCTGCTCGTTCGCATGCTCCTCGCGAAGGTCGCAGCCGCGCCCGAAAAGACGGCGAAAGAGGCTATGAAGGAGTTGCAGATCGATTTCCTGTCAACTCTTCCCCACGGCGCGATTCCCATCCTCGCGCTACTGCCTGCGCTGACGCGGGTCGACCGGATGCATCATCGTTTCTGGACCGACATCCGCCAGCCGAAGATCCTGTTCAATTTCCTCCATGTCGACAATGAGCCGGTTTTCGAATCCCTCTTCGACGATCTGCAATGCGAACACATTCTTCCCCATGACAGCGACAACGCGCTGAACGACATAAATCTGTTCATGCGCTGTGAAGGGGCCGAAGTGCACGGTTGGCTGGGCTGTTGGAAAGTCCGCTACACGAAGGCGGCGGTGCAGGATATGGCTTCGGCCTATCAACGGCTCCTCACCGAAATCGTCAGCGATCCCGACCGCCGGGTTGGCGATCTACTGGAGCGCTAAGCAAGCAGCCAAGGGCGCAAGATGCTGTCGGGGCAAGCTCCGCCAGAAAGAACTTGTCCGACACTGGGCGCTGCTGCATGCTTCAAAAATGAGAATTTGACCGATTATTTAGACACTGACGGACGGACCATGACCAACGGCAATCCTGGCAAACTCATCGCATTCTGCGGGCTGGACGGCGCCGGCAAGACGACGCAGCTCGACCGTCTGGGCCAACACCTCAGCCGCTATGGCACCGTGTTTCGAACAACTTTGCCGACCGATTGGTTCCGGCAGGATCCGGCCGTCCGCGCCTATCTCAACCAGGACATCGAAAACACGGACATCTTTCTGTCCGAGCTCGCCCTGTTTTCCAGCGCCGACCGTTTGCGACACCTCAGAAGCGAATTGCAGCCGCGTCTGGCAGCCGGCGAGATCATTCTGTCAGACCGGCACATTCTTTCGGCCTATACGTCGCTTCTCGCCGCCGGCTTTACAGACCTGCCATGGCTGATGTCGTTGAACCGGCTGATGCCGGTGCCGGACCTGACGATCTATCTGGATATCGATCCGGCGATCTCCAGCCAGCGCGTTCTTTCGCGCGATGGCGCCGCGCATAAACGTCAGGAGGTCGACCTCGAATTTCTGGCGCGCACGCGCGCCGTTTTCATCGACCAGCCCTGGGGCCCGGACTATCTGCCGCGCTATGAAATCATCGACGGCTCAGGCTCGGCGGACGCGGTCGAGGCGAAGATCCGCGAAGCAGCTGACAGCCTGTTCGCCGACGCCTAGACAGCAATATCGTGGCGTAGGCCCACACCGAAACGACCGTCAGAGCGAAATCGCCAAAGACGGCGTAGCGGCCTCCCATCGTATGGTTCTCACAAAGAAGATCGATGGCGCGCCTGCAACCCAAAGATGCAGTCCGTTCGTCCTGTGGCGATCAGCCGTCGTAAGCGATGCGAAAGCCCATATTGCTGGCTGAGGAATCGGCCGGCAACGCCGACCGGGCGGCTATGCGGTAACGATAGCAATAGGATTTGTGGCAGAGGAAAGAGCCTCCCTTGAGTATCTTTTCCCCGTTTTTCGCCGCGTCGGCGTTACGCCTTTTGCCCTCACGAGTGAGCGAACGGACACGAAAGGCATCGCTGGTCCATTCCCAGACATTGCCCGCCATGTTGAACAGACCCGACCCGTTCGGTTCGAAAGCATCGACCGGGCTGGTGCCCAGGAAACCATCGGCGAGCGTATTGGTGTGCGGGAAAGTTCCCTGCCAGATATTGCAGAAGACGCGCTTCTCGTCGGGCTCTTCGTCGCCCCAGGGATAGCGCGGGTCGGCAAGGCCGCCGCGTGCCGCATGTTCCCACTCCGCCTCGGTGGGAAGCCGCCCGCCAACCCAAGCGGCGAAGGCTTTCGCGTCGGCCCACGATACATGGACTACGGGATGGTCGAGCCGTTCGGAAACGGACGTTCCCGGACCTTCCGGATGCGCCCAGTCGGCTCCGTCGATCTTGATCCACCACGGCGTCTGGGCGTTGGTGACGGAGAAGGACGTGCCAGCCGGCAGCAGTCCCTGAAAGACCGGGGACCAGCCGTAGCGCTCGGCCTCGGTTATATAGCCAGTATCCGCAACGAACTGCGAAAAGCGATCGTTCGTGACCGCCGTGGTTTCGAGCGCGAAGCTCTTGACGCGCACCGCGCGCCGCGGACCTTCACCGTCGAAGCGGATAATGGGCCTGTCGGTTCCGACGAACGCTATGGCTGCCGGAAAATTCACGGCCTTCGCCCGCCGGTTTCCGGCGGAACCAGAGATCGGCGCGGGACGGTCCGCCAGCGCTTCGTGCTCCCCGCGACCGGCCGAACAGCACGACGTGCTCGATTTTTCTTCCACAATGCTTCCTTGTCCAGCTTCGCAGCCGAAGCATACCGCTACGATGCCCGGTAAGAAAATGACATCTCTTCTCCCGGCCATGACCGGCGGGAATGGCGATCTCCGCGATGCTCGGCCTTCCTGCTAGCGCATGCGCAGGCCGACCGAAAGGTTCGCGGTGCGGAGAATCACAAGCTATTCTGCCGCCTGGATACGCCCGGCATCGATGATGCTCCTGATTTCGGAGCGGCACGAGCCGCAGTTCGTGCCGGCGTTCAACGCCTTGCCGATGGCGTCGAGGCTGTCGCAGCCCGCAGCGACGGCCGATGCCAACTGATTGATCCCAACATTGAAGCAGGAGCAGATGATGCGGCCTGCCGAGGGCACCGGCGACGGCGAACGGCCGGACAGCAGCGCATGGCGGTCAGCCGCGGCCAGCGGCTGACGCGAGCCGAGCAGCGAGACCAGCCAATCGCGCGCCGGAAGCTGATCCGGCGCCGCAACCAGAAGCGCCTCCGCCATGGCGCCTGCTTCGTCCACCGCCGCCGCCCTGTATGCCAGGCCGCGCCGGTCGGTGTATTCGAGCAACTGGTCGCGACGGAAGACATCTAGGAACCTGCGGGTCAAAAGGATGCCCTGGTCCGGTTTTTCGGTTCCGCAAAATTCGTAGACCCAGCCGCCCAGCACTCGAGCGCGGCTCCAGTGGACGAAGCCGGTCGGCCGCAGGTCCCGGCGGCTGATCAGCACCCCGGCCCATGCGATCTCCTCACGCACGATGCGCACCGGCGCGTGTTTCAGTTCCGGCTGGCCGGAATGTGGATCGGTGAGCGGCGTCGACAGGGTTCCGGCGGCGGCGTTCGCGGCGAAACGGCCGCTCCAGTGCATCGGCAGGAACGCGTGTCCCGAGCGCTGTGCGTCGGTCACGCGTACCTTGGCGCGGACAAATCCGTTGCGCGATGAGACCCGCGCCAGATCGCCGTCCCGAAGCTTGTTCGCGACCGCGTCGGAAGGATGCAGGTCTATCACGGGCTGGGGCACATTCGCCATCAGACGCGGCACGTTGCCGGTGCGGGTCATGGTGTGCCACTGGTCGCGCAATCGGCCGGTGTTCAGGGCAAGCGGATAGGCGGCGTCGACGGTGAGAGCGACGCCTTCCTGCCGGACGGGGACAAAGCGTGCGCGACCGTCGAGAGTAGGAAATCTCCCATCCGAGAGAAGCCGCGTCCGGGTGTATGTGGCGGGGTTCGCACCCGGCGCAGCAGTCCTCGCGTCCAGTGATTTCGCGAGAGTCGCATCGCCTGAATGAACTGGCCAATGGCGTGGCGCGAAAGCTTCGTAATCCTGTTCCGAAATCGCGGCCAGTCCGCCAATGTCGAACAGACGCCCGCCGTCGTTCTCGAATGCGGAAAGCGCCGCGTGCTCGCGGAAGATTGCGGACGGCGATTCGAAATCGAACGCTTCGGCGAAGCCCATACGACGCGCTACATCGCAAACGATGCGCCAGTCCGCCCGCGCCTCGCCGGGCACCGGCAGGAACGGCCTTTGCCGCGACATCCGGCGTTCGGAATTCGTGACCGTGCCGTCCTTCTCGCCCCAGCCGGCAGCCGGAAGAAACACATCGGCAAACCGTGTCGTATCGGTGCGGGTAACATCCGAGACGACGACGAAATCGCAGGCCTTGAGCGCCGCGCGTACACCACCGGCATCCGGCATCGAGACGGCGGGGTTGGTGCCCATGACCCACAGCGCCTTGATACGGCCGTCGCCAACCGCCTCGAACATGTCGACCGCTTTCAGCCCGGCCCTAATAGTTATCTCCGGAGCACTCCAGAACCGCGAGACGCGTTCGATATCGGCCTTGTTGTCGAAACCCATATGCGCGGCAAGCTGATTGGCCAGTCCGCCGACCTCACGCCCGCCCATCGCATTGGGCTGGCCAGTCACCGAGAACGGGCCCATGCCTGGCCTGCCGATACGCCCTGTTGCCAGATGGCAGTTGACGATGGCGTTGACCTTGTCGGTGCCGTGCGCCGACTGGTTGACGCCCTGGCTGTAGACGGTGACCGTGCGTTCGGTGACGGTAAAGAGCTCGTAGAAAAGCCGTACGTCCTCCGCAGCCACCCCGCAGCCTTTGGCAACCTTTTCGATCGTCGGCGCATCGGCCATTGCAACGGAAATCGCAGCGTCGAAACCATTTGTATGCGCAGCCACATAGGCCGTATCGACGGCTTCGCTGCGCGCCAGATACGCCAGCAGGCCATTGAACAACAAAACGTCGGTTCCCGGATCGAGCGCCAGATGCAGGTCGCATTCGTCCGCCGTGGCCGTGCGGCGCGGATCGACGACGACAATGCGCGTGCCGCGTTCCTTTCGGGCGGCACGAATACGCTGATAGAGAATTGGGTGGCACCAGGCGGTGTTCGAACCGGTCAACACCACAAGGTCCGCTTCGTCGAAATCCTCATAGACGCCGGGGACGATGTCCTCGCCGAAGGCACGGCGATGGCCGGCAACGGAGGAGGCCATGCAAAGGCGCGAATTGGTGTCGATGTTGCCGGAGCCGATGAAGCCCTTCATCAGCTTGTTGGCGACATAGTAGTCCTCGGTCAGCAACTGGCCCGAGACATAGAACGCAACCGAATCAGGCCCATATGTGTCGATGGTCCGCCTGAATGTCGCCGCGACCAGATCGAGCGCGGCATCCCAGCCTGCCTGCTTCCCGGAGATTTCGGGATGCAGCACGCGGCCTTCGAGGTCCGTGGTCTCGCCAAGCGCCGAACCCTTGGAGCAGAGCTTGCCGAAATTGGCGGGATGGTCGGGATCGCCGCGGACGGCGACCGTGCCGTCCGCGGCGACTTTGGCCAGTACGCCGCAACCAACCCCGCAATACGGGCAGGTCGTCCTCACCTCGGCTATTGGCTCGGTTGACATCGGCTTCTATTCAGCCGCCTGCAGCATTTTGCCGAGCGCCAGCGAGATGCGTCCGTCTTCGATCCGCACCGCTATCGTTCGGACCGCGCCCTCGTCGGCGCCAAGCGCCTCGCCGGTTTCCAGCGAGATGACCCAATTGTGCAGCGGGCAGGTCACCGCCGCGCCATGGACGATGCCTTGGCTAAGCGGACCGCCCTTGTGCGGGCAATGATCCTCGATGGCGAAGACGCGGTCGTCATGCGTCCGGAAAACGCCGATCCTGCCTTGTGGCGTCGCCACGCAGCGCGCACCGCGTTGGGGTATGTCTTCGATGGTGCCAATGTCGAACCAGTCCATGGCCATCATTCTGCCGCCTCCGCGAATTGCGTCACCGCCATCGGCCGGAACTCGTGCTTGTGCTTGCCGGAGACGCGTTCCGACCAGGGATCGACCTGGGCGAATTTCTGGCTGAACACGAAGCGGTCGAAATAAGCCTTGCGCCGGTCGACGTCGTCCAGCACCTGACGCTTGATCTCGGCGGTGCCGATGCGCCTAGCCCATTTGTAGATGCGTTCGAGATAGCGCGCCTGCTCGCGATACATCTGCACAAGCGCGACGATGATCTCGAGCGCCTCGTCTTCCGACTTCGCCATGCCGAGCACCTCTGTGCCCTTGATGTCGAGGCCAGCCGCGCCGGCGAAATGGATCTCGTAGCCGGAATCGACACAGATGACGCCAACGTCCTTGCAGGTCGCCTCGGCGCAGTTGCGCGGACAACCGGAGACGGCCATCTTGACCTTGGCTGGCGTCCACGAACCCCACATGAATTTTTCGATGCGGATGCCGAGGCCGGTCGAATCCTGCGTGCCGAAGCGGCACCAGTCCGAGCCGACGCAGGTCTTTACCGTACGCAACCCCTTGGCGTAGGCATGGCCGGAGACGAAGCCGGCCTGGCCGAGATCGGCCCATACAGATGGCAGGTCTTCTTTCCGAATGCCCAGCATGTCGATGCGTTGGCCGCCGGTGACCTTGACCATCGGTATCTCGAACTTGTCGACGACGTCGGCGATGGCACGCAACTCCTTCGCCGAGGTGACGCCGCCCCACATGCGCGGCACGACCGAATAGGTGCCGTCCTTCTGGATGTTGGCGTGGACGCGCTCGTTGACGAAACGCGACTGGTAGTCGTCGGCATATTCATCCGGCCAGTCAGCGACGAGATAGTAATTCAGCGCCGGACGGCATTTGGCGCAGCCGCAGGAAGTCTTCCACTCCAGCTCCTGCATGACGGCCGGAATGGTCTTCAGGCCCTTGGCCTTGATCAGCCGGCGCACGTCGTCATGACCGAGCGTAGTGCAAGAGCATATCGGCTGGACCGCGGCTGCCTGGTAGCCGTCACCCAAGGTGAGTTTTAGCAGTTGCTCGACCAGCCCGGTGCACGAGCCGCACGAGGCGGACGCTTTGGTGTGGGCACGAACATCGTCCAGACCGGTCAGGCCCTTGGCCGTGATCGCGCCTGTGATCTTTCCCTTGCAGACGCCGTTGCAGCCGCAGATTTCCGCATCATCCGCCAGTGCCGCAACGGCCGCCAAAGGGTCCGCGGATTGGCCTCCCTGGAAAGCCTGCCCGAAAATCAGCGTGTCGCGCATCTCGGAGATGTCGGTCTGTTTCTTCTTCAGGTCGTTGAACCAGGCGCCATCGCCGGTCTCCCCGAACAGCACCGTGCCGATGATCCTGTTGTCCTGCAGGATGACGCGCTTATAGATGCCAGCCGAAGCATCGCGCAGGATGATCTCCTCGCGGTCATCGCCGTCGGCAAAGTCGCCTATGGAGTAGAGATCGATGCCGGTGACCTTGAGCTTCGTCGGCGTATCGGTGTGAACGAAGCGCCTGTCTTCGGCATCGGCGAGCTTTGCGGCAGCGACGCGAGCCATCTCGTAGAGCGGCGCCACCAGTCCGTACACATTGCCTCCCACCTCGGCGCACTCACCGAGCGCGAAGATGGCCGGATCGGAGGTCCGCATGCATTCGTCGGTGACGATGCCGCGGTTGACCTCGAGCCCTGCCTCCCTGGCCAAGCCAACATTCGGCCGGATGCCGACGGCCATGACCACCAGCGTGGCGGGGATCACCTCGCCGTCGGCCAGTTCGACGCCCTCGACCTTGCCGTTGCCGACGATGGCTTTCGTGTTGGCCTTGGTAATCACCTTGATGCCGCGTGACTCCACGGCCTTCTGCAGCAGATAGCCCGCCGCCGGATCGAGCTGGCGCTCCATCAGCGTCGGCATGACGTGCAGCACGGTCACGTCCATGCCGCGTTCCTTCAGGCCGGCGGCGGCTTCGAGACCGAGCAGGCCGCCGCCGATGACCACCGCCTTGTCGCGCGATTGCGCCGCCAGGAGCATGGCGTTGACATCGTCGAGGTCGCGATAGCTCAGTACGCCGGGCAGATCCTTGCCTGGCACCGGGATGATGAAGGGCACCGAGCCGGTGGCGATCACCAGCCGGTCGTAGTTCTCCGTCACGCCATGATCGGAAGTGACCGTCCTGGCCTCCCGGTCGATGGCGACAATCCTGTGGCCCTTGTAGAGCGTGATGCCGTGCTTGATGTACCAGCCGTCGCCATGAATGACGATTTCCTCGTAGTCCTTCTCGCCCGACAGAACCGGCGACAGCATGATGCGGTCGTAGTTCACGCGCGGTTCGGCGTTGAAGATGGTGATCCGGTAGCGGTCCGGGGCGGCTTCCAGCAGGTGTTCCAGCATCCTGCCGGGCGCCATTCCGTTACCAATGATGACGAGTTTCTCAGTCATGGTTCAGGTCCTGGCTTGTTCTGCGGCTTGGACAAGCGTAGGGGCTGCAACCTCACGGTTCATCCTGACGACGGTGATATGCATCCAGACGAGGCAGATGGCGACGACCAAGAAAAGCAGCATGAAGCAGCTCGACCAGACACCGGTCAGATCGTTTAGCGCGCCGAAGGCAATCGGCAGGACAAAGCCGCCGAGGCCGCCGATCATGCCGACCAGACCGCCGACCGCGCCGACATTGTCCGGATAGTAGACGGGGATGTGCTTGTAGACCGCGGCCTTGCCGACCGCCATGAAGAAGCCGAGCACGAAAGCGACGGCGATAAATGCCATCCAGCCGACCTCGAAGTGGAAATTGATCGGGCCATTTATGCCGCGCACGGCATAGTCGGCTGCCGGCAGAGCCAGCACCAGGCAACAGACGACAGAGACGGCGAACGTCCAGTAGAGCACGGTGCGGGCGCCTATCCTGTCGGAGAGCACGCCGCCGTAGGCGCGGAAGACCGAAGCCGGGATCGAGTAGGCGGCGCCGATCATGCCTGCGGTGGCAAGGTCGAAGCCGTAGACGCCGATAAGGTAGCGCGGCAGCCAAAGGGCGAGCGCGACGAACCCGCCGAAAACGAAGAAATAGTAGAAGGCGAAACGCCAGACACGGATGTCTCTAAGCGGCTCAAACTCGGCCATAAAGCTGCGCGGCTGCCCAGCGCCGACGAGGCGACGCTGGCGGATGACCGGATCGTCCTCGGTCGTGAACCAGAACACTACCGCCATGACGGCAAGAACGCCTGCCCAGATCAGGGCGACGCTCTGCCAGCCGAGGGCCAGCAGGAAGAAAGGCGCGGCGAATTTCGTCACCGCGGCGCCGACATTGCCGACGCCGAAGATGCCGAGCGCCGTGCCCTGTTTCCCCGCCGGATAGAAGCGAGAGACATAGGCGACGCCAACCGCGAAGGAACCGCCCGCCAGACCGACGCCAAGAGCGGCGACCAGCATCTGCGTATAGGTCGTGGCGAAAGCGAGCAGAAAGGTCGCCAACGCCGCCGCCGCCATCGTTGCGGTGTACACCAGCCGGCCGCCGAAGCGGTCGGTCCAGATTCCAAGGACGATGCGCACCAGCGAGCCGGTCAGGACAGGCATGCCGATCAGCAATCCGAATTCGGTTTCGGTCAGGCCGAGTTCGCTTTTGATCCTGACGCCGATGATGGAGAATATCGTCCAGACGGCAAAGCAGACGGTGAAAGCGATGGTGGACATGGTCAGTGCGCGCGACGGTGCGTGGTCCGGTCCGTCGGCTTTAGGGTGGATCCTGCTCATTTTCGCTCCATGGGCGGCCGGGAGACGGCCGCGCTGTGGCTGAAATAAAAAGCCGCCGAACAGGCCCTGCCGCGTCCATAAGTGGAATCGCGAGGTGGCCTGATCGGCGGCTTTGCCCGATGCGCCCGACATTGGACGCGAATTTCTCGACCCCGAAGGGTCTGCCATTGGTCAAGCAGGAAGCGTGCCAGATTTAGAAATCCGGCTTTTATCCAATTAAATCAATAGATGTCCGATGTTTTCGTTCGCGGATAGCCGCAGGCGCCGCCGACGGAATGGCCAACCCAGGCGTCACGCTGCACAAGTTTTGTGCGCCGCAACATGCTGTGCAGAATTTAATCGCGTCTTCGCTGGGTCTCCAGATAGGCATCCAGCGCGTCGGGATCGAAAACCTTTCCGTCGAAGAACCCGTCCGGTCCGAGGAGCAGGCTCGCGCCCGCCGAACCCACCGGCGTCGGCGATGCCAGCGCGCCCTCGACCTTGGCGTTCGCTCCCGGCAAGGCCACGCCGAGAGGCTTCAGGGCCGCGCGGTAAAGATCGGGCCGGTAGGTTTCCAGGGCTTTGGCGGCGTTTTCGTCGGTTGCTTCAATCTGCCCCCAGCGGACCATCTGCGAATAGAACCACAAGGCATGGCTCTTCCACGGGAACGTCGCGGCCTTGGCCTGGGGCAGAAAGAAGTCTTCGACATTAACCGTGCCCGTGCCCGTCCGGATTTGCCCGGACAGCGAAGGAAGCAACCAGTCGGAAGGGCAATCCAGATATTGCGGCTGCGACAGCAGCATTGCCAGCTCGTCGCGATTGTCCGGCTTCGAACACCACTCAGCCGAGTGATAGAGCGCCCGCAACAGCGCCGCCAGCGCCTCGGGATCGGCTTCGGCCCATGACGCCGCGACACCGAGAACCTTTTCCGGGCTCGACTTCCATATCGCAGCCTTGACGGTTGCGATATGGCCGGCTCCCTTCGCCACCGCAGCGGTGTTCCAAGGTTCGCCGGCGCAATAACCGTCGATGTGCCCTGCGCCCATGGCGTCGGCCATGAGCGGCGGCGGCAGGATGACGATCTCGACATCCCGGTCGGGGTCGATGCCGCTGGCAGCCAGCCAATAGCGCAGTTCGTAGTTGTGCCCGGAATGCGGATGGACGACACCGAACCGAAGCGGCGGCCTGCCTGCTTTCGCCCCGGCGGCAATGGTAGTCCGCAGCGCGCGGCCCGCGGAAGCGGGATCGAGGTCCGGAGCCGCTCCCACAGCCGCCATTTCTTGCCAGAGCCCAACCGAGACCGTCACCGCATTGCCACCGAGCCCGAGCGCCATCGGCGCCAGCGTTGGCGTTGCCAGCGGCGTCATGCCGAGATTGCAGGCGATTGGCATGGGCGCCAGCATGTGCGCCACATCGAAGTGCCCCACTGCCATGCGGTCGCGGATGTTGGCCCAGGAGATTTCGCGGACCAGATGAAGATCGAGGTGCTCGGTTTCGGCAAAACCCTTTTCGCGCGCTGCCACCATGATGGCGCTATCGAGAAGAGGCATGATGCCGGCGGTCACGCGACGGGTCATGACTGGTCTCCATCGCCAAGCAGGCCGGCCGCGGTGACGAGGCTTTGTGCTATATCGGCTATCTTGCGGTTCTGGTTCATCGCCGCCTTGCGCAAAAGCACATAGGCCTCTTCCTCCGAAATCCCTTTCGATCGCATAAGAATGCCTTTGGCGCGGTCGATGACCTTACGGCCCTGCAGTTCGGAACGGGCTTCATCGAGTTCCCGCTCCAGGCGCGAGAAAGCCCTGAAGCGGCTTATCGCCATATCGAGGATGGGCTTGACCCGCTCCTTGCGCAGCCCGTCGACGACATAGGCCGACACGCCGGCGTCGACGGCGGCCTCAATGGACGTGGCGTCCGACCTGTCTACGAACATGGCGATCGGCCGCTTCACCACCCGCGAAAGCTGAAACATGTTTTCCAGCATGTCGCGATTGGGGTTCTCGAGATCGATGACGATGACATCCGGTTCGATCCCGGCGATGCGGGCTGCAATACCGGCAATATCGTGGATGAGCGTGACGCGCTCATGCCCGGCCTCCCGCAAACCGGCTTCGATTATCGCGGCGCGGATGCGGTTTTCATCAATGACCAGGATCGACAGGGAAGCAGCCGCCATAATCCTATCCTGATCGGCCTCGGGACTTATGCAATGCGGCAAAGCGCCCGCGCAAAACGCGGTGCTGGCAAATGCCCTTTCCAGCACCAGAGCTAAAGATACCTTGGAGACATTCCTCCCAACAACGCATTCAGAAGCTGATGCAATGGCTCTGCATTGCCCCATGCCACCAATAGCGCATAGAAGCGCATGACGGCGGCAGGACTATACATCCGGATTTGCTTTGATTTTCCATGACGCACTGTTTCGCCATGACTCCAAACGTGTTCCCGCGACACGGATCTGCCGGTTTGAAGCCACATTTACTGCCACATTTCATCGATTAACGCACCGTATCTATCAACGGAGCACGTTTCTCAGGAATGACCCTCAACAATCGCGCCGCGCTTTTCTCAGCGGCTGCCGCTGCCGGACTTGTCCTCTGCGCCTCAGTTACACCGGCCGCCGCGCAATGCGGTCGCGCCTCGTGGTATGCGCTGCACTCCCGCACCGCTTCGGGCGAACGTATGAACCCTTCGGCATTGACCGCGGCCCATCGCAGCCTGCCTTTCGGCACCCGCCTAAAGGTAACCAACAAGAAAAACGGCAAAAGTGTCGTGGTCCGCATCAACGACCGCGGACCGTTCATCAAGGGCCGGATGCTCGATCTTTCGAGAGGCGCCGCCAGCCGGCTTGGCTTCGTCAAGTCCGGCCATACGTCCGTGTGCATCGCGCAGATCTAGCTGCCGTCGTCCGAGGAAAGCGCCGGTCTTCGGCGCTTTTTCTCTTCCATAGATGCTTCGGACATTCGCATACTGTCGCTGCATGCACCCACAGTCTTTTGACTGCCATGTGACACCGGCATGACGAGACGTATTGCGCTGCAGCAAATTCTTGCTAACTTCCCTGTGACAAACTGGAAGCTCGGCGCCGCCTGTCGTCCTTTCCTTGGCATAGAGCAGCGGGAGTTTCGATGTTTTACCAGCTCTACGAGATGAACCATGCTGCGCTGCAGCCAGCTCGTGCTTTCGCCGAAGCGGCCCGCATGTTCTACAGCAATCCGCTGAATCCGGTTTCGCACACGGCATGGGGCCGCTCGGTAGCGGCGAGCGCCGAACTGTTCGAGCGCACCACCCGACGCTACGGCAAGCCGCAATTCGGCCTGACCAGCACGATCGTCGACTGGAAAACGGTTGCTGTTAAAGAAAAGATCGTCTGGTCGAAGCCTTTCTGCAATCTGATCCATTTCGAGCGCAAGGTGCCGGCCGGCCGGCATGCCGACCCCAAGCTGCTGATCGTCGCGCCGATGTCGGGCCACTATGCGACGTTGCTGCGCGGCACGGTCGAGGCCATGCTGCCATATGCCGAGGTCTACATCACCGACTGGATCGATGCGCGCATGGTGCCGGTGTCGCAGGGCCGCTTCGATCTCGACGATTATATCGACTATGTCATCGACATGTTCCACGCACTCGGGCCGGACACCCACGTCATGGCCGTATGCCAGCCTTCCGTGCCGGTCCTGGCAGCGGTCTCGATCATGGAAGCGGAGAACGACCGCTTCGTGCCCGCCACCATGACGCTGATGGGCGGCCCCATCGATACGCGCCGCAACCCGACAGCTGTGAACCTGCTGGCCAAGGACAAGGACCTCGACTGGTTCCGCGACAATGTCATCATGACGGCGCCGTGGCCGGTGCCGGGTTTCGGCCGCGAGGTCTATCCTGGTTTCCTCCAGTTGTCCGGTTTCATGACCATGAATCTCGACCGGCATATCATCGCCCACAAGGACTTCTTCATGAACCTTGTGAAGCATGATGGCGACGGGGCGGAGAAGCACCGCGACTTCTACGACGAATATCTGGCGGTGATGGATTTGACGGCGGAATTCTATCTGCAGACCGTCGACACTGTTTTCATCCGCCACGCGCTGCCCAAGGGCGAAATGACCTACCGCGGGGTGCCGGTCGATCCCGGCAATATCCGCAACGTCGCTCTTTTCACAGTGGAAGGCGAGAACGACGATATTTCCGGCCTCGGCCAGACGGAGGCGGCGCACGGCCTGTGCGCCAATCTGCCATCCGATATGAAGGTGCACTACATGCAGCCGGCGGTCGGACACTACGGCGTATTCAACGGCTCGCGCTTCCGCGCGGAGATCGTGCCGCGCATCGTCGATTTCATCACCAGCTATGGTCGCAACACACATATGCCCGCCAAATCCAAGGCAAGGGCGCCCAAGGCCTGAACGACGGCACGACCGGTGGGGCCGGCGGCATCGCAATTGTGACTGTTTGAACCCGCTGTTGCACAATAGCCGCGGTCACGCGCCAGAAGTAACCATGCCGTGATACAGGCCACTCCTTCAATTGACACGAACTGTGAAACCCCTTTAACGTTTCGTTAATAACAGGGGTTCGCGGGGACAATGGTTTCCTCACTGACGGCGCAAGGCCTGCGCTATTGCGCTGCGATTGCGGTTGGCCTGACAGCGGGAGTTTGGGCAGCGGATGCGACTTCGGCATCCGTGTCGATGACGACAGGCAGCATTACCTCCCAGCCCATCGGTCATTACGACTTCTGCAAGGCCAACCCGGCCGAATGTTCCATACGGCTCGCCAATACCGGTCCTGCTTCGATGACCGAAACCCTGTGGCGGCAGCTGACCGGCGTGACCGCAGCCGTCAATGCCGAGGTCAAGCCGATGAACGACATCGACATATATGGCAAGGACGAGGTCTGGGCCTATCCCGACAGCGGCGTCGGCGACTGCGAGGACTACGTTCTGGAAAAGCGCCGCCGGCTGAACAGGCTCGGCATGTCGCTGGCTGACCTGTTGATTACGGTGGTTCGCAAACCCGACGGCGAAGGCCATGCGGTGCTGACCGTGCGGACCAACAAGGGCGATTATATTCTGGACAACCTGACCGACAAGGTCAGGTTGTGGGACGAGACCGGATACCGCTTCCTCAAGCGGCAAGCCGCCAACAATACCGGCCGCTGGGTTTCGATCCGCGACAGCCAGCAGATTCTGGTGGGCTCGGTCCAGTAGATCGCACCGATCCGCAAACCCGCTTCCATGCAGCGGGCGGAACGGTTCGGCATCCTTTACATTTGCCGGCCCTCGTCACGCGAATAACTGGACTGGCAGCCTTTGGTCTCTCTGACAGGAGCAACCGCGATCACCATAGCGCGGAGCCAGTTATCTGGCGAGCAAAGTAACCTGTTTCGGTTAGGCGTCCGGGTTGCTGGGTCTTCTTCCCAGACGACGAAAATTCAAGGCCTGCCGCGCAAAGCCATAACTCACGCCGCTTGCGCCATGCGATCCGCCGCCATGCGGTAGGAAATCGCCTCGGCCAAGTGAATACGGCCGACCGTTTCGCTTCCATCGAGATCGGCCAGGGTGCGGGCGACCTTGAGGACCCGATGATAGGCGCGGGCCGAAAATCCGAATTTTTCGCTCGCGTCCTGCAGCAGCGTCCGGCCGGCAGCATCCGGCAGCGCAACCTCCTCGATCGCCGCCGCAGAGCATTGCGCATTGGTGGAAGCGCCGCCGCCGAGCTTTGCAAAACGCTCCCGCTGAATACCGCGGGCCACAGCCACACGCGCGGCAACCGCCGCGCTCGCCTCTGCCCTGCCCGGGCGCAGCAGATCGGTGGCGGATACGGCAGGAACGTCTATACGCAGATCGATACGATCAAGCAGCGGGCCCGAAATCCGCGCCTGGTAGTCGCTGCGGCAGCGCTCGCCGCGGGCGCAACGATAACCGGGTTCGCCGGCCATGCCGCAGCGGCATGGGTTCATGGCCGCGACAAGCTGGATGCGGGCCGGGTAGGTGATGCGATGGTTGGCGCGGGCGATCATGCATTCGCCCGATTCCAGCGGCTGGCGCAAGGCATCCAGCGTCTGCGGTGAAAACTCAGGAAATTCGTCGAGGAACAGGACACCGTGATGGGCGAGAGACACTTCGCCCGGCCTTACCCTGAGGCCGCCGCCCACCATAGCCGCCATCGAGGCGGAATGGTGCGGGGCGCGGAAGGGGCGCCTGTCGGTCAGCCGGCCCTCAGCCAGTTCGCCGGCAACCGAGGCGATCATGGACACTTCCAGCAGTTCCTTGGGCGTCAAAGGCGGCAAGATCGACGGCAGGCGCTGCGCCAGCATCGACTTGCCGGAGCCCGGAGGGCCGACCATCAACAGGTTATGACCGCCCGCGGCAGCCACTTCCAGCGCCCGCTTGGCGCTTTCCTGACCCTTGATATCGACAAGATCCGGCAGACCGGACGACGGCGCGCGCATGCCCGGTTCCGGCCGCGACAGGACCTGCGTGCCACGAAAATGATTGGCGATGGCGATCAGGCTGCGCGGCGCCAGGATATCGATTTCCGACCCCGCCCACGCAGCTTCGGAGCCGCAGCCAAGCGGGCATATCAGACCCCTCCCATCGGCATTCGCGCCAATCGCAGCCGGAAGCGCACCGGCGACCGGCGCGATGGTGCCGTCAAGCGACAGTTCTCCCAACACGACATAAGCGGCAAGCATATCGCCCGGAATGGCGCCGAGCGCCGCCATCAGACCGAGAGCGATCGGAAGATCGTAATGACTGCCTTCCTTGGGAAGATCGGCGGGGGCAAGATTGACCGTCACCTTCCTGGCCGGCATCGACAGGCCCGACGCATGGAGGGCTGCCTGTACGCGCTCACGGCTTTCGGCCACCGCCTTGTCTGGTAAACCGACGATCGACATGCCGACCTTGCCCGGAGCAACCATGACCTGGACATCGACCGGAACGGCCTCGATGCCTTGAAAAGCAACCGTGCGCACGCGCGAAACCATTGCCGTCCCCGCAGCGGGCTAGCCCGCAACCCGAATTGTCGACCCCTTGGGAGACAAGCATAGTTTTAAGGTCAAATCAAGAACATTACAGGAACAACCTCGCGCAAGGGGTGTAGCCCGGTTGCGGCGGGTTGCGCGTGTGGAACATTCTCACCGACTTTATTTCCATTTCGTTTACCTTGGCCCGGATCGCACGGTTCGCTGTCTGATGGAGGCTGCCACGCGCGTTTCATTCGAGGCCCGGCGGATAACCTGCCACACCACCAAGAAGGCCCTATGCCGTGCAGCTGTTGTTTGCCGGGGTCTCGGATCGGGCAGGCATACCGCATGGAAAGCGACACCTCGACGATTACCGGCCAACTCGAACGGGGACCATACATACTGACGGCTTGACGGCCAGCGACGAGCTCGATCCTGCCCCCGCTCGGACGGTCCGCTTGGCGACTGGAGCCGCTGGAATTCGGTGAAAAGGAAGTTCGACCAGCTCAGCGAGCATCTGAAGACGATACCTGCCGCGGTCCCCCATTTCGACGCCGCCGACGGCCGCCGGCAGATGACAAAGGTCCTAGATCAGGTTCAAAAGCTGGTCGCCGGCGTCAAGAAAATGACGAAGCAGGCGCCGCGGATCAGGTGATTTTCCGGCGGAGCCCGCGATAATAACTGGATATGGGCTCTGTCCGTTTTACAAATCAGCCGTTCCTCCATAAGATCACCTGCAGACAGAGAGTCGTAATTCATATTATGAATTAGACCTCGATCCGCTGGAGGTGTCATGCAGGGTTCAGTTCGGCAGGGTGCGCGCCGTTCTCTGTCGTCGCAGGTGTCGGACGCACTGCGGGCACAGATCGAGGCCGGCTACTACGCGCCAGGCGACAAGCTGCCCACCGAGCCGGCGCTGATCGACCGGTTCGGCTTCAGCCGCACCGTGATCCGCGAGGCCATCGCGGCGTTGCGCGCCGACGGGCTGGTCGAATCCCGCCAGGGAGCCGGCGTATTCGTGATCGGCCCGCGCCAGACCGATCCGGGGCTGAAACTGTTTACGGGCGAGACCGACAAGATTTCCGACATCATAGAGGAACTGGAGCTTCGTATAGCCATTGAAGTTGAGGCCGCCGGCCTTGCGGCAGCCCGCAGTTCGCCCGCTCAGGAGGCCGAAATCCTTGCGCAGGTCGACCATTTCGCATCGCTGGTCGTGCAAGGAGAGTCGACCGCAGAGGCCGACTTTCAGTTCCACATGGCGATCGCCACGGCAACGAATAACGCCCGCTTCCGGACATTCCTCGAACATGTCGGCCGCCGCATGATCCCGCGTGTGAAATTTCGCACGGTGATGGGCGGCGTCGACCCGCTGCCCAGCCGGGACGAACCGATCCTGCTGGAGCACCGGGAAATCGCCGACGCGATCCTGGCGCGCGACCCGGACCGGGCGCGGGAGGCCATGCGCCGGCATCTGGTCACCGGCATTAAGCGCTACCGGTCCCTGACATCGTGGAGGCAGACCCCGAAATCCAACGGCAACGGTTGACTCATCTTAAAAGTCATCATATGAATTTTCCCGCCTCAAATGATGAAGCAGATGAGAGGGAATTCGTTGTCGCCGGAAGAAATCAAGTCGCGTGTCGGTTCTGGACTGCTGTCCTTTCCGGTAACCCATTTCACCCAGGACCTTGAGCTCAATCTCGAAAGCTATCGCCGGCATGTGGAATGGCTGTCGGGCTTCGATGCCGCGGCGCTGTTTGCCGCCGGCGGCACGGGCGAATTCTTCTCTCTGGCGCCGGACGAGGTCGGACAGGTCACCCGCGCGGCAAAGGAAGCCTCGGGCGACGTGCCGATCATCGCCGGTTGCGGCTATGGCACGTCGCTCGCCGTGGAGACTGCCCGGATCGTTGAGGCGGCCGGCGCCGACGGCATGCTGCTGCTGCCCCATTATCTGATGGAAGCGCCGCAGGAAGGCATTTTCGCGCATGTGAAGGCGGTCTGCGATTCGACCGGTCTCGGGGTCATTCTCTACAACCGCGCCAATTCCGTCGCCAATGCCGATACGGTTGCGCGGCTTGCCGAAGCCTGCCCGAACCTGATCGGCTTCAAGGACGGCACCGGCAAGGTCGATCTGGTCCGCCACGTGACAGCCAAGCTCGGCAACCGGCTCTGCTACATCGGCGGGATGCCGACCCATGAACTCTTCGCCGAAGGGTTCAACGGCGTCGGTGTCACCACCTATTCGTCCGCCGTCTTCAATTTCGTGCCCGAACTGGCGCAACGCTTCTATCGCGCCCTGCGTGCGGGCGACCGGGCGACGATGGAGGAAATCCTGCACCGGTTCTTCTTCCCGTTCGCAACGCTGCGCGACCGCAAGGCCGGCTACCCCGTTTCGATCATCAAGGCGGGCGTAGACCTGATCGGCTATACGCCGGGCCCGGTGCGCCCGCCGCTGGTCGACCTGACGCATGAGGAGCGCGAGACGCTGCGCGGGCTGATCGAGGCGGCCCGCAACTGATCGGCCGGACTCTTCGGACGCCGCGAGGACGGTATCCGTTGTCGAAAGTTTCATTGTTTCAATTGGGAGGAATGCAATGGGAAACACAAGTATTCGAATCATAGCAGGCGCCCTGCTCGCGGCCGGCTGGGCCGGCTGGGCCGTGGCGCAGAACGCATCCGAGGTCCGCATCGTGTTGCCGGAACAGCCGGCTAACCTCGAACCGTGCGGCACCATCATCACCAATGTCGGTCAGATCCTGAGCCGCAACGTGGTCGAGCCGCTGACGGTCATCGACGCGGCTTCCGGTCAGCCGAAACCCGGTCTCGCGACCGAATGGACGCAGAAGGACCCGAACACCTGGACGCTCAAGCTGCGCGAGGGGGTGAAATTCCAGGATGGCGCCCCGTTCAATGCCGAAGCGGTGAAGTTCTCGATCGAGCGCATGACCGGCGGCAAGCTGACGTGCAGCAACATCGCCAAATTCGGCGACGCCAAGCTGACGGTGAAAGCGGTCGACGACCTGACGGTCGAAATCACTTCGGACAAGCCGCAGCCCATCCTGCCGACGCTGCTCAGCGTCGTCATGATCGTTTCGCCGAATACGCCCGTGGACAAGGCGGTCAACGATCCTGTCGGCACCGGGCCCTTCAAGCTTTCAAGCTTCACGCCGCAAACCGTCGTTCTGGACGCTTTCGACGGTTACTGGGACAAGAAGCCCGCCATCACCAAGGCGAGCTATGTCTGGCGTCCAGAGTCCTCGATCCGCGCCGCCATGGTCGAGACCGGCGAGGCCGACCTGACGCCTTCCATCGCCGCCCAGGATGCGAGCAATCCAGAGACGGATTTCGCCTATCTGAATTCCGAAACCACGGCGATCCGCATCGACGCCGGTTTCGCGCCATTGAACGATATTCGCGTCCGCAAGGCGCTGAACCTCGCTATCGACTGGGAAGGTCTGGGCCAATTGTTCGGCGCTGACGCCAAGCGCGCCTCGCAGATGGTCGTGCCTGGCATCAACGGCCATGACGACAAGCTGCAGCCCTGGCCTTACGACGCCGAGAAGGCCCGCACTCTGATCGCCGAGGCCAAGGCCGCCGGCGTGCCGGTCGATACCGAAATCGAACTCATCGGCCGCAATGGCATCTACCCGAACGGCGCCGAAGCCATGGAAGCCATGATGGCCATGTGGCAGGATGTCGGGCTCAACGTGAAGCTGACCATGCTCGACGTCAACGACTGGCTGCGCTTCCTGCAGAAGCCTTTTCCGGAAGGCCGCGGTGCGAACCTGCTGCAGATGATGCATGACAACAACAAGGGCGACGCCGCCTTCACCATCCCGATCTTCTATACGTCGAACGGCAGCTACTCGACCGTCAGCGACCCGGCTCTCGACAAGCAGATCGCCGAGTCGATGGCCTCCACCGGCGAGGCGCGCACGGCGAATTTCAGGGCGATCTTCGACAAGGTGCGCAACGACGTGGTGACCGACATTCCGATGTTCCACATGATCGGCTATACCCGCGTCGGCAAACGCCTGGACTGGAAGCCGGACATCACGACCAACAGCGAGATCCCGCTGGCCAATATCGGCCTTAAGAACTGACCGACCGCAACAAGGGCGAAGCGCGGGATAGCCTTCCGGGCTTCGCCTGAACCTGAAGCGAATCCAGAGGCTCCGCATGATGCTCGGTTATATCGGGCGGCGGGCATATCACAGCATCCTTTCCGTGATCGGCCTGTTGACGCTCGTCTTCTTCCTCACCCGTTTGACCGGTGATCCGTCGGCGCTCTACCTTCCTCTCGATTCCAGCGTCGAAGCCCGCGAGGCGTTCGCGCGGCTCAACGGGCTGGACCAGCCCGTCTACATGCAGTTCCTCCACTATCTGCGCGATCTCCTGTCCCTCGATTTCGGCGAGTCGCTGCGCCAGCATCGCTCCGCCATCGATGTGGCTCTTGAGGCCTTTCCCCAGACGCTCAAGCTCGCGATCGTCGCAATGTCCCTCTCGATCCTGCTGGCGATCGTCGTCGGCGCGCTGGCCGCCGCCCGCCCCGGCAGCCTGTTCGACCGCATCGCCGGCCTGGTTTCGCTGGCCGGCGCCAGCGCACCCGATTTCTGGATCGCCATCGTCGGCATCCTCGTCTTCTCCGTCGGGCTTGGCATCCTGCCGACATCGGGAACCGGCAGCATCCTGCACTGGATCATGCCGGTCTTCGTGCTGATGCTGCGGCCGTTCGGCCTGCTGGTGCAGGTCGTGCGCGGAACGATGATCTCGGCGCTGGCCTCGCCCTATATCAAGACCGCCCATGCCAAGGGGATGAAGCGGCGCAAGATCATCTTCGGCCATGCGCTGAGGAACTCGCTGCTGCCGGTCGTTACGGTTGCGGGCGACCTCACCACCGGGCTGATCAACGGCGCCGTGGTCGTCGAAACCATCTTCGGCTGGCCCGGCATCGGCAAGCTGATGATCGATTCGATCGTCCAGCGCGATTTCGCCGTGGTCCAGTCGACCATACTGGTAACGGCCATCGCCATCTTCATCGTCAACATCGCGATCGACCTTCTCTATGTCGGTCTCGATCCGCGCATCCGCTACTAGGGGACGGGCGATGACCGAACTGGCCTTGCCATCGCCAAAATCGCCCGGAAACCTTCGGCAGCTGGCGATCTACCTTACCCGCGACAGGCTCGCTTTGGTCGCGGCGGCGTTTCTGGCGCTGCTGCTGCTTTGCGTCCTGATCGGACCGCTGCTGGTCGGCGAACAGGCCGCAAAACTGGGGCTTCGCCAACGCAACCTGCCGCCGTTCTCCATCGAACAGGGCTGGATCTATGTGCTCGGCGCCGACACGCTCGGGCGGCCAATCCTCGCCCGGCTGATCGTCGGCGCGCAGAAGACGCTGACGATCGCCGCGGCGGCCGTTCTCTGCTCGATGACCGTGGGCGGCACGCTCGGCCTCATCGCGGGCTATTCGGAGCGCTGGTACAGCCACCTCATCCAGCGCCTGGCCGACGTGATCATGAGCTTTCCTTCTCTGCTCCTGGCGCTGATCGTCCTCTATACGCTCGGGCCCAGCATGCTCAACCTGGTCATCGTGCTGGCCATCACGCGCATGCCCATCTTCATCAGGACGGCGCGCGCCGAGGTGCTTGAGCTGCGCGAGCGCATGTTCGTGAGCGCCGCCAGGTCGATGGGCGCGAGCCCGGCAAGGATTCTTTTGCGCCATATTGCGCCGCTGGTGTTGCCGACACTGGTGACCATCGCCGCGATCGACTTCGCCACTGTCATCCTGACCGAATCCGCGCTGAGTTTTCTCGGCCTCGGCATCCAGCCGCCCGACTTCACCTGGGGCGCCATGGTCGCCAACGGCCGGGGATATCTCGCGACCGCCTGGTGGATCGCATTCTGGCCGGGCCTCACCATCCTGCTCACCACCCTGTCGCTGAACATCCTGTCCAGCTGGGCGCGAACGGTGGCAGACCCGCAGCAACGCTGGCGGCTGCAATCGCTCAGAAAGGCCGCGCGATGACGGCGCCCTCCCCACCTATTCTGACGATCGACGGGCTGACAGTGGATTTCCTGTCGGAAGGCGACCCGGTGCGCGCGGTGGACGACGTATCGTTCAATGTCTGCCGCGGCGAGACACTGGTCATTCTTGGCGAAAGCGGTTCCGGAAAAAGCGTCAGCACCGGCACGGTCATGGGGCTGATCGACTGCCCGCCCGGCGACATCGTGTCGGGCTCCCTTGTCTTCGACGGAACCGACCTTTCGCAACTGGACCAGAACAGCCGCCGGGGACTGAACGGGCGGCGTATCGCCATGATCTTCCAGGACCCGCTGGCCTACCTCAATCCCGTCTATACGGTCGGCAGGCAGATCGCCGAGGTCTTCGAAAGCCACGAAGCCGGCAAGGGCGGCGCGGTCCGGGACAAGGTGATCGCGCTTCTCGAACGTGTCGGCATTCCCGAGGCGGGAAAGCGCATCGACTATTATCCGCACCAGTTTTCCGGCGGGCAGCGGCAACGCGTGATGATCGCCATGGCGATCGCCCTCAAGCCCGACATCCTGATCGCCGACGAGCCGACCACGGCGCTCGACGTCAGCGTCCAGGCGCAGATCCTCGATCTTCTGCGCGACCTGCAGCGGGAAACCGGCATGGCGCTGATCATGATCACCCACGATCTGCAGGTCGCGGCCGCCATGGCGGACCGCATCATCGTCATGAGCGCCGGCAGGATCGTCGAGACCGGCAAGGCGGAGGACGTCTTCAAGCGCCCCCAGCACGCCTATACCCGGCGGCTGATCGCAGCCCTGCCGCACGCGGCGTCCACCGGAAAACCCCGACCGGACCGTCAGAACGAAACGCTTCTCGAGGTGAAGCATCTGAGCAAGCACTACGCGCTCAAGTCCGGCCTGTTTTCGGCCAAGCGCGAATTCAGGGCAGTCGACGATGTCAGTTTTACGGTCCAGCGCGGCGAAACGCTCGGGATCGTCGGGGAATCCGGTTCCGGCAAATCGAGCATCGCGCGGATGCTTTTGCGTCTCAACGAGCCGACCTCCGGTCGCGCCCTCTTTGCCGGCGAAGACATTTTCAGGTTGGAAGGCGCAGCGCTCAACCGGTTCCGGCGGCGGGTGCAGATGGTGTTCCAGGATCCGTTCGGATCGATGAACCCGCGCATGAATGTCCGCGCCATCATTTCGGAGCCATGGGCCATCCATCGTGACATCCTGCCGCGCAGCCGATGGAACGACAGGGTGGTGGAACTTCTGGAGCTGGTGGGGCTCAAGGCCGAACATGCCGAGCGCCATCCGCACCAGTTTTCCGGCGGCCAGCGGCAGCGCATCGCCATCGCCCGCGCACTGGCGAGCGAGCCGGAACTGATCGTCTGCGACGAAGCCGTCTCGGCGCTCGACGTGTCGATCCAGATGCAGGTCATCGGACTGCTGGCCGACCTGCGTCAGCGCCTCGGCCTGTCCTACATCTTCATCACCCACGACCTGCCGATCGTCCGCCAGTTCGCCGACCGCATCCTGGTGATGCAGCAAGGCAAGGTCGTCGAGGAGAACAAGACGGAAGCGCTGTTCGCGTCACCGCAACACCCCTACACGCGAACGCTGCTGCAGGCGGTCCCGCGGCCGAAGTGGGAACAGGAGACCGCGGCGGTTCGATCTGCCTAGAGCCGCCGCCGATTCGCTGGCTTCAGCAGCCTGCGTTCAATCCCTGCCATAGGCATGGCGCAGTTCATCCTTGGCGTCTTCCAGGATTTTCTTGCGCTTGTCCGACAGGTTCGATCCGGCACGATTGATGTAGAAGGTCAGCATGGACATGGCCGAGCGGAACGGCTCCGCCTTGCGCCTGCCGCTACGGTCCGCCGATCGTTTCAGCGGCGCTGCGATCGCCTTGGGATCATCCTGTTCGAAGACATTTTCCTCGAGGTCGAGCGCGTCGCTGTGCCCGGTAACATCCGCCGACCATTTTTCCTTTTGCTTCGGCATACGTGGCTCCTTCCTATCGCCCCGCCGCCAGGGGATATGGGCCACGACCGGCTCCCGGCAACAGCGCCGCCGCGCGTTGGCGGTCGCCTGCCTTGAGCAATCCGACGGGTTACGATGCCGGGCGGCCGTCGTCAGAGCAGCGTCAGCTCCGCTTGGCCTCGACCGCGTCCCAGAAAAGCGCGGCGATATCGGCGCCACCGAAACGCTTCACCTCGCGCACGCCGGTGGGCGAGGTGACGTTGATCTCGGTCATGTAGTCGCCGATGACGTCTATGCCGACGAGGATGAAGCCGCGTTCCTTCAGCGACGGGCCTATGCGTTCGCAAATCTCGCGCTCGCGCTTCGTCAGTTCGGTTTTCTCGGCTCGGCCGCCAACATGCATGTTGGAACGCGAGTCATGGTCGGCTGGAACGCGATTGATGGCGCCGACCGGCCCGCCGTCGACCAGGATGATGCGCTTGTCGCCGGCGCGCACCTCTTTCAGGTAGCGCTGCACGATGAAGGGCTCGCGGAAAAGCTGCGCGAACATTTCAAGCAGCGAGGCGAGGTTGCGGTCGGCTTCGTGGAGATGGAAAATACCGGCGCCGCCATTGCCGTAGAGCGGCTTGACGATGATGTCGCCGAACTCTCGGCGGAAGGCCGCTACCTCCTGGACATCCTTGGTGATCAGCGTCGGCGGCATCAGGTCGGCGAACTCGGTGACGAAGATCTTCTCGGGACTGTTGCGCACCCAGGCCGGGTCGTTGACCACCAGCGTCTTCGGATGAATGCGCTCCAGAATGTGCGTGGTGGTGATGTAGTTCATGTCGAAGGGCGGGTCCTGGCGCAGCAGCACCACGTCCATTTCCGCCAGGTTTGTGCGCACCTGCTCGCCCAACGAGAAATGGTTGCCCTTCTCGTCGCGCACGGTCATTTCCTCGACACGGGCGAAGACCTCGCCATCCCGCAGGGAAAGCCTATCAGGCGTGTAGTGGAAGAGCTTGTGACCGCGCCGTTGCGCCTCGAGCGACAGCGCAAACGTCGTGTCGCCGGCGATGTTCACGGTGGAGACATGGTCCATCTGGACGGCGATCTTCAGCGGCATGGTCAGTTTCTCCGTGGAGCGGACATGCGGTCATGTACCGTCTTGCCCGCTTTCTGCCAATCGAGACGTTTTGAACGTAAGAATGAGAAGCCGCAACAATGGCCGCGCCGCAGCGCGCACGGCCTGCTGTAACGATACAAGGGATTGATAAAGCAGGCGTCCCGATACTTTTCCTAAAGAGTTTTCTGTTAGCTTCGAAAAAAATGCTGAAATGCGTACAGGGACGCCGATGCAAACGTCGTTTGGCACCGGGCAGACGATCAGGGAAACGACGGATCTGGTGCTTACCGATTCGCTGACGGGACTTGGCAACCATCGCCGGTTCTACGACAAGATTGAGCGCCTCATAAACGACCGAGCCGACGATCCGGCACCCTTCGCCGTCGCCATCCTCGATCTCGACGGTTTCAAGCCCATAAACGACCTGTTCGGCCACAAGGCCGGGGACGATATACTGGCGCAGGTAGCGATGCGGCTGCGCGCGTCCATGGACAGCTACTCGGCTGTTTGCCGCATCGGCGCCGATGAATTCGGATGCCTCTTTCCGATGGTCTTCAGCGAAGAGGCGGTCCTGAACAAAGCGCGGATGCTGATCGAAATCCTCTCGGCGCCCTACGATGTCGGCGAACGCACGGCCCGGCTCTCGGCCTCGGTCGGTTGCTCGCTCTTCTACTCTGGCGACGAGACGACAGAAATCCTCGTCAACAAGGCCGAAACCGCTCTTTACCACGCCAAGCGTTCCGGACGCGGGCAGGTCTTCGTCTACACGAGGGCGATGGAAGAAGCGGCCAAGCGGGTGACGCGCATCGAGCAGGCCCTGCGCCGTGCAATCTCCGCTGGTGAGGTGGAGCCCTATTTCCAGCCCATCGTCGAGCTGAAGACGCGTCGCACCATCGGTTTCGAGACCCTGGCGCGCTGGACCGACCGCGACCTCGGCATGGTGTCGCCCGCGGTATTCATTCCTATCGCCGAGGAACGCGGCATTATCGGCCCGCTTTCGCAACTTGTTCTGCGCAAGGCGACCGAGGCCGCGAAAAGCTGGCCGAAAGACCTGTTCCTGGCTTTCAACCTGTCGCCCTCGCAACTGGTCGACCAGAACACCGGTCTGCACATTCTTTCCATTCTCGACCGTAGCGGTTTCGACCCGCGTCGGCTGGAGATCGAAATCACCGAGACCGGCCTGATGAACGATCCCGCCTCGGCGGAGAAGATCGTCGAAGATCTGCGCCGCGTCGGCATCCGCGTTTCGCTTGACGATTTCGGCACCGGTCAGTCCTCACTGGGACGGCTGCGTGAATTCCATTTCGACAAGCTGAAGATCGACCGCGCCTTCGTGTCGTCGATCCTCGACGACCGTCCCTCCGAGCACATCATCCGCGCGATCCTCGCCATGTGCGAAGGACTTGGCATGGATGTCGTGGCCGAAGGCATCGAGAACGAAGCGCAGGCCGAGCGGCTGATCGAATTTGGATGCCGGGGCGGACAGGGCTACCTCTTCGGCAAGCCCGCGGATGCCGCCGCCACCCTTTCTTATCTGCGTGATGCCTTCCGCAGTTTGAGACAGGCTGACGCCGGCTAGCTCATCGGCACCACAGAGAGCTAACGTAACCCACCGAGCTGCTTTTGTGGCTTGCAATGAAGACACGCCGGCCACGATGCTGCGCCATATACCGCGAGGAAATCCATGCTGCCGTCCGCCCGCTTCAACGACCTCGAAGGCACGTCTGTCCTGGTCACCGGCGGCGGCTCCGGCATCGGGGCTGCGCTGACGGAAGGGTTCGCCAGGCAGGGGGCCAAGGTCGCTTTCATCGATATTGCGGACGAGCCCAGCTTGGCGCTGTGTGAGACGCTGGCCGAGGCCACCGGCAACCGTCCGCTCTATCTCCGCGCCGACCTGACCGACGTCGGTGCACTGCGTGAGGCGGTCGGTCAGGCTGCCGCTCGGCACGGCCCCATAACCGTGCTGGTGAACAATGCCGCCAATGACAGCCGGCACCCCGCCGAGGATGTGACGGAAGAATACTGGGACGCGAACCAGGCCATCAATCTGAAGCCGCAGTTCTTTGCCACCCAGGCGGTCGTCGGCGGCATGAAGGAAGCGGGGCGAGGCTCCATCGTCAATTTCACCTCCACCGCTTTCATGCTGAACATTGGCGACATGCCGTCCTATACCGCCGCCAAGGCCGGCGTCGTCGGGCTGACCAAAGGGCTGGCCGGGCGGTATGGAAAATATGGCATCCGCGTCAACGCGATCGCGCCAGGCTGGGTCATCACCGAACGGCAGCGCGAACTCTGGGTGACCGAGGAAAGCCTGAAGAGACATATCGATTGGCAGGCCATTCCGCGCGAGATGGTGGCAGACGATATGGTCGGCCCCTGCCTGTTCCTCGCATCGGACGCATCGCTGATGTTGACGGCGCAGACGCTGATCGTCGACGGCGGCGTGCTTTAGCCCGTTGCTGACGCAGCCGCCCGGCCCGCGCTTCTGCCCGAAAAGATGCAGCCGCCGAGGAAAGTGCCTTCGAGCGCGGCGTGACCGTGAACGCCGCCGCCGCCGAAGCCGGCAACCTCTCCAGCCGCATAGAGGCCGGGGACCGGCTTTCCGTCGTTGCCGAGAACCCGGCTGTCGAGATCGGTTTCAAGCCCGCCCAGTGTCTTGCGGGTGAGGATGTTCAACCTGACTGCGATCAACGGGCCGTTGGCCGGGTCGAGCATCCTGTGGGGCCTGGCGGTACGGATCAGCCTATCGCCGAGATAGGCGCGGGCGCCGCGCAGCGCCGTCACCTGCATGTCCTTCGAGAACGGATTGTCGAGCTGCATGTCGCGGGCGCGGATTTCCCTTTCGATCCCCTCGACGGAAAGGAGAGGCTCGCCGCCGGCCAGGCCGTTCATCCGTGCAACCAGCGCAGACAAATCCCCTTCGACGATGAAATCCTCGCCCTTGTCCATGAAGGCGCGCACCGGCCCCGGGATGCCAGACGTGGCGCGCTTCAACACCTGACGCCAGCTTTTGCCGGTCAGGTCCGGGTTCTGTTCCGACCCCGACAAGGCGAATTCCTTGCGGATGATCTTTTCCGTCAGGACGAACCAGGAATAGTCGAACCCGGTTTTGCTAATATGAGCCAGCGTCGCCAGCGTGTCGAAGCCTGGATAGAGCGGCACAGGCAGGCGCCGGCCGCGCGCATCGAGCCAGATCGACGAAGGTCCCGGCAGAATGCGGATGGCGTGGTCCGTCCAGACAGGAGACCAGTTCCTGATGCCCTCGACGTAGTGCCACATGCGGTCGCGGTTGATGAGCCGGCCGCCCGCAGTCTCGGCGATCGCGAGCATGCGCCCGTCGACATGATCCGGCACTCCGGTGATCATCCGCTTCGGCGGCTGGCCGAGGCGCGGAGGCCAGTTCTTCCGCACCAGCTCGTGATTGGCGCCGATGCCGCCCGACGTGACGATGATAGCCTGCGCCTTCAGCTCGAAGTCGCCGACGGGGATGCGGGAGCTTTTTTCGCCACGGCCCACGCTGCTCGGTTCGAGCACCTTTCCCCTGACGCCTTCGACCGTCGATCCGGTGCGGATCAGATCGTCGACGCGATGCCGGAAGCGAAAGCTGACAAGCCCCCGTTTCACCGCCTCGCGCACCCGCAGCACGAAGGGTTCAAGCACGCCCGGTCCGGTGCCCCAGGCGATATGGAAGCGCGGCACCGAATTGCCATGCCCTGTCGCATTGCCGCCGCCCCGCTCGGCCCAGCCGACGACAGGGAAGAATTTCATGCCGCGCTGCATCAGCCATGAGCGTTTCTCGCCCGCCGCGAAGGCGACATAGGCCTCCGCCCATTTGCGCGGCCAATGATCCTCCTCACGGTCGAAGGCCGCGGTGCCCATCCAGTCCGACAGCGCCAGCTCATGCGAATCGCGGATGCGCATGCGGCGTTGTTCAGGCGAATCCACCAGAAACAGGCCGCCGAGCGACCAGAACGCCTGGCCGCCGAGGGATTGTTCAGGCTCCTGGTCGACGATGACGACCTTGCGGCCCGCCTCGGCAAGCTCCGCCGCCGCAACCAGACCGGCGAGGCCAGCTCCGACTATGATGACGTCGGCATCCAGGCTCATGGCGAAGCATGTGGAAGGTCTTTACCCCCACCCCTAACCCCTCCCCGCAAGGGGGAAGGGGAGCTGCCGCGTGCCGAGTCCCCCTCCCCCTTGCGGGGAGGGGTTAGGGGTGGGGGTAATTTTGTCACGACAAAGGTCATGGATGTCAGACCTTCTCCCAACCTTCTTTGCCGCCGGCGCGGAAAATGGCGTCGATGACCTTCTGGTTCAGCACCGACTCCTCCAGCGTGAACACCCGGTCGCCGCCGCCTTGCGCCGCGCGCACGAAGGTTTCGACCTCGAGCCTGTACTGTTCAGTGCCTGGAAAACGGAAGACCTGCGTCTCGGCGTGGTTCTGGCTGTGCAGTTCGATGCGATGGTGATCGTAGAGCCCGGCGTTGAAGGGCGACGCGACCTCGATGAAACCCTTGTCGCCATGGAAGACCATGGTCTGGCGCGCCGCCATTTCGGTCGACAGGTAGAATGACAGTTCGAAATCGCCGAAGTCGGCGCGGATGGAGGAATAGGAATCCGTGCCGAAGGCGCCGCGTTCAACGGTCGCCTGCACGCGGCGCGGCTCCTTGCCGGTGACGAAGCGGGTCGAGACCGTCGGATAGACGCCGATGTCGGGCAGCGCACCGCCGCCGAGCTCCGGCTTGTTGCGCATGTTCTGCGGATCGACATTGTAGTACGTGAAGGCGCCCTGCACGTGGCGCAGGCGCCCGATCGCGCCCGCTGCCACCAGTTCGCGCACCTTGATCCATTGCGGATGGTAGATGACCATGAAGGCTTCGCAGACCTGCACCCTGCGGCCAGATGCCGCCTGCCTGTCGCGCAATTCGATCAGCGGTGCGATGTCTTCCGCTTTCAGCGCCAGCGGCTTTTCGACCAGCACATGCTTGCCGGCTTCGATGGCCTTGGCCGTCCATTCGACATGCTGAGATGTCGGCAGTGGAATATAGACGCCGTCGATGTCCTTCGAGGCCAGCAACTCCTCATAGGAACCGAATGCATGCGGTGCGCCGAAACGGTCCGCCAGGGCGCGCGCCCTCGCCTTGTCGCGGCTGGCGATGCCCGAAAGGACGCCGTTTTCCGCGCTGGCAATAGCCGGCAGAAGCTGTTCGCGACCGATCCTGGCCGTCGAAAGGACACCCCAACGAAACATGCTTTACTCCTCCATGATACGGTGACCCTAGCTGCGCTTCCGGCGGAAGGGAAGACGGACAGGACCTCATCCATGCCAGCGGAAGAAATCCACAAATGCCCGAAGCGCCGGACGCATCTGCCGGCGGCTCGGATAGTAGACGAAGAAGCCGTCGAACCAGGGGCACCAGTCCTCCAGCAGGCGGACCAGCCGGCCGTCGGCTATTGGCTCGCGCACATAGTCCTCGAAGACAAAGCCTATGCCGGCGCCATCGAGCACGGCCCGGCTTATCAGCGTATCCTCTGCAAGGATCAACGAACCCTGGACCGCCAGTTCGATCTCCTCGCCGTTTTTCTCGAATTCCCAGCGATAGAGGACACCGCTGGAAAAACGGAAGCGGATGCAATTGTGAGCGGCGAGGTCGCGCGGATGCGACGGCTTTCGCCTCGTTTCCAGATAGGACGGGGCCGCCACCACGGCGGCGCGGAGCCTCGGCCCTATGCGTACCGCGATCATGTCGCCTTGCAGGCTTTCGCCGAGCCTGACGCCCGCATCGAAGCCGCCCTCCACGACGTCAACGAACCGATCGTCGATGACAATTTCCAGCGTGATGTCGGGGTAGGCCGCGGCAAAGGCGCCGAGCCGGGGAGTCAGCGCCAGATAGGCCGCGGTTCGCGGAACAGTCAGCCTGAGATTGCCCGCAGGCCTGTCACGCGCCTCGACGACCTGCTCCAGCGCAAGGTCGATCTCGGCCAGCGCGGGTCTCAGGCGTTCGAGCAGCGCCGCTCCTTCCTCGGTCGGTGCGACGCTGCGCGTGGTACGCGCCAGCAACCGCACGCCGAGTTGCGCCTCAAGGCTGGACACGGCATGGCTGATCGCCGACGGCGCAATGCCCAGCTCCTTCGCCGCGCCACGAAAGCCGCCATTGCGGGCGACGGCGGACAGTATGACGAGGTGCGAAAGCTGGCTCCGGTCCATTGGTCTATTTTATAGAACAACCAGTTCAGAAAAGAATGTATTATCGAACGATCTTCCAGAGCCTATCTCACCGGCAGCGCAAAAGGAGAGCAGCATGAAAACTCGCAAACTCGGATCGCAGCTTACGGTAGGCACCATTGGGCTCGGCTGCATGGGCATGAGCCACGCCTATGGCGGCCAAGACGAGGCGGACGCGATACGGACCCTGCACCGGGCCGTCGAGCTTGGCGTCACCTTGTTCGATACGGCCGAGGTTTACGGGCCTTTCGCCAACGAGATCCTTGTCGGCAAGGGGCTGTCGCCGGTTCGCGACAAGGTGAAGATCGCCACCAAATTCGGCTTCAACATCGTCGAAACGCCGGAAGGTCCCAAACAGGTCGAAGGGCTCAACAGCCGGCCGGACCATATCCGCGCCGTGGCGGAAGCCTCGTTGAGGCGGTTGGGCACCGACGTCATCGACCTCTATTATCAGCACCGGGTCGATCCGAACGTGCCAATCGAGGAGACGGTCGGCGCCATGGCCGATCTGATTCGCGAAGGCAAGGTCCTCAATCTCGGCCTGTCGGAAGCCGGCGCGGCGACCATCCGCAGGGCGCATGCGGTCCATCCGATCGCGGCGGTGCAGAGCGAGTACTCGCTGTGGACACGCGAACCGGAGGAAGACGTGCTCGATGTCTGCCGCGAGCTTAACATCGGATTCGTGCCCTTCAGCCCGCTCGGGCGCGGCTTCCTGACCGGCGCGATCACCTCGGCCGACCAGCTCGGCGAGAAGGATTTCCGCCGTGGCCTGCCACGCTTCGAGCAGGACAATATCGCCAGGAACCTCGTCGCCGTCGAACGATTGAAGGAACTTGCCGCTGGCAAAGGCGTGACCGCCGCCAATCTGGCGCTCGCCTGGGTGCTGCATCAGGGCGACTTCATCGTACCCATTCCGGGCTCGCGGAAGATCGCCAATCTCGAGGCCAATGTGGCCGCGGCCAGCCTGACGCTCAGCCCGGAAGAGGTCGCCGCGATCGGGGAAGCCATAACGCCCGACGAAACCGCGGGGAGTCGTTACAGCGACGCTGCGATGGCCATGACCAACCGGTAGCTGGTCAGATGAAGAAGCCGGACTGGATGGTCCGGCTTCCATCTCGCTCAACGAGCTAGGCGTACTGGATCAGCACCCAAATAACCGCCTTGTGTTTATAAGGCGGAAAGGTGTTGCCCTTAGCGATAGGAGCAGTGGTGGAATCATAAAGGTCATCCACTTTCCACACCCCACTCTCAGGGCAAGTTTCACCGGTACGCTTTTTTGTGCCCAAAGGCACTTTTCCACTGGCAAAATAATTCATTGGAAAACTCCAACAAATTGAACTGGCCAGGGCTTGACTGCTGATTCTCCGGCGATTCTAATCGACGGCGTCTACATCAGACCTGCCCAGTGCCCCGACCGGGTTACAACTGGGTTTGATACGAGCCGGTCGCAGCGCCAACTGCGACCGGCTTATTCGAATCAAATCAATGGTCTGAATCCCGCATTGAATCGTGATTCGTGCAAGATATCTCCTGCGCTTTCCACGTCTTTTTCAGTGACGACAACATACAGCTAATATACTCAGCTCCTCAGCACGCCGCCGGTCTGCTTGCCGACGCTGTCGACGATCCGTTTGGCCAGGGCGTCGAAATCCTCGTCGGTCAAAGTCTTTTCGGCCGGCTGGATCGAGACTTCGATGGCGATGGACTTCTTGCCTTCGCCAAGCGATGCGCCCTCGAAAATATCGAAGACCGAGACGCCGGCGATCAGCTTCCTGTCGGCCGCGAGCGCGGCGCGCGTGAGCGTGCCTGCTTCCACTTTCCGATCGACGATGAAGGCGAAGTCGCGCTTCACCGCCTGGAAAGCCGACAGCTCCAGTTTCGGCTTGGTGCGTGTTGCCTTCACCTTCGGCTCCGGAATGGCGTCGACGAACACTTCGAAGCCACAGAGCGGACCCGACACGTCAAGCGTCTCCAGCGCTTTCGGGTGAAGTTCGCCAAACGTGCCGAGTACAACCTTGGGGCCGAGCTTGATCGTGCCCGACCGGCCGGGATGGTACCAGGCCGGGCCGCCGGCCTCGATCTGCAGCCGGTCGACCGGGGCGCCGCAGGCTTCGAGAACGGCCAGCGCATCGGCCTTGGCGTCGAACACGCCGACCGGCGGGGCATTGCCGGCCCAGTCCCGACCCGAGCCGACGAGGCCGGCGGTGCCGCGCCGCACGCCTGCGGCCACGCGGCGCTGCGTTTGAGGCGTATCGCCTTCATAGGTCCCGGAAACCTCGAACAGCGCCACATCGCCAAAGCCGCGGTCGGCGTTGCGCTGCGCGGCGGAAATCAGGCCCGGCAGCAGCGAAGGCCGCATGTCCGACATGTCGGTGGCGATGGGATTGGCAAGCTTCAATGCAGGCTGGCCGCCGCCGAAAAGCTCCGCGTGCTTCGCCGGAATGAAGGACCAGGTGACGGCTTCCATCATGCCCCGCACGGCCAGCGCCCGCTTGGCGGCGCGGGTGCGTATCTGTAGCACGGTCAGGATTTTTGCGTTCACCGCGTCGTGGCTGGCGAGCGGCTGCGGCGCGATCTCGTCGACGCCATGGATGCGCATGACCTCTTCGACCAGATCGGCCTTGCCGTCGACATCCGGGCGCCAGGAAGGCACGCGCACATCGAGCGGATCGCCATCGCCTTTCACGACAAATCCGAGGCGTTCAAGGATATCGACGCTTTCCGCCTTCGGCACGTCGATGCCGGTGAGGCGCTTCACTTCGGACGGCGGGAAGGCCACCGATTTCATCGTATGTCCGGCGTAGCCGACCACTTCGGCCTCGCTCGCCTCGCCGCCGCAGAGATCGAGCACGAGACGGGTCGCGAGTTCCAGACCGGGCACCATGAATTCGGGATCGACGCCGCGTTCGAACCGATAGCGCGCGTCGGTGATGATGCCGAGCGTGCGGCCGGTGCGGGCGATGTTGAGCGGTTCCCAAAGCGCCGATTCGATCAGCACGTCGGTGGTGTTCTCGTCGCAGCCCGAATGCTCGCCGCCCATGACGCCGGCAATGGATTCCACGCCGTTGTCGTCGGCGATGACACAGATGTCGGCGGTCAGCGTGTATTCGCGGCCGTCCAGCGCCAGCACCTTCTCGCCATCCTTCGCGCGGCGCACGACAAGGTTGCCAGCAACCTTGGCGGCATCGAAGACATGCAGCGGCCGGCCACGGTCGAAGGTGATGTAGTTGGTGATGTCGACCAACGCATTGATGGGACGCAGGCCGATGGCGATGAGGCGCTGCTGCAGCCATTTCGGCGACGGGCCGTTCTTCACGCCCCTCACCAGCCTCAATGCAAAGCCGGGACAAAGTTCGGGCGCGGCGATCTCCACCTTGACCGGACATGCGCCGTTTCCAGGCATTGCTTCGACCGGAGGCGTCTTCAGCGTGCCGAGGCCGCTGGCGGCTAGATCGCGGGCGATGCCATAGACGCCGGTGGCGTCGGGGCGGTTCGGCGTCAGATTGATCTCGATGACCGGATCGTCAAGGTTGGCGTAGGTGGCGAAGCTTGTACCCACCGGCGCGTCGTCCGGCAGGTCGATGATGCCGTTGTGGTCGTCGGAGAGTTCCAGCTCGCGCTCGGAGCACATCATGCCATGGCTCTCGACGCCGCGGATCTTGCCGACGGCGAGCGTGACATCGATACCCGGAACATAGGTGCCGGGCGCAGCGAAGGCGCCGATCATTCCCGCCCTTGCATTGGGCGCGCCGCATACAACCTGGATCGGATTGCCGGAGCCGGTATCGACGCTCAGTACGCGCAGACGGTCGGCATCGGGATGCTGGGTCGCCGTCAGCACCCTGGCGATGACGAACGGCTTCAGTGACGCCTTGTCGTCGACATGCTCGACCTCGAGGCCGATGGAGGTCAGCCGCTCGACGATCTCATCGAGCGCAGCCTCTGTGTCCAGGTGATCCTTCAGCCAGGAAAGCGTGAATTTCATCAGTGTGCCCCATCGGGTCGTTGGACGCTGCTCTTGAGGTGCCTGGGCAGGTTGTCCGGCATATGAAGGAAAGGAAGCTGCTCGCGCACATGGGAATGGTGCGTCGGCTTGAAATAGGCCGGCATGTCGAAAATGCCGAGCGTCAGATAGACCCGGTTCTCCAGCCGCTCGTCGATATAGGCAATGGGCGAGCCGCAATTGCCGCAGAAAGAGCGCTCCACCGGCCCGTTTTCGAAAGTCTTCAACGTCCTGCCCTCGATTGCCACCTCATCGGCCATGAAGCCTACAAACGCCGAGACCGGCGCGCCGGAAGCGCGGCGGCAGTCGGCACAATGGCAATAGCTGACGTGGTGCGGCTCGGCCGATGCCTCGAACCGGACCGCACCGCAGCGGCAGCCGCCGGTGTGGAGAGCGGTCACGAACTCAAGCCTCCGAACAGGGTCGGCATGTCGAGCGGGCGGAAGCCGTAATGTTGCAGCCAGCGCACATCGGCATCGAAGAAGGCGCGCAGATCGGGCATGCCGTATTTGAGCATGGCGATGCGGTCGATGCCCATGCCCCAGGCAAAGCCCTGATACTCGTCCGGATCGAGACCGCCATGGCGGATGACGTTGGGATGCACCATGCCGCAGCCGAGGATCTCCATCCAGTCGCTGCCCTCGCCGAAGCGGACCTCGCCAGGACGCGAGCGGTCGCACTGGATATCGACCTCAAGGCTCGGCTCGGTGAAGGGGAAGAAGGACGGGCGGAACCGCATCTTCACCGAAGGCACTTCGAAGAACGCCTTGCAGAATTCCTCCAGCACCCACTTCATGTTGGCGACGTTGGCAGTCCTGTCGATGACCAGGCCCTCGACCTGATGGAACATCGGCGAATGGGTGGCGTCGCTATCCTGCCGGTAGGTCTTGCCGGGGATGACGATGCGGATCGGCGGCTTCTGCGCTTCCATGGTCCGTATCTGGACAGGCGATGTGTGGGTGCGCAGAAGCTTGCGCTCGCCCTTCTCATCTGGATTGAAGAAGAACGTATCGTGCATCTCGCGCGCCGGGTGCCCTTCAGGGAAATTGAGCGCGGTGAAATTATAGTGGTCGGTTTCGATGTCCGGCCCCTCGGCGATGGCGAAGCCCATGTCGCCGAATATGGCGGTGATCTCGTCGATGACCTGGCTGATCGGGTGAATGCGGCCGCGCTCCGCCGGCGACTGACGCACCGGCAAGGTGACGTCGACCTTTTCCGCCGCGAGGCGAACATCGATCGCGGCATCGCGCAGCGCGGACTTGCGGGCGGCAAGCGCATCGGTGACTCGGACTTTCAGACCGTTGATCGCCGGCCCCTTGGTCTGGCGTTCCTCTGCCGTCATGGCGCCAAGCGTCTTCAGGAGTTCGGTGACGGCGCCCTTTTTACCCAGGGCCGCAACCCGTACGTTTTCGATGGCAGCTTCGTCGGCGGCTGCGGCGATGTCGGCCAGCAGTATCGTCTCCAACCTACCAAGGTCAGTCATCTCGCTGTTCTGATCCATCGACTCGCACCTGCTTCAGGTTGGCTTCAAAGGCCGCATTACAAAGAAAAACCCACGCCAGCCCTGCCAGCGCGGGTTTCCCAAATCAAGTATGAAAGCTTGGGAAGGCGCTGGTTAGGCGACAGCGCTTTCAAAAGCGTTCGGCGTCGTGTTCTTCAGATATTCGAGCGCCTTCTTGGCCTGACCGACCAGCGCCGCGAAAGCCTGCGGCTCATGGATAGCCATGTCGGACAGCACCTTGCGGTCGATCTCGATGCCGGCCTTGTTGAGGCCGTCGATGAGACGGGCATAGGTCAGGCCGTGCTCGCGAGCGGCGGCGTTGATGCGCTGGACCCAGAGGGCGCGGAAATTGCGCTTGCGGATCTTGCGATCGCGATAGGCGTATTGCAGCGACTTTTCCACCGCCTGCTTGGCGATGCGGATGGTGTTCTTGCGGCGGCCGTAGAAACCCTTGGCGGCTTTCAGGACCTTCTTGTGCTTGGCGTGGGCGGTAACGCCTCTCTTTACGCGTGCCATGTCATGATCTCCTTAAATCGCGCTTACAGGCCGTTCGGCAGGAAGTTCTTGATGATCTTCTTGCCATCCGGTTCGGCCAGAACCATCGTGCCGCGTGCATCGCGGATGAACTTGTTCGTGCGCTTGATCATGCCGTGGCGCTTGCCGGCAGCGGCCGACTTGACCTTGCCGGTCGCAGTGATCTTGAACCGCTTCTTGGCAGCGGATTTGGTCTTCATCTTGGGCATTTTGCTACTCCTATCGAGGCTTTGACGCCTCTGTTTGTTGTTTTCAGGCCGACCAAAGCCCGAAAAGCAAATGAAACCGCCACGGCATGCCCTGCCGGGCGGTTTTTCTTGGACGCGGCCCTATACTGCAAAGCAGCGCGGCGCGCAACACCTGC